>JAKSKR010000041.1 GCA_024401645.1 Paludibacteraceae bacterium | reverse complement strand
AGTAGGCAGCTGCCTTCTTCAGTCCCCCGGGGTTCAATCGACCCCCGGGGGACTTTTCTTTTTGCGCGCACCTGGCCGTTGTCGCGGCGGGGCTCCGTCCCGCCATGTTGGTGTGGCGGGACGGAGCCCCGCAAAGATCATTGCAGCGGGACAGAGCCCCGCGGCTACAGAGTTGGTGATTATTTTATGGCTATTGCTGGAGCGGAATGCACGAATGTTGCATAATTGTCCACCGTAAATCGCGGCGTGTGCACCGCATTCGCCCGAGGTTAAAACCCCGGGCTACGCATACGTCGCGCCTTCAGCGCTCGCAGTGCCTGCAGTCGGCCCCGTTCATTACCAATTCTGCAAACCACGGCGTGTGTCCCGCAGGAGCATGACTATCTGTCGCGGTGGGGCTCTGGCCCACCGCAATGATTACCGATGGGGCTCTGTCCCATCACACATAAAATCGGGTTCGCCGAACTCGCTTGCTTCGCCTGTTGCATCCTTACGTCAGCAACAGGTTTCCCACATACAGATTATTTCGTTTGATTTATTTCCATACCGCACGAATTGTGTACCCGTAGTATCTTTCATTCGTGACTAATGTATTCATGCCTTCAGTGTACGTCAATTCAATGCATTTCGCATCTTGATCTTCTTTACCTTTGTTAGACGTCCAGTAGTGACCCACAATATCTAGGTTGGGGGGTTCAGTTCTGAATTTACAGCCTGCTGCTGGAAAAAATATTTTCTTTTTATTTTTTTGAGATTTGCCAAGCAAGCCAGACATTTGACTGTTTTGATAGTTATATACCCAATACCAGTCGCAATTTTCAAATAGTTCTTCATAGTCATTTATAGTAGGAGTCCACCATGAACCTCCCCAATTGTAGTTGGCAGCATCGTCAATCTTTTCTAGAAACCACTTATTATCTTTGTTTTTGTGTTTCCTGTCGGTGCTGTATTTTGTTATAGTGTCATTAGATATATATTTGTAAGTATCCCATTGATAGTCTTTTTTTTGTCTGGTTTCACCCCATGCAAAATAATAGCCACACTCATAAGGTTTAGATGCTCCAACATTACAAGTTGCCCATTTTGTTTCACTAGGAAGCCCTAGGTCGACATATTCTTTACCGCCTATTGTAGGACTCTTTTCGCCTTCTGTTTCTTTCTCTTCTGTTTCTTCTGTAGTAACTTCTTCTTCTGTAGTTTCTTCTATAGCAGACTCTAGTATTGGTTCTTCCTCACATGCTGCAATAGCAATTGCAGTATCGACGTCTGTTAAATTCTCACTATTTTCCTGATTGTTGTTGTTCTTAAATGTTGGCCAAATGATAGCCCCCACAATTATTATGCCAATAGCAATTAAGTCTGTTTTGTCAAACCTCATGTGGAATATACGTTTATAGTTTAGAAATTATGCGGGCGTAGGCATCGTTAATGGTAGCCATTTTCAGTTCGCATTCGTCTATCTTATCTTCGTTTTGGGGTAGATCTGGGTGAAATTCTAAAGCCAGATGATGATAACGCTCTTGTATCTCGCGTTTAGTCGCATTTTCCTTTAGTCCTAGAATGCTGTAATAATGATTCAAGTACGTTGTTGGGGTGGCAGAAGAATAGGTCTTTTTGCTCTCGTTGCTGTAATATTGAGAATAGTCGTCTTCTTCAGAACGGAGTGGTGCATAGTAGCGCATCCAATATTCGTAGTTCTTCTTATTCATTTTTAGTTGCTTCATGGCATTAAGGATGAATTGCCATTCGTCGTTCTTAATGCCATCGCCTTCTGCCGCAATTCTAAATAGTAGTTTAACAAGGTCGCGACGGAATGCAAAGTCCCTGTTCTTTACTATTAGATTATAGTCAATAGGGCAATCTACTTTTATCTTTTTACTCCCCTCTATCCTTTCATCTGCAAAAAAGTAACCACCAACTATTCCATTGCTTGTCCTTATGGTATAGTTGCTTTCGTAAAAATCGCCTAATAACTTGCGCGTTTTTTTTGTGTATTTTGCCATGTGCATGGCTGCTTCAATAAGATGATTGACGTTTTTTTGTGTCTTCTTATCTTCAATAATCCAATTTGTTATATGATATAAGCACCAAAATAAGGCAATTATGAATAGTATTGATAGTATTATTAATATTAAATTCGCCATTATTCTAAATATTTACTTAAACCGTTCGGAACCGAAATGGTCTTTTCTTCAACGGTCTTTCTTAACAATTGGTCGTTTTCTTCAAGGTTGGCTCTCGAACATTCGTTGTGGTATTGGTGGAAGACGATGCCGGCAAATTTCAGGAAACGTCTTTCTAGGCCCAGATTGTTTAAGCGGCATGCAATGTCAGAATCTTCTCTTCCCCAACCAACAATGTCTTCGTTGTAGCCGTTAACCGCAATGAGGTCTTTGCGCCAGAATGCCATGTTGCAGCCTCTAACGTAATAGATTTTATTGGTCTTATAATGCTTGAATAGTTTTGATGCTAGTGGAAAGTGGCAACCGTTCAAATAGTTTTGTGTCCCCTTCGAGTGTACCGATACGTTTATAGATTCTGACTCTTGTAGTTGCTTGGTCAGTTCGGCAGACATCTTTACACGGCTACCTGTTACGTATGAGTTTGGTTTAGCAAACTTAACATGGTCCTTAACGAAATCCTTATGCAGGATAAGGTCTCCGTCAACTTGTAAGATATAGTCTCCGGTGCATTTTGCAATAGCCTTGTTTCTGATAACCGTCAATCGGAAGCCTTCGTCTTCGTGCCAAACGTGCAATACGGGAACCGGGCATTCCTTTTGAAATTTTTCTACAATCTCGCGGGTTTCAGGGCCAGAGCCATCATCGGCAATAACAATCTGGTCAGGCATCTTGGTTTGTCTTAAAACGCTCATGAAACAGAGCTTTAATGCCTTTGTGCTGTTGTAGGTGGCTATGATGAGTGAAACGGTTGGGTATTGCATAAACTTATTGTAATTCTTTTAAACCATTTGTTGTGGTGGTTAGCTTCTTCTCTATCACCTCGTCGAGCATAGAGTGGTGCTTGTGTTCGTCGCTCTTGCTGGCTTCGTTGTGGTGAATGTGGTAGATGACGGCCCTTAACTTAACGACTTTTTTCAGTAAGCCAGCATTTATTAGGCGCCACGATAGTTCTTCGTCTTCGTGTCCCCAACCTTTAAGGTCGTTACTGTAGCCGTTGGCCCTAACCAGGTCTTCCTTCCAGAATGCCATGTTACAACCTTTCACCTTGTTACCGCTCTTTTTCTTTTTTGCGGCAAGGAATGAAAGGAATGGAATGCGGACGGCATTGAAGCGGTTTTCAACCCCCGGCGAGTAGAAGTGGAGGTCGGTTTCCTTCGATGCGAATAACTCTTCGCTTTTTTCTTTGGTTAGCCTAGAACGTGTACCCCTTATGAAGCAACCCTTTTCGGCTACTGCTATATGGTCTTCTATGAAATGGCGGTTAGGAATAATGTCGCCGTCAATCTGCACGATGTAGGGTGTAGATGCCTTTAGAATTGCCTTGTTGCGAATGGTGGCGAGGCGGAAACCCTCGTCTTCCTGCCAAACGTGAATGAGTGGCACCGGAAATTTTGCCTGGTACGAGGCTATCAGTTCGGCTGTAGGCGCTTTCGAACCGTCGTCGGCTACAATGACTTCGGTTGGCATTACGGTCTGTTTCAACACTGCGCGTAAGCATAGGTCTAGCGCAGCGGGCCATTCATACGTACAAATTATTAGTGACAGCGGAAATTCTTTATTCGTCATTTAAAATAGGGGAAAATGATTCATAATCGCACACAAAGGTAGTCTTTATAAACGGCAAAGGCGTAAAAAAACACGCTTTTTTTCGTAAGTTTGCACTAATTAAACAAACAGCAAAATGCCGAAAGTCTCTGTCATAATTCCAAACTATAATCATGCCCCGTTCTTAAGGGAACGCATCGATTCGGTGTTGAACCAAACCTATGGCGATTTTGAGGTCATTTTGCTGGACGATTGTTCTACCGACAATAGTGTTTCTGTACTCGAAAGCTACCGTTCTAACCCGAAGGTGAGTGCTGTTGTGCTGAACACCGAAAACAGTGGCAGTACGTTTAAACAGTGGCAAAAGGGGTTCGATTTGGCTAAAGGCGAATTTATTTGGATTGCGGAAAGCGACGACTTTGCCGATGCCGATTTCCTAGCCGAGGCGTTGAAGGAACTGGAAGCGGACGAAAACCGTGTCTTAAGCTATGCCGACTCTGAAATGGTAGATAAGGATAGCCAACCATTGCCGATTGATTGGGACAAATACGGTTCGACTGAAAACCAGACTTACGAGTCCGATTTCTTTTTCAAGAAGGTGCTGCTTTGGCACAATTGCCTTTACAATGCCAGTGCTATCGTCTTTCGCCGTAGTGCCATTGAGGGTATTGATGGCGGTTATAAAGCCATGCGTTACTGTGGCGACTGGTATTTCTGGAGTGAGATTGTCCGCCAAGGTAAGGTCGTTAGAATTAGAAGGAAACTGAACCATTTCCGCCAACATTCGTTGAAGGTTTCGCCCAATGCCGAACGCGAGGGCTTGCAGTTCACCGAAGGCTTTGTGGTGGCTACTCATATTCTCAATACCATAAAGGCAGGTCCGTGGCTCAAGCTGGCCTGTGCCGGCAACCAGTACAAGCGCATTGGCAGGTTCAATGGTTTTTCGGCAGAAAAGAAGGCTGAGCTGGTTGAGTTGCTGAAAAGGCATTTTTCTATTAACGGAACCTCTTTGGCCTTGGTGGTTGCCAAGATTCATAAGCTTTTATTTAAAACCTGGTAAGTACATACCCCATGAAGATTGTTATAAATCCGAAATACAAGCACCTTACGCAATTTGTTGAGAGTGTGCCGTCAATCTTTCCAACCCAAGGGGAAAGTATTTATAAGGCAAGAAACGAGATAAAGGTGTTCAATGTCGATGGCATTGCCATCAACGTTAAGGCCTACAAGGTGCCTATTTTCATCAATAGGATTGTTTACTCCTTCTTTCGCGAAACAAAGGCGCAGAGGGCTTACGACTATGCGCTGAAACTGCTGTCGTTGGGCGTGGAAACGCCTGCGCCAATTGCCTACATCATAGAAACAAGGGGTGGATTGGTTGCACGAACCTATTTCATTAGCCTACACACTCCGCTCGACGGCAATTTCCGCCTGTTTGGCGACGTTAGCATCCCATTCGAAACGGTTAGGCCGTTGGCCGAAGCTTTTGCGCGTTACACGGCAGAACTGCACGAAAAACAGGTGCTGCACGTCGACTATTCGCCTGGCAATATCTTGTTTGAGAAAAAGGAAGACGGCTCTTACCGGTTCTCGCTTATCGACATCAACCGCATGAAGTTTTGCGAGGTGGACGAACGTGAGGGCTGCAAGGCTTTTGCACGTATGTGGGGCATTGAAGAGTTCTTCAGAACCGTTGCGCGTGTCTATGCCGAAGCGAGGGGATTTGATGTGGAACGCTGCACTAAACTGATTCTCGACTTCCAAAACGAGGAACAGGCTTATAGGGATAGAAAGTATGCAAGGCGCGACAAGATTGCCGCTTTCAAGGAAAAACTGAAAAACATATTTTAAGGATACCAACCTTCTTAAAACAATAAAACCGTGTCTAGTTCTATAGGCACGGTTTTTATTTTTCTCTCCACCAATATTTGTGGAAGGTGTATATGGCGCTAACCTTTGCTATAAGGTAGCCATTCTTTCCGTCTAGGAATCCGAATTTCCAGAAGTAGGTCATGAAGAAACGGTAGATGTAGATGCAGGCGGCAACCAGCCAATTCGAGGTCTTGCCTTTAGCCTTGCGCTGTTCTACCGAGAGCTTTGCAAACTTCAGCGAACTTTCAAGGTGCTGCTCGTAGCTGTCGAACGTGTGGTGAACCATATCGGCATCGAGGGCGACGATGTTAATGCCCTGTGGCACGTCTACAACCTCGTGTACGATGTTGGTGTTCCAATTCATTTTCTGGCGGTTGAAGAGCCTAACCTTGCGGTCGGGGTACCAACCACAGTGCTTAATGAACGATCCGCAGAAGATGTTGCGTCGTTTGAAGGAATAGGCATCTGCCAATCCTTTTTTCTTTTCCTCGAGAATGATGTTTTTAAGCTCGTCAGTGAGAATTTCATCGGCATCGAGCGACAGAATATGGTCGTAAGACGCCAATTCTACGGCCTTTCGCTTTTGCGGACCAAAGCCGGCAAAAGCCTGTTGGTAGAATTTTGCACCCAACTGTTTGCATATTTCAGCAGTCTTATCGGTTGAGAATGAATCCAAAACAACCACCTCGTCTACGATTCCCATCATAGACTCGATGCATTTCTGGATTTGTTTCTCCTCGTTATATGTTATAATGACTCCTGAAATCATATTACAAATATAGCAAAAACTCTAGGAAACTAGGGGCTATCTTCTTTTTTCTTTAAACGGCGAATCTCTTACCTTGTTGTGTTATACACTTGTTTTTTATCAACCGTGTCCTATAATTGCCTTGCCAGTTTGTAAACGGACATCATGTCGTCTGCAATCTGGCTGTCGCTGAATCTCTTAATGTTCTCCTTCCCTTTTGCAATCAGTTCGTGTTGCAGGGCCTCGTGTTCCAGCAGGTTGTCTATCACAGTAGCCCACTCTTCGCTGTTGTTTGGGTCGGCGTAAAGCGACCCCTCTCTGCCCACTTCGCTAAAGCAGCTTGCGCGGCTAATGATGGTTGGTAGCGACGATGTTTGCGACTCGATGATAGGAATGCCAAAACCCTCGTAAAAGCTAGGAAATACAAAAGCCTTTGCCATTTGCAGCAGTGCCGGTAGGGTGGTGGTTGGTATGTCGTGTAAGAACAGCACACGGTTGGCAACACCCAACTCGTTAGCGTAGTTTACCAGCTCTTGCTTAAACTTGCTTTCACGGCCCACAATCACGTAATGAATGTCGTTTTTCATTTGTGTGAGGGCTTTTATGATGCATTTGTGGTTCTTGCGTTCTTCAATGGCACAAACGGTAATCAAGAAGTCGGTCGGTAGGCCATATCTTTGTCTTACGGCCTCTTTCTCTTCGCTTGAGCAAACGTTCTGGAAAACGGCGTTACAACCTTGGGAAACAACTTTTATCTTACTGGCATCAACGCCAATGGTTTCTACGATGTCGTTTTTGGTCAGTTCGCTAATGGCAACAACCACATCGGCACGCTTGCAACTGTCTACGTATTTCTTCTTGAACATGTAGCGGTCGAATAGTGGAAACCATTCGGGGTGCTTCAGGAAGATGACATCGTGCATGGTTACCACGGTCTTTATGTCGGTCTTCTCTATGCCTATTGGCAATTCGTGGCTCAACCCGTGGTACAGCTCCACCCCTTCTTTCTTAAGGTCGCTTACACAGCCGTAGCTTCGCCATAAGGCAGGGAAGCTTGTCCAAGGGAAATGGGTCGGGTGGTGCAGCGTGCAGTTCTCTCCCCTTTCAAATGCTATGGGTTTCTTGTTCTCTGGAGAGTAGAGTAGGAAGTCCTCCTCGGGGTAGTACTTGCTCAAACTCGTAATAAGTCCGCGGCTGTAGTTGCCTAAACCGCGGCTGTTGAAAAATGCCCTTTTGGCATCTAGTCCTATTCTCATTTCCCCTAGAAAGTCGTTTTAGTTGTAGTATTCAATGGTGCGTTCCACCACGCTGAAAGGTTTGTTGTCTACCCTGTAGATGCGACTAATCCAGTTGCCCTTTTCGTCGTACTTGTATTCGTAGGTTTCAACTTTCAGTGCGTCGCCATTCTCGTCTACGCCATATTGCTTTGTAATGTTGCCGTTCTTGTCGTACTCGAATCCGACTTGCACCATTATGTTGCCTTCGTTGTCAATGAAGAGTGTAGAGTCGCGTAAGCCTTTCTTCCAGAAGTTGTAGCACTTGCGTTGCAAGGCACCTTCTTTGTCGTAGCTTTCAACCTGCATAGGGTAGTCGTCGTCCATCACGGTCAGTTCCTTTAGGCCTAGTCGGCCTTCGCTGTCGTAGTAGTATTGTTCTTGCATACCCCTTGCATATTTGGTAATGACGCGTTGCTTCATTCTACCGTATGCATCGGTAATGGTCACGGTGTCGGGCTTGCCGGCAGTGTTGTAGGTGATAGCCTTAAAGCGCATAGGCTCACCTTTCTCGTCGGCCGTAATTTCAAGAGCCCTTTGTGTTGGGTAAATGGTGTCGTACACCATGCTGGTTATGGTAATGGTGTCGTCGCCACCTATGGCTAGCTGAACAAATTCGGTCATGTAGCCTTTCTCGTTGTAGCATCTTCGGGTGTCCCAACCATCCCTGTCCAGAATGTAAGGGTCGCCTTTGCTAACCGAGTCGAATTCTTGAATGGCCATATAGTTGCGTTCGGTAAGGGTTTTCACCTTCCCTTTCAAATTGTCATTCTCTAGGTCGTTCGACTGCTTGTTGCACGACGAGGTGGCAACTGCGCATACCAGTGCCATTGCGGCAACTGCAAGGCGGCTTACTTTATGAAGGATCATTGTTCAGTAATTTTTCAAGGTCCTTAACTTCGTCCTTCTTGCCAATCATTTCGAAGTCCATCTGTTTCTTTTCAAGGTTGCACTTTGCAACGCGCACCACAACCTCTTCGCCTAGCTGGTAGGTCTTGCGGCTGTGTTCGCCAATCATCTGGTAGTTCTTTT
Organism: Paludibacteraceae bacterium; assembly: GCA_024401645.1. Classification (GTDB taxonomy): domain Bacteria; phylum Bacteroidota; class Bacteroidia; order Bacteroidales; family Paludibacteraceae; genus Physcocola. The sequence continues at coordinate 12,400 of JAKSKR010000041.1, read as the reverse complement.
CGTCGAAGATGTAGAAGTCGTCGTTCAAGTCGCGAGCCGGTACCATACCCTCGCACTTGTTCTCGTTCAACTCAACGTAAAGTCCCCATTCCTGAATGCCCGAAATGGTACCAAGGTAAATGTTGCCCACCTTGTCCATCATGAACTCAACCTCCTTATACTTGATAGAGGCACGTTCTGCGTTGGCTGCAAGCACTTCTTGTGCCGAGCAGTGTTCGCATAGGTCTTCAAACTTCTTCTTGTCCTGGCTAGGAGCACCGGCTGCATAAAGGTCAAGCAAGCGGTGTACCATTACGTCTGGGTAACGGCGGATTGGAGAAGTGAAGTGGGTATAGAAGTCGAATGCAAGACCATAGTGGCCTACGTTGTTGGTTGAGTAAACGGCTTTTGCCATTGAGCGGACAGCCACGGTTTCAATAAGGTGCTGTTCCTTCTTGCCGCTAACGTCTTTCAACAACTGGTTAATTGAGTTCGAAACCTCGTTGTTCTTGCCTTCGGTCTTAATCTTATAGTTGAACTTCGAGATGAACTCGTTCAAGTTGCTCAAGCGTTCAGGGTCTGGTGTGTCGTGAATTCGGTAAACGAATGTCTTGGCCTTCTTGCCGGCAGCTGCCTTACCAATGTGTGCGGCAACGGTCTTGTTGGCCAATAGCATGAACTCTTCAACCAGCTTGTTGGCGTCTTTCGAAACCTTGAAGTAAACGCTGAGGGGCTTGCCGTTTTCGTCGAGCTTGAACTTGACTTCCTCGCTCTCGAAGTTGATGGCTCCGTTCTTGAAGCGTTCGTCGCGCATCTTCTTTGCCAAACGGTCGAGGATGAGGATTTCTTCTGCAAAGTCGCCTTCTTTCTTCTCAATGCGTTCCTGTGCTTCTTCGTAGCAGAAACGGCGGTTTGAGCGGATGATGGTGTGCGCAATCTTATAGTTGTAGAGCTTTGCATCGTCGTCCATTTCAAACAAGACAGAGTATGCGAACTTGTCTTCGTCTTGGCGGAGTGAACACAACACGTTGCAGAGGCATTCTGGCAACATTGGTATGGTGCGGTCTACAAGGTAGACTGATGTTGCACGTTCTACGGCTTCCTGGTCAAGAATGTCGCCTTCCTTCATGAAGTGGCTAACGTCGGCAATGTGTACGCCAGCTTCCCAGTGGCCGTTGTCTAGTTTCTTAATTGAAAGGGCATCGTCAAAGTCTTTAGCATCGGCAGGGTCAATGGTGAAGGTCACCACGTCGCGGTAGTCAATGCGTTCTTTTAGGTCTTGTTCGGTAATTTCGCCAGAAAGGGTGTCGGCATAGCGGCTCACCTCTTCTGGATAGCTGTATGGCAAGCCATATTCGGCAAGAATGGCATGCATTTCGGTGTTGTTGTCGCCGGCGTGGCCAAGCACTTCAATAACCTCACCGTTCGGATTCTTGTCGTCATCTTCCCAACTAATGAAGCGAACAAGCACCTTGTCGCCATCTTCGGCGCCCTTGGTCTTGTCTAGTGGAATGAATATGTCGTTAGGGCAAGCACGCTTGTCCATTTTTGCGAATGCAAATTTCTCTGAAAGGCAGATTTCGCCAACAAAGGTCTCGCGGGCGCGTTCAAGCACGGCAACTACCTGGCCAATTTCCTTGTCTTCCTTCTTGAAGTCGAACTTGCGGATGAGGACAGTGTCGTTCACCAAGGCATGGTTCATGTTGTCTTCGCCAATGAACACTTCGTCGGCGCCGTCTTTGTTTTCGGCACCTTCTGGTACGAATGCAATCTTTGAACCGGTCTTGCGGATGAGTGTGCCCTTAAAGAGCTTGACCTCTGGGTTGAACTGGTACTTGCCGGTTTCGGGAACAACAATGAGTCCGTGCTTGTAAAGGAAAATGATGTTCTGGTCCAATTCAGAGATTTCTTCCTTCTGGCGGGCATTCATAGCCTCGGCAACCTGTGCGTGGTTCATCACCTTGTCGCGGTTCTTGAAGAAGAAACGGACCAATGCCTGCTCAATGGCATTGCGTTTCTCGTTGCGAAGGCCTTTGCCTTTTTCGCTTTCGCGTGGCTTGCCGAAGCGACCACCACGGAAACTGAAGTTTTCTGCTATTCTTGAAGCTCTGCTGTTTCCGCTGTTGCTACTGCGGCGGCTTTCTTTTTCTTTTCTCTTTTTGCCAAATCCACCTCGGCTGTTTCTTCTACTCATAATTTTTCTTCTTTAATTGTTTAACTATTACCTTGCCGCGTTGCTTGTATCTTTTTGTGTTGTATTAGCCGGTGGACGACAGTTCTTTTGGAGTTTATCCCCTCCTCTCGTTCTCGCGTCATGTGCAGCAAGGCGTTTTATATGACTGGTTCTGACGTGTTTTCAATACACAGAACCAGCATTTCGGAAACTCTGTTTTTCAACCGGGTATTCCTTTAATTCTTAATATACAAATATAATTATTCCGTTCTTATTTTAAGGCAAACAAGTCGGAAAAATCAGCACCGGAAAGCTGTTGGCAAACTTTTTCCCGAATCCTTATCGCGGGAATGGTTGCTTTTGTAAGTGAGACTCTGTTCTTCCGTCCCAAATGCTAAAGGCTTAACGGTGCAATTGCAGGGTGCCAAGGGTAAAGCTATTGGTGCGTTTGAACAGAATTACCACATAAAAAGAAAGCACCAAACATTTCTGCTTGGTGCTTTGTCTTTTTTTTGATCGGTAAGAATTACTTACGAAGATCAAGAGCCTTAACGATAGCGCGGTATCTTTCGATATCTCTTTCCTTAAGGTAGTCGAGCTGGCGGCGACGCTTACCAACCAATGCCTTAAGAGAGCGCTGTGTTGTATAATCTTTGTGATTTGACTTCATGTGTTCAGTCAAATGGGCAATACGGTATGAAAATAGCGCTATCTGTGCTTCACATGAGCCAGTATCGGTATTAGACTTTCCGTACTTGCCGAAGATTTCGGCTTTCTTTGCAGAATCTAGATACATAATATTTGTTTTGTATAGTGAATTAATCGGGTGCAAAATTACGACTTTCTCATTTCTTAACCAAAACTTTCCGGTCTTTTTTGTCAAAATTCTTGTATGGAAATGAGGGCGACTATTGCCATTGTGCCGTAGCCTTTAGTTGTTCTTGCAGCTCTCTAGGTCGTGCGACAGCTTGGCAGCGCAGAAGTTTGGTCCGCACATGGTGCAGTATTCGCCTTCGGTGTGGCCGGCTGCCATAAAGTATTCCTTTGCACGTTCTGGGTCGAGCGACAGGTTGAACTGGTCTTTCCAACGGAAGTCGTAGCGGGCCTTGCTGAGCGCATTGTCGCGGATGGCTGCACCTGGGTGTCCTTTGGCCAGGTCGGCTGCGTGTGCGGCAATCTTGTAGGTAACAACGCCGGCACGCACGTCTTCGCGATTTGGTAGGGCAAGGTGCTCCTTAGGGGTTACGTAGCAAAGCATGGCGGTGCCAGACCAACCAATCTGTGCTGCGCCAATGGCGCTAGTAATGTGGTCGTAGCCAGGGGCAATGTCGGTTACCAATGGACCAAGGGTGTAGAATGGCGCCTCGTGGCAGCTCTTTATCTGGCGGTCCATGTTTTCGCGAATCTTGTGCATTGGCACGTGACCAGGACCTTCAATGAAGGCTTGCACGTTCTTTGCCCATGCGCGTTGTACCAATTCGCCAAGGGTGTCTAGTTCGGCAAACTGCGCTTCGTCATTGGCGTCGGCTGTGCAGCCTGGGCGAAGTCCGTCGCCTAGGCTTACGGCTACGTCATACTGTGCTAGAATGTCGCAAATCTCGTCGAAGTGTTCATATAGGAAACTTTCCTTGTTCTTTTTCTTACACCAGATGCTCATGATGGAACCTCCGCGCGAAACAATCTTGGTCAATCGCTTTTCGGCAAGGTGTACGTTCTTCAAGCGGATGCCGGCATGAATGGTGAAGTAGTCTACGCCTTGTTCGCATTGTTCAATTAGGGTGTCGCGGAAGAGCTCCCAATCTAGCTTGTCGGCATCGCCGTTCACCTTTTCAAGGGCCTGGTAAATAGGTACGGTACCTACAGGAACCGGACAGTTGCGGACAATCCATTCGCGTGTTTCGTGAATGTTGGCTCCGGTAGAAAGGTCCATAAGGGTGTCGCCGCCCCATTTGCAGCTCCAAACGGCTTTCTCAACTTCTTCTTCAATGCTAGAGGTGGTGGCCGAGTTGCCGATGTTTGTATTGATTTTCACCAGGAAGTTGCGGCCAATAATCATTGGTTCTGCTTCGGGGTGGTTAATGTTGGCTGGCAACACGGCACGGCCGGCTGCTATCTCGTCGCGTACGAATTCGGGGGTGATGTGGCTCTTTATGCCCAGCTCTTCGCAGTTCATGTTTTCGCGAATGGCTACGTATTCCATTTCAGGGGTGATGATGCCCTGCTTGGCGTAGTACATTTGCGAAATCTGCTTACCAGCCTTTGCACGGCGTGGAAGGGCAATGTGTTCAAAACGGAGGTGGTCTAGGCTACGGTCGTCGCGGCGCATGCGGCCATATTCCGAACTGATTTCCTTCAACACTTCGGTGTCGCCACGCTGTTCAATCCAGCTTTCGCGCATACGTGGCAGACCTTTCTTAAGGTCGACCGTCATATTGGCATCGCCAAACGGACCGCTGGTGTCGTAAATGGTTACCGGTGCGTTCTGTTCCATCACCCTCTTGCCGTCGACCATTGTTACGGTTGGGGTGAGGGTTACTTGGCGCATGCCGACTTTCACTTCTGGAAAGAGTTTTCCCTGCATGTAGATTTTCTTACTGTTGGGAAATTCTATTTTTATGCTGTTCTCCATTTTCGGTTTGTTTTTTTCTGTCTTATGTTATTCCCCTATTCCTAGTTCTACGACGATGGGGTAGTGGTCGGAGTAGGGAACTTTGTCTTTCTTGTAACTTAATGCCTTCAGTTCCTTGCTGTGCATTATGTCGTCTATCCTGAACTTAATAAGGCCCTCGTTGTAGGTGGCGCCGTAGCCTGTTCCTTTTTCTACGAAGGAATCGGTCAGCTTTTGGCCGATGAGGGTACTGTAGGTGTACGACACTGGCACGTCGTTAATGTCGGCGCATATTACCACTGGCATTGTGCTTGCGTTTACCAATTCAGCCACCTTGTCGGCTTGCTTTTCGCGAATGTTGTAGGCCTCGCTTATCTTCTTGTTCAGCGCTTTTGCCTTGTTGTTGGTGCTGTCGCTTACCAGAAGGTGCTGCAAGGTGTTGCGGTCGCTGGTGGTTAGCTTGTTCGACTCCAGGTGTAGGTTGATGACTCTAACGGTGTCGTTGCCTACCTTCAGGTCGGAGTAGATGGCCGACTCGTATCTGCTTTCCACCCCCACGTTCTCGTGCTTCACCATTGGGTACTTCGAGAAAGTGGCCATGCCGTAGGTGCCTTTCATTTTCAGGTCGCTTTGGCTAAAGTGGTGGTGTGGATATTTCTTCGCCATTTCTGCCATAATCATCTTCCTGTCTAGGAAGCGTGTCTCGCTGCCGGTGTAGTAGCCGAATTCTTGAAGGCAGACCACGTCGGCATCTTGCTCTAGCAGATAGTTCAGTATCTGTGTCTTCTTGTTGTAGAAGTCGAAGAGCTTGACGTTGTAGCTCAAAATTTTCAGTTTCTTCCCCTCGTCACCTTCTGTTTCGGTTGCCTTGCCGCTTTGCTTGTGTAGGCCTATCGTCTTCTGCAGGTTGTGCCCGCATAGAATGATCGACAGCGTTGGTATGGCAAGGTACCACTTGAATTTCGTAATCCAGAAGAGCCCCATCAAGATGTTCAGTAGGGCTATTGCCGGAAAGGCTACGCCTAGGTAGGTGGGCAACATCGAGGTGGAAGGACGAATCCATGCCGATGCCGAACCAACGAATAGGCACAGCGCCAATAGAAGGGTGATGAGCAGAAGGGGATATTTGAGTAATTTGCTTAACATTTTACTTTCTGTTTATTTCCCTGCGTTGAAGAGCTTTTCTTTCTCTTCCTTTGTCAACGAACCATAGCCGCTAATCTTAATCTTGTCAAGTATGGCGTCTATCTCGTCGTTGGCGTTTTTCTTTCGCATGTTGTAGTCTTCGTCTACTGTGTTCTGTTTGCCATCTTTGTCGCGGTCATACACCACTTTAAATTTGGCGTTGCCTTTTGCGTTGCCCCTTGTGCGGGCTACAAGGTTCACAACCGAGTCGATGCACCGGCCCACCCAGGCTGCTATGTTCTTGCCCTTGCGTAGTTCCTTGGCGTAGAAGAAGCCGCAAACGGCGCCGCCAAGGTGCGAAATGCAGCCGCCAGGATTGGTGGCGTAGTCCGAAAGGACGCCCATTGCAATAACGGCAATCGCAATCCATTTCATCTTTATCTCGCCAAGTAAGGTTAGCTTTATAGGCATTTCGGGCTGTTGCGTTGCGGCTGCTGCCAGAATGGCGAGTATGGAAGCCGATGCGCCAACCAAAACGGTGTAGCCGGCTTGGTAGTTGAGGGCGGGAAACAGGCTGTATGCGGCAATGAAGGTCAGTCCGCCGGCAAAGCCGCCTAATATATATAGGTTAACAATGTCGCGTGCCTGGTTGAAGTATAGGAAAATCTTTCCCATCCAATACAACATTAGCATGTTGAAGATGAAATGGAAAAAATGGTTGTGCGTGAACATGTAGGTCAACAGCGTCCAAGGCTTGCCAATGGCATTTGAGAAGGCTGCCGGCAGTGCCAGGAAGTCGTTGGGTGAGAACCCTAGCTTACACAGGTAGGCTATAAGGCCAAGCATGGCAACGGCCAGGTAGGCTGCGCAGTTAATGAATATCAGCTTGGTCAGCAAGTCGCCTTGCTTGAACATGGACTTTAGCTCGGTGAGTGAATCGCTCATATTGGTTACTTGGGTTAGAATAATGGACCTCTGTCTTCTCCGGTCTTTCGCCACCAGAGGATGAGTAAGACGCCAAACAGAACACCGCCAAGGTGGGCAAGGTGGGCAACGTTGTCGCTAAGGCCGCCAGTTCTGAATAGGGCTTCAAACACTTCCAGCACAATAAAGAAGCCAATCATGTACTTTGCCTTTATTGGGAATGGAATGAAGAAGAAGTAGAGCGGAATGTTCGGAAAAGTCATGGCAAAAGCCACCATAATGCCGAATGTGCCTGCCGATGCGCCAACCGTGGTTGGAAACGCTAGCAAGAAATCGCGTAGGTTCTCTAAACCATCTATCTTGCACCCGTTAATGCTGAAACGTGAAAGGGTTCCGTTGTTGGTGATGTCTTCGCCAAAGAACGGAATGGTAAGGTCGGCTGTCGACTTGCCGGCATAAAGGTAGGTCCACGATGCCTCTTGGGCTAGGGCTCCGCCTATGCCGCAAATGCAGAAGAACATAAGGAAACGCGATGTCCCCCAATTCTGTTCCATCATTCGGCCAAACATCCATAGGTTGAACATGTTGAATGCAAGGTGTACCAGGGTGGTGCGGTCGTGCATGAACATGTAAGTGATGACTTGTGCCGGATTGAATGTCGACGATTCCCAATAGTGGAGTGCCAGGTAGTCGAACAGGTCTATGCCAATCAAATGCAAATTCTGATTGGTGTGGTCGAATAACCACATGATTATGTTAATCATGAGCAGGTATTTTACACCTGGAGTCATGAGGTTGAACGTTGAGCCGTTTTGTGGCATGTTGTGTCTTCTTTCGTGTTTAAAATTCTATTTTGCAAATTTACTTATTTTTATTGGATTCAGCCGTTTTTTTGCCATTGTAAGTGCTTATAATAGACTAATGTGATGAATATTCTGTCAATTGTTGGAAAATTTTGGGCGCAATATTTGTTTTTTGTTGTTTTATGTTTACTTTTGAGCGATGAAAAACAAGCGGGGAAGGGTAATATTCTTACTAAATCCCTGTCGGTTTCTTGTCTGTTAAATAATCATTCAGAATTTTAAACTTTTAATTTTTCCTTTATTTATGAATAAAAGCGAATTGGTAGATGCTATTGCAGCAGCATCTCAGTTGACTAAGGCTGATAGCGAAAAGGCATTGAACGCATTTATGGATGCTGTTAAGGGCGCTCTTAAGAAGAACGACTCTATCGCATTGGTTGGTTTTGGTACTTTCTCTACTACCGTTAAGGCTGCTCACGAAGGCATCAACCCTGCAACTAAGGCTAAGATTCAGATTCCTGAAAAGACTGTTGCTAAGTTCAAGGCTAGCTCAAAGCTTCTTGACTAATTTAGTCTTAAGGTATCATGACCTTATAAGAAGAGACCTGCAAGGTCTCTTTTTTTTGTTATATGGTTGCTTTTATTCGTTATTCTCGTCTTTGCGCTTTAACTTTGTGGCGTTAATTTATCTAATAAGATGGCTGAAATGAAAAAACTGGCTGCCCAAACTGCCATTTATGGCGTGAGCAGCATCTTCGGGCGTTTCCTCAACTGGTGTTTGGCGCCCATGTACACCTTCGTGTTGGCAAGTCAATCAGAGTATGGTATCTACACCAACATCTATGCTTGGACGGCATTGCTCATGGTGATTTTAACCTATGGAATGGAAACGGGTTTCTTCCGTTTTGTAAATAAGGAGGAAAATAATCCGAAGTCGGTCTACAGCACGGTGTTGTGGTGCGTGGCATTTACGTCTACCATTTTCTCGGTCATTGCTGTCTTGCTGTCGCCAAACATGGCGTCGGCCTTGCAGATTGACGGACACGCCGATTTTGTGTCCATCATGTGCGTTACGGTGGCTATCGATGCTTTCTGCTGCATACCAATGGCTTACCTTCGTTACAAGAACAAGGCGGTTAAGTTTGCCATGGTTAACCTCATCATGATTGCGGTCAACATCTTCTTCAATGTCTTCTTCCTGGTTTTGTGCCCTTTCCTTTACAAGAACGGTTCTTCGCTGGTGGGGTGGTTCAATCCTACCTATAGTGTTGGCTATGTGTTTGTTGCCAACTTCATTTCTACCATTAGTAAGGTGGTGATGTTGTTGCCCGAAGTAAAGGCGGCAGGCTTTTCAACCGACAAGCCTTTGTTGAAGAAAATCTTACGCTATTCATTCCCATTGCTCATCCTCGGTGTGGCTGGCATCATGAACCAGACTCTCGACAAGATTCTTTTCCCAATCATATACACGTGGGGCGGACATACGGTTGAAGAGGCACAAACCCAGTTGGGTATATACGGCGCTTGCTTTAAGGTGGCAATGGTGATGATGATGTTTACCCAAGCTTTCCGTTATGCCTACGAGCCATTCGTCTTTGCCAAGAACAAGGGCGAGGACAAGAAAAAGGAGTATGCCGATGCCATGAAGTTCTTCGTCATTTTCTCGCTGCTCATTTTCTTGGGTATGGTCTTCTTCCTCGACGTCTTGAAACTGATTATCAATAAAGACTATTGGGAAGGTTTGGCTGTTGTGCCGGTTGTCTTGGTTTCTTACTTGTTCCAAGGCGTTTACTTCAATTTGTCGTTGTGGTACAAGTTGACCGATAAGACCCATTTCGGAGCCATCTTCTCGGTGGTTGGCCTTGTCATTACCTTGGTTGTTAACGTGGTGGGTGTGCCTGGTTGGGGCTATTGGGCTTCGGCGGTTGCATCGCTAATTTGTTTTTCTACCATTACGCTGGTTTCTTACTTTGCCGGTCAGCACTACTATCCGGTCAACTACGACCTTAAGTCCATAGGCCTTTATGCCGTTGTGGCAATGGCTATGTTTGCCGTTAGTCGCATCTCGCCTTTGACCGGTGTCTTGGCCTACTTGCAGAATGTGGTAATGTTGGGGGCTTATTTGGCATTGTTATTTAAACGCGATTTGCCAATTACTGCGGTTCCTGTCGTAGGACGTTTCTTCCGTAAGTAAATAACCATTAGGTTTCTGTGCTAAACGAATAATCATTAAGAAACTGTTTAATTTTTTTTATTGGCGAATTTTATGAGAGATTTTTAGGGTAGCTTGAATGGTTTTGAAAGGATCAAAGGAAACTCCATTGTGACTGAAAAACCGTTCAAAATAGACAAAAAGATTCATAAAATGCCCAATAAGAATTCTTTCGTAAAAATTTCAAACAACTTCTTAATAATATTAGTAATAACCACCCCAAATGTTCACAAGCATGTTTGGGGTGGTTTGTTTTTGGGGCAATTACTAGTTGGGGCGGTAGGTAACGTAAACAGTAAAGTAAACATCCAACTAGATATTTTTTCGAAGTTGGATGTTTACAGACCAAGAGGAAAAAACAACAACTATTGAATGTTGCGTAAACATATTTGACAAGAAGGGACAGTCCGTTGGGAAACGGGCTGTTTCTGTGCGTCCGGCTATCGCCGGAGGGGTTGGAAGCCAAGATTCGGTTTATATATGCAAGCATCTCGAAAATTGTTCAGATGTTTGCTTTCTATTTTGCTATAGGAGCACCAATATTATTGTGGTCGGATAATCAGATATTTTTTTTAACTTTATCCTACTCTGCCAGCAATTCTTTCATATCATTTCCAGAAATCTGATTCAGGATTTAAAGCTTTTGAAATCTCTCTTTCTTTCTCTTTATCAACTCTCAAGATTCTATCTTCTAATTGATAAGTACCTGTTTTATAGCACTCGACAATAGTTCTAATAAAAGATGGAATACTGTCATATACTGAAACCAACTCAGAAGTCGATTCCATTAAAAACATGAAATCGCCTGTAACACAAGCGTACAATTTTCCATAGCTTTTACTCTTCACATCCATATCAATAAGAATAAAGTCTCCTTTTTTATTTGTCATCAAGGGTAACTTTTTTTTCCAACATTTATGATCTCTGTGGTTTTCTGCATGAATAGATATTAAGGATCTGAAATCTACCAATACCCCAAATGAAGACAATTCTACATATTTCTCGTTGAGCAACTTTGGTCCATATAGCCAATTGCAAACCTGATATAATGCTAAAAAGTTTTCCTCTAGTCCAAACTTATTCCATGTCAAAAGGTCCTTAATCAAGTTTATATCCAATGGTTTACTTGCCTCTTTAAGAATTGGATGATCAATACCTATTAAAGTCTGCTTTAGACTTTCCAAAATCAAATTTACATTTTCCATATGTAAGTATTTAGAATTTTATTTGTGAATTGCTTGTAAGTGTCCAACACGAGATGGTTGTCGTAGAGAATGTCTGACGAAAAATTACCCATGATACCCGTTGAAAAGATTCATGGAAAACATAAAGAATATGAGAAAACTGACAATCCACGCACCTGCAACCATAACAACAGCCTTCACCCCTGCGTACTCTTCCTCCGTAACTAAATAATACTTATGGTATGCTATAACACCAAGTATTATTGGATTAAGGATGCCTATTACAAAAAGGCCCCCAAGGAAACCAAGACCAAGGAAAAAACAAAAAGCAATAAATTTTAGGGCAATTGCTAATAAAGTCAATAAAATAAAGGCTGTTGGGAAAGTTCTCATAATGCAAAAATTTGTAAGCATCCAAGTTGAAGACATTCAATTTGAAATGTGCAGTGGTTTTCGCAAATTGAAATTAAGTATTCTTTATAAATTATAGAATATGTCGTAAATCATGTGTTTTTTAGACAACAAATGAGGCTTAGAATTATACATAACAACTTAATTCATAATCATCTATAATGCTTAGCGATACATTTGGTTGGCATCAAACTCGTAATCCTAGGAAAACAAAGAATGCATGTCTGCCAATTCTATTAACATTGCATTGGTAGTAAAAGATATCGTATCGATGAACAATTATCCACACATGCAACATTAAACATCGGTAAATTTACAAATATATATAAATCAAGAAATTACATACAGGCATTCAACACATCTACTGAGTTTTTGAAATTAAACACAATTATCAATTTCTGTGCAACACTTAAACATATGGCCAGAGCTCATCGCAAAAGACATATTTATAATCAGAGCCAAACAAAGAATCCGCATCAGATATTATTTCTTGACTCACTTCATTTTCTTCTACTAAAGACGCCATATTAGAAATTTTATCAATAAATACAACTTCAAATTGTAATTCTTTTAACCCTTCATTAAGGATGTATACAACTTCAGTAATTGTACTTGCTTTAACTAATACATTGACCCAGGCTCCAATATATTTGTTATTATCATCTTCGTCCTTGTCTATCAAGTCATTCAAATCAAAGCCTTTACATGCTTTAATTTGAACAACTGTTAACCACATTTTTTTATAATCTATTTTCATTCTGGATTATTTTTTGTAGATTCAACTGTATAATGAACATTTTTTCCACCATGCATTTTTTCTCCATTTCTTGTCGAATGAAAATGTGTTTTTTGACCTTTATCACTAGAATGTTTAACCGGTGCAGTATTAGATCCGTAAACGTCTAACTTATTAATTATATCTGCAAATATAGCCTAAAAACGCTATAAAACAATAAAATCAGCCCGAAGGCTGATTCTAAA
>JAKSKR010000040.1 GCA_024401645.1 Paludibacteraceae bacterium | reverse complement strand
TTTAGATTTGAAAAAAAACATACATAAGGATAGTCTTCTTAAAGTTATCGATACACATTCTAAAAAACGATATTATGTGCCGTCAGATCAAAGTGCAATAATCAATATGAAGGTATATATGGCTACGTTTCTAAATGATGAATCGTTGTTCGAACAAGCTATTACAGATATGGAGGAAGCTTATGCAAATTTTAAGAGTATCTTTGAAGAGTATTATGGTAAATTAGACGATTGTAAGAACAAGTTAATATCTGTTTTTTCTAACCGCCAAGCAATGTTAGACAAGATCGAGGAAAATATAGCCAATGGAAAAATCAAGGCGCAAGTTGAATTGTTGCCTTGAATCATGTTTTCATATTTTTGATTTCCAATGGTGAACCCTTACTCCCACTGCGAGTGCGTAAACACGAGCGGAACATCTTAAACAGGCAACGGTAGCCAAGTGTCTCCGACGCTTGCCAACCATTGTCTGTTCTGATAACCGTTGCCATGGTATGGTGTTGGAACATTATGTGGGGTGGTCTATCTGCAAATTGTAAACAGTGCATTGTACACCGTCAACTATAAATTTGTATCTTTACCGAATACAAAATCAATATTGCCATGAACTCTAAGGAACTTCGCATCGGAAACCACATTTATATCGATAATAAGGAGACTGCTATTACAGCTACCGACTTGCTCACCATGTCGCAAAACGAACGTTTTTTGCTCGAGAAGCAGGTCATCAACCCTATTTTCTTGTCCGAATCGCTCTTGTTTCGCCTTGGTTTCAAGGTCGAGTTCGAGGTTTCCCCAAATCGTGTCTATTCGCATGGCAATTTCTTGCTGTGCTCTAATGCCAATAATACTTTCAACTTTTATGTGGGTCAGCAATCTACGGGCAAGGCTGTTGCCTATTTGCACCAGTTGCAGAACCTTTATTTCTTGATGACGGGTTCCGAACTCATTCAAGAGGACCAGCCTTCGGGCAACGACGCCGTTGTTAAGGTTGAAGACAAGGAGACGCTGGCCAAAAAGTCGAGTATTAGGGGTTTACTAGGTTTTTAAGCTTGTTTTATGACTTTACAGGAACGTACCGCAATTCTGCGCATTTTCATCGATTTCATTAAGGCCGACACGGTGCTCGATGCCGGCGAAATGGCTATTTTCCAGTCCTTCAAGCGCAAGTATTCACTTTCTTCCGACTTGCAGGTCGACTCTGTCACGCTTGCCGACGCTTTTAATCTGTTAAAATCGTCCATCTTTTCCGAAAAGGAAAGGATGGCTTTGCTCGACGATGTCCGCAATCTTTCTTTGTCCGACGGTAGTTGCACCAAGTCCGAGGCGCTGTTGCTCATTGCTTTGGAACTTTGCCTCACCGAAGATGCTGAACTCATATCGGTAAATGTGCCGAACTTGTCTATTGCCGAGGAGCAGATTCTTTATGTTGAATCAAAACACACCCCTTCTGCTCACAAGGCTATAACCGAGCACTACCGCCAGTTGGCACTCGAATTTAAGCAGGCAGGTCTCAACTTCGTCTACATCCCTAAAGTGGCTGAACATTACCAGCAAACCGATTCAAACCTCTTTAGCGAGATTTGCGGATTCCTAGCTCCGGCTTACGACGAGGATAAACGCCGTCAGTTAGAGGAATATATGAAGAACATCACCACGGCTCGTTTCTGCATCGACCAGCTTTATGGCAAGTTGGGTATGAGCTCGCTTTACGACACAGCTCCGGCTTTCTTGGTCAGCATAGGTTCTTCGTTTGTCAACAGCAAGCTCTACCACAATTTCCTTAAGGTTGATTTCAAGACGTTGACTTCGGTGGTGAGCCAGTTGCTCGATTTTGTTGACCGGTATGTGAAGCTGCTTAGCTGCGACGTGGTCATAATTCCAAAGAGTGAAGAGGTGAACGGGCAGTTCCTCTATTCGGGCTACTACAAGCAGCTCTTCGATATTTATCTATTAAAGAATACCGAGCGCAGTCCTATCTTGATTGACGCAACACGCGAAAATATTTTCTTGCCGATAATCGACCGTAAGCTCGATGGTCCTATCCATACCAAGGAAAAGGCTTACTATGCGTTGGTGCTTTTCGAAATGCAGAATGGGGGACTCAATTTCCGTTTGCCTTCTTCTGCGAAGGAACTCGAAAGCTACAACCGCCGTTTCGAGGTCTATCAGAAACGTTTCAATGCCCTTTACCGCCTTTTGGGTGGTTCGGTTGGCAACGAACCTAACTTGTCTATTCCCGAAACGCGTCAGCAGATGAAATCGCGAATTAACAAGTATTTCAAGCAGTCTGCCGACATCTTATACCAGTCGTCCGACTATATGCTCCAGCTCGACAAGAAGGGCAACCTTACCGTTCGCCTCGACTCTTCATTGTTCTTGGTACGCACAAAGACCGAGAACGATGTCAACCTCATCTCATCAACTATCAACTCACAACTTTCTGAAATTAAGTAAGAATATTGGATATGAAACACATTGCAATACCAACAGTAGACAATCTGGTCGACGATCATTTTGGTCATTGTGCCTATTACACCATCTTTCACATCGACGAAAATAACACAGTAACCGGAAAAGAACGTTTAGATTCTCCGCAAGGCTGTGGCTGCAAGTCTAACATTGCAAGCGTCATGCAGCAAATGGGCATCACACTCATGTTGGCTGGCAACATGGGTATGGGGGCATTCAATAAGTTGTCCGACCATGGTATTAGTGTCGTTCGTGGTTGCAGCGGTAGGGTAGACGACGTGATTGCATCGTACCTCAATGGTACCCTTCAAGACTCTGGCGATGCGTGTGACCATCACGACTGTCATTCTTCACAAGAAGCGGTAAGCAATATGCAGTTTACCTATGTTCCCAACAACAGGCAGTAACAAACAGTTTGAATAAATTGAAAAGAAACGGCACATCACCGTTTCTTTTTCTTTTTTAGTAGATTCTCACATTTGTTCAGCATTTGCCTTTCTTCATCAATTCGGTCTTTAGCCACCTTATAGCGTAAGGTCTTCTTTCTGTTTGTAATGGCGTTTAATTGGGCCGTCATATCATCAAGTTCGCCACTAATGCCATCTATCTTATTCATTATGGTTCGCTCAATGCTCGAACTCATAAAGTTCAGGTCCACTATCCAGTTGTGCAAGTCGCTCAGCTTGTACATGATGTTTTCGCTACGCTTAATTTGAAGGGATATGGTTTCGTCTTCAATGGCATTTTTCAATCGCGTTAGTTCTGCAGTTACCAGTTTGTTGTGTTCTCCGTCTGGTTCCATGCGTTTGTAGACTGCTTTCTTCTGCGTATGGGCATCTTGCTTTAGGTAGGCGTTTAACGAGTCTAACCAACCATTGTTGTTGGCTGTGTCTGCGTCTATTTTCTTTTCTTGTTGCTCATAAGTCAGCATGGTAGGGCGCAGTTGCATCAATGGGTCAAACGGAATGTAGGTGAATTTAAGGCTGTCGGGGTGTGCCAGGTAGTGCTTGTCGTTCTTGCTGAATGGTTGGCATCCGCAGGTGGGGTCTGTTAGGTAGGGTTGTCCGTCAATCATGCAACCGCACCAATCGTGGCATGTGGCATTTGCATCTTCTTTTACCATATAGCCTTTTATGACGAATACGCCTATCCCCATCTTTTGGGCTAGAACGGACAGCAGGTTTGCTACTTGAAAGCTGTTACCTTTCCTCGACGAACAAGTCAGGTAGGCCATTTGGTCTGTGTCCCATTCCTTCTGAACCTCGTTCGTGGTTTCATCGTAGGCAATGTTCTCGTTTATCCATGTTTGTAGCGCTAGAATCTGTTCCTTGGGTGTGCCGTTTTCAACAATCAGCCCCATAGCAAGGTTGTCTAGCTGCGATTGGAAGTCGGCCGGTACAGGCCAGTTGTTTGCACAGCAACCTGCATAAGGCATTAAGATAATCGCCGCAAATATAAGTCTGAATAGATAGGTTCGTATTTCCTGCATAAGATCAGTCTACTTATCTCGACCATTTCTAATTTCCTCTATTAGTTCATCAACAATACAATTGTCTCCTAATAAATAAAGTCCCATTTGGGGGTCGTGTAAGTTTTTACAAGTCTTGGATGTGTAGAAAAGATCAAATGATTTTTCTATATCAATATCGAGACGTTCAGATAGACGAGTAACTATTCGTCCTATTTTATTCCACATATTCAAGTCACTTAACATATCACAAGATGTTTACAAAGTTTAAGAAGCTGTTTAAATTTTTTTATTGGCGAATTTTATGAGAGATTTTTTAGGATAGTTTGAATGGTTTTGAAAGGAGCAATGGGAACTCCATTGTGACTGAAAAACCATTCAAAATAGACAAAAAAGATTCATAAAATGCCCAA
This sequence comes from Paludibacteraceae bacterium, assembly GCA_024401645.1. Classification (GTDB taxonomy): domain Bacteria; phylum Bacteroidota; class Bacteroidia; order Bacteroidales; family Paludibacteraceae; genus Physcocola. Next base: position 18,413 of record JAKSKR010000040.1, on the reverse strand, counting down.
TAAGAATTCTTTCGTAAAATTTTTAAACAGCTTCTAAGTATTTGTCTATTATCTCTTGATTTAAAATGCATATTTGGTTGTTAGGGGAGTGTTTTGATAGCTCCCTAATGGCATGTTCTTCGTCAATGGTTCCATTAATAAAACCTTCAACTGTATCAATTACACGGTCATTTGCAACTCCACCTTCTACGCAATCATAGTCAATTGCAGCATCATATCCTTTTCTGCACGAAACAATGAAATTCAGCCATTCTCTATCGTAATGTTCAAACTTTTTGTATCGGTAAATCTCAAGTTTGTCAATATCCAAACTATAGATATTTACTACTGGTGATTCTATCCTTTGGCGTGCAGTTCTTTCTGCCCATTCCTTTGCTTGTTGTAATCTTCGTGTTACATAGAAACCTTTGCCAAAGTCCAGATTGTCTCTGCCTATTTTCGCCAAAGGTTTTTCTATTTTCTCTACGCCACCGTGATAAACTTCAATCATTTACAACTCCTTTCTTTTTTTCCCAGATGTCAATTGTCTTTAGAATGTCTTCTGTAACGTGTTGTCTGCTTTCGCTATGCAATACGTTGTAGCATGGTATAATGTAGTCTTTAATCAGATTTATTTTCACCATACGTAAGTACATCGACTCGGGAGATACTCCTATAGCTTTTGCTGCAGATTCAATACAAGAAGCAATGAAGATAGAGATACGTTCGTCTTCCGATGGACAATATTCATATTGCTTTGATTGATTCATGATTGTAAGCGTATTTATGTTTGCGACAAATTTAGGTTATTTTTTCGAAAACGAATATATCTGTTTTTTTAGAAATCAAAAAATGTTCCTAGCCTTATGAAATGGTTTTTAGTGCAAGTGACAAACTCTTGCAGTTCATTCTAATCGTTTTCATAAAATAAAATCGGTGTGGAAACTTGCGTTGCCACACCGATTTTTGATTCTGTTTTATTTTACGGTTCTCAATTGGAATGTAAAACTTGTGGTGTAAACAATGTCATATTCTTTATTTGACATTCCCATACCTTCAACATATCGGTATAAACCGTTTAATGATGTTGATGTCGTCAAGTATTGATGGTTTTGAGGTATAACAATCGATTTCCCGTTTGGACCAGTAAATTTATTACCTGACTTTGTACAGTAGGTTTTTAGTTCGTTAAAATCTTCCTTACTTGGTATATTGCCAATATTGCCATAATTATCGCCATAAGAAAGTTCAGTGCCAACCGATGCAGGATTACTTGCTCCTATATTTTTTATGCACCATTTTTTTCCCGATGGTAAGCCTAAATCTATAAATGCATACTCGTCTTCTATAAATGTTGCAGTTAAGTAAATGTCGCTGCTTACTTTTATATTTCTTTCTGGTTCGGTATTACCATCACTCCATTTTTCAAATTTGTAGCCCTCTGCAGGAATTGCTTTAATGGTAATGGTTGAGTCCTTAACAAAATAGCCACCGCCTGTAACAGTTCCACCTGTAGTAGGAACTATTGTTACCGGATATTTTTGAGCGTTAATGGTTGTCACTAGTGTATTAACGAGAATTTTGAGCTGATTTATTTCGTTGTTTACACTGTCTTTATATTTATCAAACTCTGCCTTTGTAATATATTCAGCATCGTTTTCAAAAGCACTTACTTTGGTTGGAACTGCATCAACCTTTTGGTTCCAACGTGCGGTGTCTTCTTTAGTGATTTTAGCGGCAACCGATGCGTTGAATGTTGGATCGGTTTCGGTGTATGAATCCAACTTGTTGTTCCAGTTTTGAATGTCATCATCCTTAATTTGGCTTGCTGGCATGTGGGCTGTTTGGTTCCATCGTGAAGTGTCTTCTGTTGTAATGCCTGCAGCCACCGATGCATCGAATACAGGGTCGCTTTCTGTCGATAACTTATTATTCCATTCAGTGATGTCTGAAGATTTGATGGTTGCAGCCACCGATGCATTGAATACAGGGTCACTTTCAGTGCTAACCTTGTTTTCCCATCTGTTAATCTGGTCAATGGTAATGTACTTGGCTGGTGAACTTGCCAATGCATTCCATCGGGTAATGTCTTCTGTTGTAATGCCAGCAGCAACCGATGCGTCGAATACAGGGTCGCTTTCAGAAGCCATACCTGCTGCGTTCTTGTTCCAACGTGCAGTGTCTTCTGTTGTAATGCCTGCTGCAACCGATGCATTGAATGTAGGGTCGCTTTCTTCGTCTAGCTTCTTGTTCCAATCGTTTACTTTGTTGAACACGATATTTGAAGCTTTGTTCCAGTTGTCGAGGTTGGCAGTTGTGATTCTTGCTGCTGGTGAAGCTTCGAACACCGGATCGTTTTCAATTGTACCATTCTTGTTCCAGCGTGCAGTGTCAGCCTTGGTAATGCCGGCTGCTACCGATGCGTTGAATGCTGGGTCAACTTCCTTGTCAAGTTTGCTGTTCCATCTTGCAACGTCTTCAGGGGTCAATGTGCCGTCTGCTTTCTCGTTCCAACGTGCAATGTCTGCTTTGGTGATTGAGGCTGCTGCCGATGCGTCGAACACAGGGTCGCTTTCCTTGTCAAGCTTGTTGTTCCAGTAGCTAACGGTGCTCTGGGTAATCTTCGATGCAAGCGATGCCTTAAATAAAGGGTCTGTTTCCTTGTAGGTGCTCAACTTGTTGTTCCAGTATTCAATGTCACTTTCGGTGATGCTGCTTGCTGGCATACGGGTTGCTTCGTTCCAAGCGGTTGTGTCTGCACTTGTAATGCCTGCTGCAACTGAAGCACTGTATTTAGGGTCTGTTTCTTCGTCTAGCTTGTTGTTCCACTTGTTTACTACCGCTTGCGTAATTTTTGATGCAATTGAAGCCGAGAAGACCGGGTCTGTTTCCTTGTAGGTGCTTAACTTGTTGTTCCAGTTCTCAATGTCTGTTTCTGTAATGGCATTGGCTGGTGTCTTGGTCGCCTTGTTCCATGCAGCAGTGTCTGCGGCGGTAATGCCAGATGCTATTGAAGCCGAATACAATGGGTCGCTTTCCTTGTCAAGCTTGTTGTTCCAGTTTGCAATATTGGTGTTGGTGATGCTTGCGGCTGGCATCTTCGAAATGGTTGCTGCGGCAGTTGCAATGTCGTTCTTAACTTCTTTAATTGAGTCCATTGCAACCTTGTGCAAACTGTCGTTTGCGGTGCCGAGTGAGTCTACATAGTACAAAATACCGTTAACCAAATACTGTGCTGAATTCTGAACGGCGTAGTCCATTTCGTTCTTCTTTACGTACTTGGCGTCGTTGTAGAGGTCGCTAACGTTCTGTGGCATCTGGTTTACAATGTCGTTCCAGTAGTCAACATCGTCTTGGGTGATAGAGGCTGCTACCGATTTCTTGTAAAGATTCCAGTTTGCTGTATCTTTTTTAGTGATGCCAGCTGCAACCGATGCGTTGAAGGTCGGATCTGCTTCTGTGAAGGTTGCCGGCTTGTTCCAACGTGCAGTATCTTCTTTGGTGATGCCTGCTGCAACCGATGCGTTAAAGGTAGGGTCGCTTTCAGTGGCAAGCTTCTTGTTCCATGCTGCGGTGTCTGCTGCGGTAATTTTAGCCGCAACCGATGCGTTAAATGCAGGTTCAGTTTCTGTGTAGCTGTCTAGCTTCTTGTTCCAACGTGCAGTGTCTGCGGCACTAATCTTGGCTGCGACCGATGCGTTAAATGCAGGTTCGGTTTCTGTATAGCTGTCTAGCTTCTTGTTCCATGCGGCAATGTCGGTAGCTGTAATCTTTGCTGCTGCCGATGCACTGAATGTTGGATCTGATTCTTCTACTAACTTGTTGTTCCAATTCTTGATGTCAGATGCTGTAATTTTTGCTGCAGGAAGGTTCGCGTAATTGTTCCACTTGCTGGTGTCGGTTGCTGTGATTTTTGATGCTACTGAAACTGAATAATATGGGTCTGTCTCTTTATAGCTGTCTAGCTTGTTGTTCCACTTTGCAATGTCAGCTTCGCTGATTTTTGAAGATGGCAATTTGCCGTTGTTGTTCCAACGTGCAGTGTCTTCCTTTGTTATGCCTGCGGCAATAGACATCTTGTAGAGTGGATCGGTTTCGGTATAGCTGTCTAGCTTGTTGTTCCAACTCAAGATGTTTTGGTTGGTGATGGTTGCTGCTGCCGATGCCTTAAACTCTGGGTCGGTTTCATGGGTTAGCTTGTTGTTCCAGTTGCTGATGTCGCTGCTGGTGATTTTTGAAGCTACCGACTTGTTGTACTCGTTCCAGTGCATGGTGTCTACCTTGGTAATGCCAGCGGCTACCGATGCCTTGTATAATGGATCGGTTTCAGCACTCAACTTGTTGTTCCAGTTGGTGATGTCATCATTGGTAATGGTGGCAGATGCATTGTTGCCTGCGGCATTCCAACGGACAATGTCTTCATTGGTAATGGCTGCGGCTGCCGACTTGCTGAAAGTTGGGTCGCTTTCGGTATAGCTACCCAATTTGTTGTTCCAATTATTTATGTCGTCGGTGGTTATCTTGCTTGCTACATTAGTGTTGCTGTTGTTCCAGCGGGTAATGTCGTCGGCTGTAATTGTCGATGCTATTGAAGCATTGAAAGTTGGGTCACTTTCGGTCTCTAGCTTGTTGTTCCAACGGGTAATGTTTTCGGTGGTGATGGTCGAAGCCGGAGAGTTGGTGAATGTTGGGTCTGTTTCGGTGAAACTGCTTATCTTATTGTTCCAGTTCAGAATGTCTTCTTGCTTAATGCTTGCAGCGGCAGAACTGTGGAAGTAAGGGTCAAGTTCTGGCAGCGTATCTTGCTTCTTGTTCCATTTTTCAATGTCGGCTGGGGTAATGGTTGCGGCTGCCGATGCGGTGAAGGCTGGCTCACTTTCCTTTTTACTCAAGGCCTTGTTCCATTTTGCAGTATCTTCACTGGTAACCTGCACAGTGTTTTGTGCTTCTGTGAGTTCTGTAAACTGTTCTTTGGTGATGAATTTTTCGGCACCCTCTATTTCGCTAATGTTATACTTTGGCTTTTCTTCGGTTTGTGTCCATTTTGGGGTTGCCTTTGGCGAAATTTTCTCTGCGTAAAGGGCGTATGGTACACTCATCAACTGTGTGGTCGACGATAGGGTATAGTTCGTGCCGCCTTCTGGGTCTACTTCGCATGTCATGAAGTAAACGTCTTCGCCCCAGTTAATGGTGTTTAGCTCACCTGTCTTTTGAGCGTCTTCGTTTCCTATTGGAAAGGTTAGCAAACCATTGGCGTTGGTTGTTGCAACTCTAGCTTCGCTATATACTATCTTACCGTTAGCTTCGCCGGCTGTAATGGTAATGCGTACGCTAACGCTTTTTTCTCTAACCAACTTGCCAAGCTCGTTTCTTATAATGGCTTGGTACGTCATTGTTTGTGGCACTTCTGCATGACCTAGGGTGGCCAACATCAAGAGGACGGAGAATAATAGTTTCTTCATATATTTTTATCTTTTCTTTACAATTTTAAATGTGGCATATTCGTCGCCACCGCAGTTTATTTTCAGTAGGTAAACACCGTCTACCAGGTTCGTCATATCTAGTTTTTCGTAACCGCCGCTAATTTCACCTTTACTCAATAGCTTGGTGGTTACGTCATATAGCTCGTAGCTGTACGACACGTAGTCGTCGTCTGTTACGATTGAAATTTCGTTGGGTGTCGGATTTGGTGTAATGGTTATCTGTACACCGTCGCACATCTTCTTAATGTCGAACAACTCGGTATCGGCTGGCTGCTGAACGCCTCCTGAATAGGTGCCGTTGTTGGCCTTTGCATTCAAATAGTCTATCTGACCAATTGTGAAGGAAATGCTGCCGTGTTCGTTCTTGCTACTTTCCCCTCCTGCAACCAGGCTTTCTTGGGCCATTAGTGTCGAGGGTAGTGCCAATAGCAACAGCATAGTTTTTTTTATGCTCATGTTGAGTTAGTATATGTCTTTTGCCCTTTATTCAGCTTTACGGTTTGCAGTCGCGCAAGTGGTTGGTTCTTTGTGAATATTAGGCAAATGCAGTTAAAAAATTGTAGATAGGTTACGATGCTTTTGCATCATAGAACTTGTTTGTTAAACAAATTCTTTTACCATCGCAAATATAATAGGTTTAGTTTTCCTAATAAAGGGGCACTTCCCTAAAAGCGCAAATTGTTAATAAGTTGTGTTTTCCTTCTCTCCACTTGTTTCTTGCATAAAAAAGCATCCCCAATACGATGCGTGTCGTATTGGGGATGCCTTAATTCGAGTTTGTATAGCTTACTTGCTTTCTGCTAGTATCTGGTTGGCTTTTTCCATGGCTGCGTTAATGTTGTCGCAGATGTTGTCTTGGCCAAGTAGGTTGTAGAATCCGCTCTTTTCCAACGATTTGTGAACCTGTGGATTTACACCGCTCAATACAACCTTAATGCCTTCCTTCTGGCTCATTTCGCAAAGGTTGGTCAAGTTATGGATACCGGTTGAGTCTACAAACGGAACTCGACGCATACGAATGACACGAACCTTTGGTCTGTCGCCGAGTGAGCCCATCAATTCTTCAAACTTGTTACCTGCACCAAAGAAGAATGGACCGTTAATTTCATACACTTCCACACCTTCTGGAATAATAAGGTGTTCGTCGTTTTGTACGTGTTTCATATCGCTTTCGTTGTTAGGGTCAATTTCGTCAGAAATTACCTTTACATCGCTAGCGCTTGCAATTCGGCGCATGAACAACAAGCATGCCAATACGATACCTACTTCAATTGCTATGGTCAAGTCGAAGATGACGGTTAGGAAGAAGGTTACGAGCAACACGGCTACGTCGCTCTTCGGATTCTTGGTCTGAGCCAAGAATGAACGCCAACCACTCATGTTGTACGATACGACTACCAACACACCTGCCAAACATGCCATTGGAATGTACTTTGCAATTGGCATTAGGCAAATGAAGATGATGAGGAGGACAATGGCGTGAATAACACCGGCAATTGGCGAACGGCCACCGTTGTTAATGTTGGTCATTGTACGGGCAATGGCACCTGTTGCAGGAATACCACCGAACAATGGGCTTGCCAAGTTTGCCAATCCCTGACCAATCAACTCGGTGTTTGAGTTGTGGTGGTCGCTAATTGCACCATCGGCAACGGCTGCCGACAACAAGCTTTCAATTGCGCCCAAAATGGCAATGGTGAATGCTGGGCTCAACAAGCCCTTAATGGTGTCGAATGTTACTGCCGAGAAGTTGACGGTGCTCGGAATTTCTGCCTTGATGTCGCCGAAACGGTCGCCAATGGTACCAATGCTGGTTACTCCGGCATATTCCTTCAAAAGCACGCCTGCAATGGTCATTACGATGATGGCTACAAGCGATCCTGGAATCTTCTTGCTGAACTTTGGAGTGAAAACGATGATGACGATACTCAAAATACCAATCATTGCGCTCCAAACGTCAATGGTGTTCAAGTTCTGGAAGTAGAGTGACCATTTGCCTATAAAGTCGTCGGCACCGCCCTGGTAGCTCAAACCCAATAGTTCCTTTACCTGGGTGGTGAAAATGGTTACGGCAATACCGCTGGTGAAACCAATTACAATTGGGTAAGGTATGAACTTAATGATGCTACCCAAACGGCAAACACCTAACAAAATTAGGAAAATACCGGCCATGAAGGTGGCAATACACAAACCGTCGAAACCGTAGGTGCCAATAATACCGCAAATGATTGGAATAAATGCACCGGTTGGACCACCAATCTGTACTTTCGATCCTCCGAATACCGAAATCAACAAACCGGCAACAATGGCGGTGATGATACCTCTTTCTGGTGAAATTGGGGGAACTCCTTCTGCCGGATTTGAAGCAATGGCGAATGCAATTGCTAATGGCAATGCTACAATACCTACAATCAAACCGGCCATTGCATCTGCTGCAAAGGTCTCTTTGTTGTAACTCTTTAACGTGCTGAAAAAGCGCGGTTTAAAGTCAATGCTGAACATATATTAAATTTGTTTATTATAAGCTCACTAGGTTCTAAAACTATGTTTTAAAACATAAAATTTAGAATTTTTTGCAAAATTACAACTTTTTTTGCATCTACAAATCAGTTTAGATTATAGTTTTCGCTGTTAACTTCATTTTTTTTTCCCACGTTCTTTTTGTATTCCGGTGTCACCCAAAACTTAAATAGAATTGCCGCTACAACACTCATTGTTGTACCAAACAGGTAGGCACAGCTAAAATTGAACATTTGGGCAATCTGTCCGCCAAACACTATGCCGAGTCCCAATCCTATGTCCCACGATGTTAGGTAGGTTGATGTGGCGACACCGCGCTGGCTAGCTGGGGCAAGGTTTACGAACACACTATTGTAGGCTGGGAACATAACTCCAAAACTCAATCCCATAACAATAGGTATGATGTAGAAAATCACCATGCCTAGGTTTGAACTGTAGTCGGAAATCTGCCCCAACATGGCAATGGCTACGAAACTGGCAATTACGCCGTAAAATCCATTTTGTATTATTTCGGTAATGTAACCTTTGTCAACCAGTTTGCCGGCCAATATGCGGGCAATAGCCATGCCGAAAGCCGTTAGGGTAAAGAAGAAGCTCACGCCTGTCAGCAGGCCAATCTGTTGCGCGTATATGGCAATGTAGTTGGTCGTCATACCATATGGAATGGAAAGCAGCAGTAGGGCTATGCCGGCTGGTATTCCCTTTACCAATATAATCTTTTTAAGTTTGAAAGGTTCGCGTTGCAATGGTGGGCTATAGGGTGTCTTAAAAAGGCTTCCCATTAGTAGCCCAAAGCCGCAAATGACTAAACCGGTAGTGAAGATGGCAGGAAAGTTGTGGCTGTTGTTGTAGATGGTTATTCCCACCATTGGCCCTATGGCCATTGCCATGTTGTTTGCCATGCCGTAGTAGCCCAACCCTTCACCACGTCGGCTTTGGGGCATGATGTCAACCACCATTGTGTTGCCACCTACGGTAACTAGGCCGAAGGCTAGTCCGTGTATGGCGCGCAGACAAGTGAATAAGGCAATGGAACCAGCTACCTGGTAGCCGGCAAAAACGGTAACGAACAGCAGGTAGCCAATAATGTATAGTGGTTTTCGTGAGAAGGTGTCGAACAGATAACCGCTGAACGGACGCATGCACAGTGCGGTCAGCGTATAGCACGAGATGATGAGCCCTGCCAACCCGGTGCCGCATTCAAAGGTCGACTTTAAATACATGGGCAAGATTGGTATCATCAGCCAAAATCCAAAATAGAGCAGAAAATTGGCGGCAACTATCGAGCAATAGTCCTTTGTCAGTAAGCGTTCTTTCATCTCACGGCAAATTTACCACCTTTTGTCCTATGGGTGGTTTGCTATTTCTTCCTTTTTAATCGGTGTCAGACAAATTTCTTTGCTTTATTTATGTATCTTTGCATATTGAATTATTTTGATTTCGGTCATAAGTAAGAAGCTGTTTAAATTCTTTCGTAAGATTTACAAACTGCTTCTAAACCTTTCTAGTTAAGTTTCTAACGTATTTATGAAAAGGGTATTAATAACATTCATAGTGGCTTTGTGCCTGCATTCTTCAGCTTTTGCTTCCCAGTCAAAAGACATCCTTTACCGTTTGGCAAGGGAATACGATGTGGAAATGTGGAAACAGGGTGAAAACGGAAATCCAACGTTTGCAATGAACATGAAGGGCTATGAATTCTACTTCAAGCATCTTTATTATACCTACAAGGACAAGTACAAGACCTTAAACGCCAACAACGACGTCGATGGCTACTATGGTCTTTATAAGAAGGTTTGCGGTGTTCTCGACTGGAAGGTTAAGAACAAGCAATACAATCGTTTAAAGAAGTACATCCGACTCAAAAAGAAAATAGAAACCAATGTGAAGGCTTTGGAAAGCCAAACCTCTAACTGAAAAATTCCTTATTCGTTTCCCCTTATTTTCTTTTCATCGACCTCGCTACCTTTGGCAACCTTCAACTTCATGTTTGGTGAACATTTGTAGAACGATGCAGCCTCGGCTGCTTTAATACCGCTCAAGTCAACTTGTTCCAGCAGTTTGCAGTCTTCAAAAGCCTTGCTTCTAATCACGCAGTTTTCGCCTTGAATGTTGATGGCTTTCAGGGACGAACATCCTTTAAAGGCAAGAGGTTCAATCTCCTTCATTTGTGCCGGTAGGCTAACGCTTTCTAGCTTGTTACAACCCCTGAATAATCCTTCTTTTAGGTGGGTTATCTTCTCGGGTAGGGCAATAGCCGTTAGCTTCTTGCAGCCCAGGAAGGCGTTTGCGCCTATGCTTTTAAGCTTGCCTGGTAGCTCAATTTGTTTCAGGTGGCTGTTGGCAAAGCTGCGTTCGCCAATGGTGGTCACCTTTTCGCCAAGTACAATTTCTTCTATCTTGCAGTCTTCAAATGCACCGTTGCCAATGGTTTTTACCTGCTTTGGTAAAACAATGGTTGTTTTTTCTTGTTCTTGTGCACAGCAAACCACTTCGGTAAGGTCGCCGTTGTAGAGCACGTTGTCTATGCTCTTGTACTTTGTGCAAGCCTCGTCAACGGCAAGTCGCCTCAACATGCTGCATTTGCGGAAGGCTTCGGCCTCAACAATCATAAGGCTTTCTGGTAATTTTACATTTTGTAGTCCCACGCATTTGTTGAATGCACGTTCGCCTATTATTCTAACCTTGTTTGGCAGCACCACCATTCTTAAGCTCTCGCAGCTGTCGAAGGCTTCTTTTCCTATCTCCTCTAAATTGCAGCCAAAGGCAATGCTCTGCAGATCGGCACATTTAGCGAAGGCACCTTCCTCAATACTTTCAACACTGTCACCCAGTGTTACGGCTAGTAGGTTGAAGCAGTTGTAGAACGTGTGGAAGTTAATCTTTTCAACTCCATTAGGTATGCTTATGGCTGTCAGCTTTCTGCATTCGGCAAATGCTTCCATGCCAATCTCTTTCAAACCTATAGGCAATTGAATGTATTTTAGCTCGTTGCAACCGCCAAAGCAGCCCATGCCTATCTCTTTTAGGGTGTTTGGTAGTTGCACCAGTTCTAGGTAAGGGCAGTTGGCAAAGGCAAATGGCTCAATCTCCTCAATAGGTGCTTCTATCTCCAATGTCTTTATCGTCGTTTCTTCAAAGGCTTCCTTGCCAATGCTTGTTATGGTGTAGTCGGTTCCTTTATGGCTGATTTTTGCCGGTACCACTTCTTTTGCCCAAAACTCTTCCGATTTGTATTTTACCAGTGTAACGGTGTTTTCGCCCGTCTTTCGGTAGGTATATTCGCCAAGGGTGAATGTGTCGGTGTCCTTTGCAGCCTTTGCATCTTTGGTGCTTTTGTTTGTGGCACTGACAATGTTCTTGAACTGCATCCAACCCTGTGTGCTCCTGTAGGTTTCAACCGCACCTTCTGGCACTATTAGTTGCACCTTGCTGTAGGTGTACTCGTCGAAGGTGTCGTTGCTGATGACGGGCGGAACGCTGCCTTTCATTTCAATGCACATGTCTTTACTGTTGAACAGAATGCTGTTCAACATGCCAAGTTCTACGAATGTGCCGAAAAAGGCTTTCGAACCTATGCTGTTCAGGTGTTCGGGGAAGACGATACCCCTCATGTTTGGGCAACTCACAAAGGCAAAGTTGCCAATCGATTCCAATCCTTTGGGCAACTCAATGTAACCTAACGATATGCAGTTGGCAAACGTGCCGTGCTCAATGCTTGTTATCTGGTCTGGCAGATTTATATCTTCTAGATTGCTGCATCCGCCAAATGCCCCCATTTCTATTTTTTGTAGAGATTGGGGTAGCTTAACGCTTTGCAGGTTTTCGCACGAAAGGAAACAGCGGTCGCCAATGGTTTGTAGGCCTTCTGGCAACTCCACGCTCTTCAGTTGGTCACATTCAAAGAAGGCTCCCGATTCTAGGTGGATAAGGCTGTCGGGGAACTTAACGTGCGATAGTTTACTGCGTCTAAAGGCCCACTGGCCAATGAGTTTAACGCCTTCACTTATGGAGTAGTTCTTCTCTTTCCTGCCTCTTGGGTATGCAATCAGTTTCTTTTGGTCTGCCGTTGTTAGCACGCCATTGTCTGTCGCGTAGTATTGGCTGTTTGGCGATACTTCGAAGTTTGTCAGGTTTGCGGCATCGACAAAGGTGTTGATGTTTATGGCATCAACGCTTTCTTTTATTGTCAGTACCTTGTCTTTCTTTGCGGCCGGATAGGCAACAATGGCCCCACGGCGGTCGTAAAGCACTCCGTCTTCGCTGTAGAATTGTTGGTTGCCATCTGCTACGGTAATTTCCTGTAGCATTGTGGCATCGAAAAAGATGCCGTCACCTAGTGCCTCTACCTGTTCTGGTATTTCAACCTTTGTCAAACTGCTGCATTGGCAGAATGCTTCGTTTTCAATAACCTTCAAATTATTAGGTAGAACAATGCTTTTAAGCGACTTGCAGTTGAAAAATGCCTGGTAGCAGATGCTGCGTAGTCTTGTTGGTAGAAATACGGTAGTTATGTTTTTGCAGTTTTCCAGTGCGTTTCTGCCTATTCGGTCTACAAGGTAGGTCTTGCCGTCAAGCACAATACTTTCGGGCACCGATAGCTCTCCCTTGTGGTTTTCGTCTACGTGCGTCAGCGTGGCTGTGTCTTCGCCATTCACCACAAAGGTGCAGTCAGTACCTTTTATGGTGAACTCGTTTAGTGGCTTAATCTTGCAGAACTTTGTCCATTCTGTGTTGGCCTTGTATTGTTGCAAGTGCTCCCTTGCAACGTAAAGGGTTGCATTCTTTAGGGTGAAATTGTCAAACGGGTCGTTTAGCTCGGCAGTGTCCTCGCCGAGTGCATATATGCTTTCCAGTTGCGGACATTGGTAGAATGCACCTCCGTTTATTTCGCTCAATCCTTTGGATAAGCCTATGCTGCGCAGGTTCTTGCAGTTGTAGAAGGCCTGAATGCCAATGTGCCTAATGTTGTCGAGCATGACGACGTGCTCCAGTTTTGCACAGTCAATAAAGCATGCCGGGGCAATGCCAATAACCGATCCGGGCACTTCATATAACTTGGCTTTCCTGTTCTTGGGGTAGCAAATGAGTATGCTTTTATACTTGTCGGCAAGTACGCCGTCTATGTCTGTAAAGCAGGCATTGCTTTCATCGACGTGTATGTCGGTCAGGTTGTCGCAGTTAACGAAAACGCCTATTTCAATGTCTTGAATGCTGCCAGGTATAAACACTTGCTTAATTTTGTCGCATTCGCTTAACGCCCCTTTCTCAATGCCGGTCACACGGTAGGTCTTCCCATCTTTTTCTATGGTTTCTGCTAGGTGTAGGGCGCCTTCAATTTCAGGGTTGATTCGCTCAATATGCACCTCGTTGTTCTCGCCTATGCGGTAAATGACGTCGTCGGTCAATATTAGGTCTTTGTCTTCTTCGTATTCGTTGCCGTCTCCTTCGTCGTCATCCTCATCATCGTCGTTGCTGCTTTCAAAGCGAAGCTTGCTCTTTTGTTCTTCTTCAATAGAGAGGATAGATGCGAATTCCTTCCAACCTTCTGCGTTCTGGTAGTTGGCAAGGTCGGCTTGGAAAACGAGCAGTACACCTTTGTTCAGTGTCTCCTTGTCGAAGCTGGTTCGGCTGATGCTAGGTGGGGTAGGGGCTTCACAAATCACTTTCCTTAAGTGGTTACTGCCAACGAAGGCATACTGCCCAATGCGCTCGGTTGTTTCGGGTAGCTTTATGTTTTCTATGTTACACCACGCAAAGGCATATTCTTCTATTTCAACCAAACTGTCCGATAGGTCAATGTGCTCTAGCTTCTCGCAGCCTGCAAATGCTTTCTTGCCTATGCTTTCAATGTTGTATGTCACAACCCTTTCCAGTTGGCTTGAACCGCTGAATGCGCTTTCTCCTATGGCTTTTACTTCATAGGTCTTGCCCGAATGTTTTACATGGTTGGGTAGGGTTATCTGTTTGGGCACTTCGCCTTGGTAACCTGTTGCCATTACCGTTTCTTCGGTCAGTTTGCTATATTTAATTTGGTCTGACATAGTCTATTCTTTTTGCGTAATGAACATACAAAAAAAAAGTGCACCATTTTGTGATGCACTTCTGTTTCTTGAGCCTCTTGTCGGATTCGAACCAACGACCCCGAGATTACAAATCACGTGCTCTGGCCAACTGAGCTAAAGAGGCGGTCGCTTTTAAAAAGTGGTAAGCTTGCCACATCACGCCGCTACAACCTGCTTATCGCTGCTGCGGTCAAGCTCTGACGAGGTTCACAAGGAGCATGCCGATGTGGGACTTACCGAGCGCAAAGTTAGGCCGATTTTGAGTTCTGACCAAATTATTTCGCTACTTTTTTTGAATTATTTTCATAGATGGCTGATTTCTAATTTATAACAAATGACATTTTTTTGCCATTTTCAGTCTCTTTCCTATTGCAATCTGGCCGCAATAAGGCGAATTCAATTATTAAGAAGCTGTTTAAATTTTTTTATTGGAGAATTTTATGAGAGATTTTTTAGGATAGTTTGAATGGTTTTGATAGGAGCAATGGAAATTCCATTGTGACTGAAAAACCATTCGAAATAGACAAAAAAGATCCATAAAATGCCCAATAAGAATTCTTTCGTAAAATTTTTAAACAGCTTCTAAAGTAGAATGTATTTTAAACAGCTTGTAAGTTTTATGTTATGAGTTATATCATTAAATTTGCAACAAAAAATCATTTATGAAATTCAGAAATCTATTATTCCCAATGTGTGTGGCAGGTGTGGCTTTCTTGGCTTCATCTTGTTCGGAAAAGAAAGGCGATGTCGTTTACGACAACATCATGACGCGTACCAGTGTTCGTGCTTATACGAATGAACCAATCGATGCTGCTGTGGTTTCTAAGCTTGTTAAGGCGGGTATGGCTGCTCCAAGTGCGCGCAACCAGCAACCTTGGCATTTTGTGGTGGTCGATAACAAGGACATCATGAAACAGTTGGCTGAAACCGGTGCCAGTATGGCTGCCGAGGCTCCTTTGGCTATTGTTGTCTGCGGTAACATGCAGAATACTTTAGATGGCGTTGGTAAGGACTATTGGATTCAAGACGGTTCTGCGGCTATTGAGAACATTCTTTTGGCTGCTCATGCTTTTGGACTCGGTGCTGTTTGGACGGGTGGTTATCCGAATGTTGAAAGGGCTAACAAGGTGGCAAATGTACTTCACTTGCCCGAATACATTAAACCGCTTGGTATGATTGTTATTGGTCATCCTGCCGAGAACCCAAATCCTAAAGATAAGTATACCGAGGCGAAGGTGTCTTACAACTTGTTCGATGGCGCTGCTGTTGCGGCTAACACGCCTGCCGAGGTTACCGATGCCGAACTTCCTGGATTCAAGAAAGTCGATGTCCGCTCTCAATGGAAAGAAAATCCATTTACCTTCTTCGATGGCGATGGCCTTCTTCTTGCTGCTGGTAAGGAAGGTGCGATGAATGCCATGACTATTGGATGGGGGCAGATGGGTGCTCTTTGGGGAATGCAGCGTCCTGTCGTTACGGTTTATGTCCGCGATTCCCGCTACACCGACAAGTTTATGAAAGATAGCGAATACTTTACTGTTTCTGGTTTCACAAATAAGTATTCCGATGCGCTTCGTTACATGGGCACCAAGTCTGGTCGCGATGGTGACAAGGTGAAGGCTACAGGGCTTAATGTAACATTCAGCAAACTCGGCAATCCGCTTTTCTCCGACGCTCGCGTTGTCCTCGAGTGCAAGAAGCTTTACCAGGCTCCTCTAAATCCAGATGGATTTGGCGAAGTTGCAAAGGATGTTTATGCAAAAGATCCTTCTTTGCACAATGTTTATGTGGGTGAAGTGGTGAATGCTTGGGTTAAATAATTCAACTGCCGAAACTTCTAGTTTATAACGCTAATATTAAAGCCAGACGCCTTGGTGTCTGGCCTTTTTTGTGAAATGCAAATGCACAAATTGGAAATTCATTGCATATTTATTCCGTAAGTGTCATTTTTCCTATTTTTTATTCATTATTCTTTACAAATGTGGGCTTATTACACTTTTTTGTATTAATTTTGTAAAACTGATAAATGATATAGATAAGAACAAATATATTCAATTTTTATGAGCGAACTCAACGAAAAAGCGTTGCAATATCACGCACAGGGTCGTCCTGGTAAGGTTCAGGTCATCCCTACAAAGTCTACCGAAACACAGCAGGACCTTTCTCTTGCATATTCTCCAGGTGTAGCAGCTCCATGTCTTGAAATCGAAAAGGATGCTAACAAGGCATACGACTATACTGCTAAAGGTAACCTCGTAGCTGTTATCTCTAACGGTACTGCAGTTCTTGGCTTGGGTAATATCGGTGCTGTAGCTGGTAAGCCAGTTATGGAAGGTAAGGGCCTTTTGTTCAAGATTTTCGCTGATATCGACGTGTTCGATATTGAAGTAGACGCAACTGATGTTGATAAGTTCTGCGAAACTGTAAAGGCTATCGCTCCTACATTCGGTGGTATCAACCTCGAAGACATTAAGGCTCCTGAATGTTTCGCTATCGAAGAAAGACTTAAGAAAGAATGTGATATTCCTTTGATGCACGACGACCAGCACGGTACTGCAATCATTTCTGCTGCAGGTCTCATCAATGCACTCGAAGTTGTTGGTAAGAAGATCGACGAAGTTAAGATCGTTGTTAACGGTGCAGGTGCTGCTGCTGTTAGCTGTACTAAATTGTATCTTGCACTTGGTGCTAAGAAGGAAAATGTTGTTATGCTCGACAGTCGTGGCGTAATCAACACCGAACGTACCGACCTCAATGAACAGAAGCGCTTCTTCGCTACTTCTCGTACCGATTGCAAGACTTTGGCTGAAGCTGTTAAGGGTTGCGACGTATTCTTGGGCCTTTCTAAGGGTGGCGTTCTTTCTCAAGACATGGTTCGTTCAATGGCTAAGGATCCTATCGTATTCGCATTGGCTAACCCTAACCCAGAAATCACTTACGAAGATGCAACTTCTGCACGCGAAGATATCATCATGGCTACTGGTCGTTCCGACTATCCTAACCAGGTTAACAACGTGCTTGGTTTCCCTTACATCTTCCGTGGTGCGCTCGACACTCACTCTTGCGCTATCAACGAAGAAATGAAGTTGGGTGCAGTTCGTGCTTTGGCTGCTTTGGCTAAGGAACCTGTTCCTGAATCAATCAAGCAACTTTACAAGAACCCAGATATGAAGTTCGGTCGCAACTACATCATCCCTGTTGCGTTCGATCCACGTTTGCTCGAAACTGTTGCTCCTGCAGTTGCTAAGGCTGCTATGGAAAGCGGTGTTGCTCGTCACAACATCACCGACTGGGAAGCTTACAAGCAGCAGCTTCGCGACCGTATGGCTGCTCAGAAGAAGTACCGTTAATCCGGTTTCTGAATTTTATCATACACAAGCCTCGCCGTTCGGCGGGGCTTTTTTTTGTTTGGCATAGTTTTTGTTTGTTACCTTATACAAATATTCTATGTTATGAGAGAAAAACTATCATATATTCTATTCTTCCTTTTCTGTTCTCTGCAGATTCATGCCGAATAAACGAAGTACACGTTGAAAGATTCGACACTGATTATACACGAGGGTGTAACTGATAGACAATGACACAAAATGCGTTGGATGGATTGGTATGGATTGTCCTAAACACATTCAAATACCCAATACGGTGAAGTCAATAGAACCTGATGCGTTTAGAAATAGCATACTGGAAACGATAGAATTACCCGATGGGGTAGATTCTATCTGTACAGATGCATTTATGCGTTCAAATATCAAAAGTATTAATGTCCCCAATTCTGTTACATATATTGGTCCTTCTGCATTCTATGGTTGCGAACAACTAGAAAGTGTTGCCCTTCCTAAAGGGCTAAAACATATAGGAATTATGACATTTTTCGATTGTCGTTCGTTGAAGAACGTTACTTTTCCTTCATGTCCCTATACAGTTGGAGAAGGTGCATTCAAAGGTTGTAGTCATATTCATAAACCAAGAGATTTGTCCGATTGTGCTGTGAGTTTCACGAGCTTTGAAAGACGATGATCAGGTAAGGTTTTTTCTCACATCGGCGAATGTCTTGTATGGGTGCCTGTGATAGTCCTTGCTCCTATTTGGATTCCTGTAATCAAGGCTCATGGTGGGTTGGGCCATTAGTGCTTTTCAAATAAGAAAGGGGGTGTATCATAATGCAACATTTATGATATACCCTCTTTTTATGTTCGTGAGAATTCGATAGATTTTAAGCAACTAAAAAATCTGTGTTTTCTCCAAAAAATCGATTTTCAAAGGGTTTAGTTTCGCAAAAAACTGTAAAACGGCAAAAAATGGGTGGATTTCCGATGGCACTGAAAAAGCCAACCCTTTTCGGCAAGGATGAAAAAATGAAGGGATT
>JAKSKR010000004.1 GCA_024401645.1 Paludibacteraceae bacterium | reverse complement strand
AACGGCACATTGGCTTCGCCGACCTGTCGGTTCTCATAATGGGACGTATCGGAAGAATCCGACTTTTTAGAACGCTTGATTTTGCCTTCGGCTATCAGACGTTCTTTCTCTGCACGGATGCGCTCCAACAATACGCTTGCTGGCTCATCGTTAGGATCCTGCGGTACGAGCTTACCATGAATAGCAAGGTCGAGTATCTTTTGACGTAATTTCTTTGTGTCCATAGCTATTAATCCTCAATCTCTTTAATATGACTGCCACTCTCCAGCTCTCGCTTCAGTTCTTCTTCTGTAGGCAGATATGGAAGATACTTGCTTGCAAAGATTTGCTTAGACTCATTCAATACAGAGTATTTCACAACAGTCTCATCTTTGTCTGCACACAACAGAATACCAATGGTTGGATTATCATCAGTTCCTTTCTTTATGTCATCGAACATACGAATATACATATCCATCTGACCGACATCCTGGTGTGTCAATTTAGCAGCTTTCAAATCTATCAGGACAAAGCATTTGAGTATGTAGTTGTAAAATACAAGGTCAATATAGAAATGACTAGTCTCTGTACTGATACGGTACTGACGTTTGATGAACGAGAAACCTTTACCCAATTCTAGTAGGAAATCCTGCATCTTATCTGTCAGAGCATCTTCCAGTTCCTTCTCCTTATGATCTGGGTATGCTGGTAGTCCTACAAACTCTAATACATAAGGATCCTTTACAAACTGACGAGCATCAATGGTATTTGATTTTTCTACACGGTGTGTAGAATTTTCGCTTTCCACAAGTCCTGCCTCCAATTGACGCTGGTAATAGAAAGAATTGATGTTACGCTCCAACTGTCGGACACTCCATTGTTCTCGTGCAGCCTCACGCAGATACCATTCACGAGCCTTAGAGTCTTGAACTCTCATTATTAATCTGTTATGGCTCCAAGGCAATTCTCTACACAGTGTGTAGAAAATCTCGACGTTGCTGTATATCGTATAGAACTGGCGCATATTATATAGGTTGGCATACGAGAATCCGTTGCCAAATTCAGCTGTCAGGTCCTTTGAAAGCTTTTTCAAAAGACCTTCTCCATAGGTAGCCTTATCTGAACCCTTTTGCTCTTCAACAACAATGCGCTTGCCGATTAGCCAATAGGCAGACACCATATTAGTATTTATAGTGCGAACTGTGACAGAACGGGCTTCTGTCAGAATTGCCTTAATATCGGCAGAAAGATTCCCAGTAAGAGGAATTGACTGTAATTTTTCTATATTGCTCATATTTCGACCTACTATTCATCAATTCCAGCCATAAGTTCTTTGAGTCGGGCTACAGCATCAGCAATGCTCTGACTCTTTTCTTCCATTGTCGAAATCAGTTCACCGAGTGTAAAGTCCTCGTCATCGTCGGTTTGCTTTATCCATGTAATATCGAGACTTGTCTTGTCACGAGCAAGGAGTTCATCGACAAGATAGCACCTGAAACGCTCAGTTTCTTGGCGAGCCGAGATATTCTCTGCATTGTAGCACTTTACGAAATCGTCAAGGTGCTGACGCTGCATAGGCTTTGTTGCCAGAGTGTGCTTGATGCCAGTACGGTAGTCGTAGTACCATACGTTCTTGGTTGGAGTTCCCTTCTGGAAGAAGAGTACGTTTGCCTTTACACCCTGTGCATAGAAGATGCCTGTAGGCAGACGGAGGATAGTATGCAGGTTGAAGTTCTTCAGGAGTTCCTTACGGATGGTCTCACCAGCACCACCTTCAAAAAGTACATTATCAGGAAGTACCACGGCTGCACGACCAGTGTTCTTCAACATCACCATGATGTGCTGAAGGAAGTTGAGCTGATTATTCTTTGTCTCTACATAGAAGTCCTGACGGTCAATATCTACCGAACCTGCCGGACGTGTGCCAAAAGGAGGATTGGCAAGGATGACATCAACAAGTGTGTCTGGTGCCTTCTCCAGTGAATCCTGGCAGAGGATAGGACTGCGGTCAGTGCCTATACCATGCAGATAGAGGTTCATTGATGCAAGGGTAACGACAAGGGCTGTATTGTCGTAGCCATGCAATGCCTTGTCACGAAGGAAGTCACGCTTTGCCTTGTCCTGACTCTGGTTCTTCATGTAGTCGTATGCAGCAAGAAGGAAGCCACCAGTACCACAAGCAGGGTCACAAACCGTCTCACCAATCTTTGGCTGAGCCACATCGACCATAGCCTGAATGAGTGAACGAGGAGTGAAGTACTGACCAGCACCAGACTTCTTGTCCTGACCATTCTTTTCGAGGATGCTCTCATAGATAGCACCCTTCACGTCACCATCCATGACGAGCCATTGCTCTTCATTGATCATGGTGATGACCTTCTTCAGATAGACAGGCTTGTCTATCTTATTCTGTGCCTTCACGAAGATAGTACCGATAAGGTTCTCCTCCTCGCTGAGCTTCTTCAATGTTGACTCATACTGAGCGATGAGGTCAAGACCATCCAGTTCAATGAGGTCTGACCAACGAAAACCTTCAGGTATCGCAGAGTCCTCACCAAACATTTCAGTATTCTCGTTGTCCATCTTCAGGAAGAGAAGATAGGTAAGCTGTGTGATATAGTCAGTAAAACCAATGCCTTGACCTGCCAATGTTGTTGCCAGCGTCCAGACTTTCTTGGTAAGTGATGTTTCTGTATTTGTTGCCATATTTTATTATGCTGTCTTTCTGTAAACCACGAATTTGTATAAACTGAGGAGAGCATTTGTTGCAGGCTCCATACCACCAAAGGCTTGGATGAGCTGAGCAGCACGTGTCTTATCATCTTCCCTTATATCCTTGATAGTGACTGCGCCATTGCTTGCTACATAGTCAACAACCTGTCGCATAACTTCAATCTGCTTCGGTGTCTTCTCGTTGTTGCGCTGACCGCACCAGAGGTTGAAGTACTGTTGCGCTGTGGCGTAAACGCTGTCCAGTTTCACAATCTGACGGAAAGCATAGCGAACGAGCTGTATGATGTTGGTCATTGCCGACTGCTCTTCCTTGGTAGTGTGCTTGCGCACATCCTTTGGACTTATCAATGAATAAGAGTTCCATAGACGGCTTGCCGATAATCGGTTGTTTGCCATCTTCAACCTGTTCTCCAAGTCTTTCAATAGCGCGTATGTTAGTGGTTCACCCTCGTTGTTCCAGATGATTCGCAACGCCTCAATGTCATCACGATGCTCATTGCAATACTTTTCAAACGCATCGGTTGTGTCCTTGGCATCCTCAAACGAGAATCCTTTGCTGATAAGCGTGTCTTCACCTGGCATAAGGATTTCAACGAATCCGGCATTGAGAATAAGCAGATACTGGCGTGCCTCTGGATGGTTGATGATTCCTCCAACCAAGCCCTTGCGTTCGTTGTTTGGCTGGTTGATGTCTTCAAATGGAGGAAGCAACTGTTGGTCAAGAGCCGTAAAGATGGCTGATGACAGCTCCTTCATGTCAATAGTTGCCAGTTCTGTGAACTTATTGCGCTGCTCGTCATTACATTTATTGTATATACGTGCTAGGCGAGACGCAAGCATTCTCATGTACTGGTCAGAGACGTTACCATGTGTAATCAGTTCAAGAAGTCGCTTGAAGGTTATTGTTTCCTTGTGCTCATCATCCGTTCCTGCTGATGGTATGTGCATTTCGTGTTCTGTTACACCTACGGCATCAACGAGGTAGAAGCAATCTTTCGAGAATGCGTTTGGAGTTACGTTGCGTAACTGCTCATCACCAATGGTACGAACACCACGACCCTTCATCTGAACATAGAGAGGGAGTGACTGAACATCACGCATGAACATGACAACCTCCAGAGGTTTTACGTCTGTTCCTGTTGCCACAAGCGTACAGGTAACGGCAATGCGGAACTCCTTGTCGTTGCGGAAATGACGAATCAGTTCATTGCTATCGCCAGCACTGTAGGTTATCTTCTGAACGAAAGGATCGTCTGGTGCAGTATGCCCAAAGACTTCCTTCGCAATGTTCATGATATTGGTAGCATGTGCCTCATTCAGGGCAAAGATAAGAGTCTTTGGCAGATAGTCCATGTTCGGCTCACGTTGTGGATCGGTGAACATCTCGGAATAGACACTATCTCTGTATGTTTCAAGCACCAGCTTTATTTGGGCAGGATTGATAACACTGCGATTAAGCTCTTCCTTGGTGTATTGCTTAGTTTCTCTTTGACTGATGGTTTCTACCTTGCCAGTGTAACGAGTCTCACGTTTGAGTTTGTCACCTTGCTTGATAGCACCGCCATTCTCTGTTGCTTCTGTCTTGATACGATAGATACGGCAATCCACGTTTACACCATCAACGATACTCTTTTCAAGGGTGTAGTTGACGATGCGGTTGCTGTTGAAGAATGCCATGGTCTCAGGAACAGGAGTTGCTGTAAGACCTATCATCTTGGCTGTTGTAAAGTAGTCAAGAACCTTCTTCCAGTTGCCATAGATGCTACGATGGCACTCATCTATGATAATGACATCAAAGAAATCCTTTGGCAGAGTTGGATTCTCTGGAAGTTCTACAGGTGTGTCGTTGTCATCGTCATCTTCGTCTGTATCTGTAATGTCTTCACCCTTCAGCAAAGAGAAAAGTCGCTGAATGGTTGATATTACCACGTTGCTGTCACTTGGAATCTTGGCTGACTTCAAGCGGTTGACAGTAAATATAGTATTGAAAGGATCACCGGTTTCTGTAAGTCGGAACATGCCAAACTCACCTTCTGCTTGCTTGCCGAGATTGTTTCGGTCAACAAGGAAAAGGATGCGTCTCATTGGAGTGTATGCAAGGAATCGGTATGAAGCAAGACAAGCAGTGTATGTCTTGCCAGAACCAGTTGCCAATACCATCAAAGCTTTGTTCTGACCTGTGCGGAATGACTTTTCAAGTTCGGTAATTGCTTCAAACTGACAGTCACGCAGTCCCTTCTTCTTCAAAGTTGGAAGTCCTGCGTATGAATCTTCGATGCCAAGCATCTTGCATAGTTCCTTAGGAGTATGGATGCGATTGATATGTTCCATATCCTTATCTTTGGAGCGAAAATCCACGAAGTATGTTTCTTCACCGTTTGATTGATACCCAAATGGCAAAGTTTTCTGCCATGCCTGATAGCAGTCTGGAACTCCACAAGCATACATGTAAGTCTGGTCACAGACCTTTGTAGATGTCACATCGACTTCTGCTCTTTTGGCTTCGAGTACACCGATAGCCTTTCCGTTGATAAACAGAAAGTAGTCGGCTTCTCTGTTGCCATTCAAAAGCCCTTCGCGGATAGCGGCAGCAGTAATAGTAGGCGAATAGAAATCTCTATCCACCACCTGCCAGCCGGCATCTTCAAACATCTGGTCTATCTTGACCCTTGCTTTCTCTTCAGGAGTCATATCATTATCGTTTTACGACTTTACCTAATTTGTTTCCATCAGTATCTTTCCAGTCGTCCCATCCATTGCTTGGACGACCAAGGATAATGCCACTTGCACCGCTTGGACTATCCATAGGCACATCATGTTGCAGAACGAGGAATTACATAAAGATGGCAAGTTGAATTGGCGCCCATATAGATATTACGAGCACCTAACAGAGTTCCATCAATCAACTCAGTGTGTATAGTGAAGGTTGAGAAGAGTTTGTACACCACTTGCTGACCGTAGCAGTGTTTACTCCCACGGCAGAAGCAAGCCATTTGTTGGTCTTCTTTTTCTCAGCCAACATTACTTTTATACGGTTCAAACCATTCTTGTCTTCCATATAAATAAACTTTTGATGCTACAAATTACTCATTCTTCTTCAAACAAAAGTATATTTCAGGTAAAAAAGTAAAAATAAGCACTTATTATATTGCTTTTTTTCGACATTCGGCCAGTGTGTGGTTGACATCAATCGTCCTGTTGCCTCTTCCTTTGAAGCAGCTGCCCCGGAGTGGACAACTTGCGGAAATTATTTTTTGGGACTACCGTTCTGTTAATCGTGATTAATCTTATCGATAGCAATAGCCGCAGAAATGACGGCAATACGCTGGGCAGGATCGTCAATAGCATTACGAAGGACAACCGCATAATTGTCGGCACCAAAAGCTACCAGTTGTGCCTTCCCACTTCTTCTCAATGGAACCTAACTGGTTTCCCTGGCCATCGGTAATCTTGAAACTCCAGTTAAAGAAATCGCCACTAATTGAGGCTACTTTATGGCCATAGAAATCGGTAACGTCGAAAGAAGTTCCTACCCCCGCTTTTCGGTGAAGTTTAGCAATTTCCTCACCTTCAGACCCATTTATGGTAATTCCGGACTGAAGGATGGACCAATCGCGACAAATGGATGCAATAAGATTACCATCGACGTCGGTAATATCGAAATGGAAAGGAAGCATTTTCTTGTACTTCTTATTCGCAATGAAAGTGGCAATCTTTAAAAGCGTATTTTGATTTTCCTTAATATAGCCAACACACTGCCTCTTGGCATTATAAATGGTAAAGGAGCTTTCCATCTTGAAGAAGGAACCCTTTTGGTCAATAACATAAACGTTACTTTCTAGGAATGTTGAACTGATCATTTTTTTTGATGTATGAGTTAGATAAACCGAAATTATGGAAATAATGGGTAATTAGCAATAAGGTGATGATTTTTTCTGTAAATTAGTGCACAACTATAACCAACTACAGATGCATAAAGTACAGAAAGTAATATTTGGATTGACCCTTGGAGCGTTGCCAATAGGCGGCATTGCAAAACCCTATTGTCCAATGCCACGCGACTATGAACAACCCAACGGCAACATTGTAACCATTAAGGTTTATGGTGACGAGCACTACTCCTTTGCCACCACCCTTGACGGCAAGCTGATTGTAGACTCGCTAGCCACCTATTACTATGCCGACGGCACTGGCAACAACAGCGGAATCGTAGCCAAGAACGAGGAGGAGAGAACGCCGGCCGAGAATGCGCTGTTACAGGCAATAGACCAACAAGAGGCGCAGAAAAACCACCAGCAAAGAATTGGCTACAAGTTGGCCATGCCACAAGAAGGCAACAGGCTAAAGTCGCTAAACGAAAATAACAGGCCCAGCATTGCCACCATTACCAGGGGGAAGAAAAGGGTTGTTACCCTACTGGTGCAGTCGCCACAAAAGACTTTCGCTACAAGCGCAAGCGACTGGGACGCCAAGCTGAATGCCAAAGGCTACAACAAAGACGGCCACAACGGCAGTGTTAGAGATTACTTCCTAGCCCAAAGCCGCGGCATTCTCGACGTAACCTTCGACGTGTATGGCCCTATTAGCTTAAGCCAACGAATTGAAAACATGAAAGACGACGACATAATGCAAGAAGCCCTAAACAGCATTGGCTCGCTTCCTGCCGGTTGCGACGACGACAACGACGGCTTCATTGACTGCATTATTGTTGTAACGGCCGGACAAAACTCAACTGCCGACAATGGACAGCACGGCGTCTACACCTACAATAACCAATATAACAGCAAAGAGATAAGGAAAGACGGGAAAAAGGCGGGGAGATACATCTTTACAACCGAGAAAAGCTACTATAGCGCGCAGGCCATAGACGGTAGTGGCAGCATAATACACGAATTTGGCCACATACTTGGCTTGCCAGACCTTTATGCCCCATATGGTCAGCCCGCTACCACAACACCTACCTACTGGGACGTGATGGACGTGGGTTGCTACAACGGTTGGAACAAGAACTACACGGTTGCCGGCACATGCGTGCCCAACTATTCGATGATGGAACTGTTGAGCCTGGGTTGGGCCGAGCCGACCGAGTTCACACTCGACAGCATTGGGCAGTACACCCTACCCGACATTATGCAAGACAAAGCCTACCTATTCACCACCAACCAACCCAACGAATACTTCCTGCTTGAAAACCGCCAGCAAGTGGGTTGGGACAAGGAGCTGCCAGGACACGGACTGATTGTTTGGCACATAAACTACAACGCATACACCTGGACGCACCAAAAGATTAATGCAGAAGTGGCGAACTGGGTGATTGACGTGGCCGCAACCAACAAATTCAATGCAAATGACTTGAGCTACAACTCTTATCCCGGTTCGGCCAAGATTAACAAGATTGAATACCTAACAGACCTGAAGGGCACCAACTACCCCATAAACATTGACAACATTACAGAAAGAAACGGCTACATCTGTTTCAGCACAAACGGTCGGGCAATTGACGATTGCCCTTGCAAGCAGGAGAGCACCATTGCGCCCGAATTGCCAACGGCCGAACAGCCGAACGTGACACAATCTGCCCAAAACGAATGGACAATAAGTGCCCACGAAATGCCTATAAGCTGGGTTCTGACGAATGTGAAGGGGCAACTTGTGGGAAATGGGAACCTGAAGAAAGGGGAACAGAAAACCATAAGGTTGAACGGTGCCGGCATCTACCTACTTAACATTGGAAACAAGACGGTAAAACTAACAAGCGGGCACTAGTGCAACAAGGTGTGCGCCGTACACCAACGCCCCCAATAGCAAGACACATAACCATTTACAGATAACATTCTGCGAGCCGCCCACTGCGGACGCAGAATGTTTTTTTATTGGTTCTCGGTTGGGGCAGGCTCTTGCGGAGCCACATCGTCGGACTTCTCGCCCGGCTTGATGAGCGGTATGCTGATGTAGAACGTGGTGCCCACGCCCACCTTACTGTCTACCCAAATTTCGCCATTGGCAATATTCACGATGGTCTTAACAATGGAAAGTCCCAGTCCCATACCGCTGGTCTTGGTGGTGAAGTTTGGTTGGAAGATGGTTTGCAAGTTTTCTTCGGGAATGCCACAACCGTTGTCGGTGATGGAAATGAAAGCAGACTCGTCCTTAATTTGGAAATCGACCTTAATTAAGCCTTGCACGCCGTCGGGTATAGCCTGAATGGCATTCTTGAACAAGTTGTTGAATACCTGAAGAATCTGCTTGTTGTCGCTCCAAACCATCGCCGAAGAAATGTCGTGCATGTCGGTTTCGAAACGAACGCCTTCAGGATTGTTTTCGAACAAAGCTACCACCGAGCGCACCTTGCTGGCAAGGTCAACCTCTTCGCGCACCGTAACGGTGGTCTTGGCAAACGTAGAGAATTCAGACGCAATGCGCGACAAGTTGTCAATCTGCTCAATAAGTAGCGAAGACGTCTTTTCGAAATATTCGGGGAAGTTTTCGGGGTCGCGCTGTTGCTTCATCTGTGCCATCTGCACGCTCAACTTCATAGGCGTAAGCGGATTCTTAATTTCGTGTGCAATGCGTCGTGCCATGTCGCGCCAAGCCATTTCGCGCTGGCTCTTCGCCAACTGTTCGGCACTTAACTGCAGCTTGTCGACCATGGCGTTGTACTGCAACACCAGCGAACCCAACTCGTCGTTGTCCTTATATTCCACCTTGGTGTTGGCACCCGTCAACTTAATTTCCTTGAACTGGTCGGCAAGCATTTCAACCGGCTTTACCAATCGGCGGCTCAACAACCAGCCAATGACGATGGTGAGCAACACAATGACCAGGTAGACATCGATGAGCACCACCAGCAGGTTAAACACCTCATTCTGCATCTGCTCGGCAGCCGTAAACGAACGCAAGTTAACATAACCCACCATTTGGTTACGCTGGTTGTAGAGGTAGGTGTAATACGAGAAATAGGTATCGTTGCCGTAGTTGGTCTCGTTAAAGAACTCGGCCTGGTGCATGAAATGCGGAACCGGGTACATGAGGCGCTTCAGACGGCGGCGTTCGTTCAGGAAGGTAGAACGAGAGGTAGCCACCTGTCTGCCGTCGGCATCGTAGAGAATGATGTCGGTACGGAAAAGGTTCGAAAGGTCCTTCAGGTCTTGTGCCAAACGTCGGTAATCGGCAGAATGCAGGGAAGTGAGGAAGCCGACCTTCTGCTGAATGTTCAGCTGAACGGAATTGGCCTGCTCGCTAATGCTGTTGATGGCCTTGCTCTTGTACTGGCCCATGAAGAAGTACATGCTGATGCTTGCCAAGACAATGAAGGCAAACAACATAGGGCCAAGCAGCCAGATCTGCATACGCGTCATGATGGAACCTTGCGAATGGCGGCGGCGCATGCTGAACCACCAGTAAAGCGAATAGAACAACGTGCCAATGGCAAAAAGCGCACAGAAATATGACACGAAGATAAAGTAGGTGTAGCTAGACTGTTCCGTCTTCGTCACCACCAGGTATCCCCCTTCGGCAAAACGGGAAACATAGTGCGTGCAGTCGTCCTTGTAAACGTGGAAATTCTTCTTATTGACGTCTGGTATCCACGACGATGTACTTGGGTAGTGATAGTCGCCCGAAACGAACAGGAGTTCGCCATTGTAGAACTTGGCCACCGAAAGGTCGGGCGCTTGATAGCCGTTAGACGGTGTGTAGAAATTGACGTCTTGCCCCTGACGGTAAACCGAAAGGTTAGGATAGAGCAACACGTATGCCACATTACCCCAATAGCGGAACACGCCCACATAGGCCAGCGGCAAATCGGTCTTCTTGCAGAAATAGAACTGGCCAGAACCTGTTACCGGCATACAGTTGTTGCTCAAGAACGAGGTCTTGCACTTTATCGTCTTGTCGAAATAGCCCTTGCGCACCATGAACGGTTCGCCAACGGGATGAATCTGTACGTCGAATTCGTACTTGTTACCAAAGCCGTCGAAATAAGAATCGAGCAAGTAACGTTCAAGTTCCTCGTAGCGGTTGGCAGACGTATCGGTCATCAGTCTCTTGAAGGTCTTGTCTTTCATGATGAGGTTGCCGTTACGCGTCATCATAGCCTCGTCGTTGGCATTGTGCAAGAGTTCGTTGTTGTCGGTCAGCCTTTCGGCAAGCTGCTCGTAGCTCTCGCTATTGCGCTGTTGGCAATGAATGTAGCACACGTAAACCGACAGGTTAATGATGATGAAAGCCTGAAGGACCAACAGGAAGAACGGACGCTTGACGGTGAACAGGTAGTAGCCCTCGATGAAAAGCGAGACTACGGAGAACACGCTCCAGGCAACAACGTGCGCCACGTTTCCGCCAGCAACAGCCACCACAACGAAACCAATGGCCGTAACACCCACACGCAAGGCAATAAGTGGTCGCCAATCGGAGCCGTTAGTGTAGAATTCGGCCAGGAAGGTGGCCATATAGAACGAAGACACGAACCACGGAATGACCAGCGACAGGCCCACCAACGTAACCATGGAGATTTCTTGAATAAGCGCAGTGGAAACGTCCATAGACGAATGGTGCACCAGGTTGACGGTGAGGCAGTAAATAATGAGGAACAAGAGTCCAGACACCACCTGCCCCAACAAGATGGTTACCCAACGTGGGAAACCGTCGAGCGGATTGGCTGTAAGCGGTGTGAAGATTTTGCGCATGACGCAGAAGAGCCAGAAACACAAGATGGTGAAAATGACCAAGTGACCCAGCGAAGGCGCTACCCCCATGCGGTAATAAGAATAGGCGAAGAGCACATTGTCGTAGAGCGCCATTGGCCACTTAATAGCCACAAACAGCGCCACAAACAGCAACGAGGTCAGTGCAAAGACCGCCGCCCACAGACGCGGAATCTTGTTATTGCGAGCCATAGACACCACAATGTTGTTAATGCCCCACAAGGCAAGCAGGGCCAGCAGGGTAGCCAAAAGGCAGAGGCCAAAACAGAGCGGCAACTTGGCATGGCTCAAATCGTTTTTTAGGGAGAATAGGTAGGTGCCCTTGGCCGACTTGATTTCTACGGCCCCAATCTCGCTACGTTCAACAATGTTAACCTCGTTAGGCAGACTGAAGCCACGCACCGAGGAGTTGACCGAGGAAGCATTAGGCGTGTAGAGTTTCTGGCGGAACGGCACAAATGCCACATAACGGTAATTGGCATCGGCCCTTTGTATGCCAAGGCAATAGGAATTGCGTGTAACCCCGTAGAAGATTTGTTGGTAAGGGACCTCGCCGGCCGAGCGAACGTCTACCGAATTGTTGGACCAATAGCAGATGGAGTCGCCCTTCAAGATGAAGATGGCAATGTCGTTCTTCTCCGATTCGGCATAAAGAGACTGGTCGCGCGTAACGTTTAAGATGCCGTTCTGCTCGACACGTTGCATAACATTTTCCAACATCTTGTCGGCATAGGCCTCCTTCTTGTGCAACTGGCCAACGAAGGCTTCAACATCGAGGTTGTTGCACCTAACGGTAAAGTAGGCGTAGTTGGCAATGCCCGCCAACACAAGGAACACCACCAAGAACAGAGACAACCAACGGATGTTTCTGTTTGCAACTATGGGTGAAGATAAAAAGGACTTGATATCCATACGCAAAGAAATATAAAACCAGCGGGCCTACTCATGGTGGTAAGGCTCGCCACGAAGAATGGTCATGGCCCTGTAAAGCTGTTCAACGAAGACCAGACGCACCATTTGGTGCGAGAAGGTCATTCGCGAAAGCGAGAGCTTGCTGTTGGCCCTGTCGTAAACCGCTTGCGAGAATCCGTAAGGACCACCCACCACGAAGACAAGTCGTTTAGCCCCCGAAGCCATAGACCTTTGCATGAAAGCCGAGAACTGCATAGAAGTGTAGTCGGTACCCTTGTCGTCGAGCAAGACCACCGAATCGGCAGCATCGAGCGCCGCCAATATGGAGTCGCCCTCAAGCTGTTTCTGTTGTGCCTCCGACAAGCTTTTGGTGTTCTTCAATTCAGGCAATTCAACAATCTCGAACGGGATGTAGAACTTCAGCCTTTTCTGGTAGTCAGAAATGGAATTGATGAAATTTTTGTCGTTGGTTTTCCCTACAGTCAGTAATACAACCTTCATTTGCATTATTTTTTTATGTCTTACACAAAGGTATTGATAAAAATTCTTATCTTTGAAATCAAACAAACAAAAAGAGACTATGGTAGTTAAAACAGAAGAACAACTAATAGACGAGTTGATAGACCTAGCCTTTGCAGAAGACATTGGCGACGGCGACCACACCACCCTTTGTTGCATACCAGCCGACAAGATGGGTAAGAGCAAACTGTTGGTAAAAGAAGAAGGTATTTTGGCCGGTGTGGAAATTGCAAAACGCGTATTCCACCGTTTCGATCCTGAATTGAAGATTGAACAGATTCTTAAGGACGGCGACCACGTAAAGCCAGGCGACATTGCCTTCTACGTAACCGGTAAGGACCAGAGTTTGCTTCAGACCGAACGCCTTGTTCTAAACATCATGCAGCGCATGAGTGGTATTGCCACCATGACCAACAAGTACGTAAAGGAACTTGAAGGCACCAACACCCGCGTGCTCGACACCCGCAAGACCACCCCTGGCATGCGCATTCTTGAAAAGCAGGCCGTTAAGATTGGTGGCGGCGTAAACCACCGCATTGGCTTGTTCGACATGATTCTCTTGAAGGACAACCACGTAGACTTCTCGGGCGGTATTGCCAATGCCATTAACCGCGCGAAGGCTTACCTGAAGGAAAAGGGCAAGAACATGAAGATTGAGATTGAGGTGCGCAACATGGACGAGCTTGAACAGGCACTTGCATGTGGTGGCGTTGACCGCATCATGCTCGACAACTTTACCCCTGCACAGACCAAGGTTGCTGTTGACCGCATTGCCGGTGCTGTTGAAACCGAAAGTAGCGGCGGCATTACCTTCGCTACCCTACGCCAGTATGCTGAATGTGGCGTTACCTACATCAGCGTAGGTGCACTCACCCACTCGGTTAAGGGTTTGGATTTGAGTTTGAAGGCAGTGAACTAAGAAAATAACACATTCATTTTTTTAGAAGGTGTGTCATAATGCAAATTGTGGCGCACCTTCTTCATTTTATGCCAATTATTACATTCAGGCAAGCGGAATAAGAAAACAGGGAATCTGTCTTCTAAATGACGTCATAAGTAGATAAAATAGAACAATTAGGTTCCCCTAGCAACGATTGGCATTGTAAAAAGATGTAAATTTGCTAGAAACAACACTTTTTCAATAAGATGAACATATTTCAACTCGCAAAGAAGGTAGCTCCATTTGTAAAACCCTACAAATGGATGGTGTTAGGAACACTGACAATGACACTTATTGGTTCGTCGATAGCACAGGTGAACGCCATTGTGCTCGACTGGACGGTAGACCAAATTAACAATTTGGTAAACATAGAGAAAGTTGAATGGGGCTCCAGGGCCATAGAAATAATGGTGTTTATCTCCATTGTGCTGTTAGGCAAGGAAATTCTATCGGCAATCATCACCTACCTGCAGCGCTACTTTGGTGAAAAGATGCGCATATTGGTGTCGAAAGACCTGGCACAAGCCATCATCGACAAGGTGCTGACGTTCAAGATGGCCTTCTACACCGCCAACAACAACGAGGCAGGCAAGCTACAAACCCGAATAGACCAGGGCGTTTCTAGCCTTTCAAGCACCGTGCAGAATGTGTTCATCGACCTTTTGCCAATGTTCACAAGTGCCATTCTTGCGCTAATACTGATGTTTTCGGCCAACGTGAAGGTAGGTTTCACAGCACTTGCCATCTTGCCTATCTATTTCTACATTACCTACATACAGGCAAAGAAGCTTAAGGGTTGGCGAAAAGAGATGCGTGGCTTCCGCGAGAACAAGAGCCATGGCATCATGAACTTTATCGAGTCCATCAATGTCATTAAGTCGTTCAACCGCGAAAAGATAGAAAGCCAGAAACAGCTCGACATTCAAGAGCAGCTGACCAACAACCAGATGAAGACCAGAAGCGTTGTTTTCTTCTTCTTCGGTTTAAAGGGATTCGTGCAACAGATAGGCACGGTTCTCATCATCATCCTCACGGCCTACCTAGTGCTTACGCACGAGCCTGGCATGACCATTGGTAAGATTATGTACCACGTCATGCTATTTGGTAACGTGGTTGCGCCCATCATGCAGTTGCAGCGCGTGTTCGACGACATGAACGACGCCCTCATCTACGCCGAGGGTTTCTTCGACATTCTCGACTCTGAAAAAGACATTGAGCCAAGCGGCACCTACAAGTCTGAAAAGATTGAGGGCCACATTGAAATTGAGGGTGTTGACTTTACCTACCCTAACGGCACAAAGGCGCTCCACAACATCAACATGGACATACAGAGTGGCAAGATTACCGCCTTCGTAGGTCTGTCGGGTGCCGGAAAGAGTACCATTGTCAACCTACTCGACAAGTTCTACGAGCCCGACTGCGGTAGCATTAAGCTAGACGGTGTTGACCTGAAGGATTACGACACCCAGTTCCTACGCGAGAACATTGGCTTGGTGTTGCAGAAGAACCACATCTTCGACGGCACCATTGCCGAGAACATCCTCTACGGAAAGCCCGACGCAACGATGGAAGAGGTGTACGATGCGGCCAAGAAGGCCTACCTTTACGAGCAGGTAATGGAATTACCCGACCAGTTCAACAGCAAGGCCACCCTACTATCGGGCGGCCAGCAGCAGCGCATTGCCATTGCCCGCATGTTCTTGAAGAATCCGCCAATCATCTTCCTCGACGAGCCAACCGCGAGCCTCGACGCCGTAGCCACCGAGCAGATTAAGAACAGCATAGACGCCATTAAGAAAGACCGCACGGTCATCATCATATCGCACAGCATCTCTCAAATTATCGACAGCGACGTCATTTATGCCTTGAAGAGCGGCCGTGTTGAGCAAGGCGGCAATCCGGACGAGGTTTACAAGCAAGGTGGCATATACAAGGAAATTGTAGATGCATCGGCCCGCAGCTTGAACATTGAAAAGATTGCGAAAACGGTGAATGGGGAGAAGTGATTCACGAAAGAATTCTTATAGATAGAAACATGGTTAAAGGATAAGGAAGGCTGTAAAACAGGAGCTGACATGGAAGATATAAATAAGATTCAAGGACTTGATGAATATATTCGTCAGTGCGAACCTCTGAAACAGGAACGAGGAGAGACTTGGCAAGTTGCCATCGGACTGCAACAGGTCGATGGCCTTACCCCATCGTCATTCTTGTTCGATACTGCCCGTAAACATATTGACGGAGAGATTGGTATCGCAGAGGCCAAGAAACTGATTGATTCCTATTATGAGTCGGCTAAAGGTCGAAACGAAATAGAGAGTGACAGAACGGAGGAAGCTGATAAAGTATCAGCAAGAATAACGGAACTACTGTCGGAAAAAACATTCTCGTTCACTCCACTACAGCTGATATCTATTCATCGCCGATTGTTTGAAGGTATTTACAAACATGCTGGACAGATTAGAGATTATAACATAACGAAACGAGAATGGGTACTTAATGGTGAAACAGTGTATTATGCCAGCCATGAAACCATAAGCGAGACTTTGGAATATGACATGAGGGCGGAGCGAGAGTTCTCATATGCCAATATACCTATAGACGAAGCCATTCGTCATTTGGTCAGTTTTTGTGCCAACCTATGGCAGATTCATGCTTTTTGTGAAGGAAACACACGAACAACGGCAGTATTTATGATTAAATATCTGCATACGCTTGGATTCAATGTTGTGAACGATGTTTTTGCGAAAAACTCGTGGTATTTCCGTAATTCTCTGGTTCGCGCAAATTATAATAATTTGCAAAAAGGTATTACCGAAACGACAGAATATTTGGAAAGGTTTTTCAGAAGCATGTTGTTGGGTGAAACGTATGTGTTCCGAAATCGTGAATTACATATTGAATGGAAAGACACTCCAATTCAAAATGAAACAAATGATTTTCAAAGTGCAAATTCTGCACTTTACCCTTCATCAAAGTGCAAAAATTGCACTTTGGAAGAATTGGCATTGCTTCGCATTGTGAAAGAATACCCAAGTATCACACAAAAAGAGATGGCAGAAAAGATAGGCAAATCGGAAAGAACCTTGAAATCACTAACTGTTGTATTACAGGAGAAAGGACTTCTCCGCCGTGTCGGTGGCAAAAGAGATGGAAGATGGGAAGTTGTAAAACAAGACGAAACAGACTCCATTTAAAACTAGAGCACTTACCAAGACATTACTAATAAAAGAATAGGCGTTAACCGACAAGGTTAGCGCCTATTCTTTTATTTTAATACACAAGGTTTCATCGGATGCTTACAAACAGCAGTGTGCGTACGCTAGTTGCAGAGATAGGTTAGCAGTAGTCTGTAAATACGCATGGCGCAGAGTAGATTAAGAGCAGCATCGACGCCATTAAGAAGAACCGCACCCACTTTCTGCTCTTTTGAATGCAGACTTTAATGTACTATTGCCATACAACGATTTTTAAACCATTCTGTTAGATTATATCTCGTCTGGTTCGTCATTATCATCGTCCTCAAGTTCCTCATTCTTTCCCATAGTGAAAGAGAGGAAAGTGTCAAGAAGTGAGGAACCTCGTGATAGCCAGTTAGAATCCTCTTCAAGTTTTTCGTGAATGTAGTCAAAACCATAGTTGGCGTATTCCTCCATTTTCTTCTTTATGTCTGCTACAGCACGTTGTACTTGCAATTCGCCCTTGTCCAAAGCGATATAGTCAATATCCGTTCGTGCAAGCAAAGCCATAAACATATAAAAACGCAACTGAGGATAAGCCTTGCGCATCTTCCTGTTTTCGATATTGCCCCAATACATTATTGGCTGACCTAATCCCTTGCGTTTTACCGGATCAGGATTTAGCGGTTTTGTCTTATCGGCATATAGACCAATAAAGAATGCAATGATGTATAGCTCATATCCAGCACCAAGAATCTTAGCCTTTGACTCTGTGAATTCATTATATCCTTTGCCATAATCACAGTACTGGCGCAATAAGGGTTCAAAACGAGTTTCAAAATCTGGGTTCTTTTTGCCCCAAAGATCATATAATTGTTCTGCCATAGTTACTTGATTTTAGAAGTTCTGACTCTGATAGTAGAAAGGTCATTCTCATTGAATCCCTCTCTGTCTTTTTCAATCCTATAAATAGGACAAGACAAAGCGTATGCTGAAGGCTTGATAGTGCTCTTTTGCTTGGTTGCATCATATTCCAACATATCCTTCGTTACAATGATGCATTGCTTCTCTATCTTATTGATAATCTCATAAAACTCTTGTTCCTTCATCTGACTGAAAGAAGATGTTGGAGCATCGAAGATAAGCGGGTATTCCGTTTCTCTCCTATCGGCAGTAATCTTAGCAATCGCAAAAAGAACAGCCATGTACATAGTTGTCTTCTGAGATTCTGAAGGATTTGTCACGATTGTTCCATTCTCACTTCTAAGCATTACATCTATGCTCTCAGTCTCTTGACTACGAAACATTTCTATAACACCATGGAAATCATTGCCACTCAGATCTGCCAAATATTGATTTGAAAGAGCTTTAAGATGAGAAATGAAATTCCTGCGATTTGTCTCTCTTGCCGAAATGAATGCTTTGTAGATGTGGTCAAAGACATTATGGATACGACCAAGGCGAGCAATCTCCTTGTTGCCTGTATCCAAAGAAGACAATTCGGCCTCTTTGTCTTCCTGATCCTTGCGTAATCCTTCTAGAATGATTCGCAACTCACCCAATCTACGTTGAGCATCTTCATGCCTATTCATGAAATCACGTACGTCTTTAGCAGAGCGGTTAATGTCGTCTTCCGAAACACCATTCAGCTGTGAAAGGAGACGAGATTTTTCGTCCTTAACATCATCAAGAGCCTGCTGCCATTTCTGCATATCCTTTGTGCGTTCTGCGATAAAGTCCAATTCTTCCTGAATAGATTTCTTGCGATTCGCTACGGAGCGTTCCCTAGGACCACCATAGCTGATACTCAGATGTTGCAGTTCTTCGGTATAGTTGAACTTGAAGATGTCCTCGTCATCGGTCTTTTGTTGCTTCTGGCGGTGTGCTAATGCCTCTTGCAATTTCTGCACCATAAATTCGTATGGAGCAGAGCCTTTCGGTGCTTTTGTTCCGCACACTTTACAGCACTCTTCTTCAATCATTTCCACAAGATATTCCTCATTAGGAACGAACCAAGGCAGTTTTGTCATGCCATCAGGAAGTGCCAATGCTGCCAACTGTTGCTGCTTACCTTTTTCAATCAGGTATTCATCATGTTGTTTGCGACGTTCCTTACTGAAAGTAGCCACCTTCTTCTTGAACTCTTCGAAAATTTGAGGATAAGCGCAAAGAATCCATTGATTATCAAGGAGAGAAGTATTAAAGTCTACGTTTGTATAGCCTCTCATTTTTCTTGCCTTCTCTTCATAATCCTTGATTCTCTCATTTATAGAATCGAGTTTTTCCTTGATTTCTCGGTTATCCACCATCTTGTCAAGTTTACCCTTATAAACGCGAGAATTTTCTTCCTGATCTCTTATCTGACGACGAGTATCAGAAATGTCACTTCCAATCTTTTCAAGTTCTCCCTCGAGACGATTAGCTTCAATGGTTGTCTTTTTGTCTTTCTTCAACTCACTGGAATGAGCCTTGCTTGCTTCCTCCTTCAGTTTGTAGGTAAGTTCTGCAAACTTATCAAGACGGGTAATGTCAGAGAAGTTCTTAAGCAAGCGCTTTAGTGCCTCCGTGTCCTCATGGAAGATGTCAAGTTGTGTCTCACCCTTAAACATGCTATATTGACGTATTTCAGCGTCAAAGCAAGAGTTGAGTATTTGACGACCATCGACTTGTTCGCGTTCTACACCATCAAAGCGGAAACCATAAAACTCATGATTTACAATTTCCACTCTGTTTACATCTGTCTTTCTGAAAGAGAAAGCCTTTGTAAGTTCCTTTTCGCCGTCATGCTCAAACTTGATTGTTACACGAACTTCATCAACGTCACCAACAACCATCTGCGACTTAAGCATCTCAGAAACATTGTTGATTTCGTCTTTCTCACGAAGACCTGTTGTGTCAAACAGCCACTCAAGTGCTTCGAAGAAAGTTGTCTTTCCGTCACCATTATCACCTATGATAAGCGTGAGACCCTCTGGATTAAATTCAAAACGGTTATCATTTCCATAATAACTACGGAAATTTCTTATTGTCAATTCTTTTAAAACCATAGTTCTTATCTTAGATGATTGCACACTTCTCTATATATGTCTTTGTCTGACACATTAGATGATTGTCTTTCAATAATACGACCAACGGCACTCACAACTTCGTTGTCGGCTTCAATAGCATCGTCAACAGTTTGGTAATCGTCTGGCTCATATTCACCAAACTTGCAGAGTACCGGCTCCTTCAGTACTGCTTGCAGTAACTTGTCTTTTGCTCTAAATTCCATAGGTATTAAAATGTTGGTAAATTATAGTATGTCAGAATATCTTCGAGTTCTTTAACCGTGTCGCTGCTATTTTGGGATAGATCAGCAAATTCACGAACTCTTTGCATTTCATTGTTTAGCAGATTACGCTCCATGTTGTACGATGGTGATCCATAATCAATCTTTGGAGCCACCACCAAATCATGGATTATAGCGAATTTTTTTTCTTTATGCGTGCGAAGAATTCGACCTCTTCGCTGAATAAACTGACGAGGATTACCTGTACTTGCGCAGAATATGGCCATTTCACTTCTTGGCACATCAACGCCCTCATCCAGACATTTCATAGAAGTCAGTACATCCAATTGTCCTTTGGCAAATTTGTCGAGTATTTCATCACGTCCAGACGTCTCACCAGTGAACATCATGACCGTTGTGTGAGGATCTGTCTCTGCAACCAGTCGAGTATATTCTTCTATCAAGTGCATGGTTTCATCGTCATCGTCGATAGTGTCATGTCCGTCATAATCGTTATCCATATATTCAGAAGGTTCGTTACCTTCTGGTACGTAAATCAGAGAATACTTCAACGAACCATTAATTTTGATTCGCTCTTTGAGTATCTGACTGAATACGAGTTTCTTTCCTTCCGCCTTATGGATTATGCGCTTACGCTTCAGCAACAAAGCCATAAGCATATCATCATTTTTGAATCTGTCACTATCAACCACATACATCTTTGCTAATTTTATCGAGAGTTCGTTGTATTCTTTCATCTCTTCTGAATTCAGATAAACAACATGTGGGTAATAGTAGTATTGACAGAGTTTGCCTTCTTGGATAGCTTCCTTCATAGAATATTCGAAAGTGTAGTTGTCTTTTATTCCAAAGAAGTCGTTGATTGCATTATTACCAGCATCGTCAAACTGTCGTTGTGGTGTAGCAGATAGTCCTATTCTGCGAAGGAATGGAATATATGGCAGTCTTACCTTGATCTTTCCTGCTCCAATATTGTGACACTCGTCTGCAATAAATAGTACCTTTTTCTTTGGTAACTGTGTAAGAATAGAAAATACGTTGTCACGTGCGAAGGAAGCGTATGTAGAGATAATGACATAATTCAGCTTGTTGCCTTCATCAACCTTTTCTTGTAATATGATATTATCAAGGGCTTTCTTCCAAGACGTATTCTTGGCATAGACCTTAACAATGTTGTCAAAGTGGAATTTCTTACACTCCTCTGCCCATTGATCTACAAGTACAGTTGTGGGAACGAGTATGATTGCCTTGTAAAATCCAGCCTTTCCTTTATATATATTAAGAAGACAATTCAATGATGTTATCGTCTTACCCGTACCAGTAGCCATTGCGAACAACCCTTTTTGTTTGTTTGCAATCCAGTTATCAAATGCTTGTTTCTGGTATTCACGAGGACCAGTAGTGTAAGGGAAAGAAGGTGCATCCTTGTCTACAATCGTCTTTGAGTATTTCTCCTTGATTAAGGATATGGCACTATTCACCTTCTCACGAGTTCTTTTCAGAGCATATGCAACATTGTTGTTGATTGGATAGATTTTCTTCTCCTTGCGCATAATCTCTTCCTCTTCCACAAGCAGTTCCTCAACGGCTTTATTGCGGAAGCAATGTTGTATGTTGCTCTTAATCTTTGCAGCATCAATATATTCGTAGTTCGGATTATCCCCAGAAAAAGCTCTATTAAAGATTTCTATATTATGGCGTACTCTGTTTTTTGCCACATCTCCATCCCAGTCACAATCTATGGTGACACTTTCGATATTCTCAAT
Organism: Paludibacteraceae bacterium; assembly: GCA_024401645.1. Taxonomy (GTDB): domain Bacteria; phylum Bacteroidota; class Bacteroidia; order Bacteroidales; family Paludibacteraceae; genus Physcocola. The sequence continues at coordinate 95,840 of JAKSKR010000004.1, read as the reverse complement.
TAGGGCATTGCGAGAGAAATTGCAAGAACCATTAAAACCGATGAAATTGTAAGCATCACCAAACACTCCGAGCTTTGGATGAGAAATACCAACACTATTGCGAGGACGAATAATCCTTATCTCCAGTCGGTTCTCTTGCATCAGGAAGGAGAGACAATTAAAGAAATGTTTGTTTCTATTAGAAAGCGTTTCCTTCATCTTCTCCAGGTTTTCAATTTCAAAATAATCGAGGACACTTCTTTCGGTTCCTTTTACGATAAAGTCTTGGTCTTCTTGTGTAAGAACGTCATTAATGATGAGTCTCATCTTTCCACCATGATATAGGAACATAGCGAATCCATCAGCTAATACTTCTATAGCAGACGATGAAAAGAATCCTAACATCAAATCAAATGAAGTAGCATTGCATAAGCATTCGGAAAAGAAGCCTACAGGTTCCCATTCTGTTTTAGAGTCAAATTGCCTGTGATCTGGCCATATTACATCATTCTTCAGCATACCTTATTATATAAAGCAGTTACTGCACATAATTTCATCACCTAGAATATCAACAAGGTTAGTTCCTTGTTGTTTCTTTTTAGCTTCTTCTTGACGTTTTATTATATCTAACTTTATTTGTCGAATTCTTTCTGGTTTTATTAAATCGGAAAGCGGTTCACCTTGAATCCAAGTATAACCATCTTTCTCAAATTCCATGGCTTTAGCGAAAAGGTCGGGATGTTGTTCGTAAAGCCATATCCATTCGATTTTTTGTTGAAAGAAACAGAAATAACAACCTGAACGACTACGGCAATAAGTGCCAGTCTTTCCATCAACTTCAAATGGAATTTCTTCATAATAAGCAGGAACTCCTACTCCACTATCGCGCAATAAACGGAAAATGTCATCCTTTACTAAAACATCATCATTATCGAGTAAAGGAAAGTCTTCTTCATTTAATTTGCCTACAGGATAATCTGTTGTTTTCAAAAATCTGAATACAGCATGATTGAACAATTTAACATCAACATCGAGCAGCGCATTCAATTTTTTGGAATAGTAGAACTGCTTTGATATAGGCCTTTTCACTATCTCCATGACTTCGTCTTTCAACGAAGCAGGACATAATTCTTCAAATATTTCTATTAATTTCTGTAAGTTATCGTTATGAAGAACCTTATTAATGACATCTAAACTCCAAATATTCTTTCTGAAAGGGAAAACAGCTTGAATATTCGGTTTTGATGATATATAGCCATCTCTATCTTCATCGCCACGTATACCGACATAAGAAACTGCATAATCATCACCTACATATCTTTCAAATTCTGCAAGTTTCATCTTTTGAGTACACCAACGTTGCTGAACTGAAGGAAGAAACCCTCCCAAGGCTTTTAAGAAATGCTCAAATGGAGTAGGTTCAGGACTCCCCTCTGCAGCCCTCAACCTTTTTATTTCACCAAGGTATGCACTTAACCTATCAATCAACAGTTCTGTTTCTGCCAATTCGCAACCAGTATCTGAATTGTAGTACTCAATTTTGAGATTAGGATATTTCTGTTTTAAATAAATAGACAAGGCAGCACTATCCTTACCTCCTGATATGCCTAATATATGACGTATTTTACTCATTATCATGAAGTTTTTTCTGTAGTATACGCGTTAAAGTATACACATCAAGGTTATCATTTCCCGAAAGAATCTTATTTATTTTTGACTCAAGGTCATTTGACAACATTTCTTCGTTCTCATCAATTTTATAATTCAGTCCTTCTGAAATTACAGCTTGTCTCTCGCACTCTCTGAATAGGAAAACAAGATCGTCGAGCAGTTTTGGTTCCTGTTCATCACGCATTCGGTCTAGAGGTGAATTTAGAACTGAATAACAAACGGACTGATACCATTCTTCTCGTTTTTCGAATTTAGCCATGGCATGCTGATAGAACTCTTTTTGACGTGGAGTTAAAAGATGTTCCTTTACCTTTGACAAGCGAGTCTGAATTTCATTTACATAAACGGAATATTCACTAGTTGAAAGGCCCAAACCTTCTACTAGATGAGCTTCTATCCTTTCAATAAGTTGAGAGTAACAAGCCCTTAACTCACGAACTGCACGCTGGATGATATTACAATAATCAAAAACGAAATCATCGTCCTTACTTTTGTCGTAACCCAAAGCCAATGGCAAGTCTTCAAAAAAAGTTTTCTCTGGATCTTTTGCCTTTGATAAGACATCCCTAAAACGTATGGTCTCCTTATGATCTATCTTTTTCGTATTCTTTGCATATTCATTTAGTTGCTTAGAATAGAAATAGAAGAATGGTTTAATGGTCTCAATAAATGAAGAACCTTTAATATTCTCCTTCTCATTTTGTCCAATAAACTTTCTATACTGATTGAAGAATTGCAGTTTAATGCCATCAATCGCATAAGATTTCACCTTAAAATCACTAGGGTGTTTCTTTAGCAAATCAAAAAATTCGATGTTAATGTTAGGAATATACTGCCCGTTATCACCATAAAGGGCATAATCCTGTCTTTTTATGAATAAGTATGTCGGAATCCAAAAATCTAAAAAACCATCCTTAAGCTTATAGGGTTTAGAAGATAGGATTTTAATCAATTCTGAAATTTTCCTAGGCTTTTCGGTTGAACTTTTGAGAAAGCTTTCTGAAGCTTCCCACAAAGAAGCTATATCCTTACACATAGGAGACTCTACAAATTCCCCATTAACATGAAGTCCCGTATTCTTTAACAAAGCAAAATAGATAGTCTTTTCAGGTGGAAATTTATCAGCGTCAAAACCTAAATCTGTTTTATCACTATTTTCCAATAAAGCCTGTAAATACTTTGCTTTTGCAGCCGAGATATTTGAGGATAATTTATGTTTATTAAACAACTCGTTATTTAATACTGGAGTTTCTGAATATACATCGTCACAAACCTCTGATAACAGTTTATTAAAGTCTTTCTGTGATCTCACCTTACGCGTTTTTCCCTTATAAAGCCAAAGCACATTTTTACTATAAGAAAACATGCTTTCGTTTATCACCTTATTTAATAAAGTCTTTTCATAATTCAGAAGTTGTATTAGCTCTTTGTGGGCCACCTTATCGGAAACATCGACAAGGACTTTACTGATAATATGATTGTATTTCTGTATCTTATATAGATGTTCAACTAATTCGTCTGTATTAGTAAAACAAGCATATATAATGGCATTTTCACTATTTTCACTAATGAAACGTAGTTCATCAATATACTTCTCTGATGTGGAGAATATCATTTGAACATAACCATCGACGTCACCTGTCGGTACAATATCAAGAGCTTTCCCATTCAAAATATACTCAAAATATCGTGGTGTTCCCCTATGATAATAAGTTGCTCTTACAGGACTAACCCTATCATTAAAATACAGACGTAAATCGTCAACAATGTCAATAGGTTTAGGAACTACCAAACCTGCATTGATAATTTCTTGTTCAATATTTATATCTGTTCCTTCGAAAAGAATAAGACGTTTTTTATACTCTGCATAACGGACAATCTTTAATCTTTGTAATTCTTTAAGAATAGCACCTGCGTGCTTAATTCCCATAGCCATTTCTGAATAACTTTCCATATTTTGGACAGTCATTGAGAAACCTGCATTTCCAAACAAATTAAGTAATCCAATTGCCTTAACGATTTTTATTGCGTCGAGCTGATAGTATGCATCTTCCCAATTCGAGCCTTCAATTCGTTCAATAGAGACACGAATAGCACGCCATCCCATTGAATCAGTATTCGCATCATTCAAATAGGAATGGAAACTATTAATAATATAGTCGTATACAACTGCTAGATTATAAGTCAGATTCTCTTTTGCTTCAAACTTCTGTAACGATTGAGGACCATTACTTGTTAAGAATGAAAAGAGAGATCTCTCGTTCTGACCATAACGTTGAATTGCTCGAGTTAATGCGTATGCCGAGAAGGAATCTAAAGGATAAAGACTATTTGCAGTTTCGTAATTAAAACTATTAGATACGAACTTGGTATTTACAGCAAGTGTGTGAATTTCTTTAAGATGATTTTCCTCACATTGTTTTGTCTTCCTAGCAGAGATATGTTCAGCCGCTAAAAACAATAATTGTTCTATTGGTTCTGCAAATACAACCTCTTGGAAACGGCCTTTTACTTTAGTCCATTCATTGCGTTGAGCTTGACTTAATTTACTGGCATAAGCAGAGAAATTCTGATGAAGTGTTGAAACTAACAATATATCTCGAGTTGGAGAATTAACAAATTCAGTTAACTTTTGGAAAAAATATAATTCTTCTTCCGGATCGTGCTTAACTGCATGCTCTAAAACTTTACCAAACTCATCAATTGCGATGAACAAAAACTTACCCTTACTCTTTAGAGTATTGTAATACTCTTTAAGCATATTTAAAGGATCGCTCTCAACCTTGACTAATGGCTTTAATTTTGAGAATATAATTTCAGATAAAGATTTTGAATCACCTAGAATATTTAATACCTCAAACTCACCTTTATATAGGACATCTGGGTTCCTTAATAAAACCTTCTTTTTATTTGAATGTATAAAATCATTCTCTAAATTCAATAAAAATGAAGATTTGCCAGTACCATAAGTTCCAATTATGGTAAAAGAATGAATACCAGTTTGAAAGGCACTTACAATCTCATTTAAAACCTTTTCAACATTTGGGGTTACAATATAATGATTGTTATTAGAAAGGCCATTTTCAATATTAGCTGATAATGTAAACATCTCCTTAACCATAATACTCGTTCAAAATGTCAAAAATTTCAATTTCCTCAATAAACTGCAATTGCCTTACACCAGCAGTATCACTATACCTAACCAGTTTGGACTTTTGTTCTTCAATTTGTAAACACATTTCAATAACCTCCATATCACTCATACAAAATATTAAGCCGAGTTCTTGAAGGTCATCGAAACTAACAGTCCTTTCACCTTGTTTTTGTTCAATAATCGCATAGAGGAATATTTGCCAAGGTATCTGTCTTTTTCCTTCTAAATTGAAAAAATAATTTTTAGAATCGCTTGTGCGAATCAATTCCAGATCTATTAGCAAAGAATTGTACTCATCAAAAGAAACAGATTTTGAAGGCATCACATAATTCTGCAAAAGAACACCAACATCCTTTTTTATCGTATTCTCGTTAAAAATCCCTAGCTTATTATCTTCAACTAGACAACGATGTACAAAATCGATTACATTCTGCCTAGTGAATTCTTTTCGTTCTCTTTGGAAACGAGTAAACAACCAATTATATAGGGTGGCTTCACGTTTGCTTACCAAAAGAAAATGTAAAATCCAAAGAGTCCCCAAATCTTCAATATAAGGGTCTTTACCATTTTTTTTATCAAACAGATATGTAGCTATAGGTGTTAATTGGTCCATCTTTGCCATGCAAAAAGAACGCAACCAATATCTAATAGATGTCACCATATTTTTTCCGACACCTAGATTTATAACAGCTTCTTGACTATTGAAATCACAGTTGCTATTAATAAAATCATAACCTTTTTTTAGCCAAAAGGTTTTACAAGGGAAGGACTCGTGCCCAGAAAAAGTGTATTTTGACGTTTTTGATACCATGGTACATCTAACTAGTTTAATGCACTAGAGGGCACAAAAAAAACGCACCCTTCTGTGCACTCGAACCAGGATTTATCCGACCAAGGAACCTATCGTGAATACACAGAAAGGGTGCGCCTATAGATAGGCGCATCCCAATCTGTAAGATTCACGAAATAAATTGGTCGGATTTTCGGTTCGAATCTTACAAATTTGAATGCGACGACTTTTTATGTCATCGAATTACGTCTTAATGGGGATACAACCCAATAAGCACTATGTACGGCAAAGATATGAAAAAAGAGACTTATTGGTTGCTAATTACACCTAAATATTTCAACAGAATGATAAGATAAACTTATAACAATTGAAATGTGCTTATTGGCAATTAAGGAACCAGTCCCTTTGACTTTATTAAACCGTGTATTTTTCTTGCAATATTGTCATAATCTGCCTTCATGGTGGCAGCATCGTAAGGTTGCGCATTTAAGGCGTTGAGGGTTTTCTCTACCTTATGAGGAACGGTAACACCCAGGGCCTGACAAAGTCCGAACTCGACAAGCGCCCCCACCTTGCCGGTGTGTTGACCATACTTGTATGTCTCGATGGTTGCCCTGCGGTTCTGCTCGTGCTCGGCCTCGTCTTGCGCATTCCGAATACGCGGCTCATACGCGGCAGCACCAACTGGCACTAAAACAAGTTTCTCATTCTCACACCTGCGGCGGATGAGACCTACCATATATTCGGAACGCTTCTGACTTAATTTTAAGTTATAGCTTTCACGCCCTCGTTCATCGGTATGCCCGACTAGGATATAAATTTCGTTGGGATTCGCCTTAACAAACTCGGCTAATTCTTCGCTTTGCGTTTCATATTCGGGCTTGACATTACCATTAAAGTCGAAGAAATGCAAATCCCAGTTCATTACCGCATCTTCCGCTAATGCTTCAGGCGTTTGTGCGCTCAAAGGTTGCGCCGCCATAGCTACAAGGCTAGAAGCTATGCCCACAATCTTAATGGCTTGTCCGGCTTTCTGTTTCAAGCTTATTTGCTGCTCAATAAAGCTTTTCTCGCTTTCGCACATGGGACAAGTGCCGCAGCATTCGCCCTGGTGGTGACAGACACTGGGGGTAAATTCTATATTGTTGGCATCGGCAATCTGTTTGCGGATTTCCTTCAGTATATTACAAATGCTTTTCCCTTTCGATTGCATAGGCAACAGGTATTAACAGGTTCGTTGCAATAAATATACACATAATTTGGCAATTCGGGAAACATAGGTAAGCAATTAAGGTTGGCTGCGTGGCACTGTTTAAAAAAGTTGCATAACTTGTGGTGGCAAGAGGCGGGACAGAGCCCCGCTTGTGAGTATTGCGGCGGGACAGAGCCCCACCGCGACGATTGTCTTGCTCGTGCCCGCATACGCCCAATGTTGCCAACGAATTTCACGAATGTCACGGATTCTTTGTATTGCGCGAATTAACGCCGAGGCGTTGCTAATGACACGAATTTTATGCGCACGACGCATTTTTGGTTTGGTGTGGCGGGACAGAGCCCCGCTTGTGAGTATTGCGGCGGGACAGAGCCCCACCGCGACGATTGTCTTGCTTGTGCACGCATACGCCAAATGTTGCCAACGAATTTCACGGATGTCACGGATTCTTTGTATTGCGCGAATTGACGCCGGGGCGTTGCTAATGACACGAATTTTATGCGCACGGCGCATTTTTTGATTTGGTGCGGCGGGACAGAGCCCCGCATGTGAGTATTGCGGTGGGACAGAGCCCCACCGCGACGATAGTCTTGCTTGTGCACGCATACGCCCAAATTCACACTTTTAAGGACGACTTTTTGCATTAGCAACACACTTTTAAGGACGACTTTCTGTACCAGCACTACACTTTTAAGGACGACTTTTTGCATTAGCAACACACGTCAAAATAAGTTTACCGAGAACAAGACTGGATGACCAACATTCCGCTTTACGCCATAGGCACAACCTTAAAATAAAGGTCAACCCACAAGAAAAATGCGCATTTTGAAAGATAAATGGCAAATAGTTAGTAAATTTGTAAGATGTGTGTTAGAAGGCGTAAACTGCTAGAACAGACGCCCTGCACAGATGCAAAAACGAAAGAAAATAACATAATAGATAAAACATGCTTACAGCAAAAGAAATTCGCCAATCGTTCCTAGATTTCTTCGCATCGAAAGGCCACCTCATCGTTCCATCGGCACCAATGGTGATTAAGAACGACCCTACCTTGATGTTCACCAATGCAGGTATGAACCAGTTTAAAGACATCATTTTAGGTAACGCAGCGCCAAAGAGCAAGCGTTGTGCCGACTCACAGAAATGTCTTCGCGTTAGCGGCAAGCACAACGACTTGGAAGAAGTAGGACACGACACCTACCACCACACCATGTTTGAAATGTTGGGTAACTGGTCGTTTGGCGACTACTTCAAGAAAGAGGCTATTGACTGGGCATGGGAATACTTGACCGGCGTGTTGAAGCTAGACCCTAAATTCCTTTACGCTACCGTATTTGAAGGCAGCGCAGAAGAAGGCTTGGAACGCGACAACGAGGCTGCAAGCTACTGGGAACAGTACTTGCCAAAAGACCACATCATTAACGGTAACAAGCACGACAACTTCTGGGAAATGGGCGACACAGGTCCTTGCGGCCCTTGCTCTGAAATACACATTGACCTTCGCGACGAGGCAGAGAAGGCAAAGGTGCCAGGCCGCGACTTGGTTAACCACGACAACCCACAGGTTATTGAAATTTGGAACCTCGTGTTCATGCAATATAACCGCAAGGCAGACGGCAGCTTGGAAGGCCTACCTGCAAAGGTAATTGATACCGGTATGGGTTTCGAACGCCTATGTATGGCATTGCAGGGTAAGCAGTCGAACTACGATACCGACGTGTTCACCCCACTTATTGCCGAAATTGGCCGCATTACCAACAACCAGTATGGCAAGGACAAGAACGTCGACATTGCCATGCGCGTTATTGCCGACCACATTCGTACATTGGTATTCAGCATTGCCGACGGCCAGTTGCCAAGCAACGCAAAGGCAGGTTACGTCATCCGCCGCATTCTTCGCCGTGCCGTTCGCTACGGCTACACCTTCCTTGGCCAGAAGGAAGCCTTCATGTACAAGTTGGTTCCTGCCGTTGTTGAGAGCATGGGTGCAGCTTACCCAGAAATTGTGGCTCAACAGGAATTGGAAACAAAGGTTATTAAGGAAGAGGAAGACTCGTTCCTACGCACCTTGGCTAACGGCATTGGCTTGCTTGACAAGTTGATGGCAGAAACCAAGAAGCAGGGCAAGACCGAGATTAACGGTAAGGAAGCCTTCACCCTGTTCGACACCTACGGTTTCCCTCTTGACCTTACAGAACTCATCCTTCGCGAGAACGGCATGACCCTGAACGAGGCAGAGTTTAACGAAGAAATGAACAAGCAGAAGGAACGTGCCCGAAACGCTGCAAGCGTAGAAACCGGCGACTGGGTAACCATTAACGAAGGCGACCCAACCTTTGTTGGCTACGACGAGCTTGAAGTTGAAACCAAGATTCTCCGTTACCGCCAGGTTAAGCAGAAGAAGGACACCCTTTACCAGATTGTAATTGAAAAGACTCCGTTCTACGCAGAAATGGGTGGCCAGGTAGGCGATACCGGTTACCTAGAAGTAGATGGCGAAAAGATAAGCATCGTCGACACCAAGAAGGAAAACGACTTGAGCGTGCACTTGGCAAAGAAGATGCCTGCAAACCCAGCCGGCAAGGTGAAGGCAGTTGTTGACGCTGCACGCCGCCAGGCCATTGCCAACAACCACACAGCTACCCACTTGCTAGACTACGCATTGCGCCAGGTTTTGGGAAGCCACGTAGAACAGAAGGGTTCGTTGGTAACCGCAGACAGCCTCCGTTTCGACTTCAGCCACTTCCAGAAAGTGACCGACGAAGAAATTCGCAAGGCAGAACAGATTGCAAACGACATGGTTCGCCAAGACATTGCCCTTTGGGAAGAACGCGCCATGCCAATTGAAGAAGCCAAGAAGTTGGGCGCAATTGCCCTATTCGGCGAAAAGTATGGCGACAACGTCCGCGTTGTCAAGTACGGTCCTTCGGTTGAATTCTGTGGTGGTACACACACCAGCAGCACCGGCCGCATTGGTATGATCAAGATCATTAGCGAAAGCAGCGTGGCAGCAGGCGTTCGCCGTATTGAAGCCGTTTCTGCAGCCAAGGCTGAAGAGTTGTTCAACGTACAGCAAGACACCCTTCGCACCCTTAGGGAACTGTTCAACAACGTGCCTAACCTTGAACAGGCCGTACGCAAGGCCGTTGAAGAAAACGCCGAATTGAAGAAGGACGTTGAGAAGTTCGTTCAGGAAAAGGTTCAGCAGCAGAAGGCTGCCTTGATTGAAAAGGCAGAAGTTAAGGGCGACGTTAAGATGATTTGCTTGCCAGTGGGCGCAGAAATGCCAGCCGAAATGGTTAAGAGCATCGGTTTCCAGATTAGAAACGACGTTAAAGACAAGTTCGTCTTCATTGCCGGCACCAAGAAGGACGGCAAGCCAACCCTTACCGTTGTAATGAGCGACGCTATGGTTGAAGCCGGCTTCAACGCCAGCCAGATGATTCGCGAAGCTGCCAAGGAAATTCTAGGCGGCGGTGGTGGTCAGCCATTCTTCGCACAAGCTGGCGGTAAGAACGTTGATGGCTTGCAGAAGGCAGTAGACATTCTTAAGAGCAAGATTTAAAAGCCGTTCTGGTCTGCAAGGGCCAAGACGACACCATAACACCGAATGAAGGTGTTGCCAAAACAAGAACGGCGAATTAGATGTACAATCTGGTTCGCCGTTTTTTAAGACTACAACAGCAGCATAGAACAAGAAAACATGCCTAAAAAGAATAGCCAAAAAGCGGGAAACAAAGGCAACAAGCCAACAACGCACAAGAAACGCAAGGCTAAAAACAAGGTAAGCACAGCAGCAATAGTGACGTTCAGCCTACTAGGGCTAGCCGTTGCCCTTTGCCTGCTGGTTACATTCGTGCCTAGCGCCAAAGTGTTTTTCAGGAACCTGGTTAATCCGCCAATTGAAAGCAAGCACCTCTACGGCATAGACCTCTCACGCTACCAGAACGAGCTGAAGTGGGACGAGATTGGCTTCTACTACGACAAGCGGAAAGACACCATAGTGTTTGAAGCCAACAAGGAGAAACGCCTGCCCATAAGCTTCGTCTTCCTGAAGGCTACCCAAGGTAGGGCTTACGACAAGACGTATGCCGAAAAGAAGGAAAACGCCCTTAAACACGGCTACAAGACTGGTGCCTACCACATACTGGTAAGCGACACGAACATTGTGGAACAAGCCAACAACTTCGTGAACATTGCCCAGCTAGACAGCAGCAACTATCCGCCCATACTCGACATAGAGAGCAACCTTATTAGCCGCCCCTATAGCGAGTACCGCAAAAGGGCCCTGCTGTGGCTAAACACCGTGGAGGAAATGACAGGCGGCAAACCCCTCATCTACTGCTCGGACAAGACACGCGAGGAGATACTGAACACCCCCGAGTTTGAAGACTACCACTTCTGGATAGCCCGTTACGACACCACCCCACCAAAGTCGAGCGACGACTGGCTCTTCTGGCAGTTTACCGAGAAAGGCCGCATAAACGGCTACAAGGGGAAGATAGACGTGTCGGTTTGGAAAGGCAAGAAAGACGAGTTGGAAAAATGGCGCCAAAGCTGCTGGCACGACCCGAAGGCAAGGCAAGCCATTGAAGAAGAAATTGACCAGGAATAAAGAAAATGGAAAAGAAAAACATACAGACCCTAGACAAGGCTAAAGACGCGATGGGCACCGCCATTGCCGAGTACCAACAGAAAGGCAAGGCCGGCAAGCTGCGCGTGCTGTCGGAAATGTTCGACGAAGACGAAATACCCGTAGATTACCTGTTCAGGACCTACGAAAAGATGCCCGACCTTGAGAAGAAGGCCTTGAGCCTGGCAAAGGGTAACGTGCTTGATGTGGGGGCGGGCAGCGGTTGCCATACGATAGCCCTAAACGAGCTAAAGAAACAGGGCAAGGTGAACGTTGACCACCTTACAGCCATAGACATATCGGAACTGTCGTGCGACGCCATGCGGGCGCAGGGCATTGAAGACGTGCGTTGCGTGAACCTGATGAACCCAACCTTCGGCGACAAGTATGACACCATACTGATGCTGATGAACGGCACGGGCATAGCCGGCAAGCTTGACAAACTAGCTGAAATGCTGAACAGGCTGCGAGAACTGATGAACGAAGGTGGACAGGTGCTGATTGACAGCAGCGACTTGAGCTACCTGTATGAAGACGAGGACGGCGACCTTGACATGGAAATGCTGGAAGGGGACTACTACGGAGAGGTTACCTACCGCATGTGCTACAAAAACGTTAAAGGTGATGACTTTGACTGGCTTTATGCCGACTTTGGCACCCTAAAGACTTTTGCAAACAACTGTGGCCTTAATTGCGAACTAATACAAGAAGGCGAGCACTACGACTACCTGGCAAAACTTACGAAACAATAAGGGGTTGTACCAAAATTGGGATTTCAAGAGAGTTCGACAGACTAATTGCACGAAGTTGTTTAACAGAAAACAGGCCTTTTGAAACACAGTTGATAATTGAAAGGCCTTGGAAAACGCCATCAAAGATGTCTTTGAAAACTGCCTAACGCAGAAAACGAAAACTTCAGAAAACCAAGGTTGATGCAAAAAAAATCAAAAGGGGCTGTATCAAAGTGAATTATGATACAGCCTTTTTTTATTAAATCTCAAATAAGTCTATTTCTTTGCACTATTGGAAGAATCGTTACCCAAAAGGGAAATGACTTCAGACTTCAAGATGGAAGGAGCTGTAACAATTGGGTAATTCATGGTCACCCCATCTTCGGTAGTAACGGTAACACTGTTTTTCTTAATCTTCATGTCACCATTAAATTCATTCAGTTCGCTTACTATCTTATCACCTTCGCAAAAGTAATCTAACCACGCGATGCCAGTTTCTGATTTGTCGTAAAGGAAAAGTACACCACTTTTAAAATATACCCATCTATTATTACTCTTCAAACATAGGCAAACATCGTCCACTTTCGAACAAATGTCGTCCTTGGCATATAGGTTTAAGGTGAAAAGAGAAGAAAGCATCAACACAATGAATGTTAGTTTTTTCTTCATGTTTCTATTTGTTTTCATTATCGGGTGCAAACTTAAAAGATTTATTGCATAAAAGCGAAATTTTCAGGTAAATAATTTCAAACAAAATAAAAAAGGCACGCTAGCAGGGGAAACGTAGCGTGCCATGTAAGTTAGGTTAACCCTCGGTCAGGAGGAACCATTAGTGTTAAAATCAATCGAGGTCAGTCGCATTGAAATTTTCAAGTTCGTCGGTATCGGGGTTATCGTTGAGATTAATAGTGTCGCCATTGCTATCAACAAAACGCGACTGAAGGAATCCCAAGTTCTGGTCGGCCAAGACCTTGACACCGAACATCTTCTTCCACTTGTGCTTAATAGAGGAGAAGAACCAACCCTTATCTACATAAGCATAGACAAAAGGGTGGATGTAAAGTTTGAAATCTTTGATTTTGAGCGTATTCTGGACGAAGTCCATCTTACCTTCAAGTTCGTCGGTGAACAAGATAGAAGGCTGTGCCACACCCTTGCCATGGCAAGTAGGGCAAACCTCTTCCGTTTCAACCGTCATAGCAGGACGAACCCTTTGACGGGTAATCTGCATAAGACCGAACTTACTGAGTTGAAGGATGTTGTGGCGCGCACGGTCTTTAGCCATGTTGTCGCGCATACGTTCAAAGAGTTTCTGTCTGTTTTCTGGTTTAACCATATCGATGAAGTCGATGACAATGATGCCCCCAATATCCCTTAAGCGGAGTTGGTGAGCAATTTCATCGGCAGCAGCAAGGTTGACCTCCACTGCGTTCATTTCCTGGTCGTAACCAGCTTTCGACTTGTTACCACTGTTGACATCGATGACGTGCATAGCCTCGGTCTTCTCGATGATGAGGTAGGCACCATTCTTAAAAGAGACGGTTCTACCGAACGAAGACTTTAACTGCTTGGTGATGTTAAAGTGGTCGAAAATAGGTTGGTCATTGTTATAGAGTTTAACAATGGACTCCTTTTCAGGGGCAATGAAGCGAACATATTCGCAAATATCGCGATATGTGTTCTTGTCGTTGACGAAAATGCTGTCGAACGAAGGATTAAAGATGTCGCGAAGGATAGACAAGGCACGCGAGCTTTCCTGGTAAAGTAGCTGCGGTTCCTTGTTACGGTCAATGGCCGCAACGGCGTCGTTCCACTTCTTGACAAGTTGGTTCAGTTCGAAAGAAAGTTCCTCCTGCGACCTCCCCTCAGCCACAGTACGGACAATGATACCGAAATTCTTCGGCTTGAATTTGCGGAGCATCTGCTTGATGCGTCCACGTTCTTCACCCGACTTAATCTTTTGCGAAACGTAAATCTTCTCGGCGAACGGCATAAGCACGATATAACGTCCGGCGATAGAAATTTCGGAAGTGAGTCGGGGACCCTTAGTGTTAATAGGTTCCTTAGCAATCTGGACGAGGATTTCGAGTCCCTTGTCGAGGACCTCGGTAATAGCCCCGTTCTTGCTAATTTCCTTTTGCATTTGGATATCGGAAATAGAAGCCGCCTTCTTACCATTGTTGATGACGTTCTTTGTGAAAGCCACCATGCTACGGAACTGCGGTCCCAAGTCTTGGTAATGAAGGAAGGCACTACGTTCGTACCCCACGTCAACGAATGCAGCATTGAGCTCCGGCATGATTTTCTTTACCTTCGCGAGGTAAATGTCGCCCACCGCGAACGAAGCCTTACCGTTCTCTCTGTTCAGTTCAGCGAGACGTCCGTCTTCAACAAGCGCGATGTTGACGTTCGAGCCTTCGGCATCGATAACTAATTCGTTTTTCACTTATGAAATAAATTAATGATGAAGTGCAGATTAGGGGGATGAGACACCGCCCTTAACATAAAACAAAGAACAAACCAGAGGGGTAAACCTGCCGATTTGTTCCTTTGCTTTTTTGTCGACATTAATAAGAAGACAAGAATAAGGGGAAACCCTTATTACTTCTTCTTATGACGATCCTTCTTTAGTCTTTTTTTACGCTTGTGGGTCGCCATTTTATGTCTTTTTCTTTTCTTTCCGCTTGGCATAATTTTAAGAATTTAAAAGTTTATATAATTAGACATTTGCGATAAAAGTCATCTTCAAGTGTATCTATTTCAATACAGAATGCAAAGTTATAGGAATTTGGGGAATAAACAAAAGTATTTCAGTTAAGTTTTTAACAAAATCGCAGAAAAAAGCGAAAGAGCGTAAGAATCTGTCCATTTTTTATGGACGCCTGGTATAAAAAATTTAAACAGCATCTAAAAGGGAACACTACAAATTAGTATATTTGCAAATATGAACACAAATAAACGTACAAATAAGATAAGTCTAGTAGTCGTTGCTTTAATCTTCCTGCTTACTGGTTGCTCGCACAAGAACATAAAACCGGCCGACACCATACTGCAAGCGCAGGCGCAAATGGCGACCGAGATTACAGAAAACTACGACGATGCCTTCTTTGGAGCCATTGCCGACAGTGTGACCGTTGCAGAAAAGATACAAGCCAACCTCGACAACAGGAACGCCGAGCTTGCCCAATGGAGCGAACTGGCAAAATACCTGGTTGGCATGCGCCTTGACAGCACCAACCGCTATGCCCCACTAACCCGCACCAGCAATTGGGTCAGCTACCAGCAGCGCATGTGGACCATGTGGGACCGCTACCGCAAGAACGCACAGAAAGCGGCGGCCTGGCGCGACAGCTGCCTAAAACCCTACACCAAAGGCTGCAAGCAACTGCTATATGCCTTTAGCGGACCAGACTGGCCCTATGCCAACACCTTCTTCCCCGACGTGGACGAGTACATAATGCTGGCTGCAGAACCCATTGGAAGCATACCCAGCCCTAGCATGGACATGACCGACAAGGAGATTGCCGACCTTGCCAACGAACTGTACTACCCTATGGTGAACATTTGGGGCAACAGCTTCTTTGTGACAGGACGAATGGAAAAGAACCTTAGGAAGAAAACCGTTGACGGCGTGCTGCCCGTGCTAATGATGTTTATGGGACGCGACTACCGCAACATAGACAACATAACAATAGGCTTGCTTTGTGCCGATGGCAGAATTGACACCACCAGCAACAAGAAACCGAACGCCTTGCGTATGCAGGTCAGCAAAAACGGCAAGAGGCAGACCATTACCTACATTAGCTGCAACCTAGAGAACAAGGGAATGGCGGCAGACACCGTGCTGAACCAATTCCTGGCCAGCTACGTGAAGGACGGCTGTTGCAGCTTCTTGAAGGCGGCTTCGTACCTGCCCCACTACAACAGCTATTCCACCATTAGGAACGTCATCTTGCAAAAGAGCAAGTTCATCTTACAAGACGACTCGGGCATCAGGTACGAGCACCTGCTAATGGCCGACTTCAGCTGCCACCTGTGGGGAAAATACGTAAAGCCAATCTCGGCATTCAAGAACTGCCTGCAGGAAGAGCTTGCCGACGCCTATAAGGACCAGAATCCGCAGCCGCTTAACTTCCAGTTCGGCTATGGCCAACGCTTCTGCCTGATTGGAGCAGAGAAATAGTTGACAGCAGTTTCTGCGAAAGCATACAATTCAAGGCGAAACACCACGTTATTGTGTAACTGAAAAAGAAAATGAGAATGAATTTGACGATAAGAAATATGGTTTCGGCATTGGCCCTGTTCATGCTGATGCCCCTAACCGCAACCGCCCAGGTAGACATAACGGAGAAACCCGAATATGAAAGCCTTGAGGACATGATTACCTATGCAAAGACGCTAGAGCGCCGCCCCTACCGCAACGGTGCCACTGGTCCGTATGCCTTCGACTGCAGCGGCTTCACCCAATTCTGCTTCAAGAAACTGGGCATTACCCTTGCACGCACCAGCGCCCAACAGGGCGAACAAGGCAAAAAGATAAGAAGGACACGCTACCTGAAACCTGGCGACCTTGTCTGCTTTAACGGCAGCAAGATTGGCAAGGACATTGGCCACGTGGGCATTGTGGTGGAAACCGATGGCAAGCAATTCAAGTTCATACACGCCAGCAGCTCGGTGGGCATTACCATTAGCAACAGCGAGACCAAGTACTACGATGACCGCTACATTTGCGGCCGACGCATTACACGCGACAAGACCATTAGGCGTGCCATAAAGAAATACAGCACCGGTTTGACTGCTGCCGACTATGAGGAAGAGAAACAGGAAGCCCTGGCAAGAAAAGAAAGGGCCAACAAGCGCCAGCAGAAGAACGAGCAGACCGATGCCAAGAAGGAACAGGCACAGAAACAGCAGAACAACAACCCTGCACCAAACAACACCGTTAAACCTGCAAAGAACGATGCCGCAAAAGCCGACACCACACACGTTACGCCTATGCCAGCCGACACCACCACCAAGGCAGACACCACAAAGAGCGAGCCTAGCGGCACAAACGTGGTGAAAACGCTGATTGGCCCATACCACACGGTTGTGAAGGGCGACACCCTCTACAACATTGCCAAACGCGCAGGGTGCACCGTTCAGCAGTTGCAGGAATGGAACCACCTTGACGGCAACAGCCTTGGCATTGGCCAAGTTATTCGCATTAAGGCCGAATAAGGAGTTGTTCTAGAAGCTGTTTAAAAATTTTACGAAAGAATTCTTATTGGGCATTTTATGGATCTTTTTTGTCTATTTTGAATGGTTTTTCAGTCACAATGGAGTTTCCATTGCTCCTTTCTAAACCATTCAAACTATCCTAAAAAATCTCTCATAAAATCCTCCAATAAAAAAATTTAAACAGCTTCATAAAATTTAAGGTGACAAATAGCAATGAAACAAGAGAAAGTAAAGATAGACAAGACCAACGCGGCCCGACTGCTAGACCAAGCGGGCATTAGCTACGAGTTGGTGCCCTACATAGTAGACGAGAATGACCTTAGCGCCATTCATATTGCCGACCAACTGAACGAGCCCATTGAACAGGTTTTTAAAACACTTGTGCTACGTGGCGACAAGAGTGGCATATTCGTGTGCGTGGTGCCTGGCGACACCGAGGTTGACCTGAAGAAGGCAGCAAAGGTAAGCGGAAACAAGAACTGCGACCTGGTTGCCATGAAGGAACTGCTAGGACTAACCGGCTACATAAGGGGCGGCTGCTCGCCCGTGGGCATGAAAAAGAAATTCCCGACCTACATTCACGAAACATGCATCTTATACGACTACATCTACGTGAGTGGCGGGGTACGCGGATTGCAGATAAAGGCGAATCCGAACGACTTGATTGCCCTATGTGAAATGACAGAATGTGAGTTGATAAAAGAGTAACAAAACAAACTATGCGTGTAGCAATAATAGGCGCCGGTGCTGCCGGTTGTTTCTGTGCCGTTAACCTGAAAAGATGGGCACCCAAATGCGAGATAGACATCTACGAGGCTGGCACCAAGGCCCTTGCCAAGGTTGCCATTACCGGGGGCGGACGCTGCAACCTGACCAACAGCTGGGAAGGGGTGAAAAGCCTGGGCCAGGTCTACCCTCGCGGCGAACGCCTAATGAAGCGCCTGTTGCACCAGTTTGACCACGAGAATACGATGGAATGGTGGGAGAACGAGGGTGTGCGCCTTGTAACGCAAGACGACCACTGCGTTTTTCCGCAGTCGCAAGACGCCATGCAACTGGTCAACCTGCTCACCGCCCACATTAAACGCATGGGCATTGGCCTACACACCAGCCACCGCGTTAGCAAGATAGAACATAACGAGAACTATAGCATAAGTTTCCAAGACGAGAAACTGAAAGATGCCGTTGCCGACGTGGTGATTGTAACGGCAGGCGGCCAACCCAAGGAGAACGGGTTTGACATGCTGAAACCACTGAACCTGAACATTGAGAAACCCGTGCCCTCGCTATTCACCTTCTGCATTGCAGACAAGGAACTAACCGCCCTGCAAGGCGTGGTGGTTGAAGATGCCGTTGCCAGCCTGGCAGGCACCAAGTGCAAGGCCGAAGGACCCCTACTCATCACCCACTGGGGCATGAGTGGACCGGCAATTCTGAAGACGTCGTCGCAAGCCGCACGCTACCTTGCCGACAATGCCTACAAAGCCACCCTGATGGTGGACTGGTGGCCAACCGTTAGCCAAGACGATGTGATGCAATTCGTGCAGAAACAGATAAAGACGAACGGCAACAAGCAAGTGAACACCATTAGCCCTACCCCACTTACCCACCGCCACTGGTGCTACCTGGTGAGCCGCATTGGCATTGCCGAGACCAAACGATGGAACGAGATTGGCAAGAAAGACATTAACCGCATGGTGCAACTGCTGAAAGCTGACACCTACCAAGTGGACGGCAAGGGACAGTTTAAGGATGAATTTGTTACGTGCGGGGGTGTTAGCCTTAACGAACTTGACCAGAACACACTGGAATGCAAGCAACACAAAGGACTCTACTTTGCAGGCGAAGTGACTGACGTGGATGCCGTAACCGGCGGATTTAACCTACAAGCAGCCTGGACCATGGGATGGGTGGTTGCAAAAGCCGTAGCCGACACTACGAAAGGATAAAGAAACCTACACAGCAAGAACCAACTACGTTTCCCCAAAAGCCGGCATAGCGACCGGCTTACGTTACGACGCCTATAAAATAAGTTTTGGCAAAAGAAGTTTCCTATATGGCAGTAGCGGACTTAACTACTCGTTGCAAGTTTACGAAAACATCTTTCCGGACGTATTTGAACGCCCACACTACCTACCTCATTGTTGAGGTTGAGAACAAATAGGAAATGTTGAAAAAGGCGTTTCTAGATTTTGCAAAGGGCCACTCGCTCTTTTCGGTGTTAACGTCCCATTCAAAGCCAGCTGTAATTTGGAACATGTTCGAGACGTCGAAACTTAAGCCAGAAGACAGGCCGTAAGAAAAATGGTCGTACGAGATGTTCGATTCGTCTAAATTCGAATTAAACTGTCGACGGGCAAACCCACCAAAATAAGGACCTAACCCATATTCCGAAAAATAGAAATGGTAGCCGAGCAAGACCGGCAGCTTCAAATTGTGCGAAATGACCGCATAATCCCTATCGCCATGCGAGTAACCATACGAATCGTTTGCAGCGTTTTCCTTAACACCCAGCTTGCGCAAGAAGCCACTTTTGTCGTTGGTGACTAAAAATCCCTCGTAAGAATAAAGGAAAAAGAGCTTGGTGAAAGCCTCGCCACTACGTGAAGACAGGAACGGGAAGAAGGCAGCAATGCCACCATTAAAACCCAAATAGTGATGTAGGGTTCCCAACCTATCGTCGCCACCCTTAATAACAGAATTGTTTCCCCCAAACGTGAATCCTACGTTTTGGGCAGAGGCGAAACCAGTACAGATAAAAGACAGAACTATTACACGAACTATAAAATTCATACCATACAATTTGTTTTTACAAATATAAATAAGATATTACTATATTCCTAAAATTATTTTGGACTAAAAAAAGAGGAAATTATATACCAATCGGTAGCAAAATAATAGAATGATAGTTTGTTAACAGAAAACGGCCTTTTAGGACATAGTTACCACTTGGAAAGGCCTGGAAAACAGCCATCAAAGATGTCATAGAAAACTGCCTAACGCAGAAAACGAAAACATCAGAAAACCTTAACTACAATTTGGTATATAAACACCAAAATTTAAACAGCTTCTAAAGGAAAACCTATTATTGCCGGAAACGGCAATAATAGCAAAAAAATGTCTGAAAATTTATTTATGTGGAAATTTCGGTATATATATGATATAAAGCAAACAATAAATGATAAGGAAAAAACATATACAGTATGTACGGGAGAAACCATCAAGAACGCGTACATGAAAGGCAAGAATAAGCCGGCATTCTTAGCTTCAAAAAAATTGGAGCGTAACGAATATCTACGGCAGTTTCTGAAACAATGCGCAGGCCACAGGCAGCCCGAGGTGTTGGTTGAGGAATTGAAAAACATGGGTTTGGACCTTCAGATGAAAGGGAATGAACCGTACAGGAACTATAAGGACTCAATCATAGGACTAAAGGAAGAAAAGTGGGATGAAGAATACAGCTATACCATTATAGACTTCTCCAAGGTTAGCGACCTACTCGAGCATGGGTTTAGATTGGATGACAGGACAAACGATGGTATAATAAAACGGTTAGTCATCTACGAATTCCTGGAAGAGCAGAAATTGACAGTGCGATAAAGAAATAGAACAGAAATCAGTGTGTGTGTTGAAATACTACCTTATATGTTGCCAAACGGAAAACATCATAGCTAGTGTCTTTTGTTTTCGGTAAATAAGTGTATATTTACGGTGGAACCATTTAGAAGCAGTTTATTTCTTTTACGAAAGATTTGATTTTGGGACCTTTATGGATCTTTTTGTCTATTTTGATTGGTTTTCCAGTCAAAATGGAGTTTCTATTGCTCCTTTCAAAACCATTCAAACTATCCTAAAAATCTCGCATAAAATCCTCCAATAAAAAAAATTAAACAGCTTTTTAAGAGAACTTTTTTCAGTTAGAATTTATTGACTACAAATGAAACTTATGAAAAAAATAGATAGAAACTTACTTTATCCTATTCCGATTGCAGAATTGGATGAAACAAAACTTCTGAACCGCGCAAGTAAAATCATTGGCCATAACGTCGAGAAGTTCAATTTGGCTACAGCAGCGGAATATAAAGGAATTGCTGAAGCCTATTTTGATTGCAGAAAACTCAAGCAATTAAATATTGATGGAGAAGAAACAAGCCCGGTATCAACATATGTCTATTGTACGAAAATTCCAGAGGTGTTGAGTTTTGCTTTTAGGCATGATCATGGCATTCAACGTTTTCACATCACTGAAATCGGCAAAAGGAACAAACCCAACACAAAATATGAATTTTCCGTAACTGATTTTGAATTCTACGAAGATCAGATAATATTCTTTGGCATAGCAAAGAATAGCGAAACACATGAAGAAAAAGAATATTTAACGTATTTGTTTATTGATCAATACATATTCTATAACTCCGACATAGCAATCAGGAAGTTGCGCAATATGGTATATTTTGACCATTCAGAAATAACAGCCAAAAGATTATCAAAAATCATTAAGTATGCATATAAATACCTAAAGTATGCAGACGAGGTTAGGTTGAGTAAATTGACAGAGCTCCTAACAGGAGAACATGTCAAAAAGCCAGGGAAACAAATGTTTGAAGTCCTCAATAAGGCCTTGAGGAATAGTGACCAGACTGAAGACTGTCATGAAGTAATTGAACAAACCCTGGGAACTGCATTTCATCGTTTTGTTCAAACCTCAAGAGAACGAAAAAAAGGTCTTTATGTTCAAGACAAAGAAGGTGTATTCGAGCTGCAAATGGAAGAAATCAGACCATGTGCAGACAAAAAAGGATTAAGATGTAGGGGATTAAGGTCTTTCGATGAAAGGCCAAGTGACAGCTACCGCATAAATATTGAATATGACTTCAAAAAGAACTCCTTAACAGTTTATGACGAAAACTGGGAAAAGATTACGGGAAGTCTCACCTGTGAGGAAAACGCAAACAACATGGAAGAGATAAAAAACATAAGAAGATGTATTAATACTTTTTTCAATGCAAAAAAATGATGTCTTTGAAAAGGTTAATATAGAAGCTAAACTAAAATCGTATAACTAACACTTTGAAATTTATGGAAAAACTCTACTTTGAAGAAAATTTGAAAGAGGAACAAATTAGAAAGTGCATGCACAATAAATATGGTCACGAAAACTATTCTCAATTAAAAGATTGCATGGTGTTTGAAAACAATGGACTTTATGGTCTTAAGGGTAAATACGGCGACACAGTTTTCGAATGCACCTTTGACCAGGTTGAGATAGGGAAAGAATGGGTTTACACCAGAACAGGGCGTGATTACACTATTTTCAGACCGACGGTGACAAGTTCATATTTCCACGATTCAGACGACTTTTTTTGTTTGTGACGGCAAAATGGGATGGCAAAAGGATGGCAAGATTAATATCCATATTTTTGAATATGTAAAAAAGGAAAGTAGAATAAACAAAGATTGTCTTGATGGGATTATTGCTTTCATATTAGACCTGAAAGTACAGAATTTGAATTTTAATCACAGGATTCAGAAAGGAATAATGAACAAACACATCTCACGCTTTTCGAGAGGTGAGTTAAGGAAAATAATAAAGATAAGAACGAGATTTCAAACTGGAGTGATATTAGGTGAATAGATCACCTCCTTAATGTGAAACTTGTATGTTTCGTATATTCTAACTAATTTTGCATTAATTCAATGGTTGCGACATTAGGCGTGGTGCGAAGCGCAAGCGAAGAGCACAAAGAGCCTTGAAGAACCGAAAGGAGGTACAACATTGAATTTCAACAGATGAGGGCAAGAGAGTCTCAGCATCTTGTTGATTTTTTCATAAGCGACTTTTTTAAGTCGCTTTTTTTATAAGTAAAGATTGATAGTCGAAAGTCAACCTATATATAGCCTTAACATTTTACAACTTGTTGGCATTAGAATTAGCACTTATCACTTGCAAACAGGAAAACTCTAATTTTTTTCTCTCTGAATTTTTATTTTTCGGAAATTTCAGACTATTATTATACTAAGACTGGTCCTTGGAAATCAAGTTTCAGGTATAGCAGCGCAAACTCTTTGTGCTCCAGCCGGGCAATGACTAAAAAACGAATTATATGGAAAATGATTATCAACTAGATATGTACGGTCTTGGAAAGTATCGCCAACTGCTGGGCGAGGCCTCCCAAAGGCGCAATACCAACAGAAGGGAACTGCTGGCCGAGATTGAGACTGCTATAAAGGCCGAGTATGACGCATACTGCAAAGAAGACATAACCGGTATTCGAAGAAATCCGTCAGGCAAAAGATGCATTCAGATCCTTCTGGAAGCCAGAAAAAGAGTAATGAACAAGATGTATGTGTTGAACGGGGAGGACTTCGACCAGTTTAAGACAATCAACACCACCCTGCTCGACCTTACCTCCAAACTGGTTGGCAAGTTATATGCCATCTACAGAAACTGGCTGGATAACGAGGAGGAGGACTGGAATAAAGACTGCGAGGTCTGCGGAAAAGTTACAGCCGAAGGCTGGAAGAGGCGGGCAAACGATGATACGGGGTCTGACTACGACACCTTGTTGCCTATCATTGAGGACATGACAGACAGCCCATTGTTCAAGATTGAGTTTTCAGGAAGCCAAGATAGGAAAATTGATGATATAAAGGGAATCTACTTTCATCCAGCCAGTGGTGGGCGCCTGTTCAGTTTTGGAGGTCCACAGCCATTCGGCGACTTCGTGATGTGTACCGCGTTTGACCACCTCATCATTAACTCATACTACAGCAGACAAGACATTCTGCGTATAGAACTATTTTGGGCAGATGCGGACATCACCCACCAACGGATAGTAACAAGCGAAGGAAGACATATATGAAGCATAAAGATTACACAAATAGCAAAATGATATACCCTGGAGTCTATTCCTCCACTATATTTGAAATGGAAGTTTGGGCTCTCTACGACATGAGCGACTACACACAAGAGGATTACGAGGAAGATCTTCAACACGGATGCATGGATTGTGGGCTGCGCAAGGAAAAAATCGGCCTTTTCGAGACAAAGGAACAGGCTCTTAACTGTTTGGACATGATGTACGAAGACCCATGGAGTTCTGACAGCGAACTGTATTGCGCGTTCATCAGAGAGAAACCAATGCAATGCATGATGGAAAGGCAAGACAATTACATCAAGGAATGGACATACGTGCACGGAAAACTGGTTGATGAATCCATCGTCAGAAACTATGATGAGAGAAACAATCCATTCCCAGGCAGGAACGAAAGTATGATAAGGTTCAAGCGGGGTGATATTGTGATGATACCGGATGGTTACAGTGCTTATTGGGGCATTGTGTGGGGGTGTCCGCTCACTATAGAAAAAGTACAGGAGATGCTAGATAGCTTCATTGAAAAATATGGGGAATACATATCTACTCTTGAATATGGTGATGACCAATACACGATTCTAACCACTGGAGAGGGATTTGAAGGTGGACACGAACATATTTTGGCACACACACTGTTACCAGCCACGGCAGTTCTCGATTATGTCCGAACCACTCTGGAGAAAGGGTATAAAAAAGCGGAAGCAGACGAGATTGCATATCGTAAGAAGCACAGCTGAACAATCAACAAGCGACATGTAAAAGACTATGGATGTGAATACAAGCAAGCAGGTTCGTAAAGGCCGCTTTACATACTATATTGACGAACAGCGGATGGAAGCATGGATTAAGCAGGGACATATAGGCCGCTGCAAGTGTTTCCAAGTACCTTCCTCTGTTGAATTGGACGGGAAAGTATATACGATAACTAGTGTTGAGATTGGTGCGTTTAACAGCCCGAGAACTCTAAAAAAAATAGTTATCCCAGACTCAATCAGCTATGTAGACGAGGACAGCCTTTACAGTTTACCTAACCTGAGAAGTATTTATATCGGCAAAGGGCTTGAATTCTTAAACTATTGGAACTTCCGTTTATGTCCTAAACTCAGCAGTTTTGTCATCGACAGAGCCAACCCACATCTAAAAGTAGAAGATGGGCTTGTTTTTGATCCTGCAAAATCAACCGTCTATAAATCGTTGTACGACAGGGATTATTTCATTGTGCCTGAAGGGGTGAAAGTGATAATGCCTCTGACATTTGCATTTAACAACCGCTTGACTTTCGTTGATTTGCCGGATTCTTTGGAAGAATTGGGTGACGAGGTTTTCACCGGAGCAAGCAAAATGGAGGATTTGATAATGCCAAATTCAGTGAAGAAGGTTGGAGGACAGCTCTGTCTTGATTGTGAGAATCTCAAAAGCGCTGCTGTTTCTGAATCGCTCGAAAAACTTGGATTCGAAATGTTCGGCGGGTGCAGAAACCTGAAAAAAATTGTATTGGGAACATTTGCTACCAACCATCTAATAGAAGCCGAGCCTGATGATTTAGAGGGGGTGGATGTTGGGTCCTGTGTGTTGTATGTGGCAAAACAACTTATGGACGACTATCGCGGACATCCTGTATGGGGACAGTTTAAAAACATTAGGTGCATCGACGAGTTACTCTAGGAAACCAACAAACATGCAAAAAGCTATATAATATGAGTATAAAAAATCTTATAAAAGAATGTTTTGCAGACAGCCTCTGCAAAAACAGTAACTTCAGAGGAATCAAATACTTTCATCCAAGTGGCAGGATAATGCCAAATGGATGTCACTACCAAAGAGGAGGATTCTTGAAAGAGTGTAAAGAGAACAAAAACATGTTTATTATTGACGGAATATCACGTTCCAGCCAAAACGACAAGACGAAATACCGTGGCGGAATTATCGTTTTCGCAACCGACTCCTGCGATAATGACATTGATAGCAAGATGGTGCAAGTGATAAGCTCACTTGCTGACAAGTGGAATCTTATGTCAATTAATGACAGCATCGACTTGGATAGCAAAGCTGGTGCGAATTGCACAGGAACATATTCAACTGGTCATTTTTTCCGAGGAAGATATGTGGGGAAGAATGGAGAAACCTATAATGGAGATTCCGTTTGCGTAACAGTGAATGGCTTGTCGAGCTGCAATCTGCTAACACTTGCGGGAAAAATGACAATGTCATTAAAACATCCAGTATTGGTAAAAGATTTGAATTCAGATAAGATTTATTTGGCAGATGATGTTAACTGACGAGGATATAGAAAATTTGCCGTTCATTTCAGAGGAAGATTTGGCAGAAAGCATGACTTATGAAGAATTGTGGGCAGGTGTTCTTGAGGATTTCGAGAACGATGCAGATGAAATAGACAGACAAAAAAATCAAAATTAAAAAGATGAAGAAACAAGATATGAGAAAATTAGTAAATCAATTTAAGAAAAGTTTGGGAGAAGATTTGAATGAAACATCAGTAAAGGAATTATTTGATCCTACAGCATCTCTTCCCAATTATACACTACCTTCTTTGGATTTGCTTAGCGAATATGATAACCATAAATTCACTAGCGTTGGAGAAATAGAATCCAACGAAAAAACAATAAGAGACATTCTTTGTGACTTTAGGATTAAACCAGAAGACATAAAGCTAATTGTCGGGCATACGGTTTTACTTTATGAAATAAAAACAAATTCACCGGTTAGAAGAGCAAAAATCGAGGCATTGGAAAACGAAATCATACTCCGATTAAAAGTTCCTGTCCGAGTGATTGTTGACTCGAATGAAGATAACACTATTGGAATAGAAATTCCTAGATTAGAACCTAGCATCGTTTCAATGCGCTCGGTTTTGTCTTCTGAAACATATCAAAATACAGATATGGAGCTACCTATTGCCATTGGCAAGACCGTAAGGGATGAGGTTTTTATGATCGATTTGGCAAAAGAACCACATCTTTTAGTCGCAGGGGCGACAGGTAAGGGAAAATCGTGTTTCATGGAGGCTGTCATTACCTCCCTGTTATACAAGAAGCATCCTTCTATGTTGAAATTCGTGATTTTTGATCCAAAGAATGTGGAATTTACTGCTTATGAAGCAATTAAGAATCATTATTTGGCCCAATTGCAAGGTAAGGAGAATGCCATTGTTACGGATATGGAGTCAGGTGTTGCTACTCTTAAATCACTTGCAGAGGAGATGGACAACCGATACATATTGTTGGCTGATGCGCGTGCGAGAAACATAAAAGATTATAACGAGGCAATTATTCATAAGAAAATCGACACCGCAAAGGAATTGAAAAATGGCCTTAAGCATCGTTTCCTTCCATATATTGTAACTTTAATTGACGAGTATGTCGACTATATGTTGACTTCGGGAAGAGAATTCAAGATGCAGCTGGCACGGATTGCGCAGAAATCCCGAGCCGTGGGGATTCACCTTGTAATCTCAACCCAACGTCCTTCTGTAGAAATCATTACCGCCGCCATTTTGGCTAATTTCTCCACAAGAATAGCATATAAAGTTGCCAGCAAGTATGACTCCCTAAATATTCTACAAAACAAAGGAGCTGAGAAACTGGTAGGAATGGGAGATATGATTTATTCAGCAGGCAACGTATTTCAACGAGTTCAGACTGCATACATTAGTTTCGAGGAACAGCAAGGCATTATCCGAAGCATTGTAAAGCAAGAGGCTTTTGAAGAACCGTATCAGTTGCCAGGATTATCAGAACCAGAGCAGGTTGTCGTTCCTGAGTGTTTAGACCCCCTACTCAAATCGGTAGTTGATAAAATGCTGGAAAGTCAGTCAACTTCAACCACTTTTATGAAGCAAACTTTCTGCGTGGGCTTTAATAGAGCAGGTAGAATAATGGACCAACT
This sequence comes from Paludibacteraceae bacterium, assembly GCA_024401645.1. GTDB lineage: Bacteria > Bacteroidota > Bacteroidia > Bacteroidales > Paludibacteraceae > Physcocola. The sequence continues at coordinate 67,668 of JAKSKR010000004.1, read as the reverse complement.
GGAGTGTCTTGGAATTGTGGGACCATTTACAAAAGACAGTGGACGCCAGCTTTTGATCAAGGATATGAGGGATTATGAAAAGATTATCGGCAATCTGAATTCAAGTAAAAACAGAACAGAAGACTCAAACATTCTGCCATCTGTTTATAAAAAGAATTTGGCAGAATTTACAGACCCTCTTTTTGCGGATGTAGCCAACTACATTGTTGGATTGAAATGGGTCCAGATATCTGTTATACAGCGACAATTCAACATAAGTTTTGACCGTGCGGGGAAACTGATTGACGAACTCTCCTTCCATCATTTTCTGGGGGAATACTCAAACGAATACGGCTATCCTGTTTTAATTGGACAAAGGAAATTGCAGTAGAAGTTATGATTTTTTTTAAAGTCAATGTTTTACAAAACAAAAGATGAATGGATATGGAAGAAACATATAACGTATGTACGGAAGATGATATCAAGAATGCATATATGAAAGGCGATACGAAACAGTTTTTCTTATCTTCAAGAAAATTGGAACGTAGTGGTTATCTGTCACAGTTCGTGAAAGTTCGGATTGCTCCCAGACAACCAAAACAACTGATAGAAGAACTGAATAATATGGGAGTGAGCCTTCAAAAGAAAGAGAATGAACCCTATTGGGACTATAAAGATTCGGTAATTGGTCTAAAAGAAGAAAAGTGGTCTGAAGAATACAGTGATATTTATATTGACCTTTTCAAAGTTAATGACCTGATCCAATTTGCAGTGAATTTGAAAGACAAGACAAATGATGAAATAATAATGTACTTGGAGGAGTTCTTGAAGTTTATTCCAATTTGGCAAGCGGAGAACAAATTGATAGAGAACACTTTCTTCAAACTTGAGAAATTAGATTTTATGGCTCATACTGTCATCAGAAAATTTGCAGATGAACTCAACAAGACCTACAATGGGATCTCTCTGGCGGAACATCGAGGTTTGACGGTTGTGCGAATCCCACTTCCCAATGGTAGAAATCTGAAAGTCTGTATTTCTCATGAACGTGATCTCAATAATTTCGAAACAATAAAAAATGGAATATCAACGCTGATAAACACCATCAACAGTACAAATCTGAACATCAGACTGGAGGGGAAACAAGGTTTACTGCCGAACACTAAAAAGTTAAATCTTCCACCAACTTACCGCAAGGCAGGGCATCTTCAACATGGCAGAACTGAAATTGACAAAGCAATAAAAGAATTCAAGAAAGGTAGGAATGCTTATTTTGAATGGAAAAATGCAGAGCCTACAAGTTATTGGTATGATATGAATGATAATTGCTATCATACATCTTGTGGCGCAACTTTGGAATATATTTACGGAATAGAAGGGAAAGATATAATAAAAAGTCTGTATGATTTAAAAGACGCAATTCGCAAATGGTACAAAGAGAATAAAGGAATAGAACTGAAATCGTGTTTTTGCTGAAGACAATATAAGATTTCGCAACATTTAGCCTCTAGCTAACGAAAAGCAGATGGTGAGGCCTCCGCCGGGTGTGGGTTCGGCAATGGCCGTGCCACCATGTGCCACCACCGCATTCTTGACAATGGCTAGTCCAAGGCCAGTGCCACCTAACTTGCGGCTACGCCCCTTGTCGACACGGTAGAACCGTTCGAAAAGATGTGGCAAGTGCTGGGGAGGGACACCGGGTCCGTTGTCGCTGACCGAGAAAGCATAAAAAGGTCCATCGGAGCCGTTTTCTTCACGGCAAGAAATTTTTAGGGATGTGGCACCTGTGGCATAGGCAATGGCATTGTCGACCAAGTTTCTGAATATGCCGTAGATGAGGCTCTGGTCGCCCAAGACCTCTACCCTATTGGGGCAAGAGACCGAGGCTTTTATCTTCTTGTCCTGCAGTTGCAGACCAACATCGTCGAGCACATTCTGAATGATGGACAGGACATCGACCGGCCTAAACTCTTCCCGTTGCACAGTTCCCTTTTCCTCCATCTCGTCGAGCTTGGTCAGCGCACTCATATCGAGCAAGAGCTTATTCATGCGTTCGCTCTGTGCATAACACCTTTCTAGGAAATGGTGCAAATTGTCGGCCGACATATCGGGATTGTCGAGAATGCTCTCTAAAAAGCCATGAATGCTAGCCGCTGGCGTTTTCAGCTCATGGGCCGCATTTTGGGTAAGCTGTCGCTTCATGCGCACCTTATCTTCCTCGGAATGCCGGAGTTTCCAGTACAGTGTGATGATGGTGTGCGAAATTTCGCCAAGTTCGTCGTCGGGTAAGCGCCTTTCCAGTTCGTGGTCGAGCTGCTTGCCATCTTCCGCCTTAAGTGCGAACTCGCGCAGATAGCCAATATGCCGGCTAATGCGGCGCGTATTGAAGTAAAGCACCACACCCAACAGGCATGTGAGAAGGATGGTAAAGTAAATGTAGGTGTTGTCGGCCTTAAGCGACTCGGTCAGTTCGGCAGAATAGGGAACAGCAGAACGTATGACCATGTTGCCGAAACGCGTTGCCGAATAGAAATAGGTTTCGTGGGTCGATTGCGACGTACGCTTAATGTCGTAGCCACTACCGTTGAGCAATGCCTGCTGCACCTCGATGCGCTTGAGGTGGTTAGAAAGGGAATCTATTTCGGTATAGTTGTTGTCTTGCAAGACGCGGCCATCGGTACTGATGATGGTCACACGCAAGCCGTCGGCATCGTGCAAGCGCGTGTATGCCTTGAAAAGGCTATCGGAACAAACGCCATCTTCGCCCAACATCTGCATCATTTCATAATTATAGACCTGCAACCTAGAGTGCAGAATATCTATCTTGTATTCCTTTTCCCGACGGTACTGGTAAATGCTGAAACAGACGGCAAACATTATGAAAATGCCACCGACACTCATTAACAGGTTTTTCTGAAACGACTTACTTCTCAAAGCAGTAGCCATAGCCCACACGTGTTTTTATATGTTTGCCATAAGGGCCAATCTTCTTACGCAGGCGTGTAATGTTCACGTCGACCGTGCGGTCGAGAACATAGACGTCGTGCGGCCAGCAACGTGCCAGCAAGTCTTCGCGCGTAAACAGCTTTCCCAAATTCTGCAAGAAATTGAGTAACAATTCAAATTCAAGTCTAGTCAATGCCAAATTTTCTCCATTGATTTGAGCCGTCTTGGAATTGACGAACAAAGACAAGCCCTCGAAACGGATGACGTCGGCGACATTAGCATCGGAAGACGCATCGACAATGTTTTTAGGGGCATTGGCACGACGCAAGACGGCCTTAACCCTGGCCTTCAATTCCTTCATGCTTAAAGGCTTTGCCATATAGTCGTCGGCACCAATATTGAGTCCCTTAACCGTGTCATCTTCACCGTCGAGAGCGGTAATAAAGATGATGGGAATCTGCGCCGTTGCCACATTGTCTTTCAACCTGCGAGCCATTTGAAAACCCGACATTTCGCCCATCATGACATCGAGAAGGATAAGTGAGAACTGATTAAGCGGCAACTGAAGCGCCTCTTCAGCCGAATTGGCCGTTACCACCTCGTACCCTTCCGTTTCCAGATTGTACTGTAGAATTTCGCAAATGTCTTGTTCGTCGTCAACTACGAGTATCTTCATAACACCGTTGAATTTTATCTGGGCGAAAGATACGGCTAAAACTTTACATTGGCGCAAGAAGGGGCATTACAATGATATGACAATTTTTCAACAAATTAAGGGAGCACACAAAAAAGAAATGCCCCAAACGGATTAATCGTTTGAGACATTTCTCACTATAAACTTCCTCTAATTTGTTACTTAACGATAACCTTCTTGATGAAAGAAGTGGTGCTGCCTGTAACCCTAACCATGTAGACACCTGCATTTACACTAGGAATGCTCAACTCGCTTGACGTAGAAGATGCCACCACCTTACCATCTTCGCTAACCAGGTCGACCAAGACAAGGTCGTCGACACCATTAACAGAAATGTGATTGGTGGCAGGGTTTGGTGAGATAACCACATTGCTTGCCGAAATGCCTGCAGATGCGGTTTGATCCTTTAAAGTAAACTTAATCCAGTCGATGTCGAAATAGCTTTCGTCGATAGCCAACTTAAGGATGTGCTTACCGGCCGTAAGCATAACGGTTTCGCCACCAACCTCAACCATATCGTCCCAATCGCCAGTGTTTGTTGCCTTGGTAACGTCGGTAATAGCCTCGTCGTCGAGTTCGAGGTGGAAGCTTGCATTGTCGTTGTCGGTAGAAACGAGAGCCGACCAAAGGTAAATGCCATCTTTCTTAATGTCGACCGTGTATTCCAACCATTCGCCCTTAACCGTCCAACCGAGTTTGTAGCCGTCCTTGAAAGGCTTAATGTCGACCCATTCGTCGCGCAAAGCCTCGCCATTGTTCTTTTCGTCGGTATCGTAGAAAGCATAGCCAGCGCCACCAACGTCGAAATGTTCAACCTCGACAGTACCAGGCAATGTTTGAGCCACACCATTGTAAGGGCCCTGTGCCATGCGCACATTAACAGAAACATTGTTGGTTTCGAACTTTTCGCCAGCATTGTTGCTTAAAACAGCCTTGAAGGTGTAAGTACCCATTTCGAGGTTGTTGAGCTCGAACTGGAAAGGCGCACTGCTAGCAGAGCCAATGAGTTCGTTGCCCATATAGAAGTCGGCCTTGGCAATACCGTTTTCCTTCGTTTCGGCAGTAAGTATCAAGCTAGTCTTTTCTTCAATTTCGCTATCAGAAGCCTTTAAAGAAACGTCGGCAGTCTTGAATTGCCAAGAGTCGAACTGGAATTCACCAGAGAAGATGAAGAAGAGGTCGTGCTTACCAGAAACCGAAGTGTTGAGCTTTGCGGTAACATCTTGCAACTGACCGTTGGTGTTAGGCACCTCGAGGTAACCAATGACGTCGCCAGTGTTCTTGCCAATACAAAGCTTGATGCACTGTTTAGCCCTAGAAGACACGCGTGCAGTGAAGACACTAGCGCCAGTACCAAAATCGACACCCGCAACACCAATCCAGTCGCCCTTGTCTATCTTTGTTACCAACATGTTCGAGCCTCCGTATTCGGTATCGACACCACCCATCCAAGCCATGGTTTCAGCCTCTTGTCTCTCGTATGGGTTAAGCGAACCAACCTGAGCAACACCGGCAACAGAACCCTTTGACTTGGTGATGGTACCATTCGACTCGTTGACGTTAACATAGTCGACATGGGTTGAACGGTAGTTGAGGTTGTTGCCTGGGCAGATGTTCATTGCATTCTGCAAAAGGCGTGCATGGTAGGTCATGTACCACTTATCTTTAAACTTGAACATTGAGTGGTGGTTGTTACCGCCATTCTGTCCTGACAAGAAAGCGCCCTGGTTAGCATAGGCAACACCCGAATACTTAAACGTACCCATTGGGTTAGTTGCAGTCATATAGCAGATTTCGGCATTGCTCATTGGGTTACCGGTACAGTTCCAGTTTGAGCAATAGCTATAAACATACTTTCCACCAATTTTATTGATACCTGCATCTTCGAACAAGTAAGGCGGATTGATTTGAGCAGGGGTGCCATCGATGCTGATGAAATCCTTACCCAACTTGGCAACACGCGCTGTACCAGGGTCGGCTTGCTTGCCACTAGGCACACCACCACCGAAATAGATGTAGCCAGTACCATCGTCGTCGACCAAAACAGCAGGGTCGAACAACCAAGTTACGCTGCTACAGGTTGGTGTGTTGCGCGAAACAAGTTCCTTGCCAATAGGGTCGGTCCAAGGTCCCCAAGGACAGTCGCTAGTAACAACACCAATACCACTACCATTGTTAGCAAAATACAAGAAGAATTTTTCCTTACCATTAATTTTAGCATGACAAGCAGTTGGTGCCCATGAGCAAGAAGCCCAGTTGGCAGGTCCCAAGTTCTGACGTCGACCAGCCACCTTCATGGTACCATGGTCGGTCCAGTTAACCATGTCTTTTGAAGACACACAGTTTATGGTGTTGATTTGTGAATAGGAGTTCTCGATGAGAGCACCATTCTTATATTCCAACACGTCGTTAGTCATATAAATGTAAACCTCGTCGTCGTAAACCATTGCACAAGGGTCGGCACCAAAGCGTTGAGTGAACAAAGGGTTATGGTCGCTCTGGGCCTTGTAGCCTTTAGTTAAGTTAACGCCAGCAAAATAGCTAGAAAGGTCTTGTGCGGTTGTCTGGCCTGCCGAAAGAAGGGCAAGCGAAGCAAACAGGGCACATTTTTTAAAATTCATGGTAGTGTTGTTCATGATTTATAAAATTAGAGTAGTTCTTTGTCTTTTTTTCAGTGTGCAAATTACTGCTAATTTTACTCTTTCATTGGTAGTTTTACATCAAATTATCCATACAATTCAGTCACACGGCCCTAGAAGCAATCAAAACAGCCCATTTCATCGGGGAAAATGGTTCTTAGATGTGTAAACGCGAAAGTTCCCACTCAGAAAAATTGTCAAGGCAGTCAATAACCTCTTGAAGCTATGCTTCTAATTTCAATTTCTAAAACGGCACATCATTCTCTGGTATCTTCTTCTCCTGTCCGGTTATCTTCATCAATCCGTCTTGAAGAAAAGCCTTCATGCGGTCATCTTTGCAAGCGTTGATCAAGTCAAGCACATAGTCCACATCCTTATCGATTGAGGCCAAGCCCACGCCTGCATTGCAGACGGTTCCCACCAGCATTCTGGTGGCATAGCCTGTAACCGGTGGTGTAAGGCCAAGCAGTTGCTTAATCTGTTGCTTATTGTAGCCGTCCATAAAATGTTCGGTGGCGATTACCATACCTGCCAAAAGGTCGGCACAACCGTCTTCATTGATGTTGTCCATGCCATTTGTCAGAATATCTAGGTCCTGCCCCATGGTGAATAACTGTTCCATGGTCGGTTTCTGGTCTTTGCCCCACAACTCCAGCTGGGCATGGAGCTCATTTCTCTTTTCCAATCTTTGTCCCATTATCTATAGATTTAATTGTTATTGTTCTGTATTTCCATCTTCCGATGGTATTTGCCTTCTACCCTTTCACTTCAAACTTTGCCACAAACTCGTCAATAATTCCTTGCAAGTAAGGGTCAGCGCTTTTATAGGCGGCCTGCCACAAATAATCCGGCACACCCCACCTTGCACCCGCCATTGCACCAGCCACGGCACCGTTAGTATCGGTATCACCACCGCAGAGCACAACGTTGCGTATCGTGTCTTCATAAGATTTGCCATAAACCACCTCCTGTATGCAAAGCGGCACTGTATTCTGGCATACACCGTTCCACTGTTCAAAGGGTTTGTAATAGGTTTCCCATTCGGGGTAGTACTGGCTCATCAGCTTCTTGAAGCCTTCCAGGTCATCTTTGTAATGCCTTAAATACCAAACGGCATGCGCCACGCACTTCGCTCCCTTAATTCCCTCAGGGTGGTTGTGCGTGCACGCGGCAGATTTCTCCGCCTCGCAAAGCATCACATCCTCCTTTTCGAAAGCCCAGCCAACAGCGCTCACCCTCATTGCAGATCCATTTCCACAAGAATTGTATGGCGACATATCTTTTCTGTAAAGCCAAGCCAAAAAACCATTGCCATACGCACCCATAGGGTTCGGATACTTTAGGCACAGTTCCTTTAATGCCTCGCCATAGGGAATCCCACGCAGTATGGCGTTGGCTACCGCTATCGTGCAAATTGAGTCATCCGTTATCTCCTTGCCTTCTGCAACAAGTGGAAAACCCGCATCACTAGTGTTCTGAAACTCATAGATTGAGCCTATATAATCACCCGTTAACGCTCCCTTCATGCTTTATTATCCATTTTTATTATTCCCGTCGTTTGCTTGCTCACGCTTCTCGTTATATATTTCGGAAGCCTTTGCTAATTTGTCAAGTTCATTCTGGAGTTTGTCTGTTGGCAGATATAGTTCATACTTGCTGGCAAGAATGGTCTTGTTGTCCGTTGGCAGCGACATCTTCACCATAGTGTCGTTTTTCGCCGTACAGAGTAAAAGTCCAACAGTTGGATTCTCATCCGGAAGTTTCTCCATCCTGTCGAAATAATTCACATACATCTGCAGTTGCCCAAGATCCTGGTGTGTGGCTTTCTCCGTCTTCAATTCCACCACCACAAAACAGCGAAGCAGTCTATTGTAAAACACAAGGTCAGCAAAATACTCATCATCTTCTATCAGCAACCTTTTCTGCCTGGCAACGAATGTGAATCCGTTTCCCAACTCCAGCAAAAATTGCTGCAAATGGTCAATAAGCGCCGTTTCCAGCTCCTTTTCGTAAAATTCAGATTTCCTTTCCAAACCCAAGAACTCAAGCACCATCGGGTCCTTTATTATTTCCGTCGGCTCTTCAGGTATGCGTTCCTTGCGAGCTACGGCAAGCACAGCCTCCTTATCGTTGCTCAATAGCAAACGCTCATACAGCAGTGAATTTATCTGTCGTTCAAGTTCTCGTTTAGTCCAGCCATTGTTAACCGATTCTAACTGATAGTATTCTCGCTTGGTCTCATCTTTAATTGATATAAGCAACTTATACTGAGACCAGTTCAATTGTGCACACAGTGTATTCACAATTGGGTAAGTGCGATAAAATTGCCTGCACATGTGAAGTTGTCTCACCGAAAAACCACTCCCAAATTCAGGTTCAAGTGCCTTTGCCAAGTTTGAAATAAGGTAAGTTCCATAATCAGCCCTTTCCTTACCGTTCTGTTCCTCTTCAAAGATGCGTCTGCCAAGATTCCAATACATCTGCACCCTGCAGAAGTCAACACTCTTTACTGCATTTTCCCTTGCAGCCAATATTATCTGTTTGGCGTCACACAATAGGTTTGCCGCCATTTCATTCTCATTTATCATATTCTTCCTTTCCCATCTTCACCTCTAACCGCTATTTGTATATGTTGTGGAAGATTGTTTACATTCCAATCTCGCATCGTTTTAATACACTTTTGAATTTTAATTCTCAAATAGTGTTTGGTTTCATCAGTATAGGATTACAACGCTTATTGATTTGGCATTCAACTTCCCATCTTTTAATTTTCGTTTCGTTAATTGTATAAGATATACTATTAAGAAATGAAGCATATTCATCTAATTTTTCATCAACATTTTGGCTTATATAAATCATTTGATTGTTTCAATTCTTTTGTCATTTTTTCATAAATCCATCAAAATAAATTACTTAAAGGCAAGTTTTAAGTTCTTCATCGTTCATCCCTTCTCTTGCTTTAAATTCTTCTATTACTTTTGCAACATCAAGTTTAATTGGTTGCTCTTCGGATAAAATCTTCTTATCCATATACCTAAATTTAAGTGTTTATTAGTACAAAGCAAATATACACTTATTTGCTGAAACAAAAAAGGTTGCAACCATCGTTAACAACCTTTTTGCATTATTGAACTTAAAGCAGACCCTTGCGAATGTACTTCTTCTTGTGTTCGAAAAGGTCGGCAGTTGCGGTGAAGATGACGTCGCCACTTGAATTAAGGGCAGTTTCGACAGAGTCTTGAACAACGCCAATTATAAAACCAACGGCAACCACCTGCATTGAAACGTCGTTGGAAATGCCAAACAGGGCACACGCCATGGGAATGAGCAAAAGCGAACCGCCAGCAACACCCGACGAGCCACATGCCGCCAACGCCGAAATGACACAGAGCAGAATGGCCGATGACGGACTGACTTGAATGCCCAAGGTGTGGCACACAGCCAACGTCATGACCGTGATGGTGATGGCTGCCCCATTCATGTTGATGGTAGAACCCAATGGAATGCTGACCGTGTAGAAATCTTCTTCTAACTTCATCTGCTTGCAAAGGTCCATATTAATGGGGATGTTTGCTGCCGACGAGCGCGTGAAAAAAGCGCTGATACCACTGACGGAAATACACTTCCAGACCAACGGATAAGGATTCTTGCGGAGCAAGAGAGCCACCAAAAACGGATTGACCACCAATGCCGAGAACAACATGCAACCCACCAAAAGCAGCAACAAGCGTCCGTACTCGGTGAAAATTTCCAACCCACATTCCGACACCGATGAGAAAACCAATCCCATAATGCCGAAAGGTGCAAACTGAATGACCCACTTGACCACTTGCGAAATGACGTGCGAGAAGTCGACAACCACCTGAATGGTCTTTTCGGAAGCCATCTTCTTCAAAGCCAATCCTATGACAATGGCCCAAAACAAAACACCGATATAGTTGGCATTGGCAAGCGCCGATATGGGATTTGCCACCAAGTTGCTGACCAGATTATGGAAAATGACCGTAAGGTTAGCCGGAGCGTCGCTTGGCACAGCATCCTTCAAACGAATAGTAACAGCGAATAAATTGCTAGCAACAACTGCCACCACAGCAGCCAAAAGCGTGCTGCACACGTAAAGGCAGATGACGGTGCGAAAACGGTTGCCCAATCCGCCCTTTGCCTTGGCAATAGAAGCAGCCACCAGCACCGCCACCAAGACAGGAGCGATGGCTTTCAAGGCATTTACAAACAAGAGCCCCAGCACGCCAACAGCCGTAAGGGAAGGGAAAACAAGGCCTAATGTGGCACCCACTACCAACCCAACAACTATGCGGAGCACCAGGCTCAACTTATTCCATTTCGTTACTAACCTATTCATTTACCCCAATGGATTATTGCGCTACGAATTCTGCACCGTTCCAAGTGAAACGCGGCATCTTCATGCCCATCATCAAAGCATCAGAGCCAAGAGTGTTAAATGAGACTTGCAAAGTGTCGAGATCGATTGTATAAAGAATGAGTTCGTTGAAACGGCTGCGAACCTCCTTAACGTCTAAAGCGCTTATGTTGGCTTCAACTTCGGGAGTGATGAACTCACTGAACTCTGGCGTTGGCAAGTCGAAGTTCGATTTTTCCAACTTACCATCCTTATAGATGTAAGCCGCCTTGTCGGCAATGGAAACATATTCGCATCCCTTTTCGTAGATGTAGTAAACCTTGTAGGCATTGTCGGCCATAGGGAAGCAGTTGAGGTGGAAAACGTGGTAGTTATTTTCGCTTTCCTCGAAGAACTCTTCAATAACATAGTGGTTGTACTCGCCATACTGCGCTTCACTCTCGGTACGCTTAATGTTGCGGAAACACACAGGAAGGGCATCTTTCGGCAAGAGGTTATAGACATCCATCACCACGTCCTTCTTGTTGTCGCGTGGGGCAAGGTTTCCCTTGCTTTCCACCTTAACGGTTTGAGAGTCGGGTTCGGCAGTCTGCTGTTGAGGTTCTGCATTCTTATTGGTACATGCAGCCATAACAAATAAGGCTAGCAATGCTGATACGAAGTTCAATTTCATAATACGAGCTATTTTTCTGTAAAGTTACCATTATTTAAAGAAAAGTTCAAATTTGCATTTTCTAAACCATAAAACTTGACTATGTAATATTATTGAGCTAGCTTTACGTCAGGTATTTAGGCGAGACGCCTAGTTGTTGAAACAAATAAACTAACACTAAACTACAATACAATGAACAAACGTTTACTATTAAGCGGTTGCTTGTCAGCATTCTTGGCAACATGCAACATCTCCAGCATTAATGCAGCTAGCGGTTATACGGGTCCGAGCACCGATGGCACAGGCACAGGAGCCTACTACACAGGCGTGTACCGCAACCTCTTCGTCGACATTTTGGGTAAGAGCGAAAGCGAGGTTCAAGCAAAGGTAGACCAAGTATGGAAACACTTCTTCACCCCAGGTTCACCAACAGCCGTTTACTACGAGACCGACGACAACATGGCCTACATTTATGATGTGGGTAACGGCGACGTTAGAACAGAAGGCCAGTCGTATGGTATGATGATTACCGTGCAACTGGACCACCAGCAGGAATTTGACAAGCTGTGGCGTTGGGCTAAAAAGTACATGCGACACGAAGGTGGCGAATGGGACGGCTACTTTGCCTGGCAATGCAAGACCAGCGGCGAAAAGATTGACAACACCTGCGCACCCGATGGCGAAGAGTACTTCATTACTGCCCTATTCTTTGCCAGCAACCGTTGGGGTAACGATGGCGACATTGACTACAACGCAGAAGCACAGTACATACTGAAAAAGATTATGGACAAAAAGGGAGTTGGCGGTGTGAACAACATGTTCAACCCTAGCAACCACACGGTTGTGTTTGCCCCAAACTGGGACAACATTAACTTTGGCGACCCTTCGTACTGCCTACCAGGCTTCATGGAACTTTGGGCACGCTGGACCGAAAGCAATAAGGACTTCTGGGCACAAACCGCAGAAGCAGCCCGCAAGCTGTTGCGCCTTTCTTGCAATAGCGAGTCGGGCCTATTCCCTGACTATTGCCAATTTGACGGCACACCTTACCGACCCGAATGGCAAGGCTACGACACCAAACAATACAAATATGACGCAATTCGCTGTGCCATGAACGTTGGCATGGACTATAACTGGTTCCGTACCGACAGCGTTAACCAAACAGCCATGATGACCCGCCTATTGAGCTTCTTCCAAAAAGACGGCTACAACCACGGCTACTTCGACTGGGATGGACAAAACCCTTCTGGCAACTACAACGAAGGTGTGGCTGGCACCAATGGCGTGGCCTGCTTTGCCGTAAACGACGAGGCTTTGACCAAGAGAGCACTTGAAATTTTCTGGAACACCCAGGCTCCAACCGGACAATGGCGCTACTACAACGGCATGGTTTACTTCCTTTCGCTGTTGAATGCATCGGGAAACTTCAAGATTTACAAACCCATGCCTACCGAAAATTCGGCAAAGGTAACCGAAAGTACGAAAAACGATTTTTTGCTCACACCAAATCCGACCGACTCAAAGGTAAAAATCGTTAGCAACGAGCCCATCATTAAGGCTGACGTTTACGACATTGATGGCAAACTGGTAAACACAACAACCTGCGAAACCATTGACCTGACTGAACTGAAGAAGGGGTGCTACCTGGTTAAGGTCCAGACAAAGGATTCGAATGCAAAAGTGGCAAAGTTGACTAAAAACTAACAAGTTCAAAGCATAAGGTATGGGGATGCACGGAGTATTCTGTGCATCCCCATTTTTTTGAGAGGCTTTGGCACTTGGGCACGGGAACAGTTAATGGACAACATTCAAACTAAATTTCATGAATAAGTGCTAACTTTGACATAGACAAAGACAGGTATGAATAAAGTAGCCAACATAGACCGCGTTTGGGAGATATTTGCCGAACTAAACCAGATAGCAAGACCTTCGCACCACGAAGAAAAAGTAGCAGACTACCTGTGCCAATTTGCACAACAACACAAGCTTGCATATGAAAGGGATGCCCACAACTGCGTGGTTATGAGGAAAGCCGCAACCGCCGGACACGAAAACGTGGAGCCACTGGTGCTGCTGAACCACATGGACATGGTCTGCGTTGGCGAACCAACCAAACCCTACAACGCCCTAACCGATGCCATAGAAACCAAAATTTGCGACGGTTGGATGCACGCCAAAGGAACAAGCCTGGGGGCTGACAATGGCGTAGGACTATCGATAGCGCTTGCCCTAATTGCAGACGACAGCCTTGAACACGGCCCGCTTGAAGTGCTGACCACCACCAACGAGGAGGACGGCATGACGGGAGCGGCCAACCTTGGCAGTGACTTTATTAAGGGCAGAAAGGTGATTAACCTTGACAGCGAGGACTACGACACCATTACCGTTGGAGCAGCCGGTGCCTACATGCAAAAGGCGACCTGGCACTATGCGCCTACACCCCTTGAAGACGGCAAGCAACTTGTGAAGATTACGATTGAAGGCGGAAACGGCGGACACAGCGGCGTGGACATACACAAAGGTAGGTGCAATGCCATTAAGCTGCTAGGCGAACTACTCTACCGCCTGCCTACCGACGACCTACAGATAGGCGACCTAAACGGTGGCGAGAGCCGTGCGTCTATTGCCACGAAAGCAACGGCGACCCTTGCGGTTAGCAATGCCGACAAAGCGAGCCAACTGATAAACAAGATAGGCAACACACTGCTTGCCGACTACAAAGGAAGCGACAACGGCATGTGCATTGCCACAACAGCCGCAACCACCGCCACCCTACTAGGCAAGGCAGACAGCAAGGCCATAATAGAAACACTGCACAACCTACCCTTTGGCGTGCTGAAAATGCGTGAAGACCTACCGGGAACGGTGCAAACGAGCAACAACATTGGCCTACTGTGGCAAACAGGAAACACCATTGAACTAACCACCCACACCCGAAGCTTCAGCGACACGGAAATGGAAAGCCTAGGCAAGGAAATAGCAAGAAACGTGCAAGCCAACGGCGGGGAAATGACGCTAGAAGCCAACAGCCCGGCATGGCAAGAGAACAGCCAATCGGCATTTATTGAAAAGGTGAGCAACGCCTTTGTTAAGGAACTAGGCTTTGCCCCAAAGAAGGTAGCCATGCACTTTGTGCTGGAAGCCGGCTATTTTGTGAGAAAATATCCGGGCATAGAAATTGCCTGCATAGGTCCACACATCGTTTCGCCCCACAGCACAAGCGAACGCGTGGAGATGAATACGGTGGAAGACATACTGAAGGTTGCAAAAAGCCTTGTTTGCTGCTAGAAGCAAGGCTTGACGTCGACGTAGCCCTTGCGTTGAGCCACCGGAATGAAATAGGGTTGATTGCGCTTGCCGTTGATGTTGTAGACATCGGCAAGATTGGCAACTGGAACGATGGCCTTAACATTCTTACGGATGCGACATATAATCTGGTCGATGCGTTCGTTTCCCACTTCGGTAATATCGTTAATAGACTTACGCACCTTATCGGCATCGTAAGTAGGCGCCACGCAAGTGTGAATGTCGAGCAACTCTTGGCGATAGTCGGAAATATCCTTCATTAAGATGCCTTCGGGATGACGCAAGAAAAGGATGTAGATAGAAGTAGGCAGCGGTCCGCCCACCTTCAGCTCTACCTCGTTATGGTCTTGAAGAATGATTTTACAGTCCTTGTTCACCACAACCGGCGAAACCTTATCGGGAGCAAGGCACATTTTACCCCGAAGCATGTTCTGAATTTTCTCGGAATCGATAGGGCCATACTTTAGGACGTATGTGCGTATAAGGGTGGCAATCTGCATAGCCAGTTCTTCCTTTTCGTCGACGATTTCCACATCATCATCGAAATTTCCATAAGGGGCCGCCATTTCGGCACAACAGCAATTATTTTCAACAAGTTCCTCGTATGCCCTTTCTTTCGCTTGGTTACGTTTCCTTTTGTTGAGACTGATGGCTGCTTCCTTCACAGCGAAGCCGATGGTTGAGAAAATGCCGGGTACCGACGTGGTGTGTTTTCGGCTTTCTAGCCAAAGGGTTTGAACGTCATCGGCCACTTTCTTTTTCTCACATTCGTCGACCACGTCGTCGGCACTAGAACGCAGGTTCTGCCAAAAATCCCTAAATGTAGAACCGCATTTTGAAGGCTCTACGTTGGGAACCGTTGAACACGTGCTGATGGTACGGAATTGGAAGCCCCCTGATGCAGATTCGTTGATATACAAAACAGGTTCGCTGCGGAACGACTCGACATCGAGCAACATGTGTGCCAAGGCTTGCGTCCTTGCCCAAAGTGAGGCTGAACCCACCGGAACGACCAAAACACCATAGCCCAAGACCACACCCAAATTGACACGACGCGCCACCAAACAACCGGCACAGTCTGCCGACGTTGCCAGCAACTCAACACTATAATTCGGCAAGACGGTGGCAACGTGCTTTTGAAGGTCTTGCACGCTTGGCTGTTGTGCACCTTCGGTATAGCAAATGTATATCTTACCAAAATCTAGTTTCTGGAAATTTGACTCGTTCATAAGCGTGAGATTTTTTCGTTAATAAAGATAGCAAATTCTGATGAAAAAAAAGGTCTTACCCTTTCAAGAAGGACAAGACCTTATGCAAACCAACAGAAGGTATTATTTGTCGTCGGGAAGGACGAAGAAGTCGGCATTGAGTTTATCGGCCGCTTCTTCCATGCAGACCGAGTCGCGCTTTAGCAAGCTAACCTTGTCGGCCCAAGCAGAGGAACAAGCGTTAAGGAATCCGAACATGTGGCGTGTATCGGTTTCGTTAGTTTTAAATTCAATTGAGTTATTGATGGAAAGATTGAAAGCCACTTCCTTAACATCTTGGTTAGCGCCAATAAAAGCAAACGTCCAACCTTTAGCCTTAAAACGTTCTATGAGTCCCTTTACGGCAGCACCAGAGTATTCTTTAGAAGCATTTTCGTAGCCATCGGTAATGATGGTAACTTGTGCCAAAGCGCCATCTTCCTTTTCCATAGCAGTTGCCAAACGGTTGACAGAAAGGCCAATGGCATCGTAAAGAGGAGTGCCGCAACATGGTTGATAGTCGTCGGAAGTGATTGGCCGAACATCGCTGATTGGAACATTTTCGAAAATGTACTTGCGTTCGCATCCGCAGAAAGCGACCAACGAGAAGAAATGTTCCTGATCGTCTTCGTGCTTCTTTGCAGTTGCCTTAATTGTTCCTATGGTTTCGTTAACACCGCCAATTGCAGCATTGGCAATAGTGTTCATAGAACCACTTTTATCGAGAATGATGAGGTTAAAAATCTTTGTCTTCATAAGCCGTGTACTTTAAATGAATATTCTTTTTTGCTTTACACGACAAAGATAGAACACTTAACGAGAGGGCTTAAATTTTAGCAAGGTTGCAATTTTCTTACTCGCGAATCTCTAGGAAACGTTACCCTTCACCTAACATTGTACACATTTCATCTTCAAGAATCTTCATCAATGTTGGTGTAATACCTTTCCTATCAATAGACATATTGACGATAATCTTTCGTAAAGCAATCGGGAATAGTATAGGATTTAGGAAAAAGCCGTAAATTTGCATACAAATATACTATTAAGAAAAGAATGAAAAAGACCATAGTAGACGTATTCGAGAACTCGGTTAAGAGCTACCCCAACAACACCTTCCTAATGGAAAAAGTTGGTAGCCAATGGCAGAACACGACCTACCAACAAGTGCAGGAACAAGTCTACGCCCTTGGGGCCGGACTGCAGGCACTAGGCGTGCAGAAGGGAGACAACATTGCCCTATTAAGCGAAGGACGCAACCTTTGGGTGATTAGCGAGCTAGCCATGTTCTATGCCGGTGCCGTGAACGTGCCATTGAGCATTAAGCTGGAAGAGAGTAACGACCTACTATTCCGCCTACAACACGGCGAGGCAAAATACATAATTGTCAGCGGTCAACAGCTTAAGAAAATAAGGCTGATTACCGACAAGCTACCCGAACTGAAAAAAGTGATTGTACTTGACGAGCAAAGCGAGTACAAGGAAAACGAGATATATGTGGGCCAACTGATGGAAATGGGCGACCAGTTCATTAAAGCGCATAGCAAAGAAGAATTTCTTTGCGTTGCCAACAGCATACAGAACGACGACCTTGCCACCATTACCTACACCAGCGGCACCACAGCCGACCCTAAAGGCGTGTGCCTAACGCACCGTAACTATACCGCCAACGTAGAGCAATGCCTTTCGCGTGTGCCAATTGACCACACTTGGCGCACCCTCATCATTCTGCCACTCGACCACTGCTTTGCACACGTGGTTGGTTTCTATGTGATGATGATGCAAGGTGCAAGCGCCGCTACCGTTCAGGTGGGCCGCACGCCAATGGAAACCCTGAAGAACATACCGGTAAACATTAAGGAGGTGCGCCCACACTACATACTTAGCGTACCTGCACTTGCCAAGAGTTTCAAGAAGAACATAGAAAACAGCATACAAAGCCAAGGCAAACTGGTAGGCCGCCTATTTGAATGGGGCAAGAGCCTACGCCAAGCCTACTACGGCGAGAGCAACCTCGACGGCAAGGGCCTTCGCATTCTGCTAGCTCCGTTGGTCAAGCTGTTCGACAAGATTCTCTTCGACAAGGTCCGCGACAATTTTGGCGGCGAGCTCCGCTTCTTCATTGGTGGCGGTGCCCTACTCGACAAGGACCTTCAGCGCTTTTACATTGGCATTGGCATACCTATGTTCCAAGGCTACGGATTAAGCGAAGCAACCCCTGTAATAAGCACCAACACGCCAGAGTATTTCCGTTTCGGATCGTCGGGCCGATTGGTAGAACCTATTGAGGTGAAGATTTACGACAGCGAGGGCAAAGAACTGCCACTTGGCGAACAGGGCGAAATTGTGGTAAAGGGCGAAAACGTGATGGCAGGCTACTGGCGCAACGAAACCGCCACAGCCGACACCGTGAAAGACGGATGGCTATACACCGGCGACCTTGGCTACATGACCAAGGAGAACCTGCTGTACGTAAAAGGCCGCTTCAAGAGTCTGCTAATTTCTAGCGACGGCGAAAAGTACAGTCCAGAAGGTATTGAAGAAGCCCTTGTACAACTCTGCCCAAGCATAGACCAGGTAATGCTCTACAACAACCAGAGCCCTGCAACGTCGGCACTGGTTGTTCCGAACAAGGCAGCACTTCAGCAACAAGGCTTCGACCTTAAAACCGAAGACGGCAGACGCAACGCACTACAAGCCATTAACAGGGAAATTGCCCAATTCAAGAAAGGCGGCGCATATGCCGACATGTTCCCCGACCGTTGGCTGCCAAGCGCAATAGCCGTTTTGAAGGAGCCATTCACCGAACAGAACCACATGATTAACAGCACCATGAAGATGGTGAGAGGCGCTATTGAGAAAGCCTACGCCAACCGCATTGCCAACATCTATACCGCCGAAGGTAAGAAAATAGACAATGCTGAAAACATGGATGCACTGGCCTAATGATTCTCAACTTCTTGAACAACGCCGAAAGAAAAAGACACGAAAATGTGTTTAGCGTTGCGAAAGGAATTAAATTTGCATAAAAACAAGAAAAAAGAGACAGATGAAATTGAAATACATGTCGGCAGCCCTCGCCTTTGTGGGTGTAGCAAGCCTAACATCGTGCGAAAGCCACAGCGAAAGAGCCACATTGAAGAACAGTGCCGATACCCTTAGCTACGCATTGGGCTACACCAAGGGTGAGAGCATTAGAAACAGCATCAGCAAGGAAATACCAGGTGGCGACACCATGGTACAGAAAGATATTATGATTGCCGGCTTCATCAACGCCATGATGCAAGACAAGAAAAACTCGCAGCTGACCATGGAAGAAGCCCAAGCCGTGATTCAAGACTACTTCAAAGACCTTGAAATGCGTAGAAAACTTGCCGAAGCCGACGCCTACCAGAAGACCAAGGCCAAGAACGAGCAGTACATGGAAGAACGCGCAAAGGAAGAAGGCATGAAGTCGCTGCCAAAGCCAAACAAGTACGACGGACCAGCAGTTCTTGTAAAGGAAAGCAAGGTTGGCAGAGGCGACACCATTGGCTTAAACGACTTTGTTTACATGACCGTGGTGAACAAACTCACCGATGGCCAAAACATATATGGCAACGAGAATGATGCTCCAAAGATGATGCCAGTGAAAGGACTTGTGCAAGGCTTGCAGCAGGGCCTCAACTCGCTTAGATGCGGTTCCATTGCAACCATCATTGTACCGTCGGAACTCGCATTCGGCCGCCAAGGTCGCCAAGGTATTCCGGCAAACGCCATCCTCATCTTCGACGTAGCCATTGAAAAGGTTTTCCACACCGAAGCCGAAGCTAAAGCCTTCTGGAAGCTTGAGAAAGAGAAACGTGCAGCCATCAAAGCAGCCACAACCGAAGAAGCTGCTGCTAACTAAAACGCACAGAACATATAAGACAAAGGTCTACGCCAAATGCGTAGACCTTTGTCGTTTATAGGAAGTAGCCCCAGTTAGTTTCAAATAAAGCCAGCAGTGAGAAAGTTGCGTTTCCCAATTGCGGCAAAGCAAGCGAATATCATTATCTTTGCAAGCAAAAACCATTGACCTAATTAAATGGAACAAAAAGAGACCGAAACGAAGACAACAAACAAATGCTTGGACGACCTTTTGCTTGAACTGGAGAACAAGAGAAAAAACTGTTTCCTAAAACTAGTGCTGATAGCAATTGGGCTGATTGTGTTTACAATAATATTCAACCTCCTTTTTCATGAACTATTCGTAGGAGTGGCATACATAGCAGTGCCATCCCTCTTCACTATAGTATTAGGCATACCTTATACAAAATATAGTGATGAGTTAAAATCATTAAACAAGCAGATACTGCCCAAATTCATGAACTTGCTTGAATATGAGTTTGAAAACTGCAAGTTCAAATATTCAGAAGAGGGATGTAAGTGGAAGGACCTTTACAACTTTTACACCAAATCGCGCCTCATTGTCACCTTACTTCAAAGCTCTACTATCTGTTCGGAAGATGCCATTTGGGGCACCATATCGGGGAAAGATTTCTTCATCTGCGAGTCAAGATTAAATACATCGGGAAAAAAGAACTCCCCTACCATGGTTGAAAAGAATCTTTTCGAAGGCATCGCAGCAGGGGCCGAATTGAAAATGGAAATGAAAGGCAACATCGTCATAGCCCCAAACAAACCCACAATCTTACCTGAAAACTTTAAGAAGGTAGACATGGGGAACGAGCAACTACAAGCCCTCCTTAACGTATATACCGACAATAAGGAAGAAGCCATGCGTGTGTTCAACTTCAGCATACAAGAGCGTTTCAGTACCTTGGTGAACCAAATACAACATTCGACCGGAGAAAGGAAGTTTCTGCTATCGCTGTGCAACAACAAGCTTTACATGCTGATACCGTCGAACAAAGACCGTTTTGAAGTATCGCTGTTTAGCAGAATAGATTACAACAGCATAATGAAGGATTTCCTGGTAACCCGAGAAGTCGTTTCGTTTATAATGGAAATGAACAGGCAAAACGAATTAAGAAAGGAAGTAGAAAAAAAGCGTAAAAAATGAAAAAGTCAGACATATTGCTTTGGATTGGCATTGGGACATCTATAATAACAATGCTAATGATGTTCGCCTTCGTGGAAGAGAACGACAACCTATTCGTAGTAGCCGGATTGTCTCTAATGTTTACACAAGGGGTGCTATCGTTCAAATATATTGAGTGCAAGGAAGAAAACGACATGTACCACCAATGGTCGAGTTGGGACTATATAAAGAAATTCACGATTTCGTGGTCTAAACAATTTTTTTCGGGACTGTTACTAGCAGCATTTATGCTAATATTCTTTGCTGCATCTGAAGGATTTGTCGCACAATCGATTTTCTTTGCATTAACATTGGTCGTGTACTTCCTGCCATCTTTGGTTATCTACAAAATGGAACGAAAGAAACTTGAAAAGAGCAAATAAAGATTAAAAAAGAATAATCGACGACTAAAAAGGAGAAATGATTAGGAAAATTAGACAATTATTTCTTATTTTTGGTAAATAGACCTTGAAAGAAGGATAGAGTATGAAAAAAGTATTAGTATTCGTGTTGGCATTTGCTTATGGATTGAGCAGTATGGCCGCAACAAAAATAAAGACTACCCAAGACTCCGTTAGCTACGCTTTGGGTTATATAGTAGGCGGACAGCAGTTAAGCAGTCTCATCATCAACAAGTATGGTTGTGACAAAGAGCTGTTCCTGAAAGCTATGCGCGATGCCCTTTATGGCGACTCAACCACCATGACACAGGTGGAAGCCAGCAAATATATGCACAACACCGAGGTGAAATATCAGGCTCGCGAAGAAAACAAGAAAGATGTAGCCTACCGTGCAGCCAAGGGCGACAACGACCACTACATGGCAATTTTGAAGACCAACCCGAACTTTAAGGAAATTCCTAATTCATGGGACTCAACCGCAATGGGCGTTCAACGCCGCATCATTACCAACGGTAAGGGGGAAAAGCCAACCGTAAGTTCAGCCGTAAAATTCAATTACCGCTATAAGCTTACCAACGGCACTGTGGTATCGGAATCGAAACCAGGAGAACCGATCGAAGGATTGGTGAGCAACCTTTTGCCAGGCTTGCAAGACGCCTTGGTTGAAATGCCAGTAGGTTCGAAATGGGAAATAGTGATACCTTCGGAACTCGGTTTCGACAAAGATGAACAACGCTATGAAGATGGCCGCGTGATGGTGCCAGCCAACTCAATCCTAGTATTTGAGGTTGAACTGATAAACACCGGCACACCAGAAGACATAGACTACTACGGAGGCGACAGATAAGCCAACCCTAGAGAATAAATAATCAAAATGCTAGTTTAGTAGACCTAAACTAGCATTTTTTGTGAAAAATTCGCCCTAATAATAAAAAATAAATTAGAAAAAGTAATTTACCAATACAAAAAGCGCTATATTTGCTTACAAATTGTAAACGCAGAACAACGACAAGAAACAATAAAAACAACTTATAAGGCGTTTACGCAAAAACAATACAAAACCAAACTTGTAAGAAATGGAAAAAATTGACGATTTGGATAGAAAAATCCTTGACATCATTACGAAGAATGCTCGTATACCATTCAAGGATGTTGCGACAGAATGCGAAGTATCGCGTGCTGCTATTCACCAACGCGTTCAGCGAATGATAGACATGGGCGTCATCATTGGCTCGGGTTACGATGTCAACCCCAAGGCACTCGGTTACCAAACATGTACCTACATAGGTATCACCTTGGAGAAAGGTTCGCTCTATTCACAAGTCGTTCCTGAATTGGAAAAGATTAGCGAAGTGGTTGAGTGCCACTTTACGACTGGCCCATACACCATGATGGTTAAGCTATATGCCCGCGACAACGAGCACCTTATGCAGTTGCTTAACGGCAAGATTCAAAGCATTAAGGGCGTGCTATCTACCGAAACCCTTATTGCACTGGAACAGAGCATTAAGCGCGAAATTCCTATCTACGCAGGTGAAATAACTGCCGTAGAGGAAGACGATGACGAACCAAAGAAGAAAAAGAAGAAAGAAGCATAGAAGGTGTTTTAACTTTCAACTTCTAAACAAAACATATGGGTAAGATGTGAAATAACGTCTTACCCATTTTTTATAGCATATTTGATTTGTTCAAATAGTTCTATACTTGTTGAAAGTCATGAAGAATGGTCCATTAGTTTAGAACCACAAATCTTCGTCAGAACCAACCTCAACGCCCTCATCCGAGAACATAATAGACAGACCGGTAGAAACGTCCATATTACAATGGCTTCCCCATTCTGTTTTTGTCACCCAACCGTATAGAGGATCTTCTTCATCACTTCTGAAAACCATATACCTAAAGTCTATAAGGTCCAAAACACTATCTTTCGTGATGTGTTCCAAGTCATATTCATTTGGCACTTCATCTCCATCCCAAGTCCAACACTCTTCAATGAAATCGTAACTGCTCTTGTAATCCTCCAATAGAGCGTCAGGAATCATGTCACGGTATTTCGCTTCATTTTTCTTGTAATCCAAGTAGTTTTTCCGTTGAACAGGTGTAATCTCTTCATCAATACCCTCCTCAAATTTCAGTTCATACCAATAATGCTCTAAACCCTCTATGTTAAATTGCTCATGCTTAATCCAGTAATCATCTTTGTAATAAAGGTCACCCAAAACCTTATCGGTAATATGGCCGTGTCTAACTGAATTTAATGCCCAACCTTTGTGTACCTTGATTGTGTCTTCCGACAAGATAATGGTAACAGCGTGCGACTTGCTTGCAATCTCTGCCAACCAACCAAAGTTGCCATCACGGTCAATATACAGACACTTTATGTTTAAGGCATTACAAAGCGATGTTTCAGTAACATTCTCAATTTTCAAAGCGTCGTATATGTAATTATACCAAGTAGAGTCTACATAATTGTCTTTGTAATAAGCCAATAGTGCCTGTGGCATATTCTTCATGTAATTGTCAAGTCCGGCTGCGTAGCGTTCGTAGGCTTTCTGTTGTACATCGGTTACTTCCTCGTCTTCACCGCACTGAACCATCATTTCGCCATCTTCTTTTTTGTTGAAAGGAAGGCTGAACGACTGATACATGCATTCATCTTTTTCGACAAATTCCAGCTCGTCAAAAACAGAGTCGCAACAATCCCCATTAAGCAGGCACTTCTGATTATCCTTTGCTTCTTGTCGAAGCCGGTCTTCCGCATTCTTTTGGGCGACTGGTCCATAAGCGCCATGTAGTGCAGCTTTGTCGAACCATTCTTCAGACTTCCTATTATCTTTTTCTACGCCTTCGCCATTATAGTAGCAATTTACTAATTTTTGCATGGCATCCACATTACCCTCGTTGGCCAATTTTTCTAGTTCTTCAATATTCATCTTAATTTTTTGTGTATGTAATCAAATTAGATAGAGACTTATTGTCTCGGCAACAGAAACATATTAATCTATTACTTTTGCAAGTATCAATTATAATATTTACAACCACAAAGATGACAAATAATCATATACAAACAAAAAGCTGGAAAGTGCTCTGTTTTTATTGTAAGATATTTTGCATAATTAGAAATCGCTGTCGGCACCACCGCCATCGAAATCGCCACCGCCAAAGCTGCTGCCATCATCGTCAGAATCGGAGCTAGAAGAGTCGCTAAAACTAGACACCCAAACCCAATAGCTGCTCGACTTCTGTACTTCAACATCCTTTTTGGTACCGCAACTAGGGCAACGGAAAATATTGTAGTTCTTGCCGTCAATCTCCTTTGTCCCAATCTTTTCCATCTGTTTCTTGCAATGAGGGCAACGCTTGCGATAGCGACGCATAAAGAAGAACACAATATAAACCAAGACCATGATAATCCATAGCGGCCAAAAAGACATTATAACAATTAGGATGAAACCAATGACAATCTCGACCACGCCGAGGTCTTCATCGTCTTCATCACCGTCTTGGTTCAAATGGTCTACCAATTCTGTATCTCCGCCCAACACTTGGCAAACGGCAATCATGCCACTCATCATACCCTGGTCCCATTCGTTGTTTTTAAATTCCGGGGTCATGTACTTGTACTGAATGCGCTTACAGATGGCATCGGGCAAGTCGCCGCCCAATCCGGAACCAGTTGAGAAGCGGATTTTACGCATACCGGTAGAAAGAAGGACAACCAATCCGTTGTTCTTATCCTTTTGTCCTACCCCATACTTTCTGCCTAAATCAATTGAAAAGCTATAGACGTCTTGGGGTTCAATGTTCTCGACAGCAACCACCAGCACCTGCACAGTGGTGCTGTCTTCTAAAGCCTGCAACATGTTGCAAAGCTTCTGTTCGGTAGAATCGGCCAAGATGTGGTCGGGATTACAGACGAACTTCTTCCTTCCCGAAGTGGTTACGGGAAGATTGTCGACAGTATAGGTGCCAGCACTAACCGAAAAAACAGAAGTAATAGCCAGCAAAAGGGTAAGTAAAAAATGTTTCATTGTAGTTAGTTCTTAAAGATGATAGTAAGAAGCTGATAAAAAATATTACGAAAGAATTCTTATTGAGCCATTTATGGCTCTTTTTTGTCTAATTTATGAAGGGCGAAAATGCCGCCAACGACCAGCATGAAACTGGCAACAGCTACAAGCGGATTATCGACACCCAATTGGTCGATGACACATTCGCCAGCCTGCTTGTCAAACCAAAAATAATAGCAGATAACCGCTGCAGCATTGTTTACAAAATGAACTGCAATTGGCAGCCACAAGCTCTTGCCTATTACCAACAGCCAACCCAAGAAGGCGCCCAAAACGAAGCGTGGAACAAAGGCAGACATATCGGCATGCCCTAAACTGAATATCATAGCAGAGACTAGAATGGCATGCCACTTTGGTGCATGACGCATTAACGTATTTTGCAGGAGCCCACGGAAAAACATCTCTTCGGTAACAGCCGGTACCAGAGCAACAACCAAAAGACGCAAATAGAGATGGGAGAGCCCACCCTCGGTCAACATATCATTCAAACGCCGGTACATCTCTTCATCTTGTGGGAAAAAGAAATGGTTCGCCTCGGCCATAATATTGATGAAAGGGATGGCACAAAGAATTGTCAACACCGCAATTGCAAGCATCAGGACCGATGGCAGCCTGTTCTGACACAGATAGCCAAATGTACCCTCGCCATAGTCATGAAACAAGAATGCAAATAGCAATGCAGGCAGAAAAAAAACATAAAGTGCCATTAGCGTCTGCACCAGATACGAGACAGAGTAAGTCGACAAAGGTATTACCCGTCCTACTACAGAAGCAGTAACAGCAGAAAGCAGAATCATTAAAACAGCGAATAGGAAAATGAATCCTATTTTCTTAACCAGGCTATAATTTGAAAACAATCGTGGTAGTTCGTTCATATTCAGTTTGTTTAGAAATCGTCATCGAAACCAGTAGACTTGATGTTAGCCACTAACTTGTCGACAATAGGTTGCATTTTCGAGAACTCGAATCCACGTCCACCTCCAAACCGCAAGAGTTTAGCTTTAGCATCGAACTTATTCTTATAGGTAATGGAACGGAACTTCGCCTCGAGAACCTGAGCAATAGAATTGTCATAGTCTTCGCTACCGAACACCTCGTCGAGAGCATTCTTAATAAAATCGGCCGGGATGTGCTTATTACGTAGCGAGAAAGCCACCTTGTTACGTCCCCAGTGCGCAAAGTTCATCTTTTCACGAGCAAAAGCCAAGGCATAGCGATTTTCATCGACAAACTTTTCCTTTAAAAGGTAGTCAATAACCGCATTGGCATCTTTTTCGGACAGATTCCAGGCATCGAGCTTCTTCTGTACTTCAGACAAGCAATGTTCGGCTGTAGAACAATAGGCCGACAACTTAAATATTGCAACTTCTTTTGTGACTTCTTTCTTCATAGAAACAAAGATACAAAAAATGATTATCGGGGGAAATTTACCAAGTCAAACGTTTACACAAACTTTTACGGACGAGTAGCCTTAACCATGCGGTCTTTACCGAAGAAGTCGGCACGCAACTGAACATCGGTAAAACCAAGCTCGAGCAACATATTGCAAGTTTCCTTGCCAAAACGTTCATTAATCTCGAAATAGAGATGTCCACCCTGGGCAAGGCACTGCAGCGCCACCTGTGCTATGCGGCGGTAGAAAAGCAACGGATCGGCGTCGGGTACGAAAAGCGCCAATTCGGGTTCGAACGCCAACACGTTCTTATGCATCGTTGCCTTCTCGCATTCGCATATGTATGGCGGATTAGACACTATGGCGCTGAAAGTGCCACTGGGCCTTGCAGACAAGATGTCGACTAACGAGAACTGGACCTCTACTCCATTTGCCTTCGCATTGCCAGACGCCACCTCTAATGCCGTAGGAGACACGTCTACTGCCGAGACTTTAGCCCTGGGCAACCTGTGGGCAACAGACACGGCAATGCATCCGCTGCCAGTCCCAATGTCGAGAATGGCAGGTTGCTCTGCTTCCGAAAAATCGTCCACCACCCAATCTACCAATTCAGCCGTTTCAGGACGCGGAATGAGCACCCCAGGCTGGACCGAAAAAGATAAGCCAGAAAAAGCAGCTGTACCCTCGATGTACTGAACAGGCTCGCCACTAACTAAACGCTGCAGAAAGGCATCGACCTTAAGTTTCTGTTCGTCGGTCAACGTCAAGGGCGAATGAGACAGAAGGTAGGTGAAGTTGCACTGAAGGACCTGCATTAGGCAAATGCGTGCAAGTTCCTTCGCCTCGGCGGGTTCGTATAAAAGTGAAAGTGCCGATATGAATTGCTGTTCGGTGTTGCGCATAGTTTTTCCGTAAAAAAAGCCGTTGGTCTCTATTCCCTTTCAGATTCCTTATCGAAAGGATGTTGGAAACTTTCGTTCAAGAAATAGTGCTTGTAATAAGAGATAAAAATAGTGGTAACCGGCAAAGCGATAATCATGCCGATGATGCCGAGCATATATCCCCAAACCGACAACGACAAGAGCAAGACTGCCGGGTTTAGTCCCATGGACTTTCCCATAATTTTAGGAATGAGGTATAAGTCTTGCACAATTTGAACAAAGACAAAGACCGCCAACAAGAGCAACAAAGCCACACCAATGGAAGAATTGGACTCGGTAGCCTTAATAAGCATTAGTATGGCAGCCGGCGGCAGACCTAAATACTGCAAGTAAGGCACCATGTTGAGCACGCCCAGCGTTACGCCCATAACAATGGACATGGGCATACCAATGAGTGAGAAACCGAGCGAAAACATGACCGCATCGAGAATGGCGATAATAGCCTGGCGACGGTAGTAGAGATTCATGCCCTGCTTAAGGTCGCGCATAAGCGAAATGGACACGCCCTTGTAATGCTGTGGCAAAAGCTTGACGAAACCAAGCGCAATGGCATCTTGGTCGCGCAATATGAAATAGAGGTAGATAAGAACGAAAATGGACTCGACCAACAAGATGAGAACGCTAACCGAGTTAGACAGTAGTTGCCCCAAGTGTGGGAAAAGACTAACAGCCAGGTCGAAGATTCCACTAGGCGTAAACTTATCGGTCATATCGGTATCGCCAAAGACTTGCGAAATGTAATCGACCCACTCTTGCGGCACAATGCTTCGGTTCATATTGCCAGTAGAAACCAACAAATCTTTCAGCTTGAAGAATTCAGAAATGAAAGTAGGCACCATGTAACAGATTAAAAGAGCGACAGTGGCCAGAATGGAAGCCATAACAATAAGGATAGAGACCTTACGCGACTTGACAAAACGGTTAATCCAATCGACCAAAGGTTGGAACATGTATGCAAAAAGCCAAGCAATAAAGAAGGGGAGCAATACCGAGCTGAGGTACTTGACCATGAAGAACAACGCAACGAAAAAAAGCGCCGTTAAAACCAGGCGAACTACCCTATCGAAAGTATATGGTTGGGAAAATTTGTCACTCATTGTGAAAAATTGTTCAGTTGAATAGAGAAAAGAATTAATTTTTGTTATTTTTGTCTGTAAATGCAAAATTAAAACATTTAGCATTCTTGTAGAAAAAACATAGCAACTAAAAACGAACAGAAGTTAGTTGCCATATAAAACAAAAAGGCTTATAGGACAGATGTCAGGAAACGAGCAACTTATAGGTTCAATATTAGATGAACTGAAAGAATTAGAATTGCTTACCTTGGGAATGCAAAATCCTGAGAAGCTACAGGAATTGGCCGTAAAGAAGGCGAAGACCCTTTTGCTCCACTACGAGCAATTGAAGGAAGCCACCCAAACAGCCGAAATTCCCGTTGAAGCAGCCAAGGAGGAAGCGGTTGCCAAGCCTGAAACCGTAGTCGTAGCCCCAGAAACCAAGCAAACCATTGCCCTAGAAGTAAAGGTAGTTACCCCAGAAGTGGTTGTAACGCCAGAGGTGAAGGTTGAGCCGGTAAAAGTGGAAGAGCCGAAGGCTGCAGAACCTGCCAAACCAACAGAGGAACCTGTTGCCGTAAAGGCAGAACCAAAGCAACCAAAACTTGTTGTAGAAGAACAGAAAGAAGAAAAGAAGCCACAACAGAACATACAAACCAACAACGACCGCTTCAAGCAAGTAAGCAAGCCAAGCTATGGCAAGACATACATAGAAAGCATGTATGTTAAGAGTTTGAAGAGTGCCCTAAACCTGAACGACAAGATTCGTTTCAGCCGAGAGTTGTTCGGTGGCGACGTTACGAAACTAAACGCAACGATAGAGGAACTAGACAGGAAAAACAACCTAGGAGAGGCATTGAGCTACATTAATGCCAACTTCAGTTGGAACAAAGAGGATGAGGCAGTGACCGAATTCCTTTCTTTGCTAGAACGAAGATTTTAAACCTAACGCAATGGGTAAACTATACATAGTACCTACACCCGTAGGCAACTTGGAAGATATGACCTTTCGCGCCATAAAGGTGTTGAAAGAAGTAGACATGATATTGGCAGAGGACACCCGAACCAGTAGCGTGCTGCTTAAACACTACGACATTCAAAAGCCGCTTAGTTCGCACCATAAGTTCAACGAGCACCAGACTGCGGAGGCCGTAGCCCAAAAGATAAAGGCAGGCGAGACCATCGCCCTAATATCTGACGCAGGAACACCCGCCATATCGGACCCCGGTTTTATGCTAACCAGGGCATGCGTAGAAGCCGGCGTTGAGGTAGAATGCCTACCTGGGGCAACAGCATTTGTACCAGCATTGGTAGACAGCGGTCTGCCAAACAACCGCTTCTGCTTCGAGGGTTTCCTTCCTCAAAAAAAAGGAAGACAGACCCGACTAAAAGAATTGGCAGAAGAAGAACGTACAATAATTATATATGAATCTCCGTTTAGAGTTGTAAAGACCCTAACCCAACTAGCAGAATTAATGGGAGAAGCCCGCAAGGTATCGGTTACCCGCGAGATATCTAAAATTCATGAAGAAACCGTAAGAGGAACGCTAGCTGAAGTTAAGCAACACTTCGAAGAACATGAGCCCAAAGGCGAATTTGTCATTATAGTTGGTGGCAAAGAAGACGAGGGCAAGAAAGCGAAGAAAAACAAGTACGGAGACGACGAAGACGAAGATTAAAGCACTAATTAACAACATAGAAATTAACTAATTAAAAATAACAAACTAAAATGAAGAAAAAGTTTTTAATGGTAGCAGCCGTTGTTGCAGCAATTGGCTTGGCTTCTTGTAACGGTGATGAAATTGAAAGACTCAACAGCAAGATCGACACTTTGACTCGTGAAAACGATATGTTGAAGAGCCAGAACCAGGACGAGTTGAACACCATTAACGAAGTTATGACTAACTTCGCAGAAATCAGACAGCAGCAGCTTGGTTTGAGCGAACAGGCATCTTCTGCAGAAGGTGTAACTGAAGATAAGAAGGAACAGATTCAGGAAAACTTCAAGCTCATTCAGGACAAGTTCCTTGCTAACCAGGCAAAGTTGGACTCTTTGGAAACTGCACTTAAGAAGAACAAGGGCGCTGTTGGTGCTTTGAACAACACCATCAAGAGCTTGAGAAAGCAGTTGACCCAGAGCAAGGCTGAAATTGAAAGCTTGCAGAAGCAGTTGGAAGAAAAGAACGTTGAAATTGCAGACTTGAAGACTGCACATGACAACCAGGTTAGAATGATGACCGCTGCAAAGAACGAAGCAGACAGCATCAACGCAGCTAAGATTAAGGCACAGGACATTGCTATGCACACTGTTGCTTACTTGATCGA
The DNA here is from genome assembly GCA_024401645.1 of Paludibacteraceae bacterium. Classification (GTDB taxonomy): domain Bacteria; phylum Bacteroidota; class Bacteroidia; order Bacteroidales; family Paludibacteraceae; genus Physcocola. Next base: position 36,583 of record JAKSKR010000004.1, on the reverse strand, counting down.
CAACAAGAAGAACTTGAAGGCTAAAGGCTTGAAGGTTGGCTTGAAGAAGGGCGAAGCTAAAGACAGCTACTGCAAGAAGGTTGACTATCGTGAATTTGAAGGTAACGACGGTATCAAGTTCAAGAAGGAACCTACCCTTTACACTTATCACCCACAGTCTTCTTACAAGATTGTTAAGAACGCTGATAAGACTTACACATTCACTATCACTAACCCTGACAACTTCTGGTCTACAAAGACTATGATTCTTGAAGGTGAAAGAATGTAATTCACATTTAAAATCAAATAAAAAAGTCCTGCGTTTCCGCAGGACTTTTTTTGTATATCTATATGTAACGGATTTTAGGACTAGTTACAACGACTTTACCGATGGATTTCCAATACGTAACTTCATCTTTAGATAATCGACTTCAGACTTGAAACAAGAATTAAAGATGATGTTCCTATCGTTGAAACTATCCCATTCATTCTCTACCCTAACCTTAATGGAGCGTCCCTTTGCATCTTCGTAAATGAAATAGAGATGCTGGTAATACTTATCTTCGAAAATCATCAGGTCTTTGCAAGTCCACTTTTCACCAATGCGCAATTCAATCTGGTTGCCAGTTTTTCTATCTATAGCCGTGTGGGTTAATTTCTCGTTAATCTCGTCGGCATTCATTCCGGATGCAATTCCAGTATAGATAAAACTCTTATTGATGTACAATTTCTTGAGTTTTTCGTAATAGCCATTAAGCAACGTATAGGTTTTCAAGTTATCGTATGTAGTAGTAAAAGTGTATACGGTCCCCCTAGTACCAACAAGTGTAAGCTTGTACTTAATCGATGAATAGCTTGTGTTGAAAACAGGGTCGATGATAGACTCGATGCGTTTAATGGTGTAGTACTTATTACTAAGACTATCAATTTTCCGAATAAGCAAATCGTATTCAACAGACTTCTTATCGAAAGAAGAAAGAGGAAGGACGTATAACTTTTGGCCAAGATACTTATTAAACAAGGCCTTTTGAGCCCTCAGCCTTGCCCCTTCATTCTCTGAAACCAGAACTTTTCTGACTTCTTTCTCAAAATACCAGTTGGAAAGACTATCGTAAGGTTCAATTTTTGAAGATGCCAGCACATCTGCATCAGATCCGATTTTAATTTGTCCGTTTGCTTGCGTGAAAAGCAATCCGCCAAGGCACAATAGAAACAACTTTTTCATGACATTAATATGTTTTAATTCTCTATTGCAAAGTTATAATTATAATGTGAATAAACGATTATGACATATCTTTCAAGTTGTAGAAACATTTGTACAAACACGCATCGTAGGGGTTAGGAAATGCATATAATTCAACGAAAATAACGAGAAAAAAAGAAAAACAAGAAAAACAATTAAACCCTATAAATCAACACCTTAAAACACATCAAACACAAATAGCAAGAAATATACCAACTTATGAAATAATAGTTCTATACCATGTTTGAAATTAGGGCTAACTTTGCATCAGAAAGAAAACGAGATAGTAAGTAATGTTTGAGTTATAAAGAAGTTTATTTGTAATATATAAAGAATTGTAGTTTATTTCGTGTTTATTTAGAGTAATGGTTTGAATACTTAGTTTATTAGGTTCAAGAAAAGCGATGTGCGAACATCGCTTTTTTTGTTGTCCTACAGAAAACGGACAACGTCCAATAAAAACAATCAGTTCCCCCTGCAATCGGTTTTGTGAATGCATAAGACAGAACTCGTCCAGAACAGACCTATGCCCCAGAAGACCACCTAAAGCGCAATTTGTGGCGCCATGGTTGAGGGTGATACCAATGGGGAATGACGTTTGAAAAAGGTACACGTCGACACAGCATCTGAAAAGATGAAACAGTAGAAACAACGAGCATCCAGAAAAAAGCAAGAATGTAGCCGTAGACTATGACAAATCTTTCATACACTATAACAAATCCTTCAATTCCGCACAAACGCAAGATTATTACCAAGATATGAAAGATTAATTCTATCACATTTTTGCTATTTGCAGTAATTTTGTCACAGAAACAAGAGAGAAATCTCGGAAACGAAAGAGCAATGTTTGAACAAATGAATGTTTGAATTTATTGCTAATGTTTGAAGATAGTTTATTTGTATATATATAGAATTGTAGTTTATTTCGTGTTTGTAAAAAGTAAAAAGGTTTGATCTACTTAAGAATTTAAGTTCAAGAAAAGCGGTGTAAAAACATCGCTTTTCTTGTTTTTGGTGCAAAGGCCATTTTTGCCAGTTCACTTTGTTCCTTTCTAAACCAATCAAACACGCCCAGAAAGCCCCTCATAAAATTCGTCTACAAAAGAAATTGAACAGTTTCTTGACTTTCCGACTAAACAAACCATGAATGAACGAAAAAATAAGGAAACTGACAGGAAAGATACAATCAACTGGTATTCAAAGTAGAAAAGAAAATCTGCTAGCACATTTATACAGGACATTTTAGGCAGATAGAAATCTACAATAGAATGAAATAAATATGCAACACGCGAAAGATAAAAGCCACTAACTTTGCCTCAGAAACGAAAAACAAAGGACGTATATTAGATTTGTAGTTTATTTGTATATATAAGAAAGAATTGTAGTTTATTACGTGTTTATAGAAGTAATGATTTTGAATTAGTTTATTAGGTTCAAGGAAAGCGGTGTGCGAACATCGCTTTTTCTGTTTTTATAACAGGCATAAAAAGAGGTGTATCATAAAGTCATTCTGATACACCTCCATATATGAAATATAAGTATTGCCTTATTTAGAAATTGCCTTTTGTATTGCCTTTGCCAAATCGGAATGAGTACTTCCGCAAAGGACATAGCTAAAATTATCGGCAAGGATTTCTTCAGGATCGATGACATAATCGGTTTCACGGCCTACCTTATCGTAGAAATCTTCCGCATCAGAAATAGAATGAATAACCGGTTTGCCGTCTTTTAGCACAAGCGTGCATTTCTTCTTATCTATTTCAACCAATCCCGTCTTCATGTAGCTGAAGAAAGTTCCACCTTTCCATTCCTCATCGGAATAGATGTACATGGCACAATCGACCTTCTTGCCATTGATTTTGAAAGTTGCATAAGAATTGTGGTGATCAACATCGGGATTTGATATCATCATGTTCTTGAAGCTTTCAGGCACTTGAATATCCTTCTTGAGAGTCTTAAACCCGATGAGTTTGTACATCTTTGCCTTGAATTTAGGATCGTTACGAGTTAGGACGTGAAAGAGTTCGTGTGCAACCAGTTCATTAAGATTACCGAAACCATAAATGGCTCTATTATTTACAACAATACCACACTTACGGGTGTAAGCCGCAGCACTACCCTCTTCGGCCATAGAAGTTGCCATGAAAGGCACCTTTGCAGGAATTGGCAAGTTATAGCCATTCGTTTTGATGGTCTTGTTCAGATTGTCGACACAGCCTTGAAGCCTATCGGTAGCCTGCGGGCTCAAATAGCGCACCTGACTTTTCACAAATAGTTTCACAGAATCGGGAGACACGTTTTTGCGACGGATGCGAGACTGGATGTCAAAGTCGCCCCAATTGTCGAGGTAACTGTCACCCGTAGTCAGGTAATTAGCAGTTTGGTCCTCGTTATAATAAACGGCATCGATTGTTTTAACTTTAGTCTCAGCAAAAGCTGAAGAAGAGAGGGTTAGACCCAAGCATAATAGTGATGTTGAAACAAAATTCTTCATAAAATCGTTTTTTTGATATAAACGTTACAAACATCGTGCCAAAGAAACAGAAACAATCATAGATATTTGATGTATATTTGCATAAACTAAAGCTTTACACCAAATGATTAAGAATCTCATTTTCGACTGGGGCGGCGTCTTGAGCGTGAGCCAACACGAAGAAGCCGTTAAACGCTTTGCCGCACTAGGTGTACCCAACGCAGAAAACTACTTTGAAGAAGGCAAGAACTGGGGTGGAATTTTTGGCCAAGTAGAAGACGGCACCATCAGCATAGAAGACTTCCTAAAACAGGCCTCGGACCTTTGCGGGAAGGACATCACCTTTGAACAGATAGCCTACGCATGGTGGGGATTTTTCTCGCACCTAGCCCCTGGCATGCTGAAGCAGTTGGAAGAATGGAAAGCCCAAGGCTATAACGTTTACATGCTTACCAATAACAATCCGTTTATGATGAGCTACATACGTGGTGAGGAATTTGCACCCGAAGGGCGTCCGTTCTACACATACTTCGACAAGCTTTACGTAAGTTGCGACATAGGCCTTGCAAAGCCAGACGTTGCCATTTACGAATACGTATTGAAAGACGGCAACATGAAAGCCGAAGAAACCATCTTCGTAGACGACCGCCAGCAGAACCTGGTTGGGGCAAAAGAAGCCGGAATGGCGACCTTCTTCGTAGAAGACAGTGAAAATTGGATTGAAGCATTCAACCAATACCTCAAAAGCCTCTAAAAGCATATTTACCAATCAAAAAGGGAATAACAGAACACTTTTTAGGTATAATTTACAACCGTTACTAGCGTTCTATTATGCGAAAAATTCTATATTTGCATAATTTAGTCAAATAGACGACACTAACGAACACTTTATAAACGGGTAATAACTTGCCTATTTTGTATTGTTTTTCTTTTTTGATTTATGAGAATTACGCCTTTAATAATACTTGGCATATTGCTTGCTATACCTACGAGCATTTTCGCTAAAAGGGACGGAATGGCCCGTTTTAGCGGAAAGATTGTGGGCTACAACCAAGGAAACAACGTGATTATAGTAGACCCACAAGGCAATATTCCCGACGACACCCTGCAACTGAAGAACGACGGTTCGTTCAACACAGCCGTAAAGGTTGACGGACCTACCGAACTGATATTCAGCATTGAGCAGCCACAGGTTTCGTTCAAGATTTATGCTACGCAGAACAGCAGTGCAAAAATGACCATTGTTCCGCGCCAGGTAAAAGACAACGAATACGTTGCCGACGTCAATTACGATGGCGACAACAAGGAAGTTTTCTCATACATTCAAACCTACGACTTCAATAACATCATCAGCGAGAAATTTAGCGATGAGTCTATTAAGAAGATGGGGTTTGCAAAATTCAGAGACAGCTTAAGGAATGAGCTTTTTGAGCTAAAGAAAACCCTTGCCCTGCTTAAAGACAAGGTCTTCAAGGTATCGAAAGAGGCTGAATGGGAAAAGAAATACGTTTACGAACTGCTTCGCTATGTACCTTTCGAAGAGAAGGAAGACAAGGAGTTTACGCTATGGTTCAACAGTATAGACTACAATGCTGACGAAAACATAGCCATTAGCTATGTGGCCCGCAGCTACCACCTTGCCTCGATGAGCGGCAACAACAATTACGACGTAGACTTCATTAAAGACCTGCCACGCATCTTCTCGAACAAAGAGAGCTACTATGCTGCTGCCGACGCACACATAGTGAACGTTATGGCAAAGGCACCTGTAAATACCGACCAGATTTACAGCACCTACAAAAAGCTGTATGCCGGCCATGAAAGCGACATACCCGATTACGTGAAAGAAAGCTACGAAGAAGCCAAAAGAAATGTAGCCGGAAAGTCGGCACCCGACTTCGAGATGGAAGACGTGAACGGAAATAAGATTAAGCTTTCAGACCTTAAGGGAAAGACCATCTACATAGACGTATGGGCAACTTGGTGCGGACCATGTAAGATAGAAATACCTAACATGTTCAACCTTGCAGAGCATTACAAAGACGACAACACCGTCTTCCTTGTGTCAATATCTATTGACCAAGACACCGACCGCTGGAAGAACACCATGAACCTCATAGAAAACAAACCTAGTAACTGGGGACAGTACCACGTTATTGGCGCACTCGACTCTGACTTCTGCAAACGCTACAACATAGTAGGCATACCGCGCTTCATGCTAATAGACCGCGACGGCAAAGTGGTTTCGCTAGACGCACCACGTCCGGGCCAACCCGAGACTATTAGCCTTATTGACCAACAATAACACACGCAATAGCAGATAATAACCGCAAAAGTTGTAAATTTGCGTAATAATTTAGTACAGACTTAAAATAAAATATGGCAAAAGAACTGACACCACGTGCCGAGAACTACTCGCAGTGGTACAACGATTTAGTAGTAAAGGCCGACTTAGCAGAACAGTCGGCAGTTAGAGGTTGTATGGTAATTAAGCCTTACGGCTACTCTATTTGGGAAAAGATGCAACACGAGTTGGACAAGCGTTTCAAGGAAACCGGCCACGTTAATGCCTACTTCCCGTTATTGATTCCTAAATCGTTTTTGAGCCGCGAAGCCAAGCACGTAGAAGGCTTTGCAAAGGAATGTGCAGTGGTTACCCACTACCGCCTGAAGGTAAACGACGAAGGTAATGCCGTTGTGGTAGACCCAGAAGCAAAACTAGAAGAAGAGCTCATCGTCAGACCAACATCAGAAACCATCATTTGGAACACTTATAAGAACTGGATTAAGAGTTGGAGAGACCTTCCAATTCTTTGCAACCAGTGGGCAAACGTAATGCGTTGGGAAATGAGAACCCGCCCATTCTTGCGTACAGCAGAATTCTTGTGGCAGGAAGGACACACCGCACACGAAACCTACGAAGAGGCAGAGGCAGAAGCACAGCGCATGCTTAACGTTTATGCCGACTTTGCCGAAAACGTAATGGCAGTGCCAGTTGTAAAGGGTGTAAAGAGCGAAACTGAACGTTTTGCAGGTGCAGTAGACACCTATACCATTGAAGCCCTCATGCAAGACGGTAAGGCCCTACAGAGTGGAACATCGCACTTCCTTGGCCAGAACTTTGCCAAGGCATTCGGTGCACAGTTCCAGAACCGCAACGGCGAACTTGAATATGTATGGGCAACTTCTTGGGGTGTATCTACCCGCTTGATTGGTGCGCTCATTATGGCACATAGCGACGATAACGGTTTGGTATTGCCACCAAACTTGGCTCCAATTCAGGTTGTAATCGTTCCTATCTTCAAGGGCGAAGACCAGTTGAAGCAGATTACCGAAAAGTTGAATCCTGTCATCGACGAATTGAAGAAGATGGGCATCAGCGTCAAGTACGACGATGCTGACACCAAGAAGCCAGGATGGAAGTTCGCAGAATACGAGCTTAAGGGTGTACCTGTTCGTTTGGCTATGGGCGCACGCGACTTGGAGAACGGTACCATTGAAGTGGCTCGCCGCGATACCCTCACCAAGGAAACCAAGCAGATTGACGGCATTGCAGCATACATTAAGGACTTGTTGGAAGAAATTCAGAAGAACATCTTCCAGAAGGCTCTTGACTACCGTAAGCAAAACATTAAGACTGTTGACACCTACGACGATTTCAAGAAGGAAATTGAAAAGGGTGGATTCATTTTGGCACACTGGGACGGCACCGCTGAAACAGAAGCCAAGATTAAGGAAGAAACCAAGGCAACCATTCGTTGCGTACCTTTCGACAGCTACGTTGCAGGCGACAAGGAGCCAGGCAAGTGCATGGTAACCGGCAAGCCTTCAAAATGCCGCGTATTGTTTGCAAGAGCTTACTAAAAAGCTTATAAGCAGTAAACAGCATTATAAAACAAAGCGGAACGCCTTAAAACGCGTTCCGCTTTATTTTTTCCACCCACTGTGAAATCTTAAAAAGAGACACCAGCCCTACCGAAGAAACATTACTGGGTAACGAACCGTTCGATGTCGACAGACTCGACAAACTGCGCCTTAATAGTTCCTAACACCTCGAAATTACGGGTTGAAAGATGAACCTTCTGCGCCTCTTCCGACTCCCATTTTTCAAGAAGAAGAACCGTATCGGCATCCTTTTGCGAGAGGAAGTAATCGTACTGCACATTGCCAGGTTCGGCTTGGCACAAGGCCGCAATATTCTTTGCAGCCAGTTCGTTCACGAACTGGTTACGCATTCCACTTTTACAGTGGTAGTAAACAATCATTGTAAGCATAGTATTGTATTCTATTTATATATTCTACGGTTTAACCAGCATTTTCTTTTTTTCTCTAACGTAGAGGACGTTTGTCTTTGGTTCAGCGTATCGGCGACCCGAAATATCGTACCAGAAGTCGTCGCGCGACACTATGCGTTGGTAGAAAAGAGAACTGATATTGTTGTCAATCCACCGGAAACGCCAATCGAACCATTCGTTTACCATATTTACAGCCTCGTCGTAATCTTTTTTCCCATAAGCACTAGACAAGACAGGAGCCACGTCGCTATGCTCGAATTGGCGCAAGAATTCCTTAATGGAAGATTCGTAAGTCTCCCTATTTTCACGCCACAACTCACTGTAAGCATTGAAAAAGGCAGTATTTGAGGACTGAAACAGCGGTTTGATAAATTGCCCCCACTTGTGTTGGTTGGCCCACTCCGTTACCCTACAAATGCCACTAAAGTCCCACAGAGGGCCCATTTTCAGTTTTGTTTGAGCCGTATTGTCTTCCTTGACAAGAAAGAGGTTTGAGCCCGAAGAATCGTAAGTGCCTAGAATATCGTGGCCTAAAATCCAAGAAGCAAAAGACTTCACGTCGATGTAATCTTCGTAAGAGCCGGCAGGGATGGAAGCCTCGAACCCACTTAGCACAGTTTCTATGTATGCCTTCTGTTTGTTGGTCAGTTCATCTTCGTCGGGGTACTTAACAACATAACGCATGGTGCCATCGCCAATTGCATAAGATTTGGCCCACCAGTAAGCATCTAGCTCGGCAAAGAAGCCAGACTCGTCAACGTTCAGTCTGCATTTTGTATTTACCTTAACCGACTCAACCAGCAGGTAAATACCCTTGTCTTCCCCATTAAGGAAAAGCCTACAAAACTGCCAAGACGGACAAAACTCCATTTCGAGAATCTTGTTCATCTGCAAGCCCACTATTGTTTTCAGCTGTTCCTTAAAGTCGCCAGCCAAGAGGGCCCATTCCTTATCCTTGCAAGCAGGTTCACGCCCCAACAAGTCGGCCTTTTTCGCCAATTTTACCTTATAGGGTTTCTTCGATTTTCGGGCAGAAGTATTTCCCCGAATCTTAATCTTTGCACCAAACGTATCATCGGCAAGAGGGCTAGAGAACAACGTATCGCAACCTTGAGCCATAACCACCCTAGCACGCACATAGTCGCTTATTATTGTTGTTCCCTTGTACCCGGAGTGCTTAATAGGCGTACAAGTTGGTTCTACCCCACCAAGCGTTTCCACATAAACTATGGGCATAACATATTCGTTCTGCGCCACAAGTTCGACAGAGGACAGAAGCAACAGTACCAAGAGATGAACTCTAGTTAAACGTATTGGCAGCAAAAACTTGTCACACATAACCTATGCATGATAATTGGTTATTTGGGGGTAACATACAGCTTGCGGTTCTTGTTCACCAGCAACGTTTTTGGCGTGCCCTTGCTGTATTTTCGTCCCAACACATCGTAAAAGAAACAATCGCGGAACTCGGCACGTTGGTAAATAACGGTGTTGATGTTGTCGTCAATCCATTGGAAGCGGGTGTCGAACCAATCGTTCAGGAACTTGAGTGCCTTGTTGTAGTCGTTTTCGCCATAGAAAGCAGCCAACGAAGCCGCAACCGGACTCTGTTCGAAAAGGGAAAGGAAGCCTTTCATTTCGGTTTCGTACATTTTCTTGTTATCGTTCCATAGCTTTTTATAGGCTTTCAGGAAAGCGAAATTGGGTGCCGAAAGCAGCTGTTTAAAGAACAAGGTATTGGAAAGGTGCTGCCTAGACCACCCCTTACTTCTGCCCAAGCAATCAAAATCCCACAAAGGTCCCATGCGCATTTTAGAAGACGCCGTGTTATCGCTCTTCGAAAAGAAGAGGTTAGCCCCCATAGAGTCAGAATTGCCAAGAACGTCTTGCATAAGCAACCAGAGTGCAAACGATTCGACATCGATGTATTCGTTGTAATTCTTTGCAGAAGTTGACTGTAGGAACGAATTGAGGTATCCACTAAAGTATTCCTTCTGCCCATCGGTCATGTCTTCGGCTTTAGGGTACTTAAACGTGAATTTTATGACATCTTTCAGTCCAACGGCAAAGTCCTCGTCCCACCAATAGGCATCGTATTCGGCAATGAAGCCCGTACTATCAACATTCACACGCGCATCTTCATTCCGTTTAACCGTTTCCGTCAGCAGATACATGCCTTTGTCGTTACCATTCACATAGAGGCGGCAGAAGCTCCACATAGGGCTAAAGTCCATGCCCGCCACCCTATTGAACTGCATGCCCACAATTGCATTCATCTGTCCCTGGACATCGCCCGCCAAAAGTACCCATTCCTTGTCCTTACGTTTAGGGCTTCGGAACAGCAAATCGGCTTTCTTTTCAAGCTTAATCTTATAGGGCTTTTTATCGACCACAGCCGAAGTGTTGCCCCTCACCTTAAATTTAGCCCCAAAAGGAGCATCGCTTTTCGCACTAGAGTAAAGGGTGTCATTTCCGTTAATGATGGTTACCCGGGTAGGAACATAGTCGCTATGTACGGTTATGCCTTGAAGGTTAATGGGGTGATCGACTTGAACACACGACGGTTCCCTGCCATCTTCCGAGTCGAGATAGACCGTGAAGACACTCTCAAGGTTCTGCGCACCAGCAACCAGCACACAGAAACAAGAAAACAATATGCATAAGAACCTTGCCATTCAACTAATTTTCTACAAAAATAACAATTTGGGAGAAAAATAAAGAGAGAGAAGGCGACATAACACCGCCTACAATTTTTCAAAAATGAACAATTTTAATTAAATTTGTTTCGCATCTAAATTTGAAAGCACAAGAAAGCATTATTCACTCTGTTATGAGAAAATTTCTATTCTTATTTATCTGCTTGTTTTGTTGTCTGACAGGATGGGCATTTGAAGTAAATGGTATTAGTTACGAACCGATAGGCGACGACGAGGTAGAGGTTCGTAAAAGTGAATCATCGGTAAGGTATTCGGGCGACATTACCATTCCCGAGACCGTAATGTTTGAAGGTAAGACCTACAAAGTCACCGCCATTGGCTACTGGGCATTTAACGGTTGTAAGAACCTAACCAGCATTAAGTTGCCAAACACAGTCACCGTCATCCGCTTTTCGGCATTCGAAGACTGCGTCAACCTTTCTAACATCGTCTTTCCAAACGGACTTACCACCATTGAAACCGTTGCGTTTTCGGGTTGTAAGAGTTTGACCAACATTGAGCTTCCGAACTCAATTTCATCTATTGAGAACCGTGCGTTCGTTGGCTGTACCAACCTAACCAGCGTGAAGTTGCCAAGCACCATCACCACCATTGAAAACATGGTTTTTATGGGCTGTACAAGCCTTGTTGACATTAAGATTCCTTTCTGGGTTACCGACATTGAAGACCGTGCGTTTGAAGATTGCAGCCGATTGATAAACATCAGCATTCCAAACTCGGTGACCGAGATAGGAGCTGGCGCCTTTAAGGGCTGTAGCAGCCTTGCCAGCATTGAGATTCCAAGTTCTGTTTCCACCATCAGGAGCAACACATTTAAGGGTTGCAGCAACTTGACAAAAATAACCTTGCCAAGTGCCGTAACTGCCATTGAGCGCAGTGCTTTTGAAGGTTGCAGCAGCCTTGCAAGCATTGAAATACCAAGCTCGGTTTCGGTTATTGAGCAGAATGCTTTCGAGAACTGTACGAAGCTTTCGAGAGTAGACATTCCGAAGTCTATTACCACCATAGGTAGCGGTGCGTTTATGGGTTGCAGCAACCTAACCCCACACCTGTTTATTTACGCCAACAACACCAAATGCTATTGGGTAGGTAACACCAGAGCCTGCACAGAAGTTACCATACCAGAAGGCGTAACCGCCATTGGCAACAATGCCTTTTCAGGCTGCGCGAACCTGACCAGCATTAAGATTCCAAATTCTGTAACCTCCATCGGCGACAAGGCGTTTGAAGACTGCGAAAAGCTAGCTTCTATTCAGATTCCGAACTCGGTGACCTACATTGGCGACGAAGCCTTTGCCGGCTGTGCAAGCCTTAAAGACATTAAGATTCCGAACGTGGTAACCTCTATAGGCAACTACACCTTCTACCGCTGCAAGAACTTGGCTAGTGTGAAGATTCCAAACTCGGTGAAGATTATCGGTTCATCGGCCTTTGCTGGTTGTAAGAACCTGACCAGTTGCAAGATTCCGAACTCGGTTACAGAAATCAGATTCGGAGCATTCTCGCAATGCGGCAAGCTTAAACTCGACGTTCCGAAGTCGGTCAGCAAAATTTCTCCGCTAGCCTTCCAGGAATGCAACAGCATGAAGCCACACGTTCTTGTCTATGCCAACGGCACCAAGTGCTACGGTTGGGTGGGCGACAAGGAAGCCTGCACCAAGGTTTCCATTCCCGAGGGAGTCAACACTATTGGCGACTGGGCATTCAAGTCGTGCAACAAGCTAACACAAATAATATTACCTAAAACCGTTACCAAGATTGGTTACTGTGCATTTGAAGACTGCACAGAATTGAAAGACATTCAACTTTCATATGGGCTGACAACCATCAATTCAAATGCATTCAAACACATCAACAAGCAAGCATCAATTTGGGCCCGGAACCCAGAACCTGCACAGATGGTCGTTTACTCGAAGAACGACTCTACCCAATTTAAGGCTATTGACGCTTTCGACAAAGACGTTTACAGATATGGAAACCTTATCGTGGAAAGTGGCGATGCAAAAAAACGCTATTCGGAAGCCTTTGGTTGGAAGAACTTTCACAACATGGAAGTAAAGGTTAAATAGATACTGGTTCTTGACAGATACAGAAAGGGGATGCAATGTCGCATCCCCTTTTCATTTACTATCTATGATGTATTTTTTCAAAGCACAAGCTTCTCTATCTTGCATTCGTGCTTTTTAGTCTTTTCATCGTAATTGATGCCAACAAAAAGCATGTCGCCGCGGTAATGTTTTAGTGCATCGTCATATTTCTTGTCCCTTATCTGCTGCAAGGCAGTTTCGGCACACTTGTTGTGTTTCAATTCTATCACTATTGCAGGAATGTTTGGCAAAAACGGTATCAATGCCAAGTCGGCATATCCCTTGCCAGTTGGCAGTTCCTTTACCAAGGTATAACGCGTGTTGGCATAGAAGTACGCCAAACAGATGGCACTCTGGAAACAATGCTCGTCGTTGTAGGTAAGGTTGCTGGTCACCTCGGTGTGGGCAGCGTCAAGAGCATTGGCTACAGCATCTTCATTGCCATTGATGGTGTCGTCAAGGAGTTTCCTTGATGTATTGACTATTTCTATAACCTTGACATAATTGTCGTCATAATCAATGGCACTAACCCATTCCTCACGAACTTCCTCATTAGGGATTTTACAGGTCTTGGTCTTTCGGTCATATGACAAATATCCCAGATGTATTAGGTAAGTGAAGACATTGTCTTTGTTTGTGATATCGTCTAACTTGTTGCGGAAATCCTTGACTTTAACTGGTACGGGCGTTCCTGACATCATACTGATGATGTCTTCCCTTGTGCCATCAAAGTTCATGCCTATATAGTCCTTTAGGACCTCAAAAGTGCTCGTGGCAGACCAGTAACTGCCAAATTCTTTTCTTCTTACTGCATTAACAACTGACAACGGATTGAAAACGCCCACAGATTCTGACAGTTTATAACCATCATACCATCGAGCACACTCATCCTTATCGATGCCGTGTGTGTTGCAGAGATCATCAACCTCTTCATGGGTGAAACCAATAAGTCCTGCGAACTGCTGCGCATCAACCATGGAATACTCGGTAAATTCATTGAGCTTTGACTGCACCTTGTCTCTTACTATTGGCAGAATTCCTGTAATGTAGGCCAAAGCGATGGCAGGACGAAGGGTTGTGTCCTTGAACAATTCATTCAAAAAACTTAAATAATCCTTCAATAATTTCTCTGACACGCGCTCACGAACCAGCACATCGTATTCGTCTATAATAATGACAAATTTCTCGTTGGTCTGTGCATAAACGTTTAGAATATTTGACGCAATTGAGGTTCCTTCATCAAACTCTATTTCCGGGAATTCTTTTCGGAATTCTTTTAGAAGTGTAGCGTGTATGTACTTAAACAATACAGCTTCCTTGTCTTCGTTAATTCCCTTTTGGTACCAGCCATTCAAATCCAACTTAATCACGTTGAATTTGTTAAGGTTGTCCTCATAGCCAGGAACATCGCCAATCTTCATCTTCGAGAAGATTCCCTTGGTGTCGCATCCCTTTGAATAATAAGCGGAAATCATATTACCAGCCATGCTCTTGCCGAAACGGCGGGCACGAGACATGCAGACAAACTTCTCCCTTGAACCAAGTAATTTGTTTAGCTCTATCAACACAAGTGATTTGTCTACGTATATGTCCGTGTTCTTATCTTCTTTGAATGCTTCTGCATTCGGATTGAGGTATATGCCCATACTTATCCCAATTTATTATTCGACACAAAGTTAAGTACTTTTTTATTGTTGACAAAGTCAATTCGTACCTATACCCATCATTTCAGTTTTTGGGTCGGGGGTGGAATTGTCCGTTTCGTCACATGTTTTTTTCAAACATAACTTTTCATTTCTGAAATTGTAGATATCTTTGCAAAAAACAACAGCAATGGGAAAGACAGTAACACCAATGGAAGACGGCATGCAACGCCGCGCAGAACTGCTATTTGGCAAAGAGAAACTGAACAAGATACGCAATGCACGCGTCATTATTTTTGGCGTGGGCGGCGTGGGTTCATGGTGCGCCGAATGCCTTGTTAGAAGTGGTGTGAAGCACCTGACTATTGTAGATTCTGACCGAGTTTGCGTCACCAACTGCAACCGTCAGCTAATGGCTACCAGCAAGACCATAGGACAAGTTAAGGTGGAGGTGTTGCGTGAACGACTGTTGGAAATAAATCCGGAATTAGAGATAAACGCCTTACAGAAAGTCTATGACAAGACCACGGCAGAGTCTTTCCACATGGAAGAGTACGATGCCATAGTAGATGCAATTGACTCGTTGGCCGAAAAGGCTGACCTTATTCTACGCGCCACCAGCTTGCCAAAACACATCGTATTTATCTCGTCGATGGGAGCAGCCCTTCGTCGCGACCCGTTTGCCGTTAGGAAAACCGAGTTCTGGAAAATTAAGGGGGACCCTTTGGCAAGAGCCCTACGCGACAAATTTAAGAAACAGCAGATTTACCCTAAACGCAAATTCTTCTGCGTCTACAGCGAGGAAACACCCATGAAGAACCTGGGTGAGGAGTTTGCATGCGGCACAGAGGCTTGCATTTGCGCCAACAAGCAGGAAGATGCAAGCAGTAGCTGGAATGCCCGAAAAGTGCACACCAATGGCTCGCTCTGCCACATAACGGCCATCTTCGGCATGTCGATAGCCGGCATGGTCATCAACGAGTTCGTTGGCGACTGCAAGGTGTAAGAGCCGAGTGCGAACTACGTTCTTACAAGACCTTTAACTTACCCGTTAAGGAATCCATAATGTAGCCTTTCACTACAACATCTTTCGGAACAAGTGGATGATTCTTAACAAGATCGACCGTTTCGAGAATGGCATCCTCGGTATCGTCGAAACCATGCAACCACGAGTCGAGATCGATGCCACAATGCTTCATAAGCGATATGTGCTCCTCGTCGATGCCACGTTCGCGCATAAGGTGCAGCATTTCTTGGCTATCCATACCCTGAACACCACAAGACGTATGACCGATAATCATAATCTCGTTAACGCCCAATTCATAAATGGCCACCAAAAGGGAACGCACCGTAGAGTCGAACGGATTGGTGATGGTAGCACCCGCATTCTTAATAATCTTCACATCGCCATTCTTAATGCCCAACGCCGCAGGCAACAAGGTTACCAAACGGGTATCCATGCAGGTAACTATGGCAATCTTCTTATCGGGAAACTTTGAGGTTACGTATTTCTCGTACTCCTTATTCTTTACGAATTCTTCGTTGAATTCAAGCATCTGTTCTATCATAGACAACAATTTTTGTATTTGCACATAAGGCACTCCCTATTTAGTAGGAACCGCCATCGACTTTATCACCGCCCTTAAACTGTCGTTCTCCTTACGGAGTTTCTCAATCGTCTCGTTGTAATATTGCACCACATTGGTGACAATGGTGCCAGAAAGTTCAGCCGCATCAACATCCGGATTTTCCAATCCACCCTGAACCACCTTCAAACCAATATCATCGGCTAGTCCGTACTTACCCATTCGGGCTTTCAGCACGTCTATCTGGTGAGCATCTACCGGTGTGCCCAGCAAGTTGACCTGTATGGTAGAAGTTGAGTCAGTCTGAATGTATTCGTAGCTCACCAAATGAACATTCTCTAACGACTTGAACTCGCCCGAGATGTAAGACGACACACGTGCATCGAGCATGTTACGGCGTATGATGCCAGTGGTGGTAACAAGGCTTGGAATAATGAAAAGCACAAGTAGGACAATGGTCCACGCCATGCGTTTCTTCTTGTCGGCCTTGCTGTCTTCATCGTCTTTTCCATGCGCTTGTGGCAAACGCAAGAGCTTGGTTCCCAGCCACGTTGCCAAGCCAATGTAGACCGCGTTTATTGAGAACAGGTAAAGGGCACCATACAGGAACTTCCACTGCAAAGTAGCCAAACCATAACCGGCAGTACACAACGGCGGCATAAGAGCCGTAGCAATAGCCACACCCGGCAAGATGTTGCCCTTCGACTTACTGCCGGTAGCAATTATGCCGGCAAAGCCACCAAAGAAGGCAATCATAACGTCGTAGATGGTTGGTTGCGTACGTGCCAACAACTCGCTACGGGCATCGTTGATGGGCGAAATCCAGAAATAAATGGCACTTGCCAACAATGAGAACAACGTTGCCACAAAAAGGTTTTTAGCCGAACTGCGCACCAGGCTGCCGTCGCCAATGCCTATGCCTAAACCAATGCCCATGATGGGCCCCATGAGCGGACTGATGAGCATGGCACCAATAATAACGGCGGTTGAGTTCATGTTCAAACCCAACGAAGCTATTAAGATGGCACACACCAAAATCCAAAGGTTGGTACCCTTAAACTGGGTGCCACTCGTTATGGCGGCAATAATCTCGCTATTAGATTGCTTATAGTCGGTTAGGCTAAAATATTCAATAAACCATCTCCTTATTCCTAGTTTCATTTACTTAATCTAATTATATATATACATAAACGGACATTTCGTATCTATTATTGTGAGTTAGAACAATTCTACCCTACGTTCGGCAAGCCTAGCCACTGCCATTTTTACGACTTGAGAAATGTCGTGCGCAAGAAGTGACATGTTGGTAAACGTAACCCAATGGCGGAACATGAGTTTAGAATCTACCCCACCCTTCAGCGACACCTGCATGACCGAGAAACCCATGCGTTCAATTTCGCGCACCTGGCGTTGGGTGTCTTCCACTGCCTGCATGCCACGGTAGTTCTCGGCATTGGGGTTTCCGTCGCTAATGACCACCATAAGTATCTTGTTTTCGGTTTGGCGACGAATATCGAGGGCTATTTCCTTAAACGCCACACCGTCGCGGTTGCAGCCATCGGCCTTGGTGTTACCCAATGCGAAGTCTACCGTATGCGTCTTATCGCGGTAGACGTTGATGTTGGTTGTGTTGGGCAAGCCAATATCGGCATGGTGTCCATAGACAAACAGTTCCATTTCGGGCACGTCTTTTATAGCCTCGGACAACAAGATTGCCACCTCGCGAGCCGACTCCATCTTCTTATCGGTCTTCATGGATGCGCTTTCGTCGACAACCAGAGCGACACTCACCTTGTCGGTAATGGTTTTGGCATGCCGCATATAAACATTCTGCACGCCCTGCCGTGCCTCGGCCAACTTTGTAGGGTCTAGCGTGCCATTACGCAAGTTGTGGACATCGACCTCGGTATGACGGTAATGCGCCTTGAAAGCCTTGCGAACCGATGCCACCAAATTACGCACGTTTTCGAGCGCCAAACGGTACTTGACCTTGTCGGGTTGCGCCACCATGAACTTTATGTTTCGGTTGGTGCCGAACTTTACACTGCCCTCAATAACCTGGGCATTCGAGAACAGGTAGTGGCTATAGTGCACGTGGTCGCGGATGACTTGGTTCGATATGCTGCTTATCTTTTGGGTCCAGTCGGGGAACTCCTTCAAAAGCTTGTCTTCTTCGTTTGCCAGTTCGTCAATCTGTCTGTCAGACAGTTGGGGTTGTTCGTTGCCCTGTTTTCCGGCATCTTGATTATCGTCGTTATCTGCCAGATTATCGTTCTGGTCGGTAGGGCCATTGGCTTGTTTACCAGCCTTCTTGGCTTGCCTTGCATTGGACTTGGTTTCGCTCTCATCGTTAGAATTGCCCACATTAGGAGCAGGAGCATCGGCCTCCATGGTACGGCTTTCGCCAGGATCGGTCATGGTGCTTTCGCCACGGTTGCGTTGCTTGACAGGCACTTTGCTCATGTAACCTACCCTTTCGTCGGCCTGCATCTTCTTTTGAGCCACCGCCGTGCGCATCTGCTTCAGCAAACTGAAGATGGCCACCGCGGCACGCTTAACGTCGGACCAAGTTTCGGGAAACGGCGTAAGGCATTGGTGCGCCTCCATCAGGTAATAGGCATAGTAACGGATGTCTTCCGGCTTCAACCTATCGGGCATACGCACCATGAGCATAAGGTAGTCGAGATACAAGAAACAATCTTCCTCTTGCAAGCCCAGCTCGCGGTATAGCAGGAAACAATCGTCATCGTCTAAATAAAAGTCAACATCGTCTTTTGCCAACGGAAGGTCGGCCCTTCGCAAACGCAAGTAGCGCTTAAGGTCGGCAAGGTTCGCCCCCTCGACCGACGGGCAACCGGGAATGGCAGGGCAAGTAGCCTGAGCAAGGGTGTCGACTACGCTACAGTCGAACCGGTAGTTCTTAAGTTTCTGAAGGAAAGACTGGTAGCCCGGCGTGCGCTTCACACAAATATTCTCTAACCGCTGCAGTTCTATGATTGCCGCAATGGTGCGGATGGTTGGATTCTTAATCTCGTCGTAAGCCCCAACCGGAGTGAACGACGTCTGCAAAGCCTCGAGAATGGTAGCACCACAGAAAAGGTCGACCCTCTCGCCCATGGGTATGGTCTTGTCGTCGAACATGGCGGTGTCGACCAAAAGGTTCTTCTGCTTGGTTTCGCCAATGTAGGTAGAGGTCAGCCTCAACTTGTAACGCTCGGGACAATCCATAGCCGCCAACAGCTCGGTAGCAATGTTGTAGGCCTTGCGCACAACAGCGACCAGCGAGATGTTGACATCGGTAAAATACTCGCTGAGCACGCCCTCGCTTGTTGCCTTCTCCCAGTCGAGCTGACGCACGGCAACAGGTTGCTCTTTCTGCAACCTTTCCACAAAAGCCGTCAGTTCCCTGAAAGGGACCACATGCCACTCGGCCACCTCGTTGTCGAAGGCCTCGTTGTCCATGGTGTCGGCACTTAAGGCATGCGCCAAACGTTCGTTCAAATCCATAGGCTACCCCGTTAGAAACTAGCAAACAGTTTGCGTACCACCGAACGCTCGCCCTCGGTATTGGTACCTTCGAAAAGCGGCAAGAAGACCAATTCTACTGCCTTAACGATGTCGTAACCGTCGACCACCAGTTCGCTAGCCATAAGGGTTTCGCGCGTAGAGACGGTTTCCGACAATTCTTGCTTGGCATAAAGGTTGCGAATCTTGTTAGCCACCATCACAATGGTGAAAGCCGCATCGCCCGCCACCCCTGTGCGCTGACAGAGGACAGCCGCCTCGTCGGCCTCGGCCATGTAATGCAACTCAATGGTAAAGAAACGGTTGACCAACGCCCTGTCGAGCATGTTGGTACCAGTATATTCGCTACCCACGTTGGCCGTAGAAACGAACACACAGTCGGGGTGCACCTTAATGCGTCGCATATCCCTACCACCAGCAATCTCAACCGGCAACTCCCTACGGCTGTCGAGACAAGGGAAGAGAATGTTGTTGGACATGATGGGTGCACGCGAAAACTCGTCGAGCACAATGACGCAAGGTTTCTGAATGTCGGCGGTAAACTTGGCATAGTCGAACACCGAATGCCCTTCTTCGTTAAGGCGATGCACACCTAAAAGGCCAGAAATGGGATCGTACATGCTACCCATGTCGTAAACACAGCATTCCTTACCCAACTTCTTACATGCCAACATCACCAATTCGGTCTTACCACACCCTGTGGAACCGACCAGCATGGTGTTGATGTTCTTGGTTAGGTTAC
Organism: Paludibacteraceae bacterium; assembly: GCA_024401645.1. Classification (GTDB taxonomy): domain Bacteria; phylum Bacteroidota; class Bacteroidia; order Bacteroidales; family Paludibacteraceae; genus Physcocola. The sequence continues at coordinate 16,293 of JAKSKR010000004.1, read as the reverse complement.
GCACCAGAAGGTACCAAGTTTCGGGATCGACATAGAACCCATCGTGCGGAATGTCGGGGACCGATATCTTACTTTTCAGTTCTTCTAAAAAAGGCTTGCTTTTTGCCATAGTTTAAACATTTAAAGGTGACCTTAAAGATAAATATGTTCTTCTTCCATGTCGGCATGAAAGAACATGATATTGTAGATTGGCGTATAGGTAATTCTTTCCACTATTCTGGATTAACGGATAGGTGTGCTGATTACACTTTTCCGCAATTTTACCCTACAAAAATATACACTTTTTCCTATTTTTAGCATACGTAAAACTACACTTTTCCGCAGTTTTTCACCATTCAAAACTACACTTTTCCCATTTTTTGGCATACGCAAATAAATAGACATTTTTGGTTCTTATTTACTACCGATTAGTCTATAGTTCCCTTTGCTTTTGTGCATCTCTGTAGCAATGGGGAATGAGCTTGGCATAGTTAATGAGCCCTGCTTATTAAAGTCGCGGGACAGAGCCCCGCCTATGAGAATTGCGGCGGGACAGAGCCCCACCGCGACGAGAGGTAAGTCGTCAGTTGATGAAGACCTTATTGATTCTGCAGACCAGACAAGACGAGCCTTACTGATCCTGGAAACCGATTATGACAAGCGTCAGTTAGCTAAGGACATCAATTCATACTTTAAGGGAATTATATTCCAATCGGTAGCAAAATAATAAAAATGGATGCATTAAGCATAGGAAAGATTAGGTGAAATGATATACTACAAATAGAAAGTTAACGTTATTTTTGTTAGGACTTTATACTAACATACAATCAAGATTCTAATTCTGATATGAGAACATATATATCCACGTTCCTACTTTTTCTATTTGCTATTCTTCCATTGCAATTAAGGGCCGACGATGCTAGTGCTGTAAGTTACGAGCACTGGTCATACGGACATATAAAGGCCAATTCTCCGAATAAACAGATTGCTTTAGAGAAAGAACTGATGGAGGTGTCGGTCGATAGTATTCGTGCTATCTTTATTTTCAGAAATACATCTGACCAACAAGTTGAAACTCCATGTGTTTTCCCTATTAATTCATCTCTCTCAATGTCCTCTACCGAAACGAGAGGCGATTCTGTTTATTTCCACAACATTCAGGGTGGCGCAAACCTTCTTTTGTGGGCTATTGCGTTGGATGAGAAAATTGAGCATAATTGTTTTGCGGAATCATCACTCGCGGCAGCAAATAAAAGGTTGAGAAAATATACTTATGCAGACTACCGCAATAGGGTGAAGGAATTGACCAACACTTCCTACCTAATGGGTTGTACCATTACGCAGAATGGCGAGAATGTTCCGATTAAGAATGTAGGTATAGAAACGACCTTAAAGGATGGCGATTTCCCCTATCTGGCCCTTGATGCTTATTTCTATCATTTCCTTAAATTCAAGCCTTACGAAGTTTCAAAGGTGGTGGTAGCATATCCTATTGAGTCGTTCAGGAAAGAATACGATGGATGTAGAAGTCATGGCGTTTTTTATGATATATCTTCAGGTGGGACTTGGAAGGACAATATAAAATCGTTCATGGTTTATTCCACTATGTTCATGGAATCAAAATCCACTAACCCTTTAAACACCAAGATGGGAGAATGTACATTCTCGGACAGGAGCGTATATTTTAAGAAGGATTACAAACCGGTAGCTGATGATTGTTTTAATTTTGACGGTGGTGCAGGCGATGGTTCTTGTTGGACCTATATAAGCCATATTGGTGAAAACACGAAGATGGCAAGAAAGAAAGACTATCTAGACAACGATTCGTGCATAAAGATTGTTGATGCCATAGATGAATTGAATCCTTTAGCGTATTTCCCTAAAAGACAGAAACAATCCCCCTATGTGGTGAATGCCACCTCTTCCACTAAACAGGATGTGTCGGCGCTTTTCGATGGAGACCTCTATACTTCATATCTTGCTCCAGCATCTTCCTATATAGAATTCAGCATCACAAAACCTGTACTGGGTCCTTTTGTGTCTAACGGATATGTTAGCAATTCGTTTAACGAAAAGGTGTTCTATGCAGCCCAATTAGAAAAGACTGACATGGGTGAAACCATCTTCCCTGTTTTCCAAGATTCCCTTTGGACGAATACGTCTAGGGTGAAAACCATGACGCTTATGCAAGTGGGGTCAGACGAATTGTATTATTTTTCACTAGCCGACAAGTACGGAGCCATGCCAACTGATAGGGACGATTGGCAGAATGTGAATGCTGTTCATCAGCCTAAAATACTTATGCCAGGTCGTTACCGCCTAAAGTTTAATGAGACCTACAAGGGAGCCAAGGCCAATGCTGTCGGTTTAAGCGAAATCTGGTTCTACCCATATCCCGAAGAACTGATTTCCATTGTGGAAGAAGATAGAAAAGACTCACTTCCACTTTTCCAAGATTGCTACGGATTGGTAGATTCCGAATGGGTGACCGACTACACCTTCGTTCCGTATGAAATGCTCCGCAGCCAGAGTAGTCCTTACTATAGGGAATACTTGAGCAAGTATGGCGACGATAAATTCAAGTTGATGCAAGATTCGCTTGGCAATTATTATGTAGAATGTTTGGAAGGTGAAGGAACCGATTTGGCAGCATCGACAAATGCCACATTGAACGAGGATGGAGAGGCTGTGGGCTCTGCTGTAACCGTTTCTAACTCTTTGCTCCGCTACATCTTAATTGGCGTTGGATTGCTCGCCCTTGTTGGTGGTTTGGTCTTCTTCTTGCGTAGGAAGAAGTAATTATTAAGCTTGCCTTATTGCCAGGAACATACCCACCGTTAGCACAACGGCACCCACCACCGCCATTGGGGTTATGCGTTCGCCAAGCAACCAGGCCGCAATGAGCATGGTGAAAAAGGGTTGAATGTAGAGCATGTTGGTGGTGCGGATGGTTCCCAATTTTGGCAAAGCCCAATTCCAAAGGAAGAAGCAGAGCAACGAGGGTACCAATGCCAAATAGAGCAAGTTGAGCCACACCACATTCTGACCGAGAACACCTGCATCGGTTTTAAGCGGGCAGACGAACAGGAAATAAGGCAATGTAGACAGAATACCATAGCCAAACACCTTTCGGGTGAGAAAAAGGCTGTCGTAACGACTCGTCATTCGTTTAGAGAAGAGCGAATAACAGCCCCACGAGAAGGCGCCAAGAAAGGCAAGAAAATCGCCCAACGGATTGAGATGCAACACCAGATTGCCATTCATGACAATGAGCGCCATACCCACAAATGCTATGAATGAGCCGAAAAACTGCAAGCGGGTCGGTTTCTCCTTCTTGTAGAGCAACGACACCAAAAACGAGGTGACTAAAGGAGACACACAGACAATGATGGAAACATTGGCTGCCGTAGAATACTTCAACGCCGTATTTTCGGAAAAGAAGTACATGCTCCCCCCGAAAACGCCCATCAACATCAGCGTCAGTTCATCTTTCCTTGAATCGGTCCACAGGCGCTTGTGGCACAACAACCAGATGCAGACATAGGCCACCGAAATGCGGTGGAAATAGATGTCGGCCGGAGCAAGCCCCCACTGCAAAAGCAGCTTGCTGGTGACGAACGTCTCGGCCCAAACCAACACCACGAATATGGCTGCCAGGTAGGGCAAGAACAAAGACTTGCTATTGGAATTGATTAAATTACCCATAATTAGAATTTGCGACCGCAAAAGTACGAAAAAAGGTTAGCACCATCCTTCTTTTAAATAAAATTGAAAAGGTTATAGCTAGTCTTTACCATTAAAAATCACTATCTTTGCTATATAAGCAGTTTCTAGGTAAGCTGATATTTCTATACCATGACACAACATAAAAGACTCATCATATTTGCGGCTGCAGCCTTGGGCTTACTGCTGGTTATGTGGAAAGGCCTTACGCAGCTGAAGGAACGACCTAAAACCTACACCTACGAAGAGTTCGTAGAGCTATTTCCCATCTACACCGACCGCGTTGCCAACAGCAAGAAACAACCGGAAGAGTTGCCTGCCGACTTGTGCATTGACTACCTTTTCGTTGATGCCGAGAAAATAAACTTCAACCGGGAAATACTGATAGACGACGATGCCAGCGACATAGATTCCGTTGCGGTTAAAACCTCCATCTATCCCGTAGGAAGGCTTGAGAGGGACAGTTTCAGAGTGTTCATCTACAACCACTACACCCCAGAAACCGAGGCCGGCGTTGTTAAAGGCATACAGAAGAGCTACATACTAACAGTTAACGACAAGGGCGAGAAACTAGACCGCATTGAGATTGGCAACGACGACAACTACAGAGTGTTCGGTTACAAAGGTTTCTACGTTGAGTCGGACGAATGTTTCTACACCCTTCGGTTCTATTCCGACCATTTGGAAATGTACACCACCAACATCTATATTGAGAAATACAAGATTGGTAACGATGGGCTGATTGTAAAGGAATCGAGCAACACGCTGCAAGAAACGGGCACCATTCTGCAACTTGTGGGACAAGGCAACAGCTACAAGGTTTTAAAAGAACTGGTGGAGACCTACAAACAACTGAAAGACTAGTTGGCAAACAAAAGAATGGCAAACAAGAAAGGCAACAACACGAACGACGAGACCTACTATGTTTGGGTTGGCGGCAGCTGCGACTATGGGCGCAAGGAAAGGGCCGGAGGTGGTGCCTACATTGTGGAACAGAACGGCAAAGAGACTGGCCGCTACGTAACGTCGGACCTAGGCACTACCGAATTTAGAATGATGCTGACCGTGATGATACACGCCATGGAAACCCTAGACGCCAACAGCACCATTGTGTTTATGACCAACGTTTCGTACCTGCAAAACTTTGACAAGACACCTAACGAAAAGACGGCAAACGCCGACCTTATTGCACAATGCATTGCCACCAAGGAAAGGCACCTATCTGTCAGCCTGAAGATTGTGAGCTACCACAAGTATGCCCAACTACCCGAAACCCACGAAATGGCACACAAAGCCATGCTGGGCAGACGATAGAGATAGCTTCTTAAAAATCGGCTTCTTCAGCCAAGTTGACCAACTGATGCGTGAACGGATGCTGAAAGATGATTTGCGCAGCATGCAAGCACAGGCGTTGTGCAGAAGTGCCGTATAAATCGTCGCCAACAATGGGCGCCCCCAACCCGTCGGCATGTGCCGAATGAACCCTCAACTGATGTGTACGCCCCGTCTGTGGGAAGAACGACACACGCGTACACCCTTCTTCATACCCCAAAATCTCGTAAAAGGTAACAGACTCCTTGCCATGTTCGAAACTGACCATTTGGCGCGGACGGTCGGTAACGTCGGGACACAAAGGCAAGCCAATGCGCCCCACAGGATGCGGCACGTCGGCAAACTCGTGAATGATGGGTTGGGTAGGATAAGGCACCTGGCCAGAGAGCAGAGCCGTGTAGCGCTTGTGCACCTGCCTGGTTTCGAACAATGCCTGCAATGCCTTGAATGCAGACAAGGACTTTGCAACCACCAAGAGGCCCGACGTATCCATATCGAGACGATGGACTGGCATGAGTTGGCAACCATTCAAGTCGGGACGTTGGCGAAGCAGGTGGGTAATCATAGAATCGGCACCAATCTTACCGGGCACCGAGAGCATACCACTCGGCTTGTTGACCACCAGCAACCAATCGTCCTCGAACAAGACCTCTACCCTACTGTTAGCCACCGCACGTGTCAGGACCGGACTTTCGTCGACCGAAAGTCCTTGCAACATGAAACGCAAAATGGGTTCGCACTTACCCTTGCAAGCCGGGTAATAACTGCCATGGTTGCGCACCTCTTGTTTAGGCGACTCGCCCCACCAGAACTCGGCCATACACACAGGCTTGTAACCGTTGGTGTAGGCATACTGCAACAATTTGGGAGCACAGCATTCGCCTGCCCCCGAAGGCGGTAAGGGTTGTGTTGATGTTTCGAAAATTTGTATCAGGTCTGCCTTTTCGCCTCTTGCATTCAGGAAAACGAACTGACGGAACAGCCAGTTCTGCAAGTCGACCGACATTTGTTCACGCCTCTGCTTGAGCGAAGCTATCTGTTGAGCGAAGCCATCGACTGCCGCCTGTGCAGCCAACACACCGGTAGCCAACCTGGCCTTCAAACGTTTCAGTTCCGCCTTTTGGAACTGACTTTCGCGAACGAGGGCAGACTCTTGTTCGGCAGACAAGTTACCGTTTGAGCGCAAGGCCGTCCGCTTATCCTTCTCGGCCTTCATAAATAACTGGTAATCGGCAATTTCGGCATCAGCCTTCCGTTTTTCGTCATTCAATTTGCCAATGGCTATTTTCCGTTCAGCCGACGCCTCAATAGCCGCTATTTGCCGATTGAGAGCCGAGATCTCGTTTTCGTGAATCTTGAAGTAGCCATCGGGTTGAAGGTAGTCGAAAACAGCAGGCACAAAGAAATGGTGGTTGGCCGTACCAGCCAACTGTCCGGAAAAGGCAGCCAGATAGCCCAATTGGGAAGTAGGCGACTTCACAACCAAGACGCCCAACATCTTGCCCAACGCCAATTCGTGTTGCCACTGTTTCTGCAAAGCCACATAGGCTTGCACCTCGTTGGCCGCCAACTTGCACAACTGGTGTGGCGTGTAGGCGAAAGGAAAGGTGAAACGTTGTGGCAATGGGCCTTTAACCTGCTGGGGAAAAATATGGAACTTGATATCGTTCATGCTTATTTCGGTTCAAGAATTGCACGGACAGGAGCTCCAATCAGACGATCTTCTGCATATATGTCCTGATATTTAGTATTTACACCTCCATTATAGGAAGCTTGGAAGAAATAAGGATTGGGCATTGTTACCTTTTCATGCTTATAAGGAACAATATCTATCATCTTACAATTTGAGGTCAAATAAAGAAGGGAATAACCATCGTTGTAAAAATGAATTAGAGGATTCTGTTGGGCGGGCCTAACACCAAACGTTACAAAGCCCTTACCGCCAATTGCTGGTAAAAAAATGACATTGCCATTCTTCTTGCTTTTACCCGACAAGCCATTACAACCTTTATAGGTCACCCATGTCCACTCGCACGCCTCTTGCAAGTCGCCAAACTCGAACATAGAAGGCATTCGCCACCCATTTCCTAATAAGCGAGCAACGTCGTGTTCTGGCAAAACCGAAATTGCACTAGTCTTGTTTTCAACATAAGGCCTGTAGTGGTGCTCGTAATTGTTGGAAACGACCGACACAATACACTTACTAACATCGTACCCTCCCGACGGATTCCTAACCATGCCAGTCCCTACAGTATCGGTAGTCGCCCACAAATAGTAAAACGAACGCTGGGGGTAGCAATCGGACTGTTTCCTAACAGAATCGGCAACAGTTTCACCGCAATTGTAAACACCCCACAGTGCGCCCGAAGGAAGTCCTAAATCGACATAAGGATGACCATTGGAATAGCCACTAATGGTAACAGAGTCTAAAGTAGGCAGAACGATCCCATTTTCGGCTCCATCCGTAGCATCTTCCTTCTTTTCTGGCCAATATTTTACAGCGACTAGAAAAATAAGGAAAAGAGCAATGGGAATATCGTATTTATTAAAATTAAATTTCATTTTGAATGCTGTTTATTCTGTTTTTATGTCCTTTGGATTGAATACAAATCGTACCGGTAATGCCACCGAGGTTAGGACCGAGTCGAGCTTGGGTTGGCCATCGACCGTAGAAGTGAAACACAACATCTTGCCAGAAGCAGTAATTACCGAAGTCGGATAACGACAGAAACGCTCATAGTCATCACTTACGATTCCGACCGAATTATCACGTTTTGACTGCAAATCGATTCTTTTACTACCTGCAGCTGGGAAAAAGATATATTTAGTGTTAATTTTACTAATGCCTGCAACACCAATAAATTGGGCATCGACCCAGTGCCATTCGCAATTTTCAATCAATTCCCTGACATCTTCTTCAGTAGGCACATGCCATACATTACCAGAATCTAAATCAATAGCAAGTTCACTTTTAGTATCTTCTAATTGCACAGAATCACACAATTCTTCAATTGGGAGCCTCATACCACACAAGTAGTAAGGGCAATCGATAGTGCTGTTTAGTCCATAAGAAGTTTTAGAATCTCCATAATAAACGCCAAGACTGTCTTTTTTTTGGAAAGGCATTCTGTGTGAAGATGTGGATTTGTAATTATAAACACTCCATAAATTGCCAGAAGGAAGTCCCAAATCGACAAAATTCATGCCATTGTAAAATCCAGAATTTTCAAAGATTACCAAGACCTCTCTTCTATCCTTCTTGAGCAAATCGTAATGAAAGAAACAATAAACGATGAAAATAGGAATAAGAACTAATTCGTATTTATGGAACTTAAACTTCATTATGACATTTGGGCACCAAGCGTAAATAATTATTAAAAGGTGTTTATAAATTTTACGAAAGAATTCTTATTGGGCCTTTTATGGATCTTTTTGTCTATCTTGATTGGTTTATCAGTCACAATGGAGTTTCCAATGTTCCTTTCTAAACCACTCAAACTATCCTAAAAAAAGCTCTCATAAAATTCTCCAATAAAAAAATTTAAACAGCTGCATACAAAATAAGAAAAAAGGAGGGTCAAAATCAAACAAGCAGTTGAAATTTTACATATATTTGATAAAACAAGATATTAGAACCATGATAATAGACAACGTAGAAAACTTTGGACGTTATGTGGGCTTGCATCCCCTATTCGGGAAAATAGCAGAACTACTGGCAACAGAAGACCTCGCCAACAAGCCAGCCGGACGACAGACCTATGGCAGCGATGACTTCTACATAAACATAGACGAAGCCACCCTTCGCCCCGCAGAAGTGGCATTTCCAGAAGTTCACGACGCCTATATCGACATTCAACTGCCATTGAGCAGAAGTGAGTTTATGGGATGGATGCCCCGCAGCGAATGCAAGAGCTTGAGGGAAGCCAACCCGGCAAAAGACTATTCGTTCTACAACGAGTTGCCAAAGACACAATTTGAAGTAAAGCCAGGGCAATTCGTCATCTTCTTTCCGGAAGACGCCCACTCGCCCATCATTGGCGAAGGCACAACCAAGAAAGCCATCGTAAAGGTGAAAGTGCAGAACCAATAGGGACCGAAAAAACGCTTTAAACTCATCCCCAGTAAAAAGGGAACTACGACAAATACCAATTAGAAAAACACGAAAAGATACAATATATGGAAAAACTTAAACTCATCAAGAAGGATCCTTATCTGAAACCTTTTGAGGACCAACTATACGAACGCTATAAATATGCCGTCCGCAAAGAACAGGAACTGACACAAAACAGTCAGACCATAGGCGAATTCGCTTCGGGTTACCTTTACTTTGGCCTACACAAGGAAGCCAAGAAATGGGTATTCCGCGAATGGGCGCCCAATGCCACATCCATCTGCCTAATTGGCGACTTTAACGGATGGCAAGAGACTGACAAGTATCAGCTAAAAAAGAAGAAAAACGGCGTTTGGGAAATAAGCCTACCCGAAAAAGCCATGAAGCACGGCGACCTCTACAAGATGCTCGTACACTGGGACGGCGGTTGTGGAGAACGCATACCGGCATGGGCACAACGCGTGGTGCAAGACGAGCAAACCAAGATATTCAGTGCACAGGTGTGGGCACCCGAAACCCCATACACCTTCAAGGTGAAAAAGTTCAAGCCAAACACTTCACCACTGCTTATTTACGAAACCCACATTGGTATGGCAGGCGAAGAAGAATGCGTACACACCTACAAGGAATTTACCGAGAAGATGTTGCCCCGCATCAGCGCCGACGGCTACAACTGCATTCAGATTATGGCCATACAAGAGCACCCATACTACGGTTCGTTTGGCTACCATGTTTCTAGCTTCTTTGCTGCTTCTAGCCGCTTCGGCACACCCGAAGAACTGAAGGAACTGATTGACACCGCACACCGCATGGGCATGGCTGTCATTATGGACATTGTGCACTCGCATGCCGTTAAGAACCAGGTAGAAGGTCTTGGGCTGCTAGACGGCACACCATACCAGTACTTCCACGACGGACCACGCCGCGAACACAACCAGTGGGATTCGCTCTGCTTCAACTACGGAAAGAACGAGGTGATGCACTTTCTACTCTCGAACTGCAAATACTGGCTAGAAGAATACCACTTCGACGGTTTCCGCTTCGATGGCGTGACCTCTATGATGTTCCTCGACCACGGCTTGGGTAGCGACTTTGGCGGCTACGACTGCTACTTTAACGGCAACCAAGATGGTGACGCCATCTGCTACCTTACCCTTGCCAACAAGGTCATTCACGAGGTTAACCCTAACGCCATTACCATTGCCGAAGACGTTAGCGGCATGCCAGGCCTTGCCGGAAAGTTTGAAGACGGTGGCGTGGGCTTTAACTACCGCCTTGCCATGGGAACACCAGACTTCTGGATTAAACTGATTAAGGAACAAACTGACGAGCAATGGAAGCCAGGATCGATGCTTTGGATGCTGACGAACCACCGCGCCGAAGAAAAGACCATTAACTACGCCGAAAGCCACGACCAGGCCTTGGTGGGCGACAAGACCATCATCTTCCGCCTTGCCGACGCCGACATGTACTGGCACATGAGTAAGCTGATGCCAAGCTCGTATATGGTGGACCGTGCCATTGCATTGCACAAGATGATAAGACTCATCACCTTAAGTTCCATTAATGGCGGCTACCTCAACTTTATGGGTAACGAATTCGGTCACCCAGAATGGATTGACTTTCCACGCGAAGGTAACGGCTGGTCGCACAAATATGCCCGCCGCCAGTTTAGCCTAGTAGACAACCATGACCTAAAATATGGTTGGTTGGGCGATTGGGACAAGGATATGATTAGCCTGATTAAGAGCAAGCACCGCTTCAACGAACTGCCAGTTAACGTGCTATGGGAAAAGAGCGACGACCAGGTTATTGCCTACCAACGTGGCGACCTCATCTTCGTCTTCAACTTCCACCCTAACAAGTCGTTTACCGACTACGGCATTCTAACAGAGCCGGGCGAATATAGAGTTCTGCTCAACAGCGACAATAACAAATATGGAGGTTTCAACCTAATAGACGAAAGCGTGAGCCACTATACGCGCGACGACATTGACAGCGAAGTGCCAGGCAAGAAATGGTTACAACTCTACATTCCTTCGCGTTGCTGTTTCGTTCTACAGAAGGTGAAATAAAACAAGAGCTACACGCATCAATAAACAGAAAGGCTTGCCGCATGGCAAGCCTTTCTGTTTGCTAATAGATTAGTATATTATTCTACACTAACGTTCCCAACACATTTTCACATGCGGAATGCCGTCGAGAATGAATGGTGACGAAATGACCTTAAAACCAACCGATTCGTAAAATCCGATTGCATATTGTTGGGCATCGAGCTTGATGCGTTGGGCATTGAAGTGTTCAACAGCCGCATCAATGGCATGCAACATAATCTGCTTTCCATAACCCTGGCCACGAACGGTGGAGATGACGCGTCCAATGGAAACCTCGGGCATGTGCGTACCAGCAGGGCAAACACGTGCCAACGACACAATTTTTTCACCATAGGTCAGCCACACATGAATAGAAGCCTGGTCGTCGTCATCTAAATCTTGATAGACACAGTTCTGCTCTACCACAAAGACCTCGGAACGTACCTTGAGCAGACCGTACAATTCGTTTAGAGTGAGTTCTGAAAAGGACTTCTTATGAAATTGGAGCATATATTTCTTCATTTTTTATCGTAATAAATAAGCCATATAAGAAGGTAGAGTTAAAATACCATTTTCACGACCAACATTATAGTTACCCAGCTTAATTGCATCGTAAACATGGTAAATTTCGGGATGCTTAAGAATGGTTTTAGTCGCCTTTACATTACCGTTATTGGCCTTAACCTCAACCAACGTACATTTACCTTTATATTTCGTAACAAAATCAATCTCCAAACCACTATCTTTATGAAAATAATAGAGTTTGCGACCCATTTTTGTAAAAACATCAGCAATGAGATTTTCAAAAATGGCACCTTTGTAACCATACAGATCACCTTGCAAGACATCGGCATAAGTATCATCTTCCAACATAGATATAAACAGCCCACTATCGACCATATAGACCTTAAAGACATCGGCAAGGGAATTTCCCGCCAAAGGCAATTCGGTAGTGCTCAAATTGTAACACCTATTGGTTATGCCAGCATCGTCAATCCATTGAATGCTACCCAAGAACTTCGAAGCCGAGCCACCTTTCTTAACAACCGAATACTGAAATTTCTTATTTTCTTTACTTAATTGTTTCGGAATCGACTCAAAACATTCTCTAATACACGACTTGTCGTCTTTCGAGGCATATTTTACCATATCGTCCTTATATGCATTCACAATATTCCGTTGCTTTTCTTGTACCTTTCGAAAATCGTGAGAAGAAACAAATGTACTGACAACATTGGGCATACCACCAACCACCACATATTGCAACAAAAGGTTACGCATAGTAGTGTGAATGGTATCATTCACAGGGGTTTCTTCGTTAAAACATTTTTCAACGTAGTCGGTAATAGACTTGTCAACCCCATTTGCCCATAAAAACTCTTCAAAATCTAAAGGAAACATCTGAATTGTCGTTTCATAACCCACAGGTATTGAAACCGGTTCATCGCCATACCCTTTCACTCCTAACAGAGAGCCCGTACATATAACATCATATCTACCATCTAACTTAAAGAATTTCAGTGCGGTTCTAGCCTTACCACATTCTTGCAATTCATCTAGAATAATGCAAGTTTCATACGGAACAAAACGTGCTTTCTTCAATAAAATGGAAGATAAGTTCATTACAATAGTATCAACATCTAATGCTCCCTCGAAAGCAGAAGAAAATTCCTTATTTTCGAAGAAATTGATATAGACAACATGTTTATAGTTTTTTTCTGCGAATTGCATCACCGAAAAAGTTTTTCCACACTGCCTACATCCCTTTATTATTAAAGGGGTTTTATCGTCAGAATTCTTCCAATCGAGCAACACAGCGTCTATTTTCCTATATAACATACAATTAATTCATTTTTACAAGGCAAATATACAACTTTTTCAAGGGACTTTTTCGCAAAAGTCACAACTTTTTCAAGGGACTTTTCGCAAAAGTCGCAACTTTTTCAAGGGACTTTTCGCAAAAGTCGCAACTTTTTCAAGGGACTTTTCGCAAAAGTCGCAACTTTTTCAAGGGACTTTTTCGCAAAAGTCGCAACTTTTTCAAGGGACTTTTCGCAAATGCCGGTAAGCCAAGTACAAGAAACCTATTTTTTTGAAAAAAGCACCAAAGTTTTGTTTAAGTGAGTTAAATTCATATCTTTGCAAAGCTTTACACAACAACAGCAAAAAAATATATGAGAGCACTATTTATAGGTGGCACAGGAACCATTTCCACCGCCATAAGCCAACGTCTGGCAAACATGCCCGAATGGGAATTATATGTGGTTAACCGTGGCAACAGGAACAACGTTCTACCCGCCAACGTTAAGACCATAAGTGTTGACATTAACGACGAGGCTGCTGCAAGTAAAGCACTAGAAGGTCTGACCTTCGACACTGTTTGTGACTTCATTGGCTTTGAGCCAAGCCAGTTGGAACGCGATTACCGACTCTTCAACGGCAAGACCAAGCAGTTTATGTTCATCAGCTCGGCTTCGGCTTACCAAAAGCCACTCTCGAACTACCACATTACCGAGAGCACCCCGCTTGCAAACCCTTATTGGCTATATTCGCGCAATAAAATAGCATGCGAGGAGTTCCTTATGAAGATGTACCGCGAAAACGGTTTTCCAATCACCATAGTTCGCCCAAGCCACACTTACGACGAGCGTTCCATTCCATTGGGTGTTCACGGCAAGAACGGAAGTTGGCAGGTTGCCAAGCGTATGCTTGAGGGCAAGCCCGTCATTATTCACGGCGACGGTACGTCGCTTTGGACCATGACACACAACAGCGACTTCGCAAAGGGTTTCGTAGGCCTAATGGGGAACATACACGCCATTGGCGAAGCCTTCCACATTACCAGCGACGAGCGCCTGACCTGGAACCAGATTTACCAAACCATTGCCGACAAATTGGGCGTGGAGCTAAAGGCCTACCATGTGGCAAGCGACTTCCTGAAATCGACTTGCGACTTTGACCTTGAAGGTAGCCTAATTGGCGACAAGGCCAATTCCGTCGTCTTCGACAACAGCAAGCTGAAACGTGCCGTACCAGAATTCTGCGCAACAACCCGCTTCGACCAGGGTATTGCCAAGACTATAGCCAATGTGCTTGCAACCCCTGAACTGCAGAAAGAAGACAAGGAGTTTGACGAATGGTGCGACAAGGTGATTGCAGCCCTTGAAAATGCCAAGAAAGCATTTTGATGGCACACAACACCAACAATTGGCAATGCCACAAAAAAACAGACAATAAAATTAAAGAATAACATAAAGCATGAATAATTTTTCATTCCAAATGTCTACCAAATATGTATTTGGCAAAGACAAGCATAAAAAGATTGGCGAATTGCTTAAGCCACTAGCAAAGAAGGTTCTTTTGGTATATGGTGGTGGCAGCATTAAGCGCAACGGAGTCTACGACGATGTTATGGCATCGCTTAAGGAAAACGGTATTGCCAGTGTAGAGTTGCAAGGCATTCAAGCCAATCCGCGCTATGAAAAAGTCGTAGAAGGTGTAGCCATGCTCCGCAAGGAAAACTTCGACCTAGTACTTGCAGTAGGTGGCGGTAGCGTGATTGACACAGCCAAGGCAATTGCCATGGGTGCAAAGACCGATGATGTTTGGTCTTTCTTCGCAAATGGCGGTGAACCAGAAGCAGTTTTGCCAGTGGCTACCATCCTTACCATTCCGGCAGCAGGTAGCGAAGTAAGTCCTGACGCCGTTATTACCAACAAAGACCGTAAGTTGGGTTACACCAGCTTGCAGATTCGCCCAGCAGTGAGCATTGTAAACCCTGAAATTTTCATGACACTGCCTAAAAACCAGATTGCAAACGGTGTTTGCGACATGATGAGCCACATTTTTGAGCGCTACTTCACACAAACCGAACATACAGACCTTATTGACTCGTTGGCAGAAAGCACCTTGAAGACCATTATGCGCAACGCCCTCATCTTAATGAAGGACCCTAAAAACTACGATGCTTGGGCAGAAGTTTCGCTCGGCGGTTCGTTCGCACACAACGGTTTCCTAGGTTGCGGTCGCGTGCAAGACTGGGGTTGCCATGGCATGGAGCACGAGTTAAGTGCAGAAGACGAGAAGGTTGCACACGGTGCAGGACTTGCCGTATTGACACCAGCATGGATGCGCTATGTTTACCCAGAAAACAAGGGTATGTTCTTCCAGTTTGCGACCAACGTTATGGATATTAAATCAGAACGCGATACCGACAAGACCATTTTGGCAGGTATTGAGAAACTACAACAGTTCTTCGTTGCCCTTGGCCAACCTACTACCCTACGTGAACTTGGCTTTACCGAGAACTCACCGCTTGAACAGATGGCTAAAAAGGGAGCCGGAGAAGGATTCCTTGGCAACTTTAAGCCACTTTACTGGCAAGATGTTTTGAACATCTACAAAGCATGTCTATAATAGGTTTCATTCAAATAAATTAAACAACAACAGGGTGTTCAATTACAAATTGGCACCCTGTTTTTTTATTTGTTGTAATTACTGTTTGCTTTTCCATTTACGTTTCTGTGGTATGCAAACTACATATAAGAGTTCGTATTCGTCGAGGACTTCCAATTCAACCTTCCATGACGATTTAGTCATAAAAGGGAATGAAATCATAGAGTCGCTTAATGTATGGCCAGAACAAAACGAATGTATTCGTCCACCAACAATGAACTTATGATTTTGTACTTGAAAACTGTTTCCTGCATAGTCTGTGACACTAAACCATATTGGACAAGAACTATCGATTACCTGATTAAACTGTTCAGTCAAATGTTTCTGTTGCAACTTGCCATCGGCATCGGTAAAGTGAAGAAATACTTTCGAATTATTTAGAAATTGTTTAAATTTAGTTTAAAATCTTTTATATAAGACTCAAAAAAAACGAGTCGAATTATTTGATAAAATATTGATTATCAGTTTGATAAGTGGATGATTTTTTCATATCTTTATAGTGACAAAAAACAAAGAAAATGAACAATTACCCAACAAATCTCACAGATAATCAGTGGGAAATTATAGAAAAATTTGTAGATGTGCAAGCAGGGAAACGAA
>JAKSKR010000039.1 GCA_024401645.1 Paludibacteraceae bacterium | reverse complement strand
GCAGAGCCCTTCTCCGTTTCACTTGATGCTGCAAATATAAGATAGTCCTCATTTTACCATCCTAAATTTTGTCCTTTATACCTAGCATCTAATGGGGTTTTCGATTTCTTTGCCATAATCATCAAATTATCACACCATCTTCTTCAATTCTTGTTCTAATGTCTGACCAAGGTCGCTTCAAATGTGTGAGAGATTCGTTAAACATTCTCCATACCACGTTCTTGTCCACATCAATCCATTCTGATTTTCTCATTGACTTGCGGAGTACATAAATCTGATCTATTCGCGAATACGCAGGATCAACCGATAAACTTACATCATAGCGTTCTGCCACAGCAATGAAACGTGTATGTGGGTTACCACTTTTTATTTTCTCTGCAGTTGCAATTATTGAGTCGAGCATTGTCTTGTCAATGTAAGTCTTTGCTTCAATAGCAATGGCTGGAATACGTATCTGCATAGGATCTGCATTATTGACAGAAATATCAAATGTTCGATAAATTGCATAATCCTGATCTTTCTCATTAACTCCAATTTCTGGCGACTTAATAAAGTCGGTAAGATTCTTCGCTTTAAAATAGATGTTAGAATAGGCTTTTACAGCACCACTATCCAGTACGTCCTGTTCATCAGATTCTTTTTTTATTTCTTCAACAAAGTTGCGGAAAATCAAAAACAAGAACTCTTCGAGAATCGTTGGACGAAACTTTCCTTGCGAAGAGAATGCTTTATCAAGTTTTTCCGTATGCATGAAATTATAGTAGTTGTTCAAATAATCTACCTTCATTTCAATTGATTTTTTGTCGTAAGTTGTTAAATCCAACATCTTACCTAAATACTTTGCGTATTCTGGGATAAGTATAGTTAGGGCACGTTCTTCCTCCGCAGTAAGTGTGCTATTATACTTGGTTATGATATTTGAAGCGTGACTCAACTGTGGGTACTTTTCCTTTGCGTTGCAAATGAATTCGTAATCTTTATTTTTTTGCATTGTTATCAGAATTTAAGATTTGACTTACACATTCTCCGATGGCTTTTGCCATAAGCACAGGTACAGCATTGCCGATTTGTTGATACTGACTCAAGCCTTTCTCCCAACTCATCTTTGTTCTCATTCCTTCAAAGATAAAATCGTCAGGGAAAGACTGAAGTCGAGCGCCTTCACGAGCAGTGAAGTTTCTATTAAGATGAGGGTGAATGAAATTTGATTGAAACGAAGCTGCAATTGTTGGCGCTGGTTGATTGCCAAAAAGGCGCTGATTGTTTTGACCAAATTTTACTTCTGACTTCTCTCCAGGTGCTCCTCGTTTTACAGAACCATGCTCTTCCCAAACATCAACAAGTGATTGACCTTGTTGAATTGCTTCGAATCTGGCTATCAAACGCTTTGTGTGATTCATTGCAATATGGTTTGTAACATATTGCATGTTCTGACGCATCAATCGCTGATAGTCGTTTTGTGGCTCTATTGGATATTCCATAACCTCACGTCCTTGGCAAGCTTGAATTTGAGGAAGGTCAGAAATTGCTTCATCAACTGTAATTTTATGATCTAACTCCAATGGCTCTGGATGACGAGGCTGCAAGCCAAGATCATGACGGGTTCCAATGATAATTACTCGTTCGCGATTCTGTGGTACACCATAGTCGGATGCCAGTAAAACACGGTAGGCAACGTCATAACCACCGAAATCACCAGCATGACGGAACTCATCAAGGATTGTTTCAAGAACCTCGCCATTCTTCATAGATAACAATCCTTTGACATTCTCCATCACAAATGCGCGAGGAGAATACCAATTAATAAATTTGACAAAACCGTAGAAGAGTTTATTTCGAGGGTCGTCAGACACTTTGTTTCTGCGTTTATTCGCCAAACTAAAGCCCTGACATGGAGGACCACCTACGATAATATCTGGTACTTGACCATTCAACAACTCGTCTACCTCATCTTTCGTAATGTCTGTTACGCTCTTGCAGAGGAATGGAGTATCTGGGAAGTTGCGTTGGAATGTTTTAGCAGCATTCTCATCGATATCAGAACCAAGTATCGATCGAATTCCAACCATAGAGAATCCTTTGGTCAAACCGCCACATCCAGAAAACAAGTCAATAGACGTAAGTGCATTATCTGCATACTGGACATGATTGTTTAGATTACTCAATACCTGCTGTATAGTTACATTGTCTTCATTGAAGATTGATGCAGTTTTGCCTTCTTGTTTTTTGACTTTCTTTCTGGGACGCATTGCAGAGATAATCTCTTTTCCTGTCAAAAAAATGGGTTTTCCATCAATCCAGTTCGTACGTTCACGATATTGAGCTAGCACTTTCTTAATGTCAATACCTTCAACCTCGCATTCGTACTGCAATTTGTACACAAGATACTCACCTTTAGGGTCTTCGTATCCTGCTTTTCTCATGTCATCTTCTGAATAAACACTACTACCGTCAATTCGGTAATAATACACAATATCTTCATTGCCGAACTCATAGAGAACTGCAAAGTTAGGATTTGCAATTCGTGGATTCTCTTTGTTAATCCAGCCATCGCGTCCTTTGCCAAGACGTACGTTATACTTGCCGACACCATCGGTACCAGCGTTATTGCGAATCCAATCGAGTTGGCGCTTCTGGTCATTTCGGAAGCAGCCTATTAAGAACACCTTATCTTTGCAATTTAAAAGTGTCTGGTGCTTTTCAAACTCTTGGTCAGAAAGCCCCAAATAAAATTCAAAGAAGAGATCTTGCTGTACTACAATACTTGCCATTTAAATTATGGTCAGATTCAATTAGGTGTGTATATACCAAGTGGTAGCAACCGCATCCTTTAAAGAAAGAAAGTTCACCAAACGATTGTAACACAAAGATATGCAATTCCGTTGAAAAAGCAAAGTATTCAACTACCTTTTGGTATATAGTTCCCTTCAATTAACATTCAAATTAAACAATAGCAGACTAAGCTTATACAACTCATCCGTGGCATCCTCTCTGCAGTGTCCTTAAATGCTAATTCTGAATTTCCTACGTTCCGAATCACCAAGAACAAAGCGTTGATGACGCCTTTTATTTATGTCGTTGCCCCAACAGTTTTGACCTTCGGTCTTTCTCCTTCGCACCTCGGCAATTCAAGCAAGCTTGATCGCGTTCAGTTTGTCGTCAGTTTCCGCCTTAGGAGCGATGGGCGGATTGCAAAGATAATAAAATTTGGCAAAAGCACACCTTGTTTAATCCCCAACGGGATAACGGGGTCAATTATAGTCCCGACAATTACGCCTTATGAATTACAAATTATGAATTATTTAAGTATCTTTGTCTAGTTGGAATAAAGAAGGAAGAAATGAAAAGAATTGCTACAGATATATTTACATTTGAGAATCTGCGTAACAACGATTGTTTGTACGTGGATAAGACTAAATATATATGGGAGATTAGCAACTCTGGAACCAGTTTCTTCCTCTCTCGCCCACGTCGTTTCGGCAAGAGCCTGTTGCTTTCCACATTCAAAGCTTTCTTTCAAGGCAAAAAAGGAGCTGTTCAAAGGTCTTGAAATCGAACGACTAGCTCCAGACACGTGGGAGGTCTATCCTGTGATTCATCTAGATTTGGCAAGTGGCTCGTCGTATCAGGGAATAGAGGAGATTTCCATGAAAATCAAGGATGAGTTGTTGTTGTCTGCTCGCCATCTTAAAGTTTCGATTCTCTACGGAAGCATATCGCGTATGCTTAAAGACCTTATTGAGAAGACATATGAAAAATTCGAAAAACAGGTAGTTATCCTTATCGATGAGTACGACAAACCTATTCTCGATTCTTTCAAGACAACTTATCAGGAAGATGTGGTGAAAATGATGGCGGAGTTTTACCAGCAACTTAAATCCGCCAACGACAAAGAACGTTTTGTTTTCATCACGGGAGTCACAAAATTCGCCCATGTCTCGCTTTTCTCCGGCTTTAATAATCCTACGGATTTGACAAGGAACAAAAATTATGCGACGTTGTTGGGATATACGGAGGATGAGTTTCGTGCGAATTTCGCCGAACATATAGAAGATACAGCTAAAGAGTTGGAAATGACTTCTGATGTGCTTCTTTCTTGTATGACGCAATATTACAATGGCATGAGGTTCGTCAGAGGATGTGAATCTATCTATAATCCAGTATCGGTGGGCAAACTGTTTGTAAACCAACGATTCGATAATTATTGGATTGCGACCGGCACTCCTCGTTTCTTGCTCAACATGGTGAAGGACAATCCGTTCAGACTTCATGATTTGACGAGAGAATGGGTATTTGACGAGAATGACGACAAATATGATTTGAATGAGCTCGACTTGAAATCTGTAGCGTTTCAGTCGGGTTATCTTTCCATTGCAGAATGGGAAAAAGTTTCATTGACACAATGGAAAATCAGATAAGATTTCCCAAATAGAGAGATTTAGAGACAGTTGGTATAAAAATGCACTTACCACCAAGCCGCACACCTATGGTTTGCTTATGCCTCTTATTGTCTCCTTACCCGAAGCTCTTGACGATAAAGACGTCAATGCCTTCATGGAGAAGGTGTGCAACTTCTTCTCGGGCATTCCCTACGAGAATGCAGGCGAAATAACGGAAGGCTATTTTCGCAATCATCTTCGCACTTTATTCTGTTTGTTCGGCATCCCCAATCAGTGCGAAATTATGGAAGCAAGCCAGCGTGTCGACATCGTGGCACAAACAGCCAAGATGGCTCTCGTGTTTGAACTCAAGATGATGGGAGCAGGCGAAGCAAACCCCGACGATAAAAAAGCTCAATTGCTCGAAGAAGCACTCGAACAGTTGAAACAGAAAGGCTATGCCGAAAAGTATAGAAATGAAAGCGAGGAAGTCCATTCCGTCGGCATTGTATTCGACGAGAAAACTCGCAAAGTAGCATGTTGGAAGTATTTGTAATTCCTAATTGTCTCCTATACTATTTTTTTTGAGAGCTCACCCCGAGGCTGATCTTGGGGCTCCATTCAATCAAGTTCGCCTTCAAACAGCATAATCCTATTCATAAATACTTT
The DNA here is from genome assembly GCA_024401645.1 of Paludibacteraceae bacterium. Lineage (GTDB taxonomy): Bacteria > Bacteroidota > Bacteroidia > Bacteroidales > Paludibacteraceae > Physcocola. Next base: position 18,292 of record JAKSKR010000039.1, on the reverse strand, counting down.
TCGACGAAGATGGTATGGAAATACAAAGGCGACACTGCAATTGAGCAGAGCCGCCTTTGTATTCGTTTACGGGGACAGGTACTCTTGATCCACACCACAAGGCGGGTTCAAGGTTTCTGTCCCCAATACCCTAATCACCACACATACCTCACCAACCAATCCGCCTTATTCTCGCGCTTCGGGTATCTTGGGTGCCACCCGATGGAAATGCGGTGAGGGACAATGGACGCTATTTCAAAACCGCACGAACGCTTCGACAGTCGTTGCGGAGGCTGTCGTACCAGTCGGAAATGCCACCGATGAAGATGATGTAGTAGGAAGCTGTACTGCGCCCCACTTTTCAGATCCACTGTCATGTACTGCGGCACTCGCACACAGCGCTACAAACAGCAGAGCGGTTGTTGTCTTTACACTTTTTTTTCTAAAACGAAGTGACAACCTTTAGATATTTACAAAAAAAAGAGATTGAGTAAGAACTCAATCTCTTTAAAACCGCGGTGCGTATGGGACTCGAACCCATGACCTCCGCCGTGACAGGGCGGCATTCTAACCAGCTGAACTAACGCACCATTGTTGTTTTAGGTGCAAGCCTTATCGGTTTTGCGATGCAAAGTTAGAGTAATTTTTCAGTTTTTGCAAGCATTACGGAATAATATTTTAAATTAATTTTATTTCGCATTCATTTTTAACGAGTTACAAGGCCATTTTACGAAAAGGCGGTTTCAAATATCACTCTATGACTATATTAAGCTTATCAGATACTGATACTGTTTTTGTAAAGACCTTGAAAGCTTTCACTTTATCCATGTCAAAACGAGAACATTCATCCTTATGTATTGGGATGACACCTATCCTAGGCTTTACTAACGAACATATTTCAGCCAAAGTTTCAACATCTGCATGTCCACTAGTATGAAAACCTTCGCGCGAGCCGTCAAGTATTCTATTCCCAAATAGTTTGCGAATTGCAATAATATCATCATTGGCATAATCTTTTTCCTCGTCCGCATAACCATTCCACATAGAATAGACAAGCCAAGGTTCATCCAACTGATAAAGTTCTATCATATTTCGGATTAGCGGGAGCATTCCGCTCCGAACTGGCATAAGAAATCCCTTGTCCTTCAAATAACGTACAACATTCTCATTCTTGTAAGAATGTAATTCAAAAACCTTATCAAATGAAAACAAATTCGATTTTTCTCCAGCATGTTTTGTAAATACGTCAAGCACTTCCTTTTGGTATGAATCAGCTACAAATACGCGCTCCGTTTCCTTGCAAGCTGCATGAAACGATGCCAAACGGTCAATATCAGTCGAAGAACATAAAGCAAAGACATGCTTATGCTTCATTGCACTAATTACATTTAACCTGATATCATTTTCTGTAATTACTGTTTCCTGTGTTCTGCCAAGCATTGTTCCCTCTGTTATTAAAAGGTCAACCACTCCGACATACCTGGACAACATAGGAAACAATCCCTTTCCAAGATACCCATGCCTGCGAAAATCGCCAGTATGTAGAATCTTCAAGCCATTACATTCAATTTTGAACATATATGCGTCAAAAGCCGAATGACTGACTAAATATGGGGTAACTTTGATTTTTTCACAACCATCATACATAATTGGTTTACCGACATAGTATGGCATCATGCTTTCAACAGACTTTATTTCTTCTGAATAGTCTCCATGTTTAGTCAAAGTATTGTATTTACAAATCATAACATCTTTAGCGCCAGTACCAATGAATTGAGGTACTTTAATATCTACAAAATGATGCAACCCTATATGATCACCATGATAATGTGTGTAGAATACCGCATTAGCATCCTTTGTTAATTCTGCAATTTCCTCCCTAGAAAGTTCCACATTTGAATTTCCAGGAAGGTTACAGCCTAAATCTATGACAATCTTGCATCCTCCATGCTCGATGACAGTTATATAACCTCCTATTTGGTTAGCACGATGAATCTTTATTTCCATTCAATTCTTTTACATATGATCCGGAAAACTCAAATTTTTCTTGATTAAACAAAGCATCTTTATCAAAATACAAGGTTCGCAAACGAAGCGTAAAAGAACCAACTGGATAATCCTTTTCAATATTATGTTCTTCACCCTTTGGCATAAGACTGACTACATCAATGATATGATTCGGTTCTTTCTTATACCCAAGTACAGTCCACCAAATCTTTGTAGATGCTTCATCTAATAAATTTGCCAAAAATACTGCATAGCTAAAAGCTTGATGAAGAACGGCATCGACTGGTTCTGAACCATGATTCTCATCCTTTAATTCTATAACACACAAATGTGAACTGCGTCCTAATCCAACACGAGCAAGAATATCAATGCCTCCACCTTTTCTACTATATGACACCTCATTTTTGCGAGAAGCCATTAGAGGAGTGGTTAATTGAACAAACTTTCCACCAAACTTAACGGGTTGTATATGTAATAGGGATTTTTGTTTAGATTCTGTTTTAGAAAACTCACGTAAAAGTAAATTCTCACATTTATGTTCGGGAGAATGGATCTCTGCATCACAAATGTTATTTGAGTAGAGAATGGAACGACACTTTGACATGTTTTTAGAATCCCATTTTTCTATGAGATTTAAACTAGGCAATTTAATACCTCTATTTTCTATTAAGTCCGCATAACCTTTTGAGTATTTGAAATACCTTTCACCATTTTCCTCTATATAGAGCGTCCCTATACTTTGTCCTAGGTAGCGAATATCATATTCATAACTAGACTTCTCCATTTTAGATATTGAAGTATAGGCGGACAAAGGAAATGCGACTCTAGCCTTATGAGACATTTCTTCATACAATTTCCAATGTTTAAGAATATCTTCAGCATACTTGGCATAACGATCATGCCAATTTTCTTTAGACAATTCTAACTTTAGCGAATCCATTTTTTCTTCTATAGTCATATTATTTATTTTGGGAATTATATACCAATCGGTAGCAGAGATAATAAAATGTGATAGCTTGTTAACAGAATTGCAAATCGGTGAAGCGTAGCGAGCCAAAACGGTCTTTTAGGACATAGTTACCACTTGGAAAGGCCTGAAAAACAGCCATCAAAGATATCATAGAATTGAAAATCGACGACGCGCAGCGAGTCAAAACAGCCTAACGCAGGAAACGTAACAACGTTCGTGGAGCGCTGCGGAACAAAACATCAGAAAACTTTAACTACCTTTTGGTATATAAACACCTTAATTTTTCTGCAAACACATTTCTAACACTATCTTTTTCCGGCAGAGCAAAAGTCAGCCATCGTCAAGAAAAAGTCAATATAATTTGCTTAGCGTCATGCCCCCCTTACCAATAATATTTCATACCAGCAGAGAACAGGTAGTTGCCAAAACCAAGTTCGGCGAACCCTCTTATTCGGCCACCAGCCTCAAAGCAGATAGGCGAAATCTGCATTTCGAACTGGACATTGGTATCGTCAAACGAGGCATACAAATCTTCATTGATGCTGTTCATATCGCGCATATTGAGTGCAGCACCTACCGCAAACTTGCTGTACATAGCCACATGGTCGTGGCTGAACCAGTATAGCTGAACCATTGGTAGGAGTCCAACATAAGTAGATTTCAGTTCTCCAATATAGTCATGTTCATAATCAACATCATGACGGTACCCCATATAGCTAGCCATTAAGCCAAGTCGAAACCTAGGAGCCAAGCCGTAGGTATATTCAACATTAATAGCACCCGTATGTGTTTTCATTACGCTGCTTAATTCCCTATCGCTATCTTGTATGTGTATGTGGTGGTCAATTCCATCAACCAAATCGAAAATAGGCAATAAGCCATAGCTAACAGACACTTCATTCTTCCCCAATTCGTATTGTGGTTTACGATTGCCATCATATCCAAAAACACAATGGCAAACAACCAGCATGAAAATCAGTAAAATATTCCTTTTCATTATGATCAGTTTTTTGTTATTGCAACACTACAAATTTAACAAGAAGGCACTATCTATCAAACAAAAAATTGCGTTTTTTATGTTGAATTTGGGGAATGATATGGGCACAAAATTCCGAGCAACATATACTTAATCTTTCAGCACCTCAATAGTGCCTTTGCGCTTCTTGCCGTCTTTCATGACAACGAAGTAGACATAAACACCGGCATCGGCAAAAGAGCCATGGTAACGTCCATCCCAACCATTGGTAGAATGACAAATGAGGTTGCCGTAACGGTCGTAGACGTAAACTTCGTAACCCTTCATGAATACATCGTTACTGCCATCGGCATTTGACGGAGAGAATGCCGTTGGAATAGCGCGATTGTCGACCATAGGAAGAACAACAAGGTTTAGGGTTACCATGCTGTCGCAACCAACACTATTGTTCGTGTTCAGCGTTTGAGTATGGTTGCCCAATGTTGTTAATTCGCCCAGAAGGAAATCGTTGCGCGCATAGTTTTCACCAAGCATAGCCGTGTCGTTCAACACGGTAGTACTCGTTGGCAAGACGACAAGCTGAACGGTGACAAAACTGTCGCAACCGGCTTGCGTATTCAAATGTTGCTGCAACGTTACGCTTCCCGACGGGTAGGTCTGCACATTGCCCGCAAATTCATAGTCGGCGCCCTCGCAAACCGAATCGTTCAACACTACCACAGCCGGCTCATTGACCGTCACATTCAAAGTCACCACACTATCGCACCCCAAAGACGATGTAAAGGATTCGGCATACACGCCACTGCTTGTCACCACTTTTGTTCCGAGCTGATAGCTTTCGCCCTTACACATGGCATAGGCAATGGTTGTGTCTTTCCTTTCTATCACGTTCAAATGGAGAGTGACGATGCTGTCGCAGCCATTTGCGCCAATCAACGTATCGGCATAGTTGCCAGAAATTGACAAGTCTAGATTCCCGAAACGGAAAGTTTCGCCCGTGCAGATACTCTTCGGTATAGCAGTTCTTTGTTTTTCTGCGACCTCTAAATCGAGAACGACCGTACTGTCGCACCCGACACTAGACGTTAAGTTTGCCTCGTAACGTCCCGTTGCCGTTAACACCATGCCGTTCCAGTTCAAGGCACTACCCTCGCAAATGGTCAAGTGTTCGGTGGTAACAGTTTTCGGGTGATAATGCACATGCCGGGTAAAGATGCTGTCGCAACCATAATGAGAAGTAAAGACCTGCGAAAAGACAGAATCGGCAAGGGCTACCCTTTCAAGGCACACCGTGTCGTATACGGTCTGGTAAACAACAGGCAACACCGTTAGCGATAGGTGCGTAATGCTATCGCAACCAAGAAGCGACAAAGCCGTGTCGGCATACGTGCCACTAGAATCGAGTTGGAGTCCGGCGAACGCATAAGTCTGTCCCTGGCAAATAGAAGCCGCCAAAGGTTGAAACACCTTCGGGTTCACCGTCAGGTTCAAAGTCACCACGCTGTCGCAACCGCCCACAGTCGTCAAATTGACGGCATAGGTTCCAGCAGATGAATAATCTAAGCCACCGACCTGTAGGCTCTCACCCTCACAAATGATTGCGTTTATGGTTGTATCGGCCCGGGTAGACACATTGATAGTTACGGTAGAAGTATCGGCAAGTTTTCCCGCCCTAACCACGTAGGTCAAGACATCGGTTGCATTAGCAAACGCACCCACCGAATAGACCAGTTTACCGCCCTCAATTACAGCAGAGTTGCCACCAACCTTGCTTTCATTCAACAGGCTTACCTCGTAACCGTCGACCGAAATATCGTCATTGTCGAGAATGTTGAACGAGAAAGGCGACCTACAAGCCAGAACGTTGTACTCGTCGTCGCTAGTGCGGATGTGCGGACCAAGGCAGTCGTCAACCACAATTAGCACAGGGGCGCTTATTGACTTGCAGTTGGGTTTGTCGGCATCGCCTTCAGCGCCAACAGCCAGGCGGTAATAGCCGGCATGGGCATCGGTAACCTCTGCAATCTCGTAGCGCGGCGTTGCGGTTTCGGCAATGGTCTGCCATTCAGTATTTAAGTCGCCAGTCTTGCTATAAAGCCAACGGTAAGACAATGGTTCCTGAAAGACACCATCGTTCACGAATTTGCCATTAAACTGATATTTCGAACCACGGCAAACCGAAGCCGGCTGCTCGAGTTGGGTTGGAGGTATGCAGATGGCAACACCAACATCGTCGAGGAAAAAGTCATTTCCACCCGCCGAGCCACTATTGTTGGTCACCTTGTAGTTGATAGACGAAGTGTTGGCTGGGACACGCACATACATGCCAAATTCTTCCCAACGTCCGCGTCGGTTATAGAGGGTGACATCTTTCCTTGCCAATTCCTCGCCATCGTCGTTCAAGACCACTAGGCTGAGGTTGGCATTGTCGCCAAAATTGGTAGCTGTGGCACTGCACCCCCAGAAGTAAACATAGACAAGGCTACCCTCGCACAAACCGTCGATGCGCGTCTGATAGAACGCACCGGGACGAGAAGAACCATCGGCTTGCAACATATAGCCGCGCGAGCCGTCGCCAGGATAGGTGTGGTCGAAGAAAGGATAGTACCACTGGTTGTGGTTCCACCCCACCTTGCGTATGGCATAGTTGCCCGAGCCCTTTGGATTGTCGTTATAGTTATAGTTACATTGCGGAATGCCCGAACCCTTGGCAATAGGGTCGGAAGGCTGGTTTCCCCCAAAATCTTCTAGGAAAAGTGTCACCAAATTGCCACAATCTTCGGTAGGGTGATTCACCTTCAGAAATAGGGTCACCACACTATCACAACCGGCTTCCGAAACAAGGGTATCGACATAGGTCCCACCCATGGTCAACAGCTTGGAGCCGAACAGATAGGACTCACCCGTTTCAATGGTGCGTCTAACCACCCCATTATAGCCATAGGCCACTTCGAGATGGAGCTCTGTCATGGTCATTTTTGAATGGGCTATAACCGTGTCGAGATATACGCCCGCCGTGTCGATGTTTCGGTCACCAAACACATAGGAGCTACCATAGCAGACAGTATCGTACAACACGATGCGTTCTTCCCCCAATTCGGGCTCACCAACCGGCAAGTCGTCGGCCCAAAGGCAAGTCCACCCTGCAAGGAGGAACACTAACGTTGCTATTAACCTATTCATTGTCCCGTTCGTCTATCTGTTTTTATGTGGAAAATGGGGATTCTAATTAACAATTAGGATTACAAAAATAGTAAAGAAATGCATCAAACAAAAGGTGGGAGAGGGAATACGGCCGGTTTGCAAGCCAGAGAAAGACTTTAAGCAATAAGAAGCACTATACCGTAAGCACAATTTTATTAACTTTGCATAATAATAGGGGGCCAATTGGGTACGGCCAACTCAACAATGTGTTTATGAAAAGACTTTTTACCATTATTTTTTTCACAACCATCTATAGCTGTGTATTTGCCATTGAGAACAGATGGCACGCTACCTACAGAAACACCGTAACGGGAGAACAAAGAGATTACGCGGCGAAAGACTTCTTCACAAATAACGGCGGTTTAATTCCCGATTTCGACAAAACGAATAGCGATTGGGTGACCGAATACGTGCTAGACGACACTTCTTGCTGTTCAAAGGACTTTCTTGTCGTGTTTGAGTACGAACACCTATCAGCCGGTGGCCACGTAAGCTGCGGCCAGGAGTACGACACCCCTACCACACCAATCTTTTCCGAGGCATCTAAAAAGAACGCCCTAAAAAACGCGACCGTGCAAACCATGAGTTGCAGGAAAAAAGACGGCATATTACGTTGGACTGAAAATGGCGTACAAAAGTCTGAAACTAAAAATTCGCCTGATTCATGTCCGCGATATAACTTTTATGTGAAATGGAAAAAGGGAGGTGGCATAATGAAGGGCTTCCACTACTACGACTACGAGAACGGTTACGAGGTTCACGAAACGTTTACCGACCCCAATAGCTATACCGAGATGGGCAACTGCCACGTGGAACAAGACCAAATTATTACAACTGCAGTAAAACCCACTTGCAAAGACGACCGGTTGAAGCTGATTGCAAAGTCGAGCAAGAACCGAACCCTTAATTGGGTAGACCCTTCGGGCACTGCTATTGGCATGGGCGACACCCTAATTGTTGACGGCGGCTTGAACATTCAAGAAGGTTGGTACAGGGTTTGGACACAGGCACAACCCTGCCTACCAGGCTACGATGTAGACAGCGTGTATATCGACATTGACAACAGCTACGAGACCGATACCATTGAAGAACGCTACACAAGCAAAGAGATTGAGGCCTATTTGGAAGCCTATGGCACTGCAGATGCCACACCTGGCTTACACGTCATTGTTGACACCATTCCACCTGCCGATGGCGAACTGTGCGGGAAAATAACCATCCATAAGGTTATGATTGAATGGACTAACGTAGAACCCGCTTCTGTTGTAACGCCTAATGGCGACGGCATTCACGACACATGGGAGATTAAGGGATTGACAACATACAAGTCTTACTCCGTTAAGATATACAACCGACGAGGTAAACTCTTATACAAATCGGTCAACCAATACGATGGTTGGAATGCCACTTACAATGGAACCCCAGTACCGTCTGGCGACTATTGGTACGACATTGACATAGATGATTCCGACGACTACATCATAGGGCACTTTACGGTGTTAAGGTAGTTATTGACTAATCTAGGTTTACAAAAAAAGCGTTGCCTTCCGGCAACGCCTTTTTTATCCAATAGATTTCCTTTTTTACTTTTTCTTCTTGTCGAAGCTAGCAGAAAGGATGATTTCGTGCGTGTTAGACGGCAACTGGTTTTCAGAGCCAAGTCCCATGTCGAACGAGTAACCGAAACGGAACTTCTTCCATTCAAGACCTAGGGTAAGCGCCAAGGTAGAAGGGTTGCAACCGTTGTGAATGTCTGGTCGCCAAGCAACGCCACCCCACATCAAACGATTGTAGAACACCATAGTACCAACTTCCATAACATCGGTCTTGTTGCGGTGCATATAGGCAACCGTAGGTGCAAGGTCGAACTTGGCATTCACAGGAATAAGGCCAGTGCCATAAACATAGAAGTGACGTGGAGCCACCTGTGTTTCACCATCGTTATTGGTAAGGTGGGTAACCGAAGCACCCAAAGTCCAATAGAGTTGAGACAACTCGAAACCGAGGTCAAAATCAGGCGTAATCTTGGTGTCCTTATCCTTCTCGAAGAGCTGTTCCTCGTACTGGATGTTTTCCTCGATGGTGTTTTCTGCGAAATTGAAATAACCGAAGTTAGCGCCAGCAGCCAAACCCAACGAAAGGACGGTCTTGGAATTCAAGTCGAGCTGGTAAGAGTAACACAACTTTGGATTGGTGTTGCTGTGGCCTACACCAAAATTGTCGTAACCGACAGACAAGCCGATACCCGACTTAATCTTTTCCTCGTAATCGACCACGTTCAAAACAAACGACTTTGGCGAGTTGTCGACACCAGCCCACTGGTAACGACCGTGCAAGAAAGCGTCGATGGTACCCGCATTACCAGTACCGGCAGGGTTCTTGTTGATACGCGAGAACATTTCCTGCGTCAACATCATATCTTGCTGTGCGTTTGCCACAGTGAGACCAGCCACCATGGCAACTGCTAATGTATAGAGTTTCTTTTTCATGACTTACTGAACTACTTTAATAATGACACGACGGTTCAACAAATGCGACTGTGCATCGTTAGCATTAGGCAAAGCCAACTGGCTCTTACCATAGCCCACGCTACGCAAGTTTTTAGGACTTACGCCAGCCTTCACCAAGCAGTCGTAAACAGCCTTACAACGGCGTTGAGACAAGTCTTGGTTATAAGCATCGCCACCACGAACGTCGGTATGACCAGAGATTTCGATTATCGCATCAGAATAGTGGTTGATGAAAGCCACAGTGCGCTTAATTTCCGCATCGTAGTTCTTTACGAACTCTGTCTTGTCGAACTTGAAGTAGAACGTGCAAGGTTCAAACTCTGGCATCTTTTCTTCAACCTTTGGCTCTTCCTTGATAGCAGGAGTTGTATCGACAGGAACAACCGTATCAACCGGAGTTTCAACAACTGGTTCTTCCTTCTTAACAGGACCAAAGACGTCGACATTACCATCGCGGTCAGACAACACATAAACTGCCTTGCCGTTACCTACGAAGTTGTAGTCGTTACCCTTTGAGTTGATGCCTTCTGGCAACATTGCCACTTCGGGCTTTCCCTTCATGCGCGAACGGAAAACGTTCCAACCAGCCAAAGTGTCGGGACGGTCAGATGAGAAGTAAAGTAACGAGTCGCCGGCAATGAACGGATAGTCTTCGTTGCTCTTGCTGTTAACCGAAGCCACGTTGGCAGGTGCACTCCAACTACCGTCGCTCTTCTTGGTCACCATCCAGATGTCGGTTCCACCCTTACCACCAGCCAATTCGGCAGAGAAGTAGAGTTTGTCGCCCTTTGAGTTAAGAGCCGGATTGTAAAGGCCTGTAACACCAGGGACCTTGTAACGCCAACGGCGGTAAGCCAACGAAGAACCGCTGGCAAACTCCTCGCGATGGGCAGAAAGGCCTTCAATCTGCACCGGTGCAGACTTGCCGTTAACGGTAGATACCGAATAGAGCAAACCTTCGTGCGACACATAAATCACCTGGTTCTTTTCGTCGTAGGCAAACTGGCCATCGTAACGCAAGTCAGACAACATTTCGTCGTTCACCTGCTTTGTTGATGCTTGACCAACAGAATCGGGCATAGAAAGGATGAACGAAGAGTCCTTACGTGCATAAGCCACGCCGTCTTTATATAGCGACAATCCGCTTTCTGCCTCGTTGGTGCAGACAGGCAAAGAAGCATATTCGTAACCCTTTGCGAACTGACGTTCGAGTGCCTGTGCCGATGTTGCAAGCGCCAAGGCACTCAATAATATCATGGATTTTTTCATTACTATCTTATTAATTCTTTAACACCTCAATTGAACCCTTGCGTTTAGTGCCATCTTTCATGGTGATGACGTAAACGTAGACACCAGCATCGGCAAACTTGCCACGGTAGTAGCCATTCCAACCATCGGCAGAGTGGCAAATCAAGTTACCGTAACGGTCGTAGATGTACACATCGTAACCCTTCATGAAGATGTCGTTGCTACCGTCGGCATTCTCTGGCGAGAATACGGTAGGCACCACGTGCATGTCGGCAGGTTGGTGAACATTAAGTTTAAGGGTGATGATGCTGTCGCAACCGCTTACGGTCTGCAAGTTCAAGTCGTAAGGGCCTTCGCCTTCAACATCTCTCAACGAGAAGCCGTGACGGTTATAGTCGGAACCAGCCATAACGTCGTCGACAACAGAAGCCTGGTAAGTGGAGTCGACACGAAGAATCAACGTACGGAACAACTTACAACCGTTTGAACCAACTTTTTCTACAGTGTAGTAGTTCAAACCTGCCTTCTGTTGAGCAGGAATGTTGAAATCGGGATCGCTGTAAACCTCGTTCTGACAAACACGTCCGGTAACGGTATCGTAAGAAAGCGGCTTAACGTTCAGCTTAACAACCACAACGCTGTCGCAACCCGACTTGGTTAGGAAGGTAAGGCTATCGGTAAAGCTACCCTTAACGAAAGGAGTGATTGAGAAGCCGTGGCCGCCATAGTATTCGCCCAAACAAACATTGTCGTTATACTCTTCTCGATATGATTGTCCAACGTAAAGATGCAAATTGATGCCTGCAGTACAAGAACCAGAGCTTACGGTTGAGCTGTAAACACCAGTTTCAGGTTCGGTGAAGTTGAAACCATACTTACTATAGGTTTCGCCCGCACAAATGGTATCGTAAATCTCCTGAACGCCATCGTCGGCAACCACAACGGTGTGGCTAACACTGTTGACGCAAGCAGTTCTCAAACTTTTAGCAGAAACAGAGTAAGTGGTGGTTTTGGTAGGATTAACGGTAATAACCTTTTCGCTGCTACCGGTGTTCCAAACATAAGCCGCCTGTTTTAAATCCTGTTCTTCGTCCAAGTCAATCTGGTAAATTGCCCTAACCGTACGCACCATGTCGTTCTTGCGAGAATAGATGAAAGAAGAAACGAGGTAAGGATCGGATGTTTGACCGAACACCGAGTGGTTGACAGTACAATCGGCAAGTCTTACCCAGTTTTCATCGTACTCGGTACAGGTCCAAATAGCATTGTTAAGAACAGTACCGCCAATCTTTGTTAGCGTTTCGTTAACTTCTTTCGAAACCATCTGCAACATCATGGCCTCGGCATAAGAAGGCAAGTACCAGTTGCGGTCGGTTGGGATGCTATCGAGCACAGGGAATGAGATTCCGCTTGCTAGCATCTCCTTGGTAAATTCCTTACCATTCCAAGCATAAGGAACCTCGTCGAGAGTTTGATGCCAGCATACAAACTTGCCAACTGCATCGGGGCCCCAAACCGCCTTTGCTTCATTAATTGAAACCAAGAGCACCTTATTTTGGGCAACAAAGAAAACAACGCCCATGTCACCCTCTTTGGTCACAACAGCCTGGCCCACCTTATACGAAACAGCAGAAGCCGATGTAAAGGAAAGCAGAGCTAGGACAAATGTTAATATATACTTCTTCATCATCAGAAAGAATAAACGGTTCTAATTTTAAATTTGGTGTTAAGTGGTGCGTAGAAATAGCCGACCATTTCTTCGTGAACACCTTCATAACGGTTGGTAGTTGTATAGAAATTGTCGGTATCGTTATAACGGTTTCTAGTCCAATAACTACCACTAACAGGGGAAACAGGGGTTGGACCTGAAATTTTTTGCAATTCGTAATTAATGAAGTGAGACATGAACATAAGCTGCTTCATTACAACATGGTTAGCAACACCATACTGATCGGCAGTTGTAGCACGGTCGTAAGCTATTTCTCTGCCACCCAAAGCATCGGTAAGCGCAACTGCATAGCCGTGGTGACCAGAAGTGTCGACCATAAAGACAACAGCCTTGGCAGTCTTTTTATACTTCAAGTATTCGGCAAAGCTGATGATAGAGTCGTCGGTGCAGATGATGTCGCCCACTGCAACATAGTTGTTCGCCTCTTCTTCCGGATTAACGACCTTCATGGTCAACTGTGTGCCCTTGCAGACAACCTCTTCAGCCTCAATTTGAATGGTTGGAGCTTCCATAACGAACAAGGTAAGGATTTCGGAACTACCGCAAGAGTCGCCCAACTGCTTAATGTGTGTTGAGAAACCAGCTTTCTTCTGCACACCCAAGTCCCAACCGTTCTTATTATAAACGTCGCCCTGGCAAATGGTGTCGACCACATAGGTTCTGATGGTAAGAACCGGCTTAAGGTTCATGCTGACCGACTTGCTTGCACAACCATTGTTGCAAGTCACCGAAATGACACCCGGATCGGTATTCTTGAAAAGGACTTCGACAGAAGTACCCTTCAAACCACTTTCGGAAGTCGCATTTGCAGGCAAAGTCCATTCACACTCAAAGTCGCCATTTACGGCATAGGTCTTGTGGGTTTGCGTACAAGGGTCGCTATCGCCTACAATAACCGGTGAAATGTTTCTTGGCACCACCTTTAGGCTCAACACATTCCAATGGTCGCATCCGCCAACAGGTGCCACCTTAATGGTGTCGTTAAGTATGCCGACTGGCGGATTCTTAATGTTGAAACCGTTAGCGTTGTAGCTTTCGCCTTCGCAAATGGTTGCACTGAAGTAGGTATAGGCAGGTGTGGTGGTTAGCACCAACATCTTCGATTCTACAGAACAAGTAGTTGTGTCGACCTCGATAGCCGAGATGCTGCGTGTGCCGCTGAAACGAGTGTCGATGTCAACCCCATTCCAATTGTAAGGTGCACCTTCGCAAACCTTGTCGTTCACCACTTCAGGCGTAGGCTTGTTCTTGTCGCCAATCTGCACATATACGCGGTTATTGTTGCCGTGAACGGTAGTCACGTCGCAATAGACCTGACCGTTCTTCAAGCTACCCTTATAGGTCTTGGTTGTGGTCTTATCGCTCCACAAATAAGAGAGGTAACCATCGACTAGCGAAAGGATAACGTCGTCGCCACCATCGCAAGATTCCATTTCCATCTTGTTTTCGGAATAAGTAGCGGTGTAGTAAGCATAGGCATAGTGACCATTCTGCAAGCAGTCTCGCGTCTTGAAGGTAAGGTGAACTTCCTTGCCAATGTACTGGCTAAGATCGACAGCCACTTCCGACCAGTCGCGCCATAGCACAATGCTGGAGCCTTCAACATATTCCTTAAAGCCGTTGTCTACCAAGTCTTCTCTCGCATATACCTCGTAAGTGGCTTTCTGTGCCAAAGGCTTGCCAACCGAGTCGGTGATTGAAATTGAGAAATAAGGCTGTTGTACAAGAAGGTGATCGGGATTCTCGAACACCACTGCGAACTTCACCCTCAACAACGGTTTCTCGTAACTTGGTCTGAAACAATAGGTAAGACTTTCGTTTTCGGTACCTGCCAACTCGTTACCCAGCTTAACGACCCTGTCGAAGCCTTCGGGCAACAATTTCAACTGACCGCCCGTTCTAGGGTCGGTACCCTGCTTTGTGATGACGGTGTGACGTCCTTCAACAATAACATTGCCAACACCCGATGCATAAGGATCGACACAGCTGGCAGAGAGATTGGTTAAGTCGGGATAACCATCGTACACCTTTGCGGCGTCTAGGCTTCCTACTCCCAAAGGAAGCAAGCACAATGCTGCTAATAATTTTTTCATATAATTAATTTAACTTTTTATCAAACAAGCACCAGAAGTACAGACAAACGTCAACTCAGAACTTGAACAATGATGCAAAATTACTAAAAATACATTTAATACAGCACCCTTTGTAAAAACAAAGGATGGCATTTCGCATACCATCCTTGCAAAAAGTGTGCCACGCATCAGGCAAAACACTTGTTTTTTTTATTTTTGAGTCAAAGTAGCACCTTTAGCCGTAACCGAAAGACGCACCTTCGAGCCCTCAATTAACGGCACATTGTTACCTACGTGACCAACCGGGAAGTTAAAGCAAACAGGGTAACCATAGTCTCCAACCATGGACATAACGATTTCTTCCAACGTTTGTCCGAACTCGGCATTAGGTACAATGTCGGTAAACTGACCAACAATCAAACCCGAAATGCGCGAAAGGGCGCCACTAAGGCGCAAGTTGTGCATCATGCGGTCGATGTGGTAAAGCTTTTCACTTAAGTCTTCAATGAAAAGGATGGAGCCGTCGAGCGGGAACTGGTAAGGAGTGCCCTGCAAGGCGTAGATGAGCGAGAGGTTACCGCCAAACAAGCGTCCCTCGCCAACACCCTCGCGGTTCATTTCATGGGCTTCGACCTTGTAACTCATGGTCTTTAGGCCGAACAAGATGTCGTGCATATTGTGCAGCACGCGCTTGTTGCTGTGCGAGTGTGCCAAGGCTTTAGCCATGGGTGCATGTAACGAGCAACACCCCACTTGCGCAAATGCGGCATGCAGGGCGGTAATGTCGCTGAAACCGAGCATCCATTTGGGCTGTGTCTGTAACGACGTAAGGTTTGAAGCCTCGAGCAAACGCAAAACCCCATAGCCGCCACGACTACAAAGAATGCACTTCACCTCGGGGTCGAGTACGGCCGCCTGCAAGTCGGCAAGTCGGTCTTCATCCTTACCCGCAAAGTGACCAACATGGTCGAGGGCATGTGGAGCAATGCGCACACGCAATCCCCACCCTTCTAGGGTACGTTTAGCCCCGTCGAGCAATTCGCCGTCGGCAAGTGCGCTCGACGGTGATATAATAACAACCAAATCGCCTTCCTTTAAGGCAGGTGGCATAATATTTGCGTTCATAATCTACAATTTATTTCTGTTTATCAAAGTGTTTCCTTATACTTCGCGAAAGGTCGCTTACCGACGCCATTAGTTGCTGAACCTGTTGCGACATGTTAGCCGCGCCTTGCACAAGGGCGTCGGACGTAAACTCGGTATCGTCGAGCACAGCAGCCATGCCAGAGAGTGTGTTCTCCAAATCTTCTATTTCAGCATTTACGGCAGATGCGGTTTTAACCGGCACATAGCCATTATTGATGTACCTCACCAATTCGTTTACACGCTGAACACAATTGTTGAAGACGTCGACTTGCCGGTTCAGCACATGCGCCTCGTAGTTGTGTTGGTAACGCAAGATTTGCATCTTAATCCAATCGTTAGCAAAGCCGTTCGCCCTCATTCGGGCTATCTGTCCACCCAATCGCGCCAAGGTATCTTGTGCATTGTAGTGGGCTAACGAGTCGCGCCAGTTGAAATAGACCGGCACGGGATGGTCGGCACCCGGATTGTCAATCTCGTCGTAGTAATGCGGATAGTCCAGGAACTGGAACAGCGGGTCTTCGGGCATGTGCGTCTGTACCATTTTTGCGGGTTCGACCATAAAATAGTCGGCAGAAAGACGGTGAACATACTGCACATCGTTCAGCATATAGCCACCACCCCACGTGGGATCGAAAATGTAGGGCTTTCCGTCGATGAGGCATGCACACCATTGGTGTCCGTCGTCGCGAAAATTGTTGTGTGTCACCGAATAACCACCCACCAGGTAGGTTTCCACACCCAGGCGTTTTGCCACAGCATAGAAGACCGCCGCGAAATTGGCACAGACACCTTTCCGGTTCTTAATGGTCCAAAGCGCCAATTCGTCGGGATTCGTCAACGAGAGCTGCACACTGCGCTTCGATATGTCGTAACGGAGGTAAGAAGCTTCCCACGAATAGAGCGCCCAAAGTTGCGCCTCGGTCCCCTTATAGCGTTGACTGATATATGTAGCCAATCCGTTTAGCGATGTGGTGTAACTTGCCGGAATTTCGACCGCGACATAAGCGTCGGCAGGCAAAGCCACCGACCTAAAGGCCATTAATGGTAGAAAAAACAATAACAACAAACGCTTCATGGCAAATGTAACACCCTATTTTATCTTCTCAATCTTCCATCGGGTAAGGCTCTTCTTTTCTGCGTCGAATTCAATGGCAAAGGTTAAGAGTTCCTTGTCCTCTGTGAGGAAAGGCGCAGCATAACTGCGGTCTTTAATCTGTTCGCTGGCGGCATCAAGACCGCCGTTTGAGGTCATCTTTAGTTCGAATATGGCATTTCTCCATTTGGTCTTGCAAACGATGTCCATTCTGCCAGTGGCGATAGAGACCTCTGTTTGAGGCTTGAAACCGCACAGGAACAACACCTGCACGACGATGAACTGAAAGCGTTCTTCTATTGCCTTTGCAGTGTTGTCTTGCGAATAGGGAGTCCCAGCCACCAGTGTCTGAAGAAACTCCATGGCTTTTTGGGGGTCGCCAAGGATGAATTCTTTTTTAAACTGGAAAATGTTGTTACCCACCACATTTTCATCTTTGCACAGTATTCTTGGAACAATCAGTTTCGATATAGCCTCCTTCACTTCTTGGTTGGGTACACCTAACCTATAGGCCTCCAAGTCTTTGTTGTACTCTTTTATGGTGAGATAACCAGTCTGGTATAGGGACAACACTAGGTTCTTACGGTCAGCATCGTTGCCTTCAAGCGAGAGTTTATCCATGTACTCACAATCCCAGTTCGGCATTTGGTGCTCGCCACTGTCTATGGTGTCCATCAGCACTTTTGTAGAGCCGGAAATGGTCCAATAGTTGTTTAGTTCGCAGTCGACAAGAGCATTGAGCAGACTATAAGGGTTGATCACCTTTGTCAGATTCTTGCTGAATGAATAGCTGTCGTACCTATCTAATACAGATTGAAATGCCTGCTCGTAGGTCATTTCGCCTGCGTCGGCAAGTCGTTCAACGTGTCTCTTGAAGTATTTTTGCAACTCTTCGTGCGTAAAACCGCACGCACCAGCGTATTCGTCGTTCGCACTCAAAATTTTGATGTTGTTGAGAACCGAGAACAGACTCAACTGCGTGAACTTCATGATTCCGGTAAGGAAAATCTTGAAGATGTAGTGGCTTTCCGACTTGAATACAGAAAAGAAATCCCTGTAATCAGAACGCATCTTCTCATGCTGCACTTCGTCATACATTGTCTGTTGGAGTGCAGAATCATATTCGTCTATGAGGATGACAACCCGTTGTTGTTCATGTTTAGCCGCAGCCTTTATGACGCTTGAAAATCTATCTTTTATTTCAAAACATTCATTGTTCTTAATGCCATATTTTTCTTCATATTCCTTGATGCGATGAGATAAGGTGCTGCGAAGTTTTTCAGGCGTACTACACCCGCTCAAATCGAATCTCAACACCTCATATTTTGTCCATTTCTGCTCAAGGTCCATGATTTTGA
>JAKSKR010000038.1 GCA_024401645.1 Paludibacteraceae bacterium | reverse complement strand
CACGAACATAAAAAGAGGGTATATCATAAATGTTGCATTATGATACACCCTCATTATTTGATTTCTAGAATATACTTGCTTGTTTGTTTGCTTGCTTGTTTGCTTGCTTGTTTGCTTGCTTGTTTGCTTGCTTGTTTGCTTGCTAACATTTTATCGGTTATTTCCCATTTATTTTAATCCTAATTTCAACAAACTTACCGATTTAGAAATATATTTTCAAATATTGTTTAAAGTTTTTTTCTTTAACGTAGTGCCAACTTGTATATGGTAACCAAAATAAGACAGTTTCTAAGAATCTCGTTTAAAGAAAGAATGATCGGCCACCTTCCGTAAAGGTTTGCGCAATTGTTTAAGCGCCTTTTCGATATTGAACTTATGCGGGAAACGGTGCATGTGCCGAATGGTTGCAGCAGCGAACTTACCTTGTAAAATTGCAATAGGCACACCACCCGGCATCATCATCCAATGTCCTGCCAATGCCACGTTACGCAAAGGAATGATGTCGTTGCGCAAGATAAACTGACGGTTGTGCTTTGACAAGATGTGGGCCATGAACGTGCCCTTGTAGGCATTTACCCAATGCGTAAAGGTCAATGGCGTGCAGACGTCGAGCAATTCGAGTTCGCCATATTCAGCACCAACGGCATTAGTAATAATATTAGAAACTTGAGTTGCCAACCCGTCTTTAAAGGACTTGTACCCATCCCTTGACATAGCCTCAAGCATATTGAACCCATTCTCGGAACATTCGAGAATAGCCTGAACGACAGTATAGCCGTCGTTTTCCAAAGACTTGTCGTAACCAAAATGCTTAAGATAGATGCATTCGTATTCAGAGTCGAGCACCTTAAACTTTTCGCAAGCCACATAACGGTTAACGTTCAGATTTGAGACGTTGGCCTTCGTTCTGAAGGAAATCATGAACAAACTGAAAGAAGGGTAAGTTTCCTTTTGTGCTTCCGCTTCTTTCAGCTGCGCTATTGGGAATGCATCGTTAAGAAGTACACTCTGCGTATAATGGACGTCGCAAGCCGGAACAACATAATCGGCATTAATGACTTCACCATTCTGTAGCAAGATGCCAGTTGCCACGTCTCCCTTTAACAAGATTTGGCTTACAGGGCTGTTTGTGCGAATAGCGCCACCCAACTTCTTATACGACTCTACCAAACGGTATGCAAATGCCTTTGATCCACCTAAAGGGATACCGGAGTTGTGGTCGCAAATGCCGCCCATGGTGTTGGCAAAAGAAAAGACCGAATAGAGACCTGGAACAAACGTATTCTTGAATGCGAAACGGAGTTCTGGGCTTTCTAACGAATCGGCAAACTCGTCGATGGTTATGGCGCTGCCACGCTTCAGCACCTTGAGTAACGGAATGATGCGGAAGATGAACTTAATGCTATCGATTAATCCCCACATGTGGTAAGGATTGCCAGCTGTAATAAGGTTACGACGGCAACGGCGGATATAGCCCACCAACTGACGCACTTTAGGCAAGTCGTTTGGAGTTGCAAAACGCTCCAACTCTTGCTGTAACCTATCGGCATCTAAATAGAAGTTGACCGTGGCACTTGGGGTCACGGCTTGACTATAGGCTTCGAGGTGGGCAACAGGAACGTCATCGGCCAACACTCCTATTTCGCGCATGACACTATACAGCTCGCCATGGTTCGATTCAGTAAGCCAATGAATGCAACCGTCGATGTAGGAGCCCTTACGAACCCAACCGGTACACAATCCGCCCAAAGTAGCATTCTTTTCAACGATTTCTACATCGAAGCCATATTTTAACAAGTAAAAGCCAGCCGTGAGTCCACTAAGACCACCGCCAACAATTACTACCTTCTTCTTGTTAGTCATAAATGATTTTTTTGTTGCAATGCAACACTATGGTTAAGTCGATTGAAGAATAAATGCAACAGAAAAGTCTACGCTAGATGATTGTGCAAAAATTTCATTCAATAAACAAATGTTTTATATGCGAGCGCAAAGATAGCAGAAATAGAACAAATAGAACATATAACAGGACAAAAAGAACTAATTGCGACAAAAAAAGCGCCTAATCGGAATGCGATTAGGCGCTATGTAGAGACTTTAAAATATTCTTATTTTACCACGTCAACTTCGTTTGAAGGAGTGTTAATACCCTTACGGCGAGCTTCAAGGATTTGAGAGTTCTTTGCAATAAGAGCTTCATCGATCTTATAGAAGCACAAAGCGCAAAGGCCAATAGCAGAACCAAGCAAAGGAAGTGCTGCAAAGATGGTCTTCAAAGAGCCGATAGTTTCAGCGCTAAGAGAAGTATTAGCAACGAAACCAATAGCAGCAAGTGCAAATGCAGGGATTGAGTTTGCCAAAGCCTGACCAAGCTTCTGAGCCATAGTAGCAGAAGAGTAAATCAAACCAGTTGCACGACGACCAGTTTCAACTTCGGCGTTGTCTGCAACGTCGGCATACATACTCCACATGATATAGCCAGAAGGACCAATAGACAAAGTGAAGAGGATGTTCATGATGATGATGAGGCCGATGTTGTTCTTATCGACAACCAAGAAACCTAATGAAAGGATAGAAGCCAAAAGGAAGCAACCCATCCAAGTCTTCTTCTTACCAAACTTACCTACAACCGTCTGAATCATCATTGTACCAATGATGGTGAAGATTGAACCAGAGCTAAGCAACAAAGTAGAAACCAACTCCCAGTTCAATTCGAAGCCGAACAAAGTACCGCTAACTACAGGATTGCCTTCGGCATCCATATCGGCAACGCAATACTTTGCATAGTAAGGGATGAGACCGTTGTGAACGAACACGAAGAACAACATAGCAATACCAGCGACAGACAAAGCAATCCAAGGCTTGTTCTGACCCAAGTCCTTTACGTCATCCTTCAAGTTAGTCTGTTCCTTCTTAACAGGTTCAACACGTTCGCGAGTGAAGAAGAATGTGCAGAACAAGAGAATGAACGCAGCAACAGCATAAATAAATGCAGTGCCAGAGAATGCAGCCTGACCAGAGCAATTGAATGTCTCCTTGATAGTAGCAACAATAGTGAACACGAAACCGTAGCTGCACAAGCAACCGATTTGTGCACCGATGTTACGATAAGCCGAAACAGAGGTACGTTCGTCTGGGTCAGCAGAAATAACACCCATCAAGGCACCGTAAGGTACATTTACGATAGAGTACATCAAACGGCAAAGCAAGAAAGTTACATAAGCGTAAACCATCTTGATAGGTTCGCTGAACGCAGGGGTATAGAAAGTAAAGAAACCGATGACGCAGAAAGGAACTACACCGAAAAGAATCCAAGGACGGAAACGTCCCCAACGGGTATTCTTACGGTCGGCAATAGCACCGATAATAACGTCGAAAGCGATGTCGATGATAGACACAACTAGCACCATTGTACCAACAGCAGCAGCTTCCATACCAAAATATTCGGTGTAGAAAGCAGTGGCAATACAAATCAATCCCCAAAAGAGATTACATGCCAAGTCACCAGCGCCATAGGCGCATTTCTCTAGGACAGAGAGTTTTTGATTGTTTTCCATGTATTAATTGTTAATAATTTTATTTTCGAACTGCGAAATTAACAAAAAAACAGGGTAAATGGAAAAAATAGGGCTTATTTCGGGGAAAAAGAAAGGCAGGAGTTGGTGAAATGAACCAACTCCTACCCTAAATTTTATTATAAATTCAGACTACGGTTTAAACAGTAGGTACGTT
Organism: Paludibacteraceae bacterium; assembly: GCA_024401645.1. Classification (GTDB taxonomy): domain Bacteria; phylum Bacteroidota; class Bacteroidia; order Bacteroidales; family Paludibacteraceae; genus Physcocola. The sequence goes on along the minus strand of JAKSKR010000038.1, from coordinate 20,597 downwards.
CTTCTGCTTTCTTTCTGCCAAGATACGAGAGTTCTCGGCAACCTTTTCTTCGGTAATGTCGTAGCAGTAGAGACAAATGAGAGCAAAAACTGCACTGATGATTGGGAACAAAGCGTAAACAATCAAGATCATATTACGAACATCGTCGCTCATGTTGATGTCGTTAGCCTTGAAACCTACCAATGCCAAAACAGCGCCCGGAATGATGGCTGCAATGGTGTTACCCAACTTCTGTGACATAGTAGCAGAAGAGAATATCATACCAGTTGCACGGCGGCCGGTTTCAACCTCGGTATTGTCGGCAATGTCGGCATACATACTCCACATGATGTAGGCAGAAGGGCCTATAAACAAAGTGAAGAGGATTTGAAGTGCGATGATGGCAGCAAGCGATTCCTTTGACACAATCAAGAACATTGCAGAAACTGCAGAAGCAATGACGAAGCAACCCATCCAGGTCATCTTCTTACCATACTTCATAACAACAAACTTGGCCAAGATAGTAGCAACAATGGTGATGATTGCACCAAAACCGAACATCACAGAAGAAAACGTTTCCCAAGACATTTCAGCACCGAAGAAGGTACCGATAAGGTGGAAAGAGAAACCATCTTTTGACGCAGGATCGATGGTCATTGTTGACAAATAGTACTTACAGTAGTAGTTGATAAGGAAGTTGTGGCAAGTAGTGAAAACCAACATCAACACACCTGCAGTGGTAATCATAATCCAAGGACGGTTGGTCACCAAGTCCTTCAAATCGTCGGTAAGCTTGTTCTGTTCCTGCTTAACAGGTTCGACACGTTCTTTCGTGAAAGAGAACGTACACATTAGAAGCAAACCAGCAATAATTGCATAAACACAAACCACATAGAAGAAAGCTGTTTTACCAGTCAAATCCATTGACTTCTGCAAATAGCTGATTAATGGCATACAAATAGTACTAGCCAAGAACCAACCCACCTGTGCAAACACGTTACGGTAAGCAGAAACAGAGTCGCGCTCGTTAGGATCGCCAGAAATAACACCCATTAAAGCACCATAAGGTACATTTACGACCGAATACATCAAGCGAAGAAGCAGCATTGAGAAGAATGCATAAAGAAGTTTGAGCGTTTCGTTAATGTCTGGCGTATAGAAAGTAACCATTGCAATGAAAGCGAAAGGCACACAGCCGTAAAGAATCCAAGGACGGAAACGGCCTAGTTTCGTTTTCGTTCTGTCGGCAACAGCACCGATAATAACATCGAAGAACAAGTCGATGGCTGTAATAACAGCCAACATGGCAGTAACAGTACCAATTTCCAAACCGAAATACTCGGTATAGAAGAAAGTTGCCTGAATGGCTACCAAAAACCAAATGAAATTGCACCCCATGTCACCTACACCATAGGAGACTTTCTCGAGGAAAGATAGTTTGTTTTGTGTTTCCATTATGTATTAGTATTAGTATTAGTTATTAATTAGATACAATGAACTATTATTATACAACAAAACAGACAAAAGAGATAGATAAAAACGAACCACGATATGAAACCGTGGTTCGTGTTCTATATACTATTAGGGCTTCTTTGTTTCTTCAGCCTTGCAAGCATTAGCAACCTTACATTCTGGCTTGTAAACATTTTCTGGTTTAAGAACGGTAGGATCGGTAGCACCGTTGTTGACTACGTTAAGCACACGGCGAACATATTCGCCACTCTTGGTTGTGTTGTTCCAAGCCTTGCGAGAACAAGAGAAAGGCTTAAGCGCTGCACTCTTTTCGTCCTTATCGGAATAGCTCCAGTTACAGAAGCTCACCTTCTGGTTACCGGCATTGTTACCCATGAACATGTGAATCCACTTATCGGTACGGTCGGTGTCGATGTTTCCGTCGCCGCTAGCTTCAGTCAAGCCATATTCAGAGCAGAAAACAGGCAACTGACCAAGTACCTTGTACATGTACTTGTAGAAGTTGTAGTAGTCTTCAACACCATCTTTAGGCGAGCCTTCGTTGTGAGAAGAAGCATAGAAGTGGAAAGTGTAGATAACGTTGTCGAACTTAAGGCGACGGTCGTCGGCCGGAAGGTCAACAAAGTCCATTTCGTTACCCTGGTAACGGCCCTTAACCAAGGAAGCATCTACAAGCTGGTCCCACTGTGGAGTACCGCAGATGACCAACGGATGCTGTGCACCAATGCTATCGTATGGAGCATAAATTTCAGGAATAACCTTATTTGCATATTCGCTAATAACTTCCCAAGTAGCCTCGGTGCCATTAGGTTCGTTACAAATTTCGAAAATTACGTGTGGTGCGCCGGCATACTTTCTAGACATATACTTGAAGAAAGGAGCGGCATCGCCATAAATAGGGTCGAGAGGGTTACCTGGTGTTAGGATGTGCCAATCGACAATGCAATAGATACCCAACTTACCGCAAATATCTACCAACTTGCACATTTCGGCCAAGTTGTGATTTGGGCGCTTGTTGTAACCACCCTCTTCAACATACATTGCCAAACGCAAGATGTTGATGTGCCAATCGTCGACAAGGTTCTTGATTGATTCTTCGGTGTAGCAATTTTCGCACCACTGCCAGCCCATTGTGCTGAAGCCTGCCAGCTGAACAGGTTTACCTGCTGCGTCGCACAACTGCAGACCATTGACCTTGAGTGCACCATGCTGTGCTACCGGAGAACCGCTAGGGTATTCGTACTTTGTTTTGTTGATAGGAAGGTTTTGCGCCTGCTGCACCAAAAATTCGCCACCGCCATCAGAGCCACAGGCGGTTAGCATGAGTGAGCATAGAGAAGCACCAACCAAAGACTTAAAAATCTTGTTCATAAAATAGAATTGTGTAAAGTAAAACTGATTGTTATGTTGTAAAGATAGTCAACAAAGCGCAAATAAACCAACCTAACCGCCAGAAAAAGGCAATATTTGTTGTAAAACATATTTTCAAATTACCGTTTTTCAAGAGTGATTAGAAAAGTCTTGGGGAAATGCAAGGCACAAAAAAGAGATTGTCTCAAAAAGTCAAAATAGGTTAATAGAATTCGACAGACTAATCGCACAAAGTTGTTTAACAGAAAACAGGCCTTTAAACACAAAACCTTCAATTGGGAAGGCCTTGGAAAACAGACATCTATGATGTCTTAAAAAACTGTCTAACACAGAAAACGAAAACTTCAGAAAACCAAGGTTAATGTCAAAAATGAAAAGGAGGTGTATCAGAATAACTTATGATACACCTCCTAATATTGATTATTAAGAATAATCTAGAAATTACATTTCAACGATTACTTCGTTCTTAGAACCAGCAGGCTGCATAGGAACGATGTTACCATCGATAACCTTGCCGTTAAGAGTCAACTTCTTAACGCCCTTCTGAGAACCGTTGTTGATAACCTTGATGCTGTATTCAGCGCCACGGAACACACGGTTAACTGAATAGCCCTTCATGTCAGAAGAAAGACATGGGTCAATCTGCAAACCAGTGTAAGAAGGCTTAATACCAAGCAAGTACTGGCTAACGGTCAACCACATCCAAGCAGCAGTACCAGTCAACCAAGAGTTCTTACCTTCACCTGGTTTAGCAGCGTCCTTACCAGCAACCATCTGGCAGTTTACGTAAGGTTCAACCTTGTGAAGAGCCTGGTCTTTCAAGTAAGCAGGGCTGATCTTCTTGAACAATTCCCAAGCATCGTTACCACGTCCGGCAACAGTTTCGCCGATGATAACCCAAGGGTTGTTGTGGCAGAAGATACCAGCGTTTTCCTTGTAACCAGCAGGGTAAGAGCTGATTTCACCCATTTCAACGTGGTAAGTAGTGTATGCAGGGTTGTTAAGAACCATACCGTGTTCGCAGTCGAGATACTTCTTACAAGAATCGATAGCCTTGTCGACCATACCTTCTTCGAGACCGATACCAGCCATAGTACAGAAGCCCTGGCTTTCGATGAAGATCTTACCTTCTTCACATTCGTTAGAACCGATCTTGTTACCGTAGAAGTCATAAGCACGAAGATACCATTCGCCATCCCAACCGTGCTTCTTAACAGCTTCAACCATTGAGTCGATGCACTTTTGAGCGCGTGCAGCCTCGTCGTTCTTGCCAAGCTGCTTGCAAAGTTCAACATAGTCCTTACCGGTAACTACGAACAAACCAGCAATCATCAAAGATTCAGCCTTGCTACCAACAGAGTTGTTTTCGGTAGTCTGGAAAGATTCGTTAGGATCCCAAGAGAAGCAGTTCAAGTTCAAGCAGTCGTTCCAGTCAGCACGGCCGATGAGCGGCAACATGTGAGGGCCAAGGTTTTCAACAACGTGGTTGAAAGAAATCTTGAGGTGTTCGAACAAAGAAACTTCAGTGCCTGGCTTGTTATCGAATGGAACAGGTTCGTCCAAGATAGAGAAGTCGCCAGTTTCCTTAACATAAGCAGCAGTACCGAAGATCAACCAGCATGGGTCGTCGTTGAAACCACCACCAATGTCGTTGTTACCGTGCTTGGTAAGTGGCTGGTACTGGTGGTAGCAACCACCGTCAGGGAATTGAGTAGAAGCGATGTCGATGATACGTTCGCGAGCACGAGAAGGCACCTGGTGAACGAAACCAACCAAGTCTTGGTTAGAGTCGCGGAAGCCCATACCACGACCAACACCACTCTCGAAGAATGAAGCAGAACGAGAGAAGTTGAAGGTAATCATACACTGATACTGGCTCCAGATGTTAACCATACGGTTAAGCTTTTCGTCGTCAGACTTAACAGCGTAGCATTCAAGCAACTTGTCCCACATAGCAGCAAGTTCGTCGAAAGCAGCATCAACGTTCTTAACGTCAGCGAAACGGTTGATGGTTTCGAGAGCCTTCTTCTTGTTAACGAAAGTAACGTCAGAAGCTTGAGAGGTGATGAGTTCGCCACTCTTCTTACGAGCGAGGTCTTCCTTGCAGAACTTTTCGTCTTGTGCATTTTCAACATAACCAAGAACGAATACATAGTCCTTGCTTTCACCTGGCTGAAGTTCAACTTCGATGTAGTGAGAAGCAACAGGAGACCAACCGTGTGCCAAAGAGTTGCCTGGCTTACCAGCCATTACGCACTGAGGGTCAGCGAATTCGTTGTAAAGACCGATGAAAGATTCACGGTCGGTATCGTAACCGTCGATTTTTGCGTTAGCAACTGCATAGTATGCATAGTGGTCGCGACGTTCCTTGTATTCAGTCTTGTGGTAGATAACGCTACCGTCGATTTCAACTTCACCAGTTGACCAGTTACGCTGGAAGTTTTCCATATCGGTTGCAGCGTTCCAGAGACACCATTCAGCGAAAGAGAAGAGCTTAATCTTCTTGGTGTAAGTTGTAGTGTTCTTAAGGGTAACCTTCTGAACTTCAGCCCAAGTCTTAAGAGGCACGAAGAAAAGAACAGAAGCCTCGATACCGTTCTTTGAACCGGTGATGCGAGTATAGTTCATACCATGACGGCATTCGTAAGAATCGAGCGGAGTCTTGCAAGGCTTCCAACCTGGGTTCCAAACGGTACCGTTATCGTTGATGTAGAAATAGCGGCCACCATTGTCCATTGGCACACCGTTGTAACGGTAACGGGTGATACGGCGGAACTTAGCGTCCTTATAGAAGTTGTAACCTCCGGCTGTGTTAGAAATCAAGCCAAAGAAGTCCTCATTACCAAGGTAGTTGATCCAAGGGAATGGGGTTGCGGGATTGGTGATGACGAACTCACGGTTCGCATCGTCATAGTGTCCGAATTCCATAAATTGTTTGATATTATTAAAAAATTTTATTGTAATCGTATTCTTTTGTTCAAGTTACAAATATAGCAACAAAAAGGCATGTCTAACCTTTTATATGGCTTAAATTTCGGCCAAATTCTTAAAAAAACGAAATGGTTTAAAACGCGATAAAAAAAAATCGGCCGTTTCCTATAAGTCGACGTGCGACGCCTCAATTTCTTCGTTCAAGAATGAAGATGCTGACGAACGGAACATGGCAGGACTCTCGGTAGTGAGGTACTGGCAACCACCACCCCTTTGCAGGCGCTGTTCCATTTCGGGATGCCTCGTCAGGTAATCGGCCAAGCTGTCGGCAACAATGGCACCCTGTGGCACAATCTTGACGTGCGAAGGCATGTATTGCCTAATCTTCGCCTCGAGCAGCGGATAGTGCGTACAGCCTAGAATAACCATATCGATGAGCGGGTCTTCTGCCAGAAGGGCATCAATTTCCTTCTTCACGAAATAGTCGGCTCCCGGACTGTCGTATTCGCCATTCTCGACCAACGGCACCCACATTGGGCACGCATGGCCAGTAACAACCACGTCGGGGAAAAACTTGGCAATTTCAATAGGGTAAGAACCCGACCCAACGGTTCCCTTGGTTCCGAAAATTCCGATGTGGCGAGTAGTCGTCAGCGAGCCAACCTGCTCTACAGTAGGGCGAATTATGCCCAACACACGTCGGGAAGGGTCCCACAACGGGAGGTCGTGTTGCTGAATGTTACGCAAGGCCTTTGCCGAAGCTGTGTTGCAAGCCAACACCACCAAGGGGCAGCCCATGGTGAAGAGCCGCTCGACCGTTTGGCGCGTAAACTGATAAACGACGTCGAACGAACGAGAACCATAGGGCGCACGCGCATTGTCGCCCAAGAAAACGTAGTCGTATTGCGGCAAGACACGACGAAGGTCGCGCAAGATGGACAAGCCACCATAACCGGAATCGAAAACCCCAATAGGTCCCTTTACTGCAGGTTGCATAACATGAAATTTGATAACCTAACAAAGGTAAGAAAAAGCCGAGATAAAAAAAACGCCCTGGCACAGAACGTGCCGGGGCGCCTATAAAAACCTAGATTAGGAGAAGCTGTCTGAAAATTCTACGAAAGAAATCTAACAGCTACTTAATTACTTTTTGAGAGCAGATGCACTAACACCAAGCTTCTTCAACACCAAGTTGGTGATGTCGACAGCAGAGTCGCTCTTGTAAAGGATAGCTTGTGTGTCGAGGATGTAAAGGAAACCGTTTTCCTTGGCAACATCGTCGATGGCCTTACGAATCTTTTCGCGAACTGGAGTCTGAAGAGATTCCTGCTTCTTCTGCAACAACTGCTGTGCGTTCTGGTAGTAGTTCTGAACACGAGTCTGCAAAGCCTGTATTTCTTCTGCGCGGTTCTGCTTGATGGTTTCATCCCAAGTCTGGTAGTTCTGCTGGTATTCAGCAGTCTTACGTGCAATTTCTTCCTGCATGCGTTTCAATTCGACTTCATATTCGTCGCTTGTTTTCTTCATTACAGAATCAATTTCAGCAGCATCAGGCAAAGACATGAAAAGCAACTGAACGTCGAGGTGACCAAGTTTTACGCCTGTTTGTGCATGCGACATGAAAGGCATAGCAACTAGGCACAAAAGAATTAACTTTTTAAACATATTATTTTAGTATTATTTTTCGTAATTATCGGCAAAGATAGCAAAATGCCCACGAATAAGCAGACAAGCCAACTAAAAATTACTTTGCGTAGCCGAGTTTAGAAAGAATCTGGTCGCTGATGTCGACCTTTGAAGAGTAATAAATCAAGTTTTGAGCAGAAGCCTTATCGAGGATGATGCTGTAGCCGTTCTTTTCAGCAACGTCTTTAATAGCAGCATAAACTTCGTCTTGAATAGGTTTCATAAGGCTTTCGCGCTTCTTGAAGAGTTCGCCCTGTGGGCCAAAATACTTACGCTTAAGGTCGTTAGCTTCCTTTTCCTTGGCAACGATTTCGTTTTCCTTCTTTGTTTTCATTTCATCGGAATAGAAAACAGATTCGGTCTGGTAGTTCTTGTAGAGCACCTGTGCCTCGTTATTCTTGTTTTCCACTTCCTTCTGCCACTTTTCAGAAACCTGCTTCAACTGTTCGTTAGCACTTTCGTACATAGGAACGTTCTTCAAGATATATGACATATCGACAACTGCAGTCTTTTGAGCAACAGCTGAAATTGCGCCAGCGAATGCGAAGGCAGCAACCATTAAAAGTTTCTTCATATTCATTGTCTGTAATTTTTTTGTTTTTACTATTAAGTTCGATACAAATGCCGTGCCAAACCGGCACCATTCGTCAATTAAAATTCTTGACCGATAACCAAGTGGAACTGGCTCTTGTTCAAGCGGCGAGTTGAGTTGTCGTAACGTGTAACTTCGTCGAAACCATAACCATAGTCAACACCAATCAAGCCAAGCATAGGCAAGAACACACGTGCGCCCACACCAACCGAACGCTTCAGGTTGAACGGATCGAAGTCGCTGAAGTCTTGCCAAGCATTACCCGCATCGGCAAAAGTCAACACATAAATGGTGCTGGTAGGCTGCAACAACAATGGGTAACGCAACTCGAGCGACAACCTGGTATACATGTTACCGGCATGGCGGCCCGTAACAGCATCGCGCGGAGTAAGGGAACCGTTGTAATAACCACGCATTGCAATGGAAGTGGTTGCATAAGTTGAGCTGGTACCCGAAGTACCGTCACCACCCACATAATAGCGCTCGAACGGAGAACGGCGGTTTCTGTTGTAATAACCCAAGAAGCCATATTCAGCACGCGTCATCAACACCAACTTCTGGTCAGGAGTAAGCGGAGTGAATATCTTGGCTTTCAACTCGGTCTTGTAGTATTCTACCCACTTATACAAGTCTTGCTGCATTTCGTTGTATTCGTCTTCCGAGAGTTTCTCGCCTGAACGGAACCTATCGTATAGGGCATAAGTCCTTTCGCTAGAACGGAAGGCTGAATAAGGAGGAGTTGCACGAAGCGAGATTGAGAAACTAGAACCACGGTGGGTAAAGTAAGGATTGTCGAGTGAGTTACGACCGAATGTGACACCCAAGTTCAAGTTGTTGGCCACACCGTTGGACATATCGAAGTAATCCCAATCTTGCAACTTATAGTGGCGGTAAGCCACTTCGCCGTAAATGGTGAAATAGTCGTCGGGCCAAGAAAGACGGGTACCCACGCCAACAGCACCACCCAAAGTAATGATGTACTTATCGGGGTCGGCATCGACATTGTAGTAAGTTGAATTTGAGTTCAACATACTATAGCTGTTACTGTAATAGCTACTATTTACGGCTGTCTGTTTAGACCAGTAGAGCGTAGTGCTGAAATTGGTAGGACGGCGACCGCCTAACCAAGGCTCGGTAAACGAAATGGCGGCAGAGTTATAGTAATTACCGTTCGTTGTAAAGCTGAGCGACAATGTCTGACCATCGCCCTGCGGCAACGGCTGATAGCTCTTCTTGTTAAATATGTTCTGTGCAGAGAAGTTGGTGAACTTAAGTCCCAAGGTACCGGTAACACCGGTAGAACCATAACCAAAGCTCAACTCAACCTGGTCGTTACGCTTCTGTTCGAGGTTGTAAACAATGTCGACAGTACCATCTTCAGGGTGTGGGACAGGACGGATGTCGAGTTTTTCGGGGTCGAACTGACCAGAAGCAGCCAACTCACGAGCAGAACGCTGCAAATTGGTCTTGCTGAACAAGTCGCCCGGCTTGGTACGCAACTCGCGACGGATAACGTTTTCGTAAACGGCAGTGTTACCGTTAATTTCCACGTTATTGATGACAGCCTGACGGCCTTCGTAGATGCGCATTTCCATATCGATGGAGTCGCCAACAATGTTCAACTCAACCGGTTCAACGTTGAAGAAGAGGTAACCGTTATCCATGTAAAGGTTAGAAACGGCATCTTCGTCGGTGCTAAGACGCTCGTTCAACAGTTTCTGGTTGTAGACATCACCCTTCTTAATGCCCAATGCCATAGAAAGCATTTCGCTGTTGTAGATGGTGTTACCCGTCCAGGTTATGTTACGGAAATAGAACTTCTTGCCTTCGTTCAAGTGAACATAGATGTCGACCTTGTTCTTCTTGCTGTTTTTCTTTGCCTTGTAAGGAACAACACTATCGGTAACGATTTCGGCATTGCGGAAACCTTTCTCGTTAAACTTGTCGAGCAACTTACCCTTATCTTCGGCATACTTTTCGCGAATGAACTTCTTTGACTTGAAGATGTTGTAGATGCGCGGTTCCTTCGTATCCTTCATGGCCCACTTTGCCTTGAAGTTAGAAACGTTGTCGTTACCGGCAAGATAGATGCGGTGCACCTTTGTCTTGTTCTTATGGTCGACGTCGATGTAAACAATCTGATAGTTTGCCTGTGTTGGATCGGGACGCAAGTCAATGGAAACTTCAGCCTTTTCGTATCCCTTTTCAGCCAACTTGTGCTTGATGAGGAACTGTGCACGAGACACCATGGCCGGAGAAATCTGTCCACCCTTCTTCAAGCCGATACCAGCCTGAATATCTTCCTTATCCTTCTTCTTTACGCCAGAGATAATGACATCGGAAATACGCGGACGTGGTTGGAACGCCAACTGAAGCCAAACCTCGTCGCCCTGTACCTTTGTAGCTAAAATCTTCACGTCAGAAAACAATCCCTGTTTCCAGAACTTCTTGATAGCTCCAGAAAAAGCCTCGCCAGGCATCTTTACACGGTCGCCCACACGGAGACCAGAGTAAGCCACAAGGACCGATTTGTCGTAAACACCGTTACCAACAACATCGACCTCCTTAATGAGGTATTCTTTAGGGGCTGAAGAATAGTCAATGCCACCAGATACCGCAACAGAAGAATCGGAAACCTGTGCGAGCACGACCGTGTCGGTCACAGCAGCAGGAGTTGTAGCAACAGCAGAGTCGATTGGTGTAGCAACAGCACTAGACACAGAATCGCTCTGCGCAAATGCACTTGCCGTCAAACAAGAAGCAAGGATACACCCAATCAAACGTTTTTTATATGCCATATTTAATTTTAAAAATCAATTTTATTTAGTCACCTGTTCACTAGTCTTACCAAAACGGCGTTCGCGGCTTTGGTAATCGACAATAGCCTCGTAGAAGTTTTCCTTCTTAAATTCAGGCCAGCAAACATCGGTGAAGAATAGTTCGGAGTATGACAACTGCCACATCAGGAAATTACTGATTCTGAGCTCGCCACTAGTGCGAATAAGCAAATCAGGATCGGGCATACCACTAGTCGCAAGGTGGTTAGAGAAGCAATTTTCGTCGATTGCATCGACGTCGAGCGCCCCATTCTTTGCTTCGGCAGCAATTTGCTTAACCGCCCTGATAATTTCCCAACGCGAAGAATAGCTGAGCGCCAAGACAAGAGTCATGCGCTTACAGTTAGCAGTCTGGTCAATTGACTTCTGCAAGTTTTCGCGCGTTTTTTGAGGCAAACGATCAACGTCGCCAATAACAGCTAGGCGAATGTCGTTGGCCATCATCTTGTCCATATAGTTGTGTACAGCCTCAACAAAAAGATCCATGAGGGCATTGACCTCTTCGGCCGGTCTGTTCCAGTTTTCGGTAGAGAAGGCATAAAGCGTAAGGTACTTGACACCTATTTGTGCAGCAGCCTCCATAACCTGGTCGACAGAATCGACACCGTTTTGGTGACCGAAAATACGGTTCTTGCCTTGTTTCTTTGCCCAACGTCCGTTACCATCCATAATGATAGCCACAGATTCTGGAACTCGGTTTTTATCTATTTGTTCTAGGAATGTCATACAAAGTAATCGCTAAAAATATTAATCATAAAGTCGGCATACGCCACGACGCTTGAAAATATCGACAGTAATGAAGGCTACGCCACAAGAATACCAGTCGTTGTTCTTCATAGCAGAATAGCCCATATTGTAAGGGTCGTCGAGCAACTTGGTACCGAAATCGTCACCATCGAAGTCATCGCGGAACAGCTTGTGCATGTTCCACTCCACACCCACATTCAAACGCTTTGCCACCTTGAACTTGTAGCCGACACCAAAGGCCAACCCACCAGCCAGCTTGTGGCCGTTCCAACCCTGGTAAATGCCAAGGCTAGGACCCGCAGTTACATAAGGCGTATGGCGGCGCACCTCCTTATCCCAACGCGAAATGCCATAACGGAAGAAGTTAAGTTCGAACATGCAGCCAGCATTCCAGAAGTCGTGTTCGAAAGAAGCCTCGTCGAATGGGAATTTATTAGATGGGAAATTGGCGATGTCGCCCGACACCGTACCGTAGCCGAGGTCGAACTTTACCAACCAGTGTTTGCTCAAATTCAAGCGCAAGAGTCCACCAAAATAAGGATGGTTCTCGTAAAAGATATTTGTGCTATTGGCATCTCCGTTGTAATACGAAACTCCACCCATAGCACCAAATTCGCCCAAATACTGGGCCGAAAGCGTATGGGACAGAAGTCCGAATAATAATACAAGGATATATTGTTTCAATCTATTCATCAATAATCGTTAAATCACCCAAATATAAAGAACGGCGACTCTAATTGAAATATTTTACAAAAGTACACAATATCTTTCAATTTTTGTGCAAAAGCAACGACGTTGCGAGCGCCAATTAAGACAAAACGGCTATTACAGAACTACGAAAACGGCAGAAAATACGACCTTAATCTTCGGGGAACTCCAATTTAAGTTGGCGGTCGACCAGGTTAAAAGACATTCGGTGCAAAGGCGAAGGACCCACTTCTTCGATGGCCGCGCGGTGTGCCTTTGTTGGGTAACCCTTGTTCTTTTTCCACTGGTAAGCCGGGAAATTAGCATCTTGTTCGTTCATATAATCGTCTCGGTAAGTCTTTGCCAAGACCGACGCCGCCGCAATGGACATATAGGTGGCATCGCCCTTCACCACCGTGTGGTGCGGTACATTCTTGTAGGGTTTGAAACGGTTACCGTCAACAATGACGTGTTCTGGCCTCACCTTCAGCTGGTCGAGTGCCCTATGCATTGCCAAAATGGAAGCATTTAGGATGTTGATCTTGTCAATTTCTTCAGCAGTCACAATTCCAACAGCCCAAGCAACGGCCTCGGCCTCGATGATGGGGCGCAACTTGTAGCGTTGTGCCTCGGTAAGCTGTTTACTGTCGTTCAGCAAGTCGTTATGGAAATCGGCAGGCAGAATGACGGCAGCAGCATAGACCGGTCCGGCCAAGCAACCACGTCCGGCTTCGTCACATCCGGCTTCTGCAACATCGGGCTGCATGAACAGCTTAAGCGGTGTGTGTTCCTTCTTCATCGCTGGGCACAATTGTTATAGATGAAACGGAGCAACACGCGGCCAACAGCAGCCAATGTCGTCTTGTCGATGTGTGCGACGTCGTCGTGTTGGGTGTGCCACATTTCGGGGAAACCCTCGCCCGCACGATAGTCAATAATGTCGAAAGTAGGAATGCCAGCCAAAGAGTTGACATAGTAGTGGTCGTCGATGATTTGGGCGCCTACACGATTCAAGAACATTCCGCCAAAGCCCAGTTCAGAGGCTTGTTTCCAGAATGCCGTTGCGAAAGACGGAGCGAAGTAGTTTGAAATGGCATCGATGCAGAACTGCGGTTGAGACGCGCCAACCATGTCGAGCAACACGCCAACGAATGGCTTATTAGCGGCTGTGTAGCCTGTATTCTTACTCCAATATTGCGAGCCTAGGCACCAATCGTCTTGCACCTTGCTTTCCACGTCGTGCGGTGCGCCATAGTCTTCAGAATCGAAGAACACGATGTCGACACCAATACCCGGATCGGCAGCCACCAAATTGCGGGCAACCTCCATAAGGACTGCCACCCCACTGGCACCGTCGTTTGCCCCCATTACCGGAATGTTGGAAACGCCAGACTTGTCGGCATCGCTAAACGGACGGCAATCCCAATGGGCGAACAAAACCACCCTCTTGTTTCTATCGGGGAAGAAAGAAGAGATGACGTTGGTCGACTTCAGCACAGTGCCATTGAAGGCTTTAAGGTCTGCCTTCTGCAAAGAAACACTGGCACCGAAACGCTTCATTTCGGTTTCGAGGTATTGCAAGCAATTTTCGTGAGCCTTGGTGTTAGGGACACGGGGTCCGAACGCACACTGGCGTTCTATATATGAGAATGCGCTGTCTTGATTGAAAAGAGGCACTTTTACCGAAGATCTGTTCTTTTCGGCAACCGGTTCAATTTTCCTTGTAGCCTCGGCAGTTTGACTGCCCGAGCAAGAACACAAGCAACCTACCAGTGTAAATGCCCATAAAAGTGATTTATTCATAAATTAGCGGTAGTGTATTTTCTTACTGCAAAGATAAACAATAGAAATGTAGAAAAAAGAAAGGCGTGCCAGGAAAGCCAAGCACGCCCTATAAAAAATATAAGAAGCTGTTTAAATCTTCCTCTTATTCGGTTGCCGTAGAATCGGAAGGCATCTTCTCTTCAATCACCTTGCGCGGAACCACACAGATTGAGTAAGGATAAACGCGCAAATTAGGGTCGGTAGAAATGACGGCATAAGTTTCCTTATTCTTCCAAATGGTAGCATCGGTTTGTCCACGTTGGCTTTCGTCGTAACCACAGACGTAAGCATCGTCTTCGACCACCGAAATTGCACTTGCACACCAAGGCGACTTACCATCAGTCAGAGCCATGGTTTTCAAATCTTGACCTTCGCCATTACGTGCGATGGAAGAAACCCAATATTTAGCGGCACCCATGTCTCGGCCACACACATAAAGCTTACCGTTACAAGCCGAAATGCCCATAGCCTCGTTATTAGAAGTAAGGGCAGTCAACTTGGTTTCCTTACGGTCGCACCACTGTTTAACGACGCTACCATTCTGCGAGTCTTCGAAACCGGCAAGACAGATGTAAGGATAACCATTACCGCTGGTGTGGGTTTCGTCGAGACAGATGGCACTGCCCTGAAGTGAGTTGCTAGCCTTTGAAGGGCTCACACTAAAACGGTTGAAACCGCCATTAGTTGAACCAATCCAATAACGCATGAAGTACTTATCGGACATGAAATCGTATTCGTAACCAACTATGAAAATATTGCCAGAATTGTCGGCAGTAATGCCCGTTGCACGCGAACCATTTTCAAGAAGGTATCTTTTCCCGTTCACCCAGCAACAAGCCTTGTCGCCGTAGTTTGTTGCCTCATAGCCACAAATAATTACGTTGCCGTTTTTAGCCACAATGCCAGACGCACAAGTACCTGAAGGCAAATAGCAGATTTCGCCATTTTTCCAATAAACGGCATCAATGGCTTCCTGACCAGCCACGTAAACATCGTAGCCATCTACGCTAATGCAGTTTGCATAAACAGAAGTATTTTCGGCCTTGCCATACAACGAGATGATGCGACCATCGTGATAATAGCCAGCGCTTCTCTTGGAATAGCCCCCGCCACGGACAGTGTCGAGCGTAACTGCAACATACACGTCGTGATAGCTTTTCTGAACAACCTGTTTTGGTTCGTCCGGTTCAGAGTCAGAATCCTTCTTACAAGCATTAGAGAGCAACACAGGGATAGCAATAGAAGCTACCGCCATTATTTTCTTAAAATCAAATAACATAAAAGTTCATGATATTATTAAGGCTTAAGAAGCCGTAAGTGTTATAAATAGCGATGGCCATGCATGTAGACTTGACATAGCCGTTCTTTTACCAAAATTAATCTTTTCGTTGAAAAGACAAACTATGTGAACCGCATTTTTTTCAAAAAAAATGGGGCATCACTTTCGCGATGCCCCATAAAGAATATTTCGTTGTAATTAGAAGCCTAGCATAGGACGAATGACAAGTTCTTGAAGAACATAGAACAATGCGCCAGAAGCGTAGCCTGCGAAAGCAAGCAAGGTGAACTTCTTGAAATACCAAACGAAGTTGATGTGTTCCAAGCCCATAACAACAACACCGGCAGCAGAACCAATGATGAGCAATGAACCACCCACACCTGCACAGTATGCCAAGAACATCCAGAAAACGCCATCGCGACAGAAATCAGAAAGGCTAGGATCTGCAGCCAATTGAGCAGCTGTTGGGATGTCGTACATACCCATGCAACCAGCTACCAACGGAACGTTGTCGACAACAGAAGACAAGACACCGATTACGAAGTCGATGATATAAACGTTAGGAAGTGAAGCCTGCAACCAACCAGCCAAGCTCTGAAGGATACCAGAACACTGGAGAGTTGCCACTGCCATGAGGATACCCAAGAAGAATAGGATGGTAGCGAAGTCGATGCGACCCAAGCAACGGGTAATACGAGCCTTTGCACTATCTGGCACGTCCTTCTTGCGGTGATACATGATTTCGGTATAAACCCAAAGGGCACCCAAACCAAACAACACGCCAATGAAAGGAGGAAGGTGTGTGATTGACTTGAAAATAGGAACGAACAAAAGAGCAGCTACACCATATTCCAACAAGTGGCGGCGTTCAGCTTCTGTTACAACATCGGCAGGGCGAAGAGACGCGCCCTGGTTTTGAGAGCCGTCGGCAGAAGTTGCAGCACCTTCGAGCTTACCCTTAAGCATGAAGCTTGCCAAATAGATTGGCACAACCATAGCCAACAAAGAAGGGACAATCAAGTTAGGCAACAATCCGCCAGTAGTTACGAGACCCTTAACCCACAACATGATGGTGGTAACGTCGCCAATTGGTGAGAATGCGCCACCTGCATTAGCAGAGATGATAATGCAGCCAGCATATATCCAACGCTCGTGTTGGTCGAACACCAACTTACGAAGCAACATGGTCATAACGATGGCAGTGGTAAGGTTGTCGAGGATAGCACTCATGAAGAAAGTGATGAGGCAAACAATCCACAAAAGCTTGCGCTTGCTACGTTCTGTAATCTTATCGGTAATGATGGTAAAACCTCCGTGAACGTCGATAAGCTCAACAATAGTCATAGCACCAATCAAGTAGAACAAAGTTTGAGCAACATCGCCAAGGTGTTCTACAATCTGAACTTCAGTCACAAAAGCAACGACCTTTTCCTTTGACTCAACATTACCATCGGCAAACTTTTCAGCCACGAATTCCTTGAATTCCATAATAGAAGGGAACATAGACTTTGCCTTTTCAAGCACGTTCGCGTCTTCTAGGTTCAAAGTTTCAAGCGTTGGAAGTAATTCTTCCGCATGGAAAATGTAAATGGTCCACAATACAGCGCAAAGAATGAGCGCAGATGCAGACTTGTCGACTTTCAAGGGATGTTCGAGGGCGATACATGCATAGCCCAAGACGAACAGAGCCACCATAAGAACTAACATAAGTTATTATAAATTTGGTTTATATTCTATCTTTCAAAATCACAAATATAAGAAAAAAGAGCCATCGGCTAAACAAAAAAGCAAGCAAAAAGCATCGTCTTTTCCTCACTTTATACAGTATTGAATTATTTCCTCATAACAACCTTCAAAGTGTTAGTTCAAGCGCCCTTTTTCAAATAATATTGCATTGCGCATTCAAATCATCCCACAGTTTTCTGATGGCAGATTTAAGGACCTCAACACTAACACCTTTCAGTTCAGCCACCTGGCTGTACAAATTAGCAATGTCGGCATCCTTATCATCGTCAGTCTCAAGGAAAAAGGAGCCTACCGGCAAATCGGCCAAGGTTTGAGCATTGAAATGAGCACCGAAAGACAAATAAGCGCCATGGCAAACTAGCTGATGCGCCAATTGGGGTTTTCCCCTAAAACCATGCACAACCACAGGAGGAAGGTTATCTATCAGCGACAAGATGGATAACAACTCGTCCCAAGCCTTTACGCAATGCACAATAACAGGTTTCTGCACACAAGCCGCCATACGCAACTGTGCCTTAAACAGTTCTTGTTGTTGCAGGAAGTCTGCCTCACAGAGTTTGTCGAGCCCAATTTCGCCAACTGCCACAACCCTTTTGTCTTGCAGAATTTGCGCCATAGTCGCCAGTTCGGCACCGCTTTGCGGACCCACACGCCAAGGATGGTGTCCCACGGAAAGAGAGCAACAATCGGCACCAACACCTTTCATGAATTGAGAGGGTTCGAGGCACACCACTGCTTCGACCAACGGATTGATGGTGGCATGGTGAGTATGTATGTCAAGATAAGCGTGCATCGTCAACAAATTCTTTTTGTGCAAGAGATTTAGACAAATATTTTAACCAAAGCAAAAATAAAAAAAGAGGGTGTATCGTTCGATACACCCTCGGAATATTTAAGGATTTTTATGTCGCTTAAATTAGTCAGACAACTTTGCGCAGATGAACTCGCGGTTCAAACGAGCGATGTTGCTGATAGAAATCTGCTTAGGACATTCAGCAGCACAAGCACCAGTGTTAGTGCAAGCGCCGAAGCCGAGTTCGTCCATCTTTGCCAACATAGCCTTAGCGCGAGTAGCAGCTTCAGGACGGCCCTGTGGAAGAAGAGCAAGCTGTGAAACCTTAGCAGAAAGGAAGAGCATAGCAGAACCATTCTTACAAGCAGCTACGCAGCAACCGCAACCGATGCAAGTAGCAGCATCCATTGCAAGGTCAGCATTCTGCTTAGGGATAAGGATAGCGTTAGCGTCTTGAGGAGCACCAGTACGAACGCTTACGTAACCACCAGCCTGCATGATCTTATCGAAAGCACCACGGTCTACCATACAGTCCTTGATGACAGGGAAACCAGCAGAACGCCAAGGTTCAACAGTGATTTCATCGCCATCCTTGAAACGACGCATGTAGATCTGGCAAGTAGTAGCGCCCTGTGCAGGTCCGTGTGGGTGACCATTGATGTAAAGAGAGCACATACCGCAGATACCTTCACGACAGTCGTGGTCGAAAACGAAAGGTTCCTTCTTGTTTTCGATAAGCTTTTCGTTCAAAATATCAAGCATTTCAAGGAAAGAGGTATCGGTAGTAACATCCATACCCAATTCCTGGCTATCGTACCATTCGCTGAACTGACCCTTTTCCTTTGGACCATTCTGGCGCCATACTCTAATTTTAAAATTAATTATCTTGTCCATTGTTCTGTATTTTAAAAATTAAGACTTGAAAATAACTAAAGATTAGTTCTTGTAGTTACGAGTTTGAACCTTGATAGCTTCGTATACGAGAGGTTCCTTGCTGAGTTCAGGTTCAGCATTTTCGCCCTTATACTGCCAGCAAGAAACGTAGAAGTAGTTTTCATCGTCACGCTTTGCTTCTCCTTCTTCTGTCTGATATTCTTCACGGAAGTGACCACCGCAAGATTCGTTACGGTTAAGCGCATCGGTAGCAATAAGCTGACCCATTGTGATGAAGTCCTTCAAACGAAGAGCCTTATCAAGTTCAACGTTCACGCCTTCCTTTACACCAGGGATGAACAAGTTAGTTTCGAATTCCTTCTTGATAGCAGCGATCTTCTTCAAGCCTTCCTTCAAGCCTTCAGCAGTACGAGCCATACCAACGTGATCCCACATAACAAGACCAAGTTCCTTGTGGATAGAGTCAACAGAGCGCTGACCGTGGATGTTCATCAACTGATCGATCTTGTCGCTAACAGCCTTTTCTGCAGCTTCGAATTCAGGAGTATCGGTAGAAATCTTTGGCCAGATATCCTGGTTAGACAAGTAGTTCTGAATAGTGTAAGGGAGAACGAAGTAACCATCGGCAAGACCCTGCATCAAAGCAGAAGCACCAAGACGGTTAGCACCGTGGTCAGAGAAGTTACATTCACCAATAGCGAACAAACCAGGCAAGTTAGTCTGGAGTTCGTAGTCTACCCAAAGGCCACCCATTGTGTAGTGGATAGCAGGATAGATCTGCATTGGGTTATAGTACTTAACACCGTTGATTTCGTTTGCCAATTCACCTGGGTTAACGTCGGTGATTTCTTCGTACATATCGAACAAGTTACCGTAACGCTGACGAACAACGTCGATACCAAGACGGTTGATTGATTCAGAGAAATCCAAGAATACGCCACGGTTAGTTGCGTTTACGCCATAGCCAGCGTCGCAACGTTCCTTAGCTGCACGTGAAGCAACGTCACGTGGAACCAAGTTACCGAATGCAGGGTAACGGCGTTCCAAGTAGTAGTCACGATCTTCTTCAGGAATATCAGAACCCTTCTTGATACCCTTCTGCAAGTCTTCAGCATCTTTCTTATTCTTAGGAACCCAGATACGGCCATCGTTACGAAGAGATTCAGACATCAAAGTCAACTTAGACTGCTTGTCGCCATGAACTGGGATACAAGTAGGGTGAATCTGAACGTAAGCAGGGTTAGACATGTAAGCGCCCTTGTGGTATGCAGCGATAGCAGCAGAGCAGTTACAACCCATAGCGTTGGTAGACAAGAAGTAAGTGTTACCATAACCACCAGTAGCCAAAACGACTGCGTTAGCAGAGAAACGTTCCAACTTACCAGTAACCAAGTTCTTAGCGATGATACCACGTGCACGACCGTTAATCATAACGATGTCCTGCATTTCGTAACGGGTAAAGAGCTTAACACGACCATCGTGAACCTGACGGCTCAATGCAGAGTAAGCACCGAGCAACAACTGCTGACCGGTCTGACCCTTAGCGTAGAAAGTACGAGATACCTGTGCGCCACCGAAAGAACGGTTAGCCAAAAGACCTCCGTATTCGCGAGCGAAAGGAACACCCTGTGCAACACACTGGTCGATGATGCTGTTAGACACTTCAGCCAAACGGTGAACGTTAGCTTCACGTGCACGATAGTCACCACCCTTTACTGTATCGTAGAACAAACGGTAAACAGAGTCACCATCGTTCTG
>JAKSKR010000037.1 GCA_024401645.1 Paludibacteraceae bacterium | reverse complement strand
TTTTACATTTATTTGCATACGAAAAGAGGGCATATCAATTTTGATACACCCTCCTCACATGCTAAACAAAAAGACAGGTTCGTGAAAAATAGAAACAATAATTAGAAACTCATAATGTGTATTCTCTTTGATGTGTGTTACTGATACTTTTTTTTGATGTGTTGTTGTATTTTTCTGATGAGACAAAGATAGCTGAAGGAACTTTTTCTTGGAAAAACTGCAAGGTTGCAAGCAAAAAAAAAATCAATTTTTTCTCACTGAAAAATATACAATAAATATACACTTTTAAATTATTATCAATTTTCAAAAATCTATCAAATTGAAATATCAAAAAGCAATTTTTTCGTAAAATATTTATCCAAAAAGGATAAAAATAGACTCAATTCACATTTATAGTTATCAAAATTGCATTTTTAAGAGCTAATTGATATTTATGCAATATGCAATTATGCAGTTTTCAGAAAGACCAAATTCAGTATATTCGCGCATATTTCTTGCAAGAAAATTGCAAAACCCATTGCATTTTCAAAAATAGTTTCTAACTTTGCATTGTCAACGAACGAGAGACGGGGCAACCCGATAACAACTCTCGGGAGGCGACACTGATGTTTAACAATTAAAATTTTTACGCTTATGGTACTCTTCGGTATTCTTGCTTCATTATTTGTTCTCAACATCGTTCTCAACGTTAAAATCTCTAACAAGTAAAAGTAGAACATCATGGAACAGATTTAGAAACGGACACTTCAGGTTTGAATGGTGTCCGTTTTTTATTGCCTTAACTAAACATCCACATACGTATCACTAGCACACACAAACTCACAGACATAAGTCTTTTCGTACCACTTCATAAGCTGCTTAAAAATTTCACAAAAGATATCTTATTGCAAATCTGTCGGCAGCATTTGTCAAAATACGAACAAACTATTGTTACTTTAAGTCAAACGCAGTTCCTTTGCATATTGTTAGAACACGGTAAGATGAAACAATTCATTAACAACGCATCCATACTTTCCATTACAGGTTCCGACAGTGTAGGAGGTTCGGGCATTCAGGCAGACATTAAGACAATATCTGCATTGGGTGGTTATGCGGCAACAGCAATCACATCGGTCACCGTTCAAAACACCTATGGTATTCATGAGGTCTTCGACCTTCCAGCAGAAATAATCGGCAAACAAATCGAAACCATCATGGAAGACTTACGTCCCAATTCCGTAAAAGTGGGATTATTACGCAACTGCCAAACAATCAAGACCATATCGAGATTGATAGACAAATACGAACCTAAATATGTGGTGTTCGAGCCTGGTATCGTTTCTACGCATGGCAGTATTCTAACCGATAAAGATCTATTAAGCGACTTAAGGAAAGATATTTTCCCGCGCAGTTCCCTAGTTAGCCTAAAATTCGAAGCCGCAACCTACATAACAGGCAAAGAGATAGCCACTGTTGACGACGCCGTTAATATTGCAAAGGAGCTGTTGAAAGATGGCAGCAAAGCCATCTTGCTGCAAGGCGGACGTTTTGGCGACCATGCCCTTACCGACATCCTTCTAGAAAAGGGGAAAGACAAACCGACTTTCTACACCACATTGGGCTTTATTGACAGAAATTCACACGGTGCCAGTGGTGTATTTTCTGCCGCAATTGCCACATACTTCAGCCAAGGCCTTAACCTTCAGGATGCAGTAAAACAGGCACGCGAATACGTCAACCGCCTTCTCATCTACTCACTCGATTCAAGCTTTGGGCACGGCAGTCCACTACTTAATCACGCAGAGGCGAAAGACGTCACACCGCACATCCTTGAATTGTATAATGCATTCATGAAGGAAATTGTTCAGCACTTCAAGAGCAACAACGACGTCAGTTTCTATGCCGACAAACTGAACGTTACCACCCGATACCTCGCACAAATAACCAAGAAGGTGGCAGGCAAGAGTCCGAAGGAAATCATCAAGGAACAACTGATCCGCGAAATCGAAATCCAACTATCAAGCAGTAGCAAGAACATACAAGAAATTGCTTACGAGTATGGATTCACATCGCAAGCCCAATTCACAAAATTCTTCAAGCAAATGAATGGCAGCTCGCCAACCCAGTACCGCAACAAATTTTCGAAAAGCAGATAGAAAAGCAATCTTCAGTCGGAAGATGATATAAAAGAAGAACCCCATTCATCGAAAAGAAGAATGGGGTTTTCTATGTAGTAAAGTTATAACTTTTAGCATTATTATAAGGTTAATCTAATTAAGAATTGTAATAAAACCAAACAAAAGGTAGTAGTAAAATTGAGTTCAAGAAAAGCTTAAAAAAAATTTCGTTTATTTCTGTGTAGTAAAAGTATATCAAATACAATAAATAGACAAGTTTATCGTTATGCTTTTCAACATAAGTTATTAACACATCTTATATTACTATCTGTTTTGGTGCCTATACATAACTATTATAACCGTCAATATTTCAACAATTTGGCAAAGCATCCAAGCATAAGCAGCACCAAAAACGCCACAAGTTGGTATCAACAAATAACACGCAATACAATTAAAAACAAAAATAATCACACCTAAAATAGGCGCAAATTTCTGTAATTGCATACCAAAAATCCCTTGAACGGTAAAAGTTGTGGCTATTGCTGAAAGAAAAACCAATGGAGCAAACAAACACAAAAGCGGGATGGAATTTTGGAACTTACTGCCCAGCATAATCTGCACGGCAATAGGCGCCAGGAAATAGACTGCAAGACTGACTATTGCTGAAAAAGCAGCAATGGGCAGCAAGCACTTCTGCAAATAAGCCAACCCTTCTTTCCTATCGGCCTTAAACTTTTTACTCATACGCGGGAACAGGGCAACAACAATAGGTTGCGTAGCCACCATAATGATGGCCGTCATTATTTTCTGTGCTCCCGAATAAATACCAATTTCGTAGTCAGACAAATAAATACCCAGGAACGTAACGCCGACCAACATATTGCAGTCGACCAGGAAAGCATTAATGAATATAGGGAAGCTCTTTCGAACAACCTCTGCCTTAAACCATTTTTCGGGCAACCTAAATTTAAACCGGTACTGGCGAACCACATAGAAGAATGCCACCAGTCCAACCACTATGTTCGAGACCGAAAGCGCCAACAAGTAACGCATTGCGTGGTCGGGTGTTTTAACGAAAAGCACCACCAACACAGCGCCAACAGCCCTAATGAAGAATATAAACAGACTCATTTTTGCCATGCGTTCTACACCTTGAAAGAACCAGTAGGGAAAAAACAAAGTGCCAACATTAAAGAGCGCAGCCGCGAAAAACAGTTCGAAATTGTCGTGCACCTTGGGCATAAACGCATATAGGCCAGCCAATATGGCAAAAGACAGCAACAACAGCAAGCTCTTAAAACCAATGACTGTCCAAAAAATAGATTCCAGTTTCTGGTGGTCGTCCTTATTTATTGCCACCTCTTGCGTGGCTGCAATTCCAAAGCCGAAATTGACCAGCAACGTAAAATAGGCCACTATGTTTTGGGCATAGCACGCCATGCCAAACCTTTCGGGTTCGAGCACCCTAGTAACATAGGGGATAATGAGAAGCGGGATGGCATAAACCGCTAGCTGAACAACACCTTGCGAAAGTATGTTCTGCATCAACACCTTATCTTTTAATCCCGAAAAGTTCATTCGTTCAATATTATATATGGTTTACGTCTTGTTTCACTTTCATCAGGTACCAGTCCCTAATGGTTTTGTTCACCGAAAGGCAATCGGTATTGCTGGCATACACGCCATTGTCAAGAAGTTCCTTCAGCAAAGGCTGCATCAGCACATACTCTCCATCGGCACCATTAAGGTCGGTCATGTAGTGAAGGATAAAGTTCGGCAAGAAATGTTTCAGCTTTTTCTTGAACAGCTGACGTTTGAAAACACAGCTTGACACGCAGGCGCCATCGCCATCAAACACAACACCCATTGGCTTGAAGAAGAGGCTCTGCAAACATGCGTTATAGAAAGACCGGTTGACGAAGCATTCGAATGGCAAACGCCTCATTGCATCCACCAGTTCCGCATCCCACAATGGCATGCGCAATTCATAGCCAAAATGCTCGTAAACCCTAGCCGCATTCACAATTTGGTGGGCTTGTCGGTTTTGGAAGATGTAGGCTTGAAAAGCCGAATAAGGCAAGTAGCAATCCTTCAGCAAATGGTCGAACCAAGCCTCTGTTTCTGCCAAAAGTTCCTTTCTGTAACCATATTCATTATTATAGAGCAGAATGTTCTTTGCCAATTGCCTCGGCGAATCGTTTGGTCCAACCACAGTCTTTGTCAAGTGGCTCCCCGCAATGGAGTCGCCCGAATGTCCCGGAGCAAAGCACGCATCGGCATCAACAAGACGGTTTTCTTTCAAATAGCGTACGGCAAAATAGTCGTACAACCACAAGAAGTTGCCATAGGCACCCAACCGTCGGTAATAGTTTGTGAAGTCAGCTTCGCCCATAACTGCAAGCGGAGCGACCAAAGGATTCGTCACATCAATATGTAGATGCTTGAACCCAAATTTCTCGGCAACCGTTTTTGCAACTTTCACCTCGCGGCTATTGTCGGTACCAATGGTGTAACAAACCACGTCCTTATAGTCTGCCTTATGCAGAAGGCATGCAATTAGGCGGGAATCGAAGCCACCCGTCAACGGCAAAACCACATGCCTACCATTTAGCGACCTTATGAACCTTTGCGTCACACGGTCAAGTATATCAGAGAATTCGTTTTCTGAAAGTGCACAAACCTCATCTTTTCGCACTGCCATTGTAAAGAACTGGCTTTCGGCAACAGTTTCTGTTCCAAAAGAGGACAGGCATCCAGGTTTTACTTGCCGTATACCTTCTACGAGCGTAAAGCCTTCGCACACAGCACCGGCCGAATCGTAATAAGCCAATGCACGTTCGTCGAGTTTGTCATTGGCTTGCCTCAACACGTAAGGGGCGTCAGACACAATGGCCTCGCCGTCTATATAACGGAAGAAGATAGGGAAATTTCTTGAAGGATCAACAGCTGCAGCCTGCAACTTTGGGGAGTTTATCACCACCGAGTACAAGCCATTAAGTTTCTGCAGCCTCAAGAACAAATCGTCTCCCGAGTTCGAGGTTGAGACGTACTCTGCCAGCTCGCATGCAGACAACAGGCTGCCATCGGCATTAAACGCAAAGCCTTTTGCCCATGCGTTGCCGCAGCGTTTCCATTGTTCGGTTGGCAGAATTATCTTCATGGTCAATCATTTATTAGCCAATCGGCCCATCACTTTCATCTGGCAGTTCTTACAGTCGAAGACCAGCCTTGTCTTGTTTCCATTAGGGTCTACCAAGAACAGGTTCGGTGGCAGTTGTTTTGCGCTGGCCGTCTTGCTACAAGCCCCTAGGGTGTAGCGAATGCAATGGCGGCAGAGCATCAGTTCCACCTCGTTGCGTTCCTTGCCCAATTCATAGGCAGGCTCTATGGTAGCCACCCCATGCTGTTTAAGGAAATGTTCAGCATTCTTATTATACACATTCGCCCTATAATCTAGTTTTTGGGTTAGGTAGCTGTGCGAAGTTGCAGGGAAAACCGTATCGTCTAACTTTCGCAATTTCTCACGTTCGTTTTCTAGCAGTTCTACCAGTTGTCGTCGCCAATCGGCAAGAACCGACGAAGGTATGAAACAAGGTTCAAAGTTGCCAAGTTCCACATTCTTAACTGCAAAAGGTGTGTTTCCAGTCTTTGAGAGCTGTTGGCGAATGGTGTTCATCGCCATCTCGGCATTCTTCGCCTCTTGAAACTCGTAAGGGACCTGAAGGCAGACCTCCACGTTATTTTCGTCGGTAGCCTTCAATAGGAATCCATCATTCCTTTTTTCAACGGCAACCATTACAGAAATCTTTCGTTCGGCACTTGGTTTCGCCAATAGTTTTTCGAAAGCCGCATCGCAGTTACGCATCAGCATAACGCCAGCCTTCAGTTTTGGCATGGTTAAAGGGAACACACGCGTGCCCTCTACCCTATTTGCCTTAAAGCCTTCAAACTGACCGTTGGCATTTATGAAGCACAAGCCGTCGCCATTGTTCATCGACAACTTGGTCTCTACATCAATAAAGTTTTTGCCCACGAGTTTCACCCTACCCAAAGGTTCGCCTTGCGACTTTGGCGTATCAAGCGAAGCCACGTCGGCCTTTCGTCCATGGAAGAAATACTCGGTAAAACCGCGATTGAAACTCTTTTCCAAGCAAGGTTCGAAAGTATAGATGCAACTACCCGAGCTAGAGGGTTGGTAAGCTTTATCGGAACCAAGAATGGCATCAAGGGTCTTGCGGTAGTATGCCGTTACGTTTTTCACGTAAGCCGCATCTTTCAGTCGTCCTTCAATCTTCAGCGACGAGACTCCGGCATCGAGCAATTCCATAATAGAAGACGACAGGTTCATGTCGCGCAACGACAAAAGATGCTTTCCGTTCACCAAGGTGTGGCCTTCAGCATCGGTCAGCCTGTAAGGTAGTCGGCACAGTTGTGCACAAGTGCCACGGTTGGCACTGCGGCCCGTCATGGCACAGCTTAAATAGCACTGTCCGCTATAGCTGACGCACAAAGCGCCATGAATGAAAGCCTCGAGGCGCACGGTAGTAGCATCGGCAACTGCCTTAATTTCATTAACAGACAATTCGCGAGCCAAAACAACCTGCTGGAATCCGGCATCTTGTAAGAATTTAGCTTTTTCAGGGGTGCGCGTATCCATCTGCGTACTTGCATGCAAGGCTATTGGTGGCAACGAAAGTTGGGTAATGCCATAGTCTTGCACAATTAGTCCATCAACCCCAGCCTCGTAGAGTTGCTTCACCAAAACTTCAGCTTCGGCAAGTTCGGCATCTGTCAAGATGGTATTAAGTGTAACATATACCTTACTATAATAGGTATGCGCCACCTTGCAAAGCGATTCAATATCGGCCAACGAGTTGCCGGCTGCCGCACGGGCACCAAACATAGGGCCGCCAATGTAGACGGCATCGGCACCATGCCAAATGGCTTCCTTTCCCACTTCGGCATTGCGAGCGGGCGATAACAATTCTATTTTACTACGGGCATCCATAAATTATGGCAAAGATACGAGTAAAAACAAGTCCAAACAAAAAAACTATAGGGACGTTTCACAACGTCCCTATAATCCATTTAACCTAAACCTTAACTATGAAAAATCTATCTGTTTTGTTTGCACTACAAAAGTGCGAATAATTTTAATATCTACCAAATATTTATTTAAAATTCTTGACCTAAATCAAGAATTTTAAACGAATATAAGATTTTTAGAACAAAAATATAGCATTTAAGCACATCGGCTGACATGATTTAAGAACCGTCTCCCTCGGCAGAGAGCATCCAAACATTATCATATACAACAAGATTGTTGCATAATCACTAGTGTCTCTTAAAATTAGTTAAAAAATCATTTATTAATCTTACGCACAATAACATAGGTTAGAAAAAAACTTGTCGCACTTTTGAAATGCGTACCTTCGACTCCAAATCAAAATTGGAACAAATATGCATTCTGGCCACTATGTTTTTGCGCAGATAACCAAGTTCCTTCCGAAGAGGTTCTTTGAACGTTTAACGGTCAAGTACGATGATCGGACAAGAGGATGGTCTCTTTCTCATTGGAACCATTTGCTGGATCTCATGTTCGGACAACTGCTCGGATGTAGAAGCCTTAGGGAACTTACAGACATAACAGTCGCTCACGCTAACAAGTCGTTTTTCCTTGGGTTCGGGAAAGGCTGTATCAACAGGCAGATACGTTCGAAAGCGAACGCCATTAGAGATTATAGAATCTTTGAGGAGTTTGCATTTCATATGGTGGCAATCGCCCAGTCGAAGCGCATCACAAGAGAGTTTGAACTGCATGGGAGATTCTATGCTGTTGACTCCACTACGATTGACCTTTGCCTCTCTGTTTTCAGATGGGCGAAGTTCAGAACGAGCAAGTCTGGAATACGAATTCACACGCAGATTGACATCGTTACAGAGATTCCGGTTTTCTACAGAATCACTAATGCTCAGGTGCATGATGTCAACTCCATGGACTGGTTTACTTACGAACCACTCGCTTGCTATGTGTTTGATAGAGGGAACTTTGACCTTGCAAGACTCTATAAAATCAATAGCTCGGGAGCGTTCTTTATCATTCGAGAGAAATTTCATCCGGCATATGAGATTGAAAGCGGTTTTGACTTTGAGGAAAAGGGGGACAATGTTCTTCGTGACCAAACCGTACGTTTCACAGGCAAGAGAAACAAAACGAATTATCCGACCTCTATCCGACGCATCGTTTATTACTCTCCGGAACTCCGACGCACCTTCACTTACTACACCAATAACTTCCATCTCGAAGCCAAGAATATTGCACTCCTTTATAAAAATAGGTGGCAAGTTGAACTGTTCTTCAAGTGGATCAAGCAGCATCTTCGAGTCAAGACTTTCTGGGGTGAGTGTGAAAATGCCGTCCGTGTCCAGATACATGTTGCTATCATCACATATTGTCTCATTGGAATCGTCGAACATGACATGCAGATTAACCGCCCCATTGTGGAGGTCATGCGAATCCTAGGCAGTTCGTTGCTCACCAAAGATGATGCCAAAGACTTGCTTGCACCATTTAAGCAAACGTTGGAAAAGCAAGATGATAGGCAACTCAGTTTTGACTTCCACTTCGATTAACATAAATTAAGAGACACTAGTGTTGCATAATAAAACTACTTTATCTACTTTTGAAAGAATTACTCAACTAAACCAGTTAGAACATTACTATTAAATTTATTATAAACTAAAAAACATCTTATGAAAAAGATAATTTGGGCGTTGATGTGCGCATCTGCTCTTTTTGTTAGTTGTAGCGATGACGATAAGGATGAACCTCAGAACAATGGTCAGCAAACAACCAATAACGACAATGGTGGAGGAAGTACTGACAAGGACAAGACCACAGTGGACAACTGCTTAGAAAAATTGAAGGCAGAATACGGTATTGATGTTAAATTGCCTGTAAACTCAAAGATTACGCGTTTCAGCTCTTTGGGCTGTAGATGGGGGGTTAACGTAAGCAGCCAAACGGCTAAGGCCGATGCTCAGGAAGTTCTTTCAAGCATCTTCAACCAAACCAAGACACTTTCTACAGCTGGCGTATTTTTGGGAGATTACGATTACGATGAGGAAAACAATAAGACTGTCTTCAAAAAAGAAAAGGAAATTACCGATTTTGCAGAAGCATTACACACTTCAATGGGAAGTTGGGAACAGTACCGTTGGTTCTTCAAGACATCCGAAGGTTACCTTGTTGACATCTTGGCACAATATGACGACGAAGAAAATTACTACAACATCAGTATAGAGTAAGACTTTATATAACGCATAATGTAATAGGCGCATCAAAATTTCTATTTTGATGCGCCTATTCTTTTATCCATATTAATGATATTCCCTTTAATACGGGTGAATATCGAACCGAGACCAATAAACATCCTGCTTATATGCCATGACCGATCTTCTTGGCACAAACAACGGTAATTTGAGTTTTCCACTGTCTTTGAAGTCACCCATTGGCGGAACACTGGACATGCAACGTACACAGTTCAATTTCGATTCGGTAAACTGCCAGCGAATTTTAGTAAGAGTTTGCGGAATGACGAAAGCGGTCGTATCGCCATCGGGACAGCAGATAAGGGTTGACATGTCTTTAGTATATAGTCGGCCATCGGCACTGCACATTTCAGCATTGGCGCTGTCAACCAACACAGCCTTCAAATTGGAACAACCAACAAAAACTGAAGGTCCAAATTCACCAACAAGGGCCGGAATAGCAACCGTATCGAGTTTAGAGCAACCGTTGAAAGCCTCATAGCCTAAGAATTTCAAGCTGTTAGGCAAGGTAATACGTTCAAGCAGAGAGTCGCCCATAAACGCTTGTTCGCCTATCCATTCAAGGCTGTCTGGCAAAATCACCGAACGTAAATTATCGCAATAGGCAAAGGCGGCGGCATTAATGCGTGTTATGCCCTTGGCTATTTCAATGGATTCGAGATTTTTGCACTTACGAAAGACATTGTCGCCAATTTCGGTTACCTTATACTTAACGCTATCAATATACACGTATGCAGGAACCGACAATTGGTACATAATGCCGTCGTTCTTTACCCTCTTCGACTTTAAGCGGGTATTCTTTACAACTGCAGTCTTATAGTATTTGCTTTCAATGGCAAAACACAATCCATTCTCAACGTAGTCGAAATATTCTTCGGCTTGAACTTCTTCCTCGCTGTCTTCGGCAAAAGCAGAAGACGCCACGAAAAATGCTGATAGGAATAATGCGATGAGTTTCAACATAATCTAATTTTGAACAAAGTTAGTGAATTTATGTTATTACAAGAAGTTAATAATATGTATCTTTGCTCAAAACAAAAAATTATCACATCATGAAAAAGAGTATTATCCTATTGCTTTCTATGTTCTTGGCTGCACAAGTAAATACAGTTTGTGCCGATGATGCAGTTGACGGACAGTCTGGTGCAACTACCGTACAAGACGACAGCCAGAACGGAAATAGCAACAATCAGCGTGGCAGAAAGAGTGTAAACAAGACCAAGTCAAAGAAATCAAGTTCAAACACAAGAAACAAGAAAGACGGCAATCAAAGAGGTTCGAGCAAGGCAAAGAAGTCGGCATCAGAAACAAAGAGAAGCCGTTAAACTTCAATCTTATAATAACGACTTAGGGGAACACCAGAAACGGAGTTCCCCTTTTTTCGTTATATTTGCATTATACTGTTTTCTGAAAGACGAATGGAAAAATACATTATTATAGTAGCAGGGGGCAAAGGCCTTAGAATGGGTGGCGACATTCCCAAACAGTTTCTTCCCATAGAAGGCAAACCCGTACTGATGCGTACCATCGACTCTTTTGTCCGTTACGACAAAGACATGCATGTTATTGTGGTGCTGCCCATCGACCACCAATCTTATTGGAAAGAATTGTGCGGCAAGTACAGCTTCACCACTCCACACTCCATTGCCAACGGTGGCGAGACCCGTTTCCACTCGGTGAAGAACGGATTGGCCCTCGTACCTAACAATGGAAATTGCGTGGTTGGTGTTCACGACGGAGTGCGCCCTTTTGCCAGCAACGCAACCATCAGCGTTGCCTACGACACGGCAAACGAGAAAGGGACTGCAATACCGGTCATTGACTGCGTAGATTCCATTCGCCGAACAACCGAAAACGGCAATAAGGCAGAAGACCGTAGTCTTTACAAGTTGGCACAGACACCACAAGTGTTTAAGGCAGACTTGCTGCACAAAGCCTACGAACAAGACTTCACTAACCTATTCACCGACGACGCCAGTGTGGTAGAAGCTGCCGGCCACCCGGTTGAACTGACACCTGGCAACAGGGAAAACATAAAGATAACTACGCCTTTCGACCTTATTATTGCCGAAGCGTTGGTAAAACATGCAGAATAAGAGATAGCCAATGTCAGAGCTGGCAAAACTAGAAATCAAGTACCTTAAAGGTGTCGGGCCAAAGAAGGCGGACATACTTAAGAGCGAACTCAAGGTAGAAAACCTTGAGGACATGCTCTATGTGTTTCCGTTCCGATACATCGACCGGTCAAAATTCTACAAGATTTCGCAAATTGACAGCAACATGGCCTATGTGCAAATAAAAGGCACACTACAATCGCTACGAACTGCCGGCGAAGGCAAAAGTAGCCGCATATCGGGTATTTTCAGCGACGGAGAGTCTACCATTGAGCTGGTCTGGTTCAAGGGAGTGAAATATATAGCCGACCAACTGAAGATAGGGCACGAATACGTACTCTTCGGCAAACCGAACTTCTATAACGGGCAGATAAATTTTGTACATCCCGAGCTAGAGTCGGCCAATAGTGCCGAAGCCAAGCGTACGCTTGGCGGTCTGCAAGGTGTGTATAACACAACCGAGAAGATGAAGAACAATTTCCTTACAACAAAGGGGGTTCAGAACATCATCATCAACATTATGCAGACGCACATGGCAAACTACCAGTTGCCCGAAACGCTACCAAACTACCTTCTTGAAAAACTAAAACTGCCCACACTCGACACGTGCATACGCAACCTCCACTTCCCGAAGGACAAGCAGCTGCTAGAGAAATGCCAATTCAGAATGAAGTTCGAAGAGTTGTTCTACATTCAGCTACAGCTCCTTCGCCGCAACCTTTTGCAAAGCAAGAAGGCAGGATTTGCATTCACCACCATTGGCAGATACTTCAACACGTTTTTCCGCGACTACATTCCTTTTGAACTGACAGGTGCGCAGAAGCGTGTAATAAAGGAAGTTTGGGCAGACATGAAAGGCGGGAAACAGATGAACCGTCTTTTACAAGGCGACGTTGGTAGCGGCAAGACGTTAGTTGCCGTCATGTGTTCGTTAATGGCTCTCGACAACAACTTTCAGGCTTGCATAATGGCACCAACCGAAATCTTGGCAACCCAGCATTATGCCAGCATCAGCCAAATGCTGAAACCGCTATCCATTCAAGTTCGTCTATTAACCGGAAGCACCAGGACTGCCGAGCGCCGCGAGATACACGAGAACCTAGAAAACGGCACGGTCCAGCTACTTATTGGCACACACGCCTTACTTGAAGACAAAGTCAAGTTCCACAACCTGGGGCTCGCCATCATTGACGAGCAACACCGCTTTGGCGTGGCCCAACGTGCCAAGCTGTGGGCAAAGAACATCTGTCCACCCCACGTGCTGGTCATGACCGCCACCCCAATTCCGCGCACATTGGCAATGACCCTATATGGCGACCTCGACGTCAGCGTCATCGACGAGCTGCCCCCAGGCCGCCAACCCATCAAAACCATACACAGAACCGAGACGAACCGCCTTGGCATTTACGATTTCGTAAAGAAGGAAATTGCCAAGGGACGCCAAGCCTATATTGTCTACCCTTTAATTAAGGAGTCGGAAGCCCTCGACTTTCAGAATTTGGAAGCTGGCTACCAACAACTGAAAGGCATCTTCCCCGAACCGCAATACCACATCAGCATGGTACACGGCCAACTACCGGCAGCCGAGAAGGAAGAGGAGATGCAGAAATTCGTCAGCGGACAGACACAGATATTGGTGGCAACCACGGTTATTGAAGTGGGCGTTAACGTACCGAACGCTTCAGTTATGATCATAGAAAGTGCCGAGCGCTTTGGTCTGTCGCAGCTCCACCAGTTGCGTGGGCGCGTAGGGCGAGGTGCCGAACAGAGCTACTGCATACTCATCACCTCGAACAAGCAAGCCAAGAACACGCGTGAACGAATGGAGATTATGACCACAAGTACCGACGGTTTCGAAATATCGGAAGCCGACCTTCGGCTACGTGGGCCAGGCGACCTTGAAGGCACCCAACAAAGCGGAATGCCTTTCGAACTGCACATAGCAGACTTGGCACGAGACGGACAAGTCCTGCAAGTGGCACGAGACACGGCCCGACTCATACTTAACAACGATCCCGATTTAAGCACCAACGAGAATTTCATTCTTAAAGAACAGCTCCAAAAGAAAGCTCCCGCCGTAGATTGGGGAAGTATTTCGTAAAATATCCATTCTTAAGCGAGGATGGATATTTTTTTGCATAAAATGTAATTTTACACTAAAAATTTCTCTCATCAAATCAAAGTCTGGCACGGTTATTGTATAATATATAACAGATCAGTCGTGAGACTCATCCAGAATCTAATTTTTATTTTTAAATTGTAGTTTATTTGAGTTTAAGAAAAGCGAGACCGGATTTAGGCCTCGCTTTTCCGATTTTATGCCCCTAATTTTACAAAAAACATACATTTTTCGTAAAAATTTCAGAAATCACCCTAAAATTCCCATTCACAAAATCAATTGTGGCACGATTATTGTATAATATTTAATAGAAAAAGTCAGTCGTGAGACTCACCAATCTAGATTTTATTTTAAATTGTAGTTTATTTGAGTTTTAAGGAAAGCGAGACCAAAAGGCCTCGCTTTTTCTTTTGGCATAAATGCGGCAAGAAATTTGCGAAACACTAGGCTCTTGCACAGCAAGCTAACTTGAGCCAAAATATGTTTTAGAATGCCGTAATTTTGCCACCTCGCAAAATATCTCTATTTTTGCCAAAAACAAGAACCCTATGGGAAAGTATTTAGATCCGAGATATGACTTGACATTTAAGGCGGTGTTTGAACACCCCGACCTTATTATCAGTTTCTTGAATGCGATTCTGCCGTTCAAGGACGGGGAGGTCATTACCGAAGTTGAATACCTACCAGTGGAGTTGGTACCAGAGACCCCGTTAAAGAAATTCACCGTGGTGGACGTTCGCTGCAAGGACCAGAACGGAAGACAGTTCCTTGTGGAGATGCAGATGTACTGGACCGACGAGTTTAAGCAACGCGTGCTTTTCAATGCTTCGAAAGCATACGTGAAGCAAGCCGACCAAAGCGTTGACTACAAATCGCTCCAACCTGTCTATTCGCTGAACATTGTAAACGACAGGGGATTTGACGGCATCGAGTATTTTCACCAGTTCCAGTTGGCCGAGAAGGGAAATCCCGACCACATTATTGAGGGCATAGAACTGGTCTTCGTGGAGCTGAAGAAGTTCAAGCCACAGACCTTGGCCGAGCACACCATGAAACGCCTCTGGCTCCGCTTCCTTACCGAAATCAACGAGAAGACACAGGAAGTTCCTCAAGAATTGCTCGACAGTCCGGAAATATGCAAGGCCATGTCAATTGTTGAACGTGGAGCATTTACCGAAGCACAAATCAACGCCTACGAAAAATATTGGGACACGGTTTCGGCTGAAATCACACTCCTGAACGGACACTATAGGAAAGGTTTAAGGGAGGGCCGAGAAGAAGGTTTGAAAGAAGGAGAAGAAATAGGAATAAAAAAAGAAAAACTAGACAATGCCCGAAAAATGAAAGAATGTGGTGTTGATATCAACATCATATCTGCTGTTACCGGACTTTCTTCCACAGAAATTGAAAAATTATAAGAAATTTCCACATAATAAAGAAACGGCGAACACAATGTAGTGCTCGCCGTTTTGTTTTTCTAGGAGAGTGATCAAATTCACCCTCTTAATTATAGCCTTTACTTACTATACGTAATTAATAGTTTTCAGCCTTAAGTTGGAAGTATGCCTTTGGATGGTTACATACAGGGCAAGTTTCAGGAGCTTCCTTACCAACATGAACGTGACCACAGTTGCGGCACTGCCATACGCAGTCGCCATCGCGGCTAAACACCAAAGAGCCCTTAACGCTTTCAAGCAACTTCTTGTAACGCTCTTCGTGAACCTTTTCAATAGCAGCTACGCCCTCAAACAAGTCAGCAATTTCGTTAAAGCCTTCTTCACGAGCTTCCTTTGCCATGCGTGGATACATATCGGTCCATTCGTCATTTTCACCGTTTGCAGCATCTTGCAAATTTTCTTCGGTCGAACCAATGCCATGGAATAGCTTGAACCACAATTTAGCATGTTCCTTTTCCTGCTCTGCAGTTTCCAAGAACAAAGAAGCTAACTGTTCAAAACCTTCCTTTTTCGCCTTTGACGCGTAGTAGGTATACTTGTTACGAGCTTGAGATTCGCCAGCAAATGCTGCCATAAGATTAGCCTCTGTCTTAGAGCCTTTCAATTCTTTTGCCATAATTTTTTTTGTATTTAATGTTCAGTATAAAGCTTTGCACAAAAATACAACAAACCGGCAAAGGTTGAAAGCCAAGACAGGCAATAAATAATAATACCTGCGAAAGTGGAACGAATTGCAACAAAAAAAAGGCGCACCCCAAAAGATGCGCCTTGATAACTAAAAAATTTGATAATTTACTTAGCGTAGCTAACCGCACGGGTTTCGCGAATAACGGTAATCTTAACCTGACCAGGATAGGTCATTTCGTCTTGAATCTTCTTGGCGATTTCGTAAGACAATGTCTCGGTTTCCTTATCGTCAATCTTATCGGCACCCACAATTACGCGGAGTTCACGACCAGCCTGAATAGCATAGGTCTTCAACACACCAGGGTAAGAAGCTGCCAACTTTTCAAGGTCGTTCAAACGCTTAATGTAAGCTTCCACAATTTCGCGACGTGCACCAGGGCGAGCGCCCGAAATTGCGTCGCAAGCCTGAACAAGCGGAGCAATAAGGGTTTCCATCTCAATTTCGTCGTGGTGAGCGCCAATTGCATTGCATACATCTGGCTTTTCCTTATATTTCTCTGCCAACTTCATACCAAGAATTGCGTGTGGCAATTCAGGTTCATCGTCAGGCACCTTACCTATATCGTGCAAAAGGCCAGCGCGCTTTGCCTTACCAGGGTTCAAGCCCAATTCCGATGCCATTGTAGCACAAAGGTTAGCAGTTTCGCGAGCGTGCTGTAACAAGTTCTGTCCGTAAGAAGAACGGTATTTCATCTTACCCACCAAGCGAACCAATTCAGGATGCAAGCCATGAATACCCAAGTCGATGGTTGTGCGCTTACCAGTTTCAACAATTTCGTCTTCAACCTGCTTACGCACTTTAGTAACAACCTCTTCAATACGTGCTGGGTGAATACGTCCATCGGTCACCAACTGGTGCAAAGCCAAACGTGCAATTTCACGGCGAACAGGGTCGAACGCAGAAAGAACGATTGCATCTGGGGTATCGTCAACAATGATTTCAACACCGGTAGCAGCTTCAAGGGCACGGATGTTACGGCCTTCACGGCCAATGATGCGGCCCTTCAATTCGTCAGAGTCGATATTGAATACGGTTACAGAATTTTCAATAGCCGCTTCGGTAGCTACACGCTGAATGGTCTGGATAACGATTTTCTTCGCCTCCTTGTTCGCATTCATCTTTGCATCTTCCATTATTTCATTAACATAGGCCATTGCATCAGTCTTTGCCTCTTCCTTCAAGCCTTCAATAAGGCGTTCCTTTGCTTCGGCAGCCGAAAGGCCTGAAATAACTTCAAGGCGTTCATTTTCCTGCTTGCGGAGTTTTTCAAGTTCAACCTTGCGCTGTTCAATGATTTGCTGCTGATTTTTAAGGTTTTCACGGGCAGCGTCATTTTCGGCACGAGCCTTTGACACTTCTGCCTGCAACTGGTTAAGCTGCTGTTCACGTTGGCGATTCTTAGCCTCTGCTTGCTGAAGTTTTGAATTGCGCTGATTAACTTGAGTGTCGAATTCATTCTTCAAGGTAAGGTACTTTTCCTTCGCTTCAAGCACCTTCTTGTCGTGGATAGCCTTCGCTTCGACCTCGGCCTCAGCAATAATATTATTTGTGCGCGATTTCAAAGCGGTAGACTGTATCAGCCATACAACAGCTCCACCAACCAAAAGCGCAACAACAGCGATGATTACAACAGTCGTTATTGATATCATATCTCTATTGTGTGATTGTGAATAAATTAATTAATATATATAAAAAAGCATCACCCCTCTTTTACGAGAGATGATGCGGGTATTTCGTTTAACGATTAATGCAGAATGTATCTTTTGACGTGGACGTTCCATGCCACACAAGAGCATTATTCTTCCCTTTTCTTGTCTAAACTAGCCATGAAGTTTTCCACACGGCTCGCCAAATCATCGGTATAAGTATCCTTAGAATCGTGTTTTTTCAAGGAATCTTCTAAATCGACTGCCAACTGCATAATTGTCAGTGTACAAGCCCATTCAGAACTTCGATTTGGGTATTTTTCTTTATAGGAAGCTAATATATTATTCGCCCTTTCCACGGCTTTTATATAGAGATCTTTTGTAGAGGCTGTCACCTTTACTGGGAATTTAAAACCACCCACATTAACCGACAGCGTTTCAGTATCTTGCTCCATAAGCCTTATTTATTCAAAAGGGCAATGCATTTATCTATTTCCCGCACCAATTTTAAAAGTTGGGTTCTGTTGCGTTTAGCATCGGCAATGGAGACATCGCCAATTTGCATAGACTGTAGTGTTCGGTTTTTCTGTTCAAGTTGTTTCACCTTCACTTCCGCATTCACCAGTTCAGCCTTCAGCTCACCAATACGGTTGTAAGCCTCGTCACGTTCCTCCTTATATTTAGAGCAGAGTTGAATCAGTTTTTCAACCTTTTCGTCCAGATTCTGCAATGAAGAGACTTCGTTTTCGGCCATACTTTTAAAATTCAAATGCGAATATACCAAAATATTTAAAACTATTGGGCAAAATGGAGGAATCATTTTTCAACAAGTCACATTTCTTTGGCATCGCATCACACCTTAAAAAAGAAACGCCCGAAGGATTCGGGCGTTGTTTCTGACCTCCAAAATTGCAAACCGGAGGACCAGAGCAGTCGGCAACAGCCGACCAATCAGAGTAAGTTAAAGTTGTTTAGTAGGGCAAATATAAAAATAAATATTTGAAAATTGGGTTATCATTTCCTATTTTTGCATGCTGAAATACTAAACGAAAAAAAGGGATTAATTAATCATGCCACAAACATCAAAACGCGGTCAAATTATGCCAGCATCACCAATTCGTAAATTGGTTCCTTTTGCTGATGCTGCAAAAGCTAGAGGTGTAAAAGTTTACCATTTGAACATTGGTCAACCAGACATTGCATCTCCACGAGCGGCGGTAGACTGTTTGAAGAACATCGATCTTTCCCTTATGCCTTATACCGCTAGTAACGGTATCTTAAGTTTAAGACAAAAGCTCGTAAAATATTACGAGAAGTTCAACATCAACGTTTCTGCCGACGACATCATTGTCACTTCCGGCGGTTCTGAAGCTGTGAACTTCGCATTCATGACTTGTTTGGATCCGGGCGACGAAATCATCGTTCCCGAACCTGCATACGCCAACTACACTGCATTTGCAGTAGCTTGTGGCGCCACCATTAAGCCTGTGGTTACCACCATTGAAGAAGGTTTCCACTTGCCACACATTGAGAAGATTGAGGAAATGATTACCCCAAGAACAAAGGGTATCCTCATCTGCAACCCAAACAACCCTACCGGTTACCTTTACAGCCGCGACGAAATGAACCAGATTCGCGACTTGGTGAAGAAATACGACCTCTACCTCTTCAGCGACGAGGTTTACCGTGAGTTCTGCTACAGCGGCGCTCCTTACATTTCTGCATTCCACTTGAAGGAAATTGAGAACAACGTCATCTTGTTCGACTCTGTGTCAAAGCGTTACAGTGAATGCGGACTACGTGTTGGTGCTATCGTAACCAAGAACGAGGAAGTAAAGAAGAATGTAATGAAATTCTGCCAGGCACGTCTTTGTCCGCCACTCCTTGGACAGATGGTTGCAGAAGCGTCTATTGACGGTGCCGACGAAGAATACATGCTCGACGCCTACAACCAGTTCGAAGAACGCCGCAAGTTCTTGGTTGACGGCTTGAACAAGATTCCTGGGGTTTACTCTCCTATTCCAATGGGTGCATTCTACACCGTTGCACGCCTACCAATCGACAATTCAGAAAACTTCTGCCGTTGGTTGCTCGAAGAGTATGAAGACGAGGGTCAGACCGTCATGTTGGCTCCGGCTAGCGGTTTCTACACCGACCCAGAAATGGGAAGAGACGAAGTGAGAATTGCTTACGCCATCTCGAAAGAAGACTTGGCAAAGGCGCTTAAGGTGTTGCAACACGCTTTGGCTGTTTACCCAGGCCGCACGGTTGACGTTAGAAACGTATAACAAGCACCAAAATACGACAAAAGAAGCACCGCAACACGCAGTGCTTCTTTTTATATATAAAAGGATGAACTTAGAGTATTTCCTAGCAAAACGCATCGCATCGGAAAAGACAGAGGGTAAAGACGTTACTAAACCCGCTGTAAGGATAGCCATTGGCGGCATTGCCATTGGCCTAACCGTCATGTTGCTTGCCGTTGCCATTGTTATTGGCTTCAAGAGCGAGGTAAGGAACAAGCTCATTGGCTTTGGTTCACACATTCAGGTTGGCATAGCAACCGAGCGCGACGGCGCAACAGAACCGTTAACCATCGACTCGCTTCTGCAACAGCGAATAGAGAAAAGCAACGTAATTAGGCACACACAGGCCATTGCCAACCAACCGGGCATCATAAAGACCGACGACAATTTCCAGGGAATCGTCTTAAAAGGTGTCGGGCCTGATTT
Source organism: Paludibacteraceae bacterium (assembly GCA_024401645.1). Taxonomy (GTDB): domain Bacteria; phylum Bacteroidota; class Bacteroidia; order Bacteroidales; family Paludibacteraceae; genus Physcocola. The sequence goes on along the minus strand of JAKSKR010000037.1, from coordinate 5,099 downwards.
CTCATGGGAATTTTTCCGTCAATACCTGAAGGAGGGCGACGTACCTCACATTAGTGCCGATTCGCTTTGCAAAGAAGTGCTCATTTCGAAGAAGGTTGCCGACTTGCTGAAGCTAAAGAATGGCGAGAAAATACGCACCTACTATATTGTCGACGGCAAGGTCAGGGTTCGTCCTCTCACTATTTGCGGCATCTACTCTACCGGTTTCAGCGACTACGACAAGATGATTGTCATTAGCGACATTAAGCACATACAGAAACTGAATGCCTGGTCAGAAGACCAATGCGGTGCTATTGAAGTACTGATTAACGATTACGAAGACCTTGACAAGGCAGAAGACGACGTATTCTCGGTTATTGGCAACCGCCTCGACGTCAAGAACCAACTTCCGCTAAATTTGAAGACCATTAAGGATATGAATCCACAAATATTCAGTTGGCTCGACATGCTCGACACCAACGTGGTCATCATTCTCGTGCTCATGATGTTGGTATCAGGTTTCACCATCATATCGGGTCTGCTCATCCTCATTCTTGGAAGAACCAACATGATTGGCATTCTTAAGACATTAGGAGCAAAGAACTGGTCTATAAGAAAGATATTCATCTTCCAAACCCTATTTCTTGTAGGCAAGGGAATGATTATTGGCAACGTTATTGGACTAACGCTGTGTTTCTTACAAAGCCAATTTGGTTTGATAGGACTCGATGCCGAAAACTACTATGTTGATGCTGTGCCTATCAGTTTAAGTACCATCAACTGGTTGCTCATCAACATTGGCGTTCTTTGCGTTTCTGCGCTAATGTTAGTCGGTCCGACCTACATCATCACAAAAATCAGCCCAGCTGAAACCATACGATTCGAATAAAAACTCTCAAATAGATTACAGATGAAAAAGACAATCATAGTAGCAACAGTCCTACTCCTATCCGGTTGCGGCATTTCTAGCAACAAGCCAAGAATTGCACAAGACGAGTTAGAGGCATACATAACGAGCATAGACTCGGCAACCACAGCATTAGAGAATGCGCAGAATGCCGAAGACTTTAAACGCATCACCTCTAACTTCAAGGCAAAGGCAGAAGCATTTGCCAACACCCATAAGGAATCGGAAGCAACGCGCGAGTTGCTTGAACGTATTGCACTTGCCGGATTAAAATATCAAGAAACTGCGAACAAGAAGGTAAAGGAAATCTCAATTAAGGAAGCTGCACATTACAAGAGCCTAGAAGAAGATAGTTCTAGGGAAGAATAAAATTCAGTCTATTCTTAATTTACCACAAGTTCCGTTATATTGGTTCAACGTAAGAAAACAACAACGGTCGTTTATGAACTCACAATAGAGCATAAACGACCGTTATTCGTCTAAATAGATAACACGACCACGCAAATTCATCTTCTATAAAAGTCAAAAACACACAAATCGTCATTTTTATCTTCTATAAAAGATAAAAATCAATTTTACGCACATTTTACCTTCCCAATACTTCGGTAAATTTTTACCGAAAAAATATAATTAGTTTCCCGTAACACACGGTTGAGTTGTAAAAATAATCTCTGAAATTTTGTCAAACAAATTGCTGAATATCAAGCAAATAATTGCCTAAAAACTTGATTAAGTCGCTGATTATAACTGATTTTAGATCAATGTTGTCATGTACATCGGAAGATATATCATCTTATCCTCTACCTTCAGATCTTTGGTATATATAAGGAAACGCTTATCTATGCGTTCGTGGAATATTCGGTAGAATTCATCCAAAGAGGCGTGAGTAGAGTAACCGCTCGACTTTACTTCAATAGGCTGAATCTTATAGCCCCGTGACAGCAAGAAGTCTATCTCATAATTATGTTTCTCATCTCTCGGCCATGTGTAGAAGAACAGCTGGTTGCCTGCGGACACAAGCAATTGCGCCACAAGGTTCTCATATACATATCCAAGGTTTGCTGAAAGTTTGTCAGAGAGTAATTTCTGATAGATGATGTTTTCGGTAAAGTCCTTGTCCCAAAAGGCCAGTGTTATAAACAGCCCTGTATCACATAGGAAGATTTTGAAACGCGTTATGTCTTTTGTAAGTGTCATTCCAACATTGGGGTCATTTGAATGGTATTGGAAAACCGCTGTTTTGCTATCTTCTAGATTGCGGAGAAGTTCTTTAAGCTTTTCCGAGGCTGTTGAACCGATAACCTGCAATGGTCGGTAGCGGCAACTGTTGGCACTAAGTTGAGCGGGTATGTTCTTGAATATTTCAGCAATACGTCCTGATTCATCCAGTTTTTGGAAATCGTCAAGGTACAATCGGATAATATCACGCTTTACAACATCTACCTTGCTTAGGTCGTTTGTTTCCAAAAACTCATTCACCGCTTGTGGCATACCACCGACAAGCATATAGAGCCTTAATTCGCGCATCTTCGTGCGATGGGCTGCAGCAAGGGGGATTTTCTTTTCGTAGAACTGCTTCAACAATGGTACGGTTGCCTCGTCTCCCATAGCCCACCGGAACTCCTCCATGTCCATTGGGAACATTTGTACACGTTCCTCTTCGCTTGGGATAGTAATATCCTTGGTATTTTTCTTTATACTGATGAGTGAGCCAGTCTCAATGTAATCATAACGTCCATCTTGCACCAAATACTTAATAGCCTGACGTGCCTTTGGGCATTGTTGTACTTCATCAAAGATAATAACCGACCGTCGGTTAACAAGAGACACATGGAATATTGCCTGTAACTGGAGGAATAGCATATCGATGTCCATTAAGTCATCGAACAGGTTCTTCACCTGCTTGGATGCCTTGTTGAAGTCGATGAGCAGATATGATTCATATTCTTTGCGTGCAAACTCTTCCACCAAAGTGGATTTACCTACACGTCTGGCACCTTCGATGAGTAATGCCGTCTTGCCTTTCCTCTCTTTCTTCCACGAAAGCAGACGGCCATATAGTTTTCTTTGAAATATCCTTCCCATAAGAAGCAGTTTTACGAAAATTACTGGTGCAAAAGTACAATTTTTATTGCATCCAACGAATTACCCACAAATCTTTTTACTCTGTTTATTGAATTACCCACAAATTTATTTAGCATTTTTTTGAATTACCCACAATTTTCTTCTCACAAGAATCATCCTATACTCAACTTATTGTAGGTATGCCACCCTATGTTTCAATACTTTGGTATACAAAACATGACTATTTTTTTCGTCTGCTACCCATAGATTGCCGTCCATACACTGGAAAATGTATTGTGTTATGCAAAAACGAGCGCATACATATTAAAAGTTGGAAATATAGATATTCACGGACATGGTAGCTCAAACTCAATTACAAGAATGGGACTATATAGAATTTAATAAGCCAACGAAAGAAAATAACAACGGTCGTTTATGAACTCACAATAGAGCATAAACGACCGTTATTCGTCTAAAAGATAATACGACCACGCAAATTCATCTTCTATAAAATTCAAAAACACACAAATCGTCATTTTTATCTTCTATAAAAGATAAAATTCAATTTTACGTGCATTTTATCTACCATAAAAGATAAAAATTTATATTTTTGCCGAAATTATCATAATTATCTACTATGGAAGTAATTTACAGACATAATTATATTGAGAAGATAGAGCACTATCTTGATAAGGATACAATTATTATATTGACTGGTCAGAGAAGAGTTGGTAAGAGTTACATTCTAAGATCTTTCAAAGAAAAATTAGAAGGAAATGAAACTAATAATGTTATTTATATCAATAAAGAAAAACATGCCTTCGATTCAATTCAGACTTATCAAGACCTAAACGCCTACATTGATCAGAAAAAAGTCGACAATAAAAAAAACTATATACTTATTGACGAAATACAAGACATAGAAGATTTTGAAAGAAGTGTACGCAGTTACTACGAAGAACCTGACATAGAAATAGTAATTACGGGAAGTAACTCAAAGATGCTCAGTAGCGATCTCAGTTCAAAAATAGGAGGAAGATATAAGGAAATCTATATCCAATCATTAAGTTACAAGGAATTTATGACATTCCACCATCTAGCAGATAGTGATGAAACTCTTTTAAAATATATACAATATGGTGGTTTACCAGGATTAGTACGTTATGGATTAGTGGAACAAGATGCACGCGAATACCAAATGGACGTATTTAACACAGTACTACTGAAAGACGTTATTATGAGAGAACAAATACGTAACGTTCCTTTCCTTGAGAACCTGGTTAGATTCCTTGCGGACAATACAGGCAAACTAATTTCAGCTAACAATGTAGCAAAATACATGAAATCGCAAGGCGAGACGATAACCCCAACTGCAATAATAAACTATATAAAATACTTTTGCGATGCTTATATTCTTCACAAAGTGAACAGATTTGACATTCATGGGAAAAAACTTTTCGAAACCAATGACAAATTTTACTTTGAGGATAATGGAATAAGAAATGCCATTGCAGGTGGAAATCGTGAAGGAGACATCGAAAAAGTAATTGAAAACATCATCTTTAACCATCTCATTAGACTTGGATTTGATGTAACCATTGGACAATTAAGAGCTGGAGAAATTGATTTTGTATGTTCTAAACCAGACGGCCAGCGTGCATACATTCAAGCCTCATACATTATAGCAGACGAAACAACAAGGGAAAGAGAATTCGGAAATCTGCGCAAAATCGATGACAATTATGCTAAATACGTCATATCTATGACACCCCTTGTATCAAAAGCAGATGACAATGGGATAACACACTTGCATCTGAGGAAATTTTTATTAGAAGGGCTTAACAAATAATAGCGATGGAACAAACTAACACATTACCACTAGAAACCGAAAAACTTTATAGAAAGTACATAAAACAGTTAGGCGCAAGATTTCATAAACATTACTTAAATAGTATTAATGAAGTATTCGGAGCTTGGCTAACTCAACATAAAAAAGAATGGACTCTTAGAAATAAGAAAACACCATCTTTAAATGATTTGCTATCTTATAAACCCGAAAAAATAAAAGATTTTTTTAAAAGATTTATAAACGTCATTAAGAAACTGTTTAAATTTAATTCAAAACTAATTTGAGAGAGAAAAAAAATCT
>JAKSKR010000036.1 GCA_024401645.1 Paludibacteraceae bacterium | reverse complement strand
AAAAACACCGAGATTACAGCATTTGAAGACTGCCAGCTCTACAATGTTAAGATTGTAGTTGAAGATGCCCAGGCTAACGAAGCCATCGCAGCAGAAAGCGAAGCCGTTACCCTCTACCCTAACCCAACAACAGGAACATTCAACATCAGCAGCGAACAGGCTGTAGTTAAGGTTGAATTGATGAACCTTGTTGGTCAGGTTGTAGCAGTAAGCAACGCAGCTAGCATGAACGCAAACGTTGCAGCAGGCTCTTACTTGGTACGCATCACTACCGAAGACGGTATGGTAACCATCAAGAAGCTTGTAGTTAAGTAAACTAGTCCCTAACAGGACAACATAATAGAAAGGGGAAAGCCAAACGGCTTTCCCCTTTCTTTGTATTGCAAGATAAAGACAAACGTCACAACCTCCACCCCACATCATCGTCATCGTTAGTTGAGTCTTTCAAAAGTTGATTGGGAGACAACCCGCTTATCAGTTTAAAGTCGGCAGACAAATGCGAGAAATCATTGTTCCATGCAACCTCGGTGGCCGAGCAGTTACCAGCTTTCAAATCGTATAGAGCCTTATGATAGCGTTGCAAACGCATATAGTCTTTTGGTGGCATACCAACCACATCGGAAAATATGCGTGAAAAATGTCGTTGACTTAGGCATGCTTCCGTAGCAATGTCTGCAATTTTGGCGTTAAATGTATGTTGTTTACCATAAGCAATGGCACGGTATAGTCTTTTGAAATTTAAGACATCAATAGAACTTTTTTCTAACCGTTTTAGGAAGAAGGAATCGAACAGTTGCCAAAACGTTTTTGTGTTGGACGCTTCTGTTATCTGCTCTTCCACTTCAACAAGTCCAATATCGTGTAAATCGTCTAGATTAATCGTTTGTCCATAAAGGTCGCCCATAGGTAATTGGAAAAACAAATGTGCTCCCAAGACTGTGAAATGAGCACCTACAATCTCGACCTTACCATCTGAAATAATATCTTGATAATGGATGTGTTGTCCCGACAAACAACTTGTAACCTCACCAACATCGCTGTAACGGACACAATTTCGCCGATAAATACACAGTCCCATCTCACCATTAGGCACAATACGTTGGACTAACGGAGCATTATCATCCTTACACCAAAAATAACTTTTAATAAAAGGAGTAAGTCTAACATCGGGTTTATGTGATTCGAACTCTATCATTGGTCATTTACCATAATTGACCTGGCAATCTAAGTTTTTCCTTTTCAGGAAACAATTTATCATATTCATCGGCTTCACTTTCATCTACGAAATAGCCTTGCGGAGTGGCATACACCCCAGAAATACCCCTTAAATAACCGGGTCTTAATTCCTTACACAAGAAGAATGAAGCATCTTCGCCTTCTGGTAAACCGTGATAGCGAATGCCAAAGGTTGAAGCATAAGTAAAGCCGCTTTTGCCATAGAATTGGATATTTCCTTCAAAGCAAACGGCCCCAAAGCCCATTTGGGAAGCCTGTTCAAGCGTATAATCGAGTAAAATTTTCCCATATCCCCTACGTTTATATTCTGGAAGTATGCCAATAGGTCCAAGCGTCATTATCGAAAGCGTATTGCCGTCATCTAACGTTATTTGAGCTTTCATGCACATACACTGTCCTATTAACTGGTCATCTACTTCTAACACAAAATTTAGTTCTGGAACAAAATCTTTATTGTCTCTAAGACAGTGTAACACATAATGTTCTAAGCACCCGGGTCGGTAAACATTCCAAAAGGCTTCACGAACTAAATTTTCAACCACGAACTGTTCATGTGGCTGTTCTAATCGAATTTTGTATTTCATCGTTTTTCATATTTTCTTACAAAGGAAAAACACCACAGATTAATAGTTATGTAAAAATAGGACAAATTAAGACGAACAAGCCATCAATAGAGACAATGGATCCCCCAAAAATATATTTTTTCATAAGGATTATAAATATTTTTTCAGGCTCAACAAATTGTCAACCATTAAAGTAGGTTCAAAATCACTTGTTTTCTTTTGATTAGTTGGATTGTACCACACCTGTTCAAGTCCGGCATTAGCAGCCCCAACGACATCGCCATCGAAGTCATCGCCAATCATAATGGCATCTTCAGCCGTCACCCCCATTTCACGTAACACGTGCTCGTAGATACGGACATCGGGTTTAGGGAAACCAATATCGTCGGAAAGGAACATTTTCTCGAAATAGGGTTCAAACTTAAAGACTTTCATCTTAACCAATTGCGACGATTTGGTACCATTTGACACAATAGCCAAACGGTATTTCGAATGCAGATATTCTAGCAACTCATAGGTGCCGGGCATAACACCATCTTGTGGTAAGAAATGCTTGTAGAAGACTTCGTTAATGTGTTGTGCCAATTCTAGATTATTTACCCCCATCAGCTCTAACGGCCACGTAAAACGGCGTTCATTCAGCAAATCTCGGGTTATTTCTCCCCTTCTATACTCTGACCACAGTTCTTCGTTACAATCGTGATAAACACCCCAGAAAATGATGAATGGAGGGAACTGTTTCGACAGTTCCAACTCATCATACATCATGTTCATGGCCCTACGCGAATTTCCCTCGGTATCGGTCAACGTGTTGTCTAAATCGAGAAGAACAACTTTCTTTGGCAGAGTAATCATGTGCAAGGTTCAATTATTTAAGGAATCCTTGTTCTTTCAAGAATGCAATAAGCTGCTCAGAGAAATAATCGCCATCCTTCTTGGTATAACGGATGTCGGTGAAAATCTGCGCCAGAGTTTCCTTGTTGTTTATCTTCAAGAATTCCTTGTTTTCAGGCAGTTCTTCCTTATAGTCGAAAATTGCGTGAATATCAGAATCGGAATAATCGTGATACGTATCGGTGTGAACCCAGCCCGACAATGGGATGCGATCGGTAAGAGCCGGTTGTTCATCGGGATAACCAAGCGACAAAGTCACAACAGGCACTACCATCTTCGGTAAGTTCAAAGCCTCGGAAATTAGTTTCGGATTGTAAGTGGTTGTACCCAAATAGCAAATGCCTAAACCAGCTTCTTCAGCCAACAAAGAGAACGTCTGTGCCAAAGCAACCGTGTCGACAAACGCACTAACGAACGACTCTAAATTGTCGTAACCAGGCACGGCCTTGTTTTGCAAGCACCACTTGTTAAAGCGGTTATAATCGGCACAGAAAGTGACAAGGATTGGAGCTTGCGATGCTGCCTGATTGAAATGAGAAGGCATTAACTTCTTACGAACATCTTCACTGCGAGTTACCACCACACTGTAGAGCTGCATATTACCACAAGTAGAAGTGCGAGCCGCAGCCTCGAGCAAGCCGTTCAACAATTCGTCAGACACCTGCTTGTCTGAATACTTACGTATAGTGCATCTATTCTTTAAAACGTCCTTAACAGTCATATTTCCTTTTATTTCAATTTATTAATACCGTCCTTAATGAAACTAATGAACTCATTAGCATCCTCCGAGAACTCGAAGTAATGTTCATAAACCTTTTCACCATTCGGACTAACCATAACATAGAAAGGCATAGCATTAGCCTTGAACTTAATACGTTCCAAATAGCTCCACTTTTCGCCCAAAGTTTCTATAACGATTTCCTCGCCATTTGCTTCTTTCACTCTAATTGGTTCAGCAAGAGGCGTACGGTCATCGGTGAAAAGCGAAACCAAAACACATTTGTTGTTTACCAAATCGGCCACTTCAAGATTAGTCCAAACCGCAGTTTCCATCTTACGGCAGTTTACACATCCGTAACCAGTGAAGTCAATCAACAAAGGCTTATTTTCCTGCGCTGCAATTTTTAGAGCCTCATCATAGTCGTGCGACTTTGCTTCTGCCCCCCTATTTTGAATGAAAGAGGCATCGGACTTTGAAATTGGAGGAGCAAAGGCACTGATGACGTTCAAAGGAGCCCCAAACAGGCCAGGCAAGAGGTAAACGGCAAACGAGAAAGAGGCAATAGCCATCAAAAGACGAGGGACCGAAACGTATGGCATATCGGTATCGTGTGGCATCTTTATCTTACCCAACAAATAAAGACCAGCCATAACGAATATAACAATCCAAATGGCTATGAAAGTAGGTCGGCTTAACAAGCCCCATCCGTAAGCCTGGTCGGCAACAGAAAGGAACTTAAGCGAGAAAGCCAATTCGAAGAAACCAAGCAACACTTTCACCATGTTCAACCAGTTACCCGAACGTGGTAAATTCTTGAGAACACTTGGAAAGAACGCAAAAAAAGAAAATGGGATTGCCAACGCAAGGGCAAAACCAAACATACCCACTGCAGGACCTAGAATGTTGCCCTGGGTAGATACGCTCACCAACAAGGTGCCAATGATTGGACCTGTGCATGAGAAAGACACAATAACCAAGGTGCAGGCCATTAGAAGGATGCCCAATACACCCGATACACTTTCAGCCTTGGCGTCAATCTTTGAACTCCAAGAAGCAGGCAGCATAAGTTCAAAACCGCCAAAGAAAGAGCAGGCGAACACTACCAAAAGGAAGAACAAGAAACGATTGAATGTCGCATCGGTACTTAATGCATTCAGCGTATTTGCCGAGAACAAGGCAGTAACCAGCAATCCTAGAACCACATAAATAACGACAATAGACAAGCCATAAAACAAAGCTTGCTGTCGGCCTTTTGCCTTATCGGCACTACGTTTTAGGAAATAGGAAACGGTCATTGGAATGATTGGCCATACACAAGGAGTTAAGACAGCAATGAATCCACCAAACAGACCAGACAAAAAAATAGCCCATAAAGAGCTATTTTCATTTTTCGAGTTACCATAAGAAGTTAGAACCGCATCGTTTCCAACAGCAGAAGAAAATTCCGCTCGTTGTGAAACCGTATTTGCGGTATCAGTCTTAAGGTTTTCTATCTTATATTTTATATTATTCTCTACATTAGTTACAATCTTGTCTTCAGTTTTTTTTTCGGTGTTCTGTTCGGGCAACGACTGAACAAGACGGTCACTTTTCGTTTTTTTCACATCGGTTGCAGCAGCCTTTTCAAGTCCCTTGGCCGATAGGGAAAATTTCTTCTTTGTAGGAGGCAGACACATCTGATCGTTGCAGCACATATATTCTGCATTACCTTCAACAACCGCCTCGGCAGTTACGTCTTTCACCATAAACTTCTGTTGGAATACAGCCACTTCCTCGTAGAAAGTGAGGTTCATGCCAAAAGCCTGTTCAAACCTTGTAATGACAGTCGACTTGGGAACAATTTCGCCCACAGGCTCAACATTCTGCAAGTTTGTATATTTGAACGAAGTAGGAACCGGTCCGTCGGCAGGTTCATTTACATCGTACATGTGCCAAGGTTCGTCGATTGTTGCTGTAAAGGTAACGGTAACCTCACCATTCTGCTGAATAGGAGAGATTTCGTACGACCAATGAACAGGGTCTTGCATCTGTGCAAAGATTGATGACACCACACAGAACAAAAGCACGAATAAACTAAAAATCTTAATCTTCATAATACAAAAGCGTATAAAAAGCTGTTTTAAAATATACCAAAGATTTCTTATTGGGCATTTTATGGATCCTTTTTGTCTATTTTGAATGGTTTTTCAGTCACAATGGAGTTTCCATTGCTCCTTTCAAGAACATTCAAACTATCCAAAAAAAAGTTCTCATATAATTCTCCAATAAAAAAATTTAAACAACTTCTAAAGGTTAATATTCAAAATCGGCAGCCGAACGGGTGTCGAGCACTTCCTTAATCATCTTCTTTACTGCCACGTGGTCGGGATTCTGGTCATATACAGCCAAATCTTCCCAAGACTTGTGAGTAGAGATAAGAGCAAGATCGTAAGCCTCTTTAGGGTTGCCGTTCAAGCCAACTTCCATGGTTTCAATTTCCTTGATGATAGGCTTAAGGTCGAGCAAAGCTTTCTGCAACTTGGTTAAAGTCTGTTTCTTTTCCTCGTCAGAATTGAAAGCCTTCATCTTAAAAAGTACGATATGTTTAATCATAATAATTCGTGTTTGAGTTTACATTTAACAAATGTACAAAAAATATGCCATTCACTTCAATTTAGTGAGCATCTCTTTTGCATTTGCGTCGCCATGATTAGCCGCCTTCTGCAACCACTTTTTAGCTTCGGGCGTATTTGCCGCAACACCAATGCCATTTAAATAGCTCATTCCCAACGCATATTCGGCAACAGGAAGGCCCTTATTTGCAGCCTTGCGAATGTATTGAGTTCCCTTTGCCTCATCTTTAGCCGTGCCCCGACCCATTTGGTAACACTGCCCTAGCTGAAACAAGGCAAGGTCGGTGCCACTATCGGCAGACTTTTTGAACCAATAAAAGGCATTTTTCTCGTTCTTGACAGCTGGGGATCCGAACGAGTAGATGACACCCAGACCATATTGCGCCTCGGCAAGCCCTTGGTTTGCGGCTTTCTTCATCCACTTAACAGCTTCAGCCTCATTCCTTGTAACGCCAAGTCCACGGTCGTAACACATACCAAGCATCAACTGGGAATCAGGATTTCCCTGTTCTGCCGCTTTTCTGTAATACTCAACCGCCTTTGCCTGGTTTCGCTTGCAGCCCATGCCACGTTCGTAGCACGCTGCCAGATTGGCACACGCCGGCATATAATTGGCATCTGCCGCCTTTTTCAACCAATTGAAGCCCTCGGTTTGATTAACTTCGGTACCAATGCCCTTAATGTAATACAAGCCGACCTGATACTGTGCGTTGACATTACCTTGCTCTGCCGCTTTCTTATACCAAAACAGGGCTTGCTTATCGCTTTTCTCAACGCCCTTACCTTCGGAATAGAGATTTGCTAGCGACATTTCGGCAGAAAGGTGGAGTTTCATAGCCGCCTTACGGAAATAGTAGGCCGCAGAATCGTAATTGAGAGGCAAGACTTCGCCCTTATAATACTCATTACCCAAGCCATTATACGCATAAGTATATTCTTGAGCAGCAGAACGACGCCACATTTGAATGGCGGTTTCAGTGTCCTTACTAATACCAATACCCTTCAGCATGCAATAGCCAACATTGTAGAGGGCAGGAGCATAGTTTTGGTTAGCCGCCTTTTCGTAATAGTCGTAAGCCTGTTCATAGTCCTTGTCGACATTGAAAAGTATGGCACCTAAATTATTTTGTGCGGAAGGAGCGCCATTATCGGCCGCCAGCTTGTACCATTTCTTGGCCTCTTCGTAGTTTTTCTCCATACCCAGACCACGCTCGGCACAGGCCGCCAACTGAATTTGTGCATTCGAATAGCCCTGTTCGGCAGACTTACGGTACCAACGGCAAGCCTCGGCATAATCGTAACCTGTGGTTGCAGAGCCACGGTAATAATAATCGGCCAACTCGTACTGCGAGACCATATCACCTGCCTCTGCCTTTTTGCGGATAACTTCAAAAGCATTAACCGGAGCGCCCGTAATAATAGGAGCAGATTGTTGCTGCACTACTGAATCAGCATCGACAGCCTGCGCAAGCACTAGCGACGGTGCAAAAATGGGCAATATGTAAAATAGCTTATTCATCATAGGCATAAAATAGCTTAAAAAGCAAAAAGAGAACCCTCATCTGAAGATTCTCTTTCGCGGTGCGTATGGGACTCGAACCCATGACCTCCGCCGTGACAGGGCGGCATTCTAACCAGCTGAACTAACGCACCAGTTTATTTCAACACTCACCTTATCGGTTTTGCGATGCAAAGTTAGGTACATTATTCGGTTTATGCAAACATTTGGGACAAAAAAGATGAAAAAAGTTAGAATATGATAGATTTTTAGCAATTTAGGAGACATAAAAAGCGGTATTTCTAATCAAATTCGTAAATTTGTAAAGAAACTAAAGTAAAACTAGAATATATTTATAGATGGAACCAAAGGATAAGAATGCCATATTACTACTCCATTGCCCAGACACACAAGGCATTTTGGCAGCAGTAACCGAATTCATTAATGTAAATAAAGGTAACATTATTTACCTTGACCAGTATGTAGACCACGAAAATAATGTGTTCTTCATGCGTGTTGAATGGGATTTGGCACAATTCCTTATTCCTAGCGAAAAGATACAAGAGTACTTCCAGACCTTGTTCGCCACCAAATACCAGATGGAATTCAGCATATACTTCACCGATGTTAAGCCAAGAATGGCCCTCTTTGTTTCAAAGATGAGTCACTGCCTGTTCGACATCCTTGCCCGCTACACTGCCGGTGAAATGAATGTAGAGATTCCGTTCATCATAAGTAACCACCCCGACCTACAGTGGGTAGGTGAAAAGTTCGGCATCCCATTCCACGTAATACCTTTGAACAAGGATAACCGTAGCGAATTGGAACAGCAAGAAATGGAATTGTTGAAGGAAAACAACATCGACTTCATTGTGCTAGCACGCTATATGCAGATCATCTCTCCTGAAATGATTCAAGCATTCCCTAACAACATCATCAACATTCACCATTCGTTCTTGCCTGCATTCATTGGTGCAAAACCTTATCACCAGGCATACGGCCGTGGTGTGAAGATTATTGGTGCAACCAGCCACTATGTAACTACCGAGCTCGATGCGGGCCCAATCATTGAACAAGACGTTGTGCGTGTAACACACAAAGATAATGTTAAGACCTTTGTTGCAAAGGGTCGTGACTTGGAAAAAATCGTGCTCAGCCGTGCCATTGAAAAGCACATTGAGCGCAAGGTTCTTGTTTACCAGAACAGAACCGTCATCTTCTCGTAAGCCTTTTTAGACTGAAATATTATGAGTTTCCTAACACCTTCCATCACTGCATTCGTAAAGAAACATGCTAATGATGATGTTAGGAAACTCGCTTTTTGTAAAAGCGACCTGACCGGCGACGAACTGAAAGAAGCCCTACGACAAATTGAAGGACGACAGAAAGCCAAACACAAATTGCCGGCATGGGCAGGCAATGAAAACATCGTCTTTCCGGTTCAACTATCCATGGAGCAATGTTCGTCGGAACTAACTGCCGATTACAAGAAAAAAATTGCGGGAAAGGGGTTGCTGATGGCCGACCTGACGGGTGGCTTTGGTGTTGACTTTGCACATATAGCACAAAACTTTAGCGAAGCCCACTATGTTGAGCGCAACCAAGAGCTCTGCCAAATTGCAAGGGAGAACTTCAAAGTTCTAGGCCTAACACAAGCCGAGATTCACAACTGCGACGCAGAACAATTCCTAACAGGCACAAGCAAGCATTTTGACCTAATCTTCATTGATCCGGCAAGACGCGACGAGAACGGAAGAAAGACCGTAGCCCCATCGGACTGCCTCCCCGACCTTACACAAATGCAGGGCATCCTCACGGAGAAAACCAGCAAGGTGATGGTAAAATACTCGCCAATGCTCGACATAAACACCGCATTGAAAGAGCTGAAGAACATTACCACCATTTATACCATTAGCGTAAACAACGAGTGCAAGGAACTCTTACTCATACAAGACTTCACAACAGAAAAGACAGAAGACGTTAAGGTTGTTTGCGTTGATTTAAAACAAGGCAAGACCGACGAATTTGCCTTCTTACTAGAAAACGAGAAACAGATTTCAACTCCTTTAGCTACCAGTATTGGCAGCTACATATACGAGCCCAACAGTTCCATAATGAAAGCTGGCGCCTATAAATCTATAGCCAAAGCCTGGAACATTAGCCCACTGCACGCCAACAGCCACATCTATACATCTGACGAATTGGTAAAGGAAGTACAAGGTAGAGCCTTTGAAGTGCTGGGAACCTGCAAAATAAACAAAGACGACTTTAACAGAACTTTTAACGGCATTAAGCAAGCCAACATTAGCGTAAGGAACTGCCCCCTAAAGCCAGAAGACATCCGTAAGAAGCTAAAACTAAAAGAGGGCGGTGACTTCTATCTATTTGCCACCACCCTCTCTAATAACGATATGGTATTGATAGGAGGACGAAAACCTAACGTCTGACATTAGAAGATGGCGTTCATCAACTCCTGAACATACTTGTTGTATCTGTCTGCATTCAAGCTATATATAGCATCGGCATTGTGGTCGAGAAAGTCCAAGCGATCCATCTTTGCCTTGAACTCTTCATTGCTCATGTTTACACGGTGAACCTGTTCGTAGACTGTCTTCAAGTCTTCCATCTTGAAGCTAGAAGGCAACAGTTTGAACAAGACAGGTTCCAAACGGGCTCTTTTACGTAAAACGGTCTGTGCCTCTTCAATAATTTCCTTATGGTCGAAAGCCAATGCTGGCAATTCAGAAAGCTTATGCCACTCTGCCCTTTTAGCATCGTCGGCAGCCTTAACTTCTGGCAAATAAGGCAACAAAGCCAAGAAGGCAACAGTTACCACACGTTCGCGTTCATCTCTATCTACTTTCGAGAAAACGTGAAATTGCTCAAAGCAGTCGCAAGGGAAACCAGTTTCCTCAATAAGTTCACGTCTTGCCGACTCTTCAACAGCCTCGTCAATCTCCATAAAGCCACCAGGGAAAGCCCAACAACCAGCGTAAGGGTTATTCTTCCGTTCAATCAACAACACTCTGATGTCCTTACCATCGAAAGCCAAGACAACGCAATCGGCAGTGATTGCCGGATGTGGATATTTATAGGTATACATAATTTTAAAATTTAAGACTTTGTTTTTGCATACTGTGAAGGCGTCATTCCGAACTGTGCAGAGAAGCAAGAACTGAAATACTTCGGATCGGAGAAACCGCAAGCATAAGCCACATCGGCAACCGTAGCATTGCCGGCAAGCAACAACTCTGACGCATATTTCAAACGATAATTTTTCACGAAATCGGAAGGAGACGTTGCCGCAACCGCCTTGAACTTACGGAAGAGCTGCACGCGACTAATAGCCATTTCGGAAGCAAAAACCTCTGCAGTGAAATCGGAGTCAGCGACATGCTTCTTTACGATTTCAGTAGCCTTTTCTATGAAATCAGATTCAGGAGACATCGTTTGAATGTCACCATTATTCAGGTCGAAGATCTGATTGCGGAAATGCTGTAACTGACGTTCCTTGTTACGAAGCACCGTACGCACCTTTGCCAAAAGGATGTCCTTGTGGAACGGTTTAAGAATATAATCGTCAGCACCAACGGTCAAGCTTTCGACATGTGTAACGTCGGAATCGCTGGCTGTGAGCAAAAGAACCGGTATGTGCTGTGTCAGCAAATCGTTCTTAATGCGTTCACAGAAGTCCTTACCATTCATCAACGGCATCATCAGGTCAGAAATGATGATATTTGGCAACGACTTTTTAGCAATCATCAAACCCTCCTCACCATTCGAAGCTGTTTCAACCATAAATTCGCCCTGAAAGATGGCGGTTAGGTAGGTAAGTAAATTAGCATCATCATCGACAAGGAGAATGGACTTGCGGTCGACGTCTTCCATTGTCAATTCGGCCTGTTCTTCAACTACCGTTTCAGCCACCGCAACCGCAGATGTTTTTTGTTCTGCGAGTTCCTTTCGTTCCAAATTACTCTTTGGTAGGGTTAGGTAGAAGATAGAACCTAATCCGCTTTCGCTGGTTACAGAAAGATTGCCCTTGCAACGCACAGCAAAATCGTAACAAATGCGTAGCCCCAAGCCAGCACCTTCCTCACCTGCCGTTCCGTTGGTTGAGGCTAGGGAGGTTGCCTTGTTGTTGGCAAAGATGGTTGGCAATAAATCCTTCGAAATGCCAGTACCGTAATCCTTCACCGAAAGAACGACCTTGTCGTCATTCTCTTCAATCTTAACATCTACATTGCCGTTCTTATACGAGAACTTCATGGCATTTGCCAACAAGTTACGTACAATGGTTGCCACCATGCGCTCATCGGCAATTGCAGCATGGGTGGAAGTATCTTCAACCTTGATATTTATGCCCTTTTGGCGGGCAACATCTTGAAGCAATGAAACAGCCCCCTTTACCGTGAAAGAAAGGAAGACCTCGGTTGGCGAGAACACAATGCTACTGGTCTGCAAACGCGCCCACTGCAACAGGTTCTCCATCTGGTTCTGCAAGTTCAGAGCCGCATTAGAAGCAGTAGCAATCTGCTTCGACAAATTCTCGGAAGCAGTAACCTCCTTGTTTTCCTGCAACAAGCCAAGCATACCCGAAATGACCGTTAGAGGGTTGCGTAAGTCGTGAGCCAAAACGGAAATAATCTTATCCTTAGTATTCAACGCAACGTCGAGTTCCTCGTTTTTAGACTCTATGTCCTTATTCTGTTTAAGGATTTCCTCGTTTCTATCGGCCAGCTGTTGCGTACGACTTGCCACCTGTTCCTCGAGAACCATTTTCTGCTTTTTCAAGAATCGGATTCGCGTTGTAACAAACACATAAACGCCCAACGAGAACGCCAAGAACAAGAAGATGCGGAACCAAACCGTATTCCACCATGCTGGCTGTACCACAATGGTCAGCGGATTTGCCAATGAACCCAATTGTCGGTTTCCGACCATTGCCTTAACATCGAGCATATAATTGCCCGCAGGGAGAGATGAGAAAGATGCAGCCTGACCATTTGCCTTTACCCAAGAATCGGACAAGCCTTCCAACTTGTAGTAATAGTCAATCTGGTCGGCCCCCGAATAGTTAGGGCAAACGAACGAGAACGAGAACATATTCTGTTCGTACGACAAGGTCAGGTTCTTACACAACGAGATGTCTTGTTTCAGGATTTCAGATTCTCCAGGCGTCTGCTGAACACCGAACAGCGAGAACGAAGACAAGACAACAGACTGACTGATTGGTGATGTGATGTTAGGGACATCGACTGAAATGAATCCGGCAGAGGTTCCGGCATATAAAACGCCATCTTCCGACTTATAAAGTGAACGCGGATGGAAAACATCGGCACCAAACTGCCTTGAGAAATCGTAATTGCGAACATCTTTCTTTTCGGTGTCGATGCAGAAAAGGTGGTCGGCACTCGTAACCCACAAATGGTTGTCTTCATCGACCAACAAAGCCTTCAAACCGATTGGCAATCCGTACTCGCGAGATAGATAAGAAATAGAATCGTTCGTTGGATTGAGCTGACATAAGCCACTCGATTTTGACAGGAACCATATGCGATTCAGTTTATCTTCAACTTCCATAATAATGTCGTTAGAATGGCCATCGCTCACATTATAGACTTTACACGACTTGCCATCCCAACAACAAAGACCATTGTTTGAAGCATACCACAAACGGTTCTTATGGTCGCTTAAGAAATGGTGAGGGAACATAGGCAAAGACTTCGAGAATACATCTAACTTGCTATTCTCGGAAGACATCAGTTCGCCACTGTTTGTAATAAACACGACACCATGTCCATCGGCAGCCACCCATAGGCCAGAATCGGAAGGAAGAACATCTTGCAACTTAAAAGTTGGCAAGTTAGTCTTATGCGCCTTAAAGATGTTGTTCTTTTCCACATAAAGACCACTACCCCATGCCGTCATATAAGTTTCATTCTTAAAGGAGCGTAACGAAGCCACACTGGCTGAAGCCGAGCCCGGAATGGGTTGGAACGCATTGCGCTTAAGCGGATCGAAAGAAAAGACACCACCACCATCGGAACCCACTAACAGCAGATTTCCCTTCCTAGACAAGAAAGAGGATGCAGGATAGCCTTCGGGCATTTTATGGTAGGTAAATACCTCGTCTTTTTGCGCTGACTTGAAGAACCAATAACGGTAAGTTCCCACCCATAGGTTGCGATTGTTGTCGAACAAGATAGCGCTGATGGTAACGTGTCTGTCGTTAATACCATCGGGGAACATAAGACGTGCAGCCTCGAACGCCTTCGTATTCAGATTGTAGATTGAAAGGTTTCCGTTTACTGTACCAATCCAAACATTCTTCTTATCGTCTTCGGCAAAGGCACACATGTGGTTACTAGTAAACCTAATGCCGTCGTTAAGCGCCTCGTAATGCTTAATTAAGGAACCATCTGGCGAATAAAGGTAAAGTCCCTGATTTAAAGAACCAATAAAGATGGTGCCATCTGACGCCTGGAAGATGCGGAAAAGGGCTTTAGGCAACCCTTCGTGATTGGTCTGCTTCTCCTTCGTTTTCTTGTCAACTATTGTTAAGCCCCTAGTTTCGGAAACCACCCACACTTGCGTTTTGGTTACAAGCAAGCGAATGCCACAACAGCCATGCACAATATCGACATGCCCTGTGTTGGGGAAATAGTGGAACAAGTCGTCGTAACCCAAAAGCCAGAGAGAATGGTCATCGTCTTCCGCCATGTCGACGATTGGCGTATTCTTAATGCCGAAATCGACATTATGGACTTCGTAAGTTTCCCTGTCTAGTTTAGCCAAACCGGTATTGGTAGCCACCCAAAAATTATGTTCACAGTCGATTAACGACTTGAAACACTTATTGCTTGGCAAAGTAAGCGAGTCGCCAGGGTTGTGTTGGAAGCGTTGGTACGAAAAACCATCGTAACGCACCAGGCCTTCATCAGTTGAAATCCACAAATAACCCAGTTCGTCTGAGTCCATGTGAGATATTTCGCACTTAAAATTACTATGAACGAAATTGAACTGACGTTTATAAACACCAAATGCTTGACTATAAGCAAGAAAAGAAAGTAGTAATATATATATTAAGCGTAAAGCCATATTGTGTAAAATAGAGTGATTGTACCAAAAGGATACGAAAAAATAACCACTTTACAAATATAGTGAGAAATATTCGAAATCTACTTAAAAGAACACCTTATATATATTTTTTGAAAGCTAGACGAGTAGAAAACAAAATTTTGCACAATAATTGCATATCTTTGTAAATAAATAAGTGTAGAACCAAAACAATAGAAACAATGAAGATAAAAAGCTTTATCATCATCTTATTATCAGTCCTATGTCTAGCATCTTGCAATAACAAGAAAGACACATACATGAAAGACTGGGATAAGCTAATTCAACGCATAGAAACAAAAGAGAAGCTTAACGATGAACAACTCAAGACCATATCAAGCGAATATGACCGCCTAAACGAGGCATTTTCGGAAGTTAGAGACGACATGACGAGTGAGGAACGCCAGAAAGTTGGCGAATACCAAGCACGTTACGTAAAGGCTTATGCTTCGCAAACCACCAATGACCTATTAAAGGGATTACAAGGCATTTTGGACGTTGCAGAAGGTTTCATTAACGAATTTTCGAAAAGCGATCCGAAGGAACTCATCAACGAAGTCGTTAAGAACATCGACACAGCAAAGATTAACAACCTTGCCCGTTCTATTGACGAGAAGAAAATAGAAAACATTGTGAATAGCATAGACAAGGAGCAGATAAACGAGGTTATTTCTTCCATGGCAACAGTTGGCGCTGCCCTTTCAGGCGAAAGCATCAACAAGGAGAATGCAAAGGAACTCCTTAAGAACATTAAGCCAGAAGACATTAAAAAGCTTAAAGAAAGCATTACCCCAGAAGATATAGAGGCCATAAAGAAAAGCTTCAATGCCGAAGACATTAAGGAATTGAAGAAAAGCCTTTCTCCTGAAGAGATAAAGAAACTCAAAGATGCATATAACGAAATAAAAAACTAATAAACACTTTACAACAATGAGAAAAGAACTATTATTCGTAATGGCATTGTTCGCAGCCTCAGCACAAGCTGTTGAACTTAACAACAGAATGATTTTCAATGCGCCACAGAAGACTCTTGACGCATGCATTGCTAGCAAGCTAAACCAGCACTTAAGCATGGACGACGCTGCATTTAACGCAGACTTCTACAAACAGCTTGGTATTGAGATTCCAACAAACCGCGACGAACAGAGCAAGATTAGCAAGCCTATTACCAAGATAGCAAAGCTACAGAAGGGCGACATCGTATTCTTCCGTACAGCAGAATCTTCAGCATTGTCACTTTCTGGTATTGTACAGACTACTAACGGTAAAGATTTCACCATTCTTTACTGCAAGGAAGGCGAAGTTAAGGTTGGCAATTCAGAATACAGCGAATTCCGTGGTAACTTCGTTCACGGTGTTCACATTGCAACCGACAAGGACCTTGCTAGTGCATCTACTGCATACGCAAACCTTCAGAAGAAAGCTGCCAATGCTGCAAACGACGTAGTTAAGCAGGAAGGTAGCGTAAAGAAACAAGAAGAAAGCGTTAGCAAGGCCGAAATGAAGGTTAAGGAAAAAGAAAACAAGATTGCCGATGCTGAAAGCAAGTTGAACGACGCTGAAAGCAAGCTTAAAGCTGCTGAGGACGATGCTGAACGTTTAAGACAGGAGGCTGAAGGCTATGCTCGACAGATTGAAGAGGCTAACGCTAACGCACAGACCGCAGTTGCAAACGGCAAGAGCGGCAGCTACGAAAAGCAGTCTAAAACCGTTGCCAAGCTAATGGAAAAACAGGCCAAGGCAAAGGAACTGGCTACCAAAGCACAGGAAAAGATTGCAAAGGCTCAGGAAGGCGTTTCAAAAGCCAAGGAAGGTGTAACCAAGGCTGAACTTTCTGTTAACGATGCCAAGAAGTCTTTAGACAAGGAAAAGTCTTCTCTTGAAAAAGAAAAGCTTAACCTTGAAAAGGCTGTTAAGAAGTCTGAAGACTTGAAGGCTGAACTTGAAAAGTAAAAATTTAAGTTATAGACCTAACCATTAAGGAGGATGCGGCTCGCATCCTCCTTTTTTTTTTGACATAAGTTTCACTTTCTGGATTTTGTTTGCATCTGGAGTGATAATCCATACATCTGAATTAATCATGCATATCGTCTATCTCACTGATTTCTATATTTGCAGCGTAAGAAAAAAAAACAAACTAGAATTAAACACATAAGACCATGAAAAGATTATTTACATTATTAAGCCTTATTTGGGCTATCACATTCTCGGCCATTGGACAATATAGAATAATACCAATTGGCGACTCAACCGTACAGGATTATAACGACGGCTATGCACCCAGAAAAGGATGGGGACAAATGCTACCCTTCTTCTTCGACAAGTCAAAAGTAACCGTACTAAACAAGGCCATTGGTGGTACCAGTTCGAAGAGCTTTTACGAAAAACACTGGACAGCCGTACGCGACCAATTGAAGGCTGGCGACTTCGTATTCATTCAATTCGGCATTAACGACCGCAACAGTTCCGATGCTAACCGCTATGCGCCAGGCGATGTGTTTAAAAGCTATATTAAGAAGTTTGTAGACGACACCCGTGCAAAGAAGGCAATTCCTGTTCTTGTTTCAACCGTACGCCGTTGTGCATGGACCAATGGCAAGCCTTACGATTCGTACCACGAACACCCACAGTTGATGCGCGACATGGCCGCAAGCTTGAAAACCCCGCTTGTAGACCTCGACAAGTTCTGCTACGACCTGTTCGTGTCACAAGGCGAGCTTTACGCAACACGTTTCTTGACAATGCACCTTGAAGCTGGCGAATATGCCAACTACCCTAAAGGCAACACCGACCAGGTTCACTATCAAGAAATGGGAGCTACCGAAAATGCCCGCTTCGTTGTTGAGACCATTGAGAAAAGCACCGATGAGAACCTGAAGAAGTTGGCAGCCTGCACACTTCCTCGCCACAAAGTCACCATCACCATAAACGACAAGACCAAGACAAAGGCAATTACCAGAACCGCATCTTTCCCCGAAGGCATCAACATTACACTAAAGACCATTAGCCAAGACAAGGCAAAGTTCTTAAGATGGGAAGATGGCGATAAGAAACAGATTACGACAAAGACACTCTATACCCTAAAGATGGGTAATAAAGACGTAACCTACAAAGCCGTGTACGAAAGCAATGTTAAGGAAGAAGCAGCACCGGCAGAAAAGCCAGAGCTAAAGATAGACAACGCCCAAAAGGCTTTGGTTGCCTCGGCTGCAAAAAGCTACAAATGGTACTTTAACAACAGCGCCATAAGCGGTGCAACAAGTTCTACCCTTAAGATTGACAAGAATGGTACCTATTCGGTAGAAATGACAATGAACGACGGTTCGAAAACCCGACTCGACATTTGTGTCACCATCGGTACCGATGGCGTTATTCGAAAAGTATTCCTCATTGGCGACTCAACCGTATGCGACTATAAGGAGAGCCAGTTCCCTATGACCGGTTGGGGACAGGTTTTGAAATATTTCTTCAATGGCAACATTCAAATTGTTAACCATGCCATTGGTGGCCGCAGTTCAAGAAGTTTCAGAGAACAGGGCCGCTGGAACACTGTACTTAAAGCGCTTGCACCAGGCGATTTCGTCTTCATTCAATTCGGACACAACGACCGCGACAACAGCAAGAAAGAACGCTACACCCCAGTAAACGACTACAAGTTGAGACTAGACTCGTTTGTGACAGAAGCAAGGGCAAAGGGCGCAATTCCTGTTCTTGTTTCGCCAATGGTGATGAATGCATGGAAAAACAACGAAATGAGAAACGTGTTTACAGAAAGCGGTAACGACTACCGCGGTGCCATGGCAGAAGTGGCAAAGGCACGCAACTGTCCGTTCGTAGATCTTAACATGCGCTCGTTCAACTACTTCAAACAGTTCAACAGCACCTTCCTTGCTCGTTTCTACTATAACAACTACGCCGCCGGCGAATATGCCAACTATAAGGACGGCAACAGCGACAACACCCACTTCCAAGAGATGGGAGCCATTACCCTTTGCAGCTTCATTGTTGACGAACTGAAAAAGATT
Organism: Paludibacteraceae bacterium; assembly: GCA_024401645.1. Lineage (GTDB taxonomy): Bacteria > Bacteroidota > Bacteroidia > Bacteroidales > Paludibacteraceae > Physcocola. The sequence goes on along the minus strand of JAKSKR010000036.1, from coordinate 12,285 downwards.
AACAACCCATACACCGAAGCTTTGGTTAAGTACATGAAACCGGCATATCAGCTTACAGTGAATGCGAATATAGAAGGTGCAGGCTCAATAACCCAGAACATTCAATTGCCAGAAGGTACCCCAGCAACAGTTAAAGTGCTACCGGCAACAGGCAAGACCTTCGAAAACTGGAGACTTGACGGTACACAGAAAACAACCAGCAACATCTACCGCTTCACTATGCCAGACAAGGCCACAACCGCCACTGCCAACTTTAAGGGTGGAACCAAGCCATTTGAGAGCCCTGTTGACACCTTCGTGACAGGAGACAAAAAGGTGGCTTACTTTACCGATAAGACCGTAGAAAACTACACAATCGATAAGATTTTGCCTATGCTACAGCAGACTGCAGGCTTGTATGTTGAAGAATTTGACGCACAATTGGAGAAGGCAGACCTTTCTGGTTTCGACTTGGTTGTAATCAGCGAAGTTGTTCCTTCTACAGCTCCAATTATGAGCCAGTTGCAGAACATGGAGAAACCAACCCTAAACTTGAAGGTACACGCCTATAAGAATGCGACAAATGCCTGGAAATGGGCAACAACCGGTTTTGGTGACAACATAGAACAAACTGGCATTACCATTAATGCAGACAAGCTTTCACACCCAATCTTTAAAGGTTTGAACATTGCAGCCGACAATAGCATTGAAATGCTAAAAAGCGTCAATAGCAAAGGCTTGACTTACATGAATGCCGAAAGCTTTACAAAGTTTGAAGGCACCGTTGAAAGCATTGCACAAATTGAAGGCCTAGAACAGACCAACATTCTAGAGGTTAAGGCTGGTTCTTCAATAAACGGAGTTACCATTCAGAACAAGATGCTACAAATTGGCATCAATTCAAGTTCTTACGCCTTGCTAACCGACGATGCAAAACAACTGCTTGTAAACGGCTGTTTCTACCTTATGACGCCAGAAGGAGACTTGACATCGGCAACGTCAACCAGTTGTGAAGATAACGTTAAACGCATCAGTTATTCAGACGGCAAGCTATTGATTGACGGAAAATTCGGTTATAACGAGAACCTTATCATCGTCAACGCAAAAGGCATGTTACTTAAGAACATGAAGGTTCAACCCGATACAGAACACCAAATAATCAATATTACAGACCTACAAAACGGTATATATATTATTAAAACAAACAGCTACCATACAAAAATCATAAAAGATTAAAGGTTTGAATTTTCTATCGAAACCGAACTGAAAAACTATCTTATTAGGCAAGAATTGAAAGATTCTTGCCTATTTTTTTGAGCCGATGGGCATACATAATTCTCTTTTTGTTATTTTTACAAAATACGAGCTACATTTATTAGAAGCTGTTACTGCTTTTATTAACTCATCTGCATCCATGAATAGAGCACTTTACTATATTCTCATCGTTTGTTTAAGTTTCATTTGGACACTACGTTTGAATGCAGGCCAATATGTCTTCTCTCATTTTTCCACAAGGAACGGCTTATCGAGTAACCATATACACGACATAACACAAGACAAGAATGGGTTCTTGTGGATTGCATCCCACTACGGCATTTGCCGTTTCAACGGGACATCGTTCAAGAACTTTACGACGGTCGACTACCCCACCATGTACCGTAACGACATCTACCATGCTTTCATGATGAAAGATGGGAATGTTACATTCGGTAGTTCAAGAGGTGTGCTAGTCTCGTATAACAACCAGAAAGATGCGTTTAGAGACTGCTCGCCAACCGACTCGTTTTACCACGACATTACAGGGTACACCCTGGGGGCTGACGGAGAAGAACTCATCAGCACACGTGCCGGCATATACTCATTCTCAAAAGAACTGAATAAGTTTCAATTCGTACCCATAGTCCCCAAAGGGACATCTGTTTTCGAATTGTCGAAAGATAGATTTAACCGTTATTGGGTAGGCCACACATTGGGCGTAAAAATATACACCAATAACGGCGAAAAAGTATCTGGTTTTGAGGTTCTTGAATCGATTAACGAGCAAATAAACAACATTTGCCAACTCGACAGTGTGACCACCCTACTCTGTTCGCCAATAGGCTCGTTCTGGATGGTAAAAACAGACATAAGCGGCCACTACAAGAAGCTGACAAAAATACATGCTCCCTTTAAAAACATATCTGAAATATGTCCCGACGGCAGTAACATTTGGATAGGCACATCGGGCGCTGGGTTGTGGAAGGCCATCTACAACAACAACCAGTTCAGCTTCGAAAGGTGCATGCCAATAAACAGAGACGATAGCGATTTAAGAAAAATTTCGGCACTGTTTAAGGATGCTGACGGTAACATATGGGTTGGGACACAGAACACTGGCATATGGCGCATTACGCACGTAATGGATACCGATGTTGCATTTTCGTCGGACCTTGGCCTACCAATGGTAACCGGTTCGTCTTTCTTCGAAAACAACAGGCACGAAATTCTGTTAGGCACCGATGGGCAAGGCCTGTTCGTACTAGACTCGATTTACAACATAAGGAAACACCTGACAGAAAGTGAAGGTCTGTCCTCCACCAGTATTCTTTCCATACAACCCTATCAAAACCAGTGTTTGCTGGCATATTGGGGAGGAAACATTTCGTGCTTAGATGCAATGACCTTGCAGAACCGGAAAATTCCATTTTCGGGCATTCAAGATCCATCTTACACCACAAAATTTGCCGATGTAGCCCCCAACGGCAACATTTGGGTCTGCCTATCGGGCGAAGGCATCTACACCACAACGAATGCAAAAAATTGGGAAAGATATTCGTTCCCGACCAATTCTACGTTCTCGCAGAACAATCCGGACCGAAATGCCAACCACGTATGCTTTGCCAAAAATTGCACATGGATTGCAACAACCAGAACCATTTGGCGCATAGACAACAAAGGGAACTGTAAACCGCTCTTCCCCGATACCGAGAAAGACGTAAGCCATAACCCGCTTGAAATACATCAAGTTGCAGTCGACCAAAAAGACAACTGTTACGCTGTTGCCGGCAACGGCGTTTACCGCTTTTCGCCCGAGAAAGATGTATTCGAGAAATTGGAGTTTCTGCCATCGGGGGCATACAGCGCCATTTATTGCGATAGCGACAATAAGATTTGGACAAGTGGCATAAACGGCATCATTTCCTTCAATTACGAGAAGAAAACCTATAGCAACGAAGTTGATATATTGAGCGACTATGACCGCGACTTTTTCATACCACGCGCAATCTACAAGGACTCAAAAAACAGATTATATTTCGGTACAAAGCAAGGTTTCGTAGTCATTAACACCAACATAAAACCTAAACAAGTTAAACCCTTTGTTGAATGGTCAGACCTTTCGTTTAGGGGCGTGAAGGTAAAAGTTGACAGTACAGGCCTATTGCCAGCTTCGCTTTCAAGCATTAAGCAACTGAACCTGGCTTACGACCAAACTGATATCAGCCTGAAATTTGAGGTGGTCAACCTTACGTCTTACAATAACACCACAGCCTACTACCGCATTAACGGACTAGACACGACTTGGATTCCAGTAGATGAAGACCAGACCATAGGCATCACCCAACTTTCGCCAGGTGAATATAAGCTACAAGTCCGTTTCCTTAACAAAGGAGAGATTGTAGATGACGTGCAGCTAGAGATGGGGCTAAACGTTTCACCACCATGGTGGCAGACGTGGTGGTTCTATACCCTACTCGTGCTTGTCATAACCGTTACCGCCCTACTCATTTTCTACAGCCGCATCAAAAGAATTACCAAACAGAAAATTGAGCTGGAACAAAAGGTAACAAAACGTACCCAAGAACTCTGCAAGGCCAACCTATCGCTACAACAGCGCGAAAAGGAGGTTGAACTGCAAAACGACATGCTACACCGCGCATTGAAAGACAAGGATCAGCTGGTCTCAATCATTGCACACGACTTGAAGAACCCAATGTTCTCGATTGTTGGCAGCCTTGGCGACCTATTGAAGAAACCAGAAGAGAAAGACAACATCTTATTAAGGCAAGTGTACCACGCATCGTCGGTACTACAGGGCCAAATGCTGAAACTGCTCGACTGGGCCACCGAAAACAAGATTACGGCAAGCTGCGAATTCCAAAACATAAACATAAAGGACATAGTTGCCGAGGTTACGGCTCTTATTCAGGGACTTATTAACGACAAGAACATAAAGCTGAAAGTTGACATAAACGTTAGCCACTACATTTATGCCGACCCAAGAATGCTGTCGACCATCATACGTAATTTGCTTACCAATGCCATTAAGTTCACCCCAGAAGGGCGTTCAATTAGCCTGAAAGCATTTGAAAAAGACGATTTTACAGTTGTAACCGTAAGCGACCAAGGTGTGGGTATGAGCGAAGAAACCATTGCCGGACTGAATGCAGGCATGCGCATCACCAAACTGGGAACAGCTTCGGAAAAAGGTTATGGACTTGGCTTCAGCATTATTCAAGAGTTCGTTAAGCAAAACAATGGTACACTTAACATTAGCAGTAAACTAGGCGAAGGAACCGACATAGAGGTTTCACTAGTACGTACCGATATTCCTATTGTGACGAAAAAAGATAAAGTTTCGGCACCCCACAACGCCAACATTGAAATAGACAAGGAACTGCTTGAAGGCAAAACCATACTCATTGTAGATGATGACCCACTAATCGTGCTTCACGTTAAGTCCTTATTATCGGAATTTGTGAATGTCTTAACTGCCGAAAACGGAGAGGAAGGCCTGCAACTGGCAAAGAACAACATTCCAGACCTCATCATCAGCGACGTAGACATGCCGAAAATGAATGGTATGGAAATGTTCGATGCAATTAGGGCTAATTCATTGACCTCGAACATACCTTTCCTGTTCATTTCAGCCATTAACGAAGAGTCGTTACGCATTCGCGGACTTTCTCAAGGTGCCATCGACTATATTCCAAAGCCATTCAACGAGAAAGAACTGGTCATTAAAGCATGCAATGTCCTTTCTGTACTAAAAAAGCAACAATTATCCATATTGTTGGGCGCCATGAACGATGACCAACCGCAAACCGAGGAAGTGAACCCGTTGCTAGAACAGTTGCTAGACATTGTAAAAGAGCACTACCAAGAGCCCGGTTACTCGTTCGACGACATGGCAAACGCATTAGGATTAAGCAAATCGACCCTTACCCGCCGATTAAAGTCCCTAACCGACAAATCGCCAGTAGAAATACTGTCGGATTATAGACTGAACAAAGCGAAACAGATGCTAGTATCGGGCAACGCATCGGTAAGCGACGTAGCCTACGCTGTTGGATTTAGCGATCCTCTCTATTTTAGCCGCAAGTTTAAGGATGCATTCGGTTGCCCACCATCAAGAATTAATAATTTGTTATAGGCTTTTTGTTTCAAAAACCGCATTTTAGTTTCATGGGGTGATTTTCCATATCATTGAATTGATTTTGAATACTTGAATTACAGTGTGATAGTAATTTTGCTGCAGGAATTAACTAACAAATTACTATCATGAAAAACACGTTACTTTCATACGGTAAACTTGCTTTACTAGTAGGCGCGCTCTCCTTAACAGAGTATAGTTCTGGTGCTAGCCGACAGATGGAAAACCTCGACAGAGGTGTTGTTGCAGTAAAAGTTTCTAATGGCGTCTTCATTAGTTGGCGTTATTTAGGAACCGACAATCCGGCTGTTGGGTTCAACATCTATAGAAATGGTACAAAGATCAATGATAAACCTATCAACGACAAAACCAACTATACCGATGCAGGTGGTAGCACCTCTTCCTCTTACGTCGTTAAGGCAGTCCTTAACAATAAGGAAGTAGAAACATCGGCAACCACAAAAGTTTGGGACAGCCAGACAAAGACAATTAACCTTAAGCGACCAGGCTCAAACTACGCACCGAACGATATGAGTGCAGGCGACGTTGACGGTGACGGCCAGTACGAATTGATCCTTAAATGGAATCCAAGCAATGCGAAAGACAACTCACAAAGCGGAAATACCGATAATGTCTATCTAGATTGCTACGAACTAGACGGAACTTTCAAATGGAGAATTGACCTTGGCGTAAACATAAGAGCCGGAGCCCACTATACCCAATTCCAAGTTTATGACTACGATGGCGACGGAAAGGCAGAAGTTGCCTGCAAGACCGCACCTGGCACAAAAGACGGAAAAGGCAAGTACGTTATAATGGGTAACGATGACCCCAAGAAAGACTACAGAAACGGCAGCGGCTATGTTTTGAGTGGCCCAGAATACCTAACCATGTTTAATGGTGAAACCGGTGCAGAAATGTCTACCGTAAAGTTCAACCCCGAAAGAGGTAACGTATCGGGTTGGGGCGATGGCTATGGCAACCGCGTAGACCGTTTCTTGGCATGCACAGCTTACCTAGATGGCGTACACCCAAGCTTGGTTATGTGCCGCGGCTACTACACCCGTTCAACCATCACAGCATACGACTTCAAGAATGGTAAGCTTGTTCAGCGCTGGTACCACAATTCAGACCAAAAAGGAAAGGGTGCTTACGGCGAAGGTTTCCACAATGTAAGCGTTGCCGATGTTGACAACGATGGATACGATGAAATTATTTACGGTTCGGCTTGCATTGACCACGATGGTAAACTTATGTACCGCACAGGTTACGGCCACGGCGATGCCCAGCACGTATCGAAGATGGACCCTTCTACCAACGACTTTTTAGGTTGGTTCGTACACGAAGAGAAGAGTTCAGCTTACGGTTACGAATTGCGCAACCTTAAAACCGGAAAAGTTATATTCGGTAAACAAACCGGAACCGATAACGGTCGTGGTATGGCAGCCGACATTGACCCTAAACACAAGGGCTTTGAAATGTGGAGTTCTGCGCCAAACGTATACGACTGCAAGGGTAACGTCATTTCATCGACCAAGCCATCAGTAAACTTCCGTATCTATTGGGACGGTGACTTGCAAGACGAATTGCTTGACGGAACCAAGTGCGACAAGTGGACAGGCAACGGCACCAAGCGACTTATTACCTTCACCGGTCAGGCTTGTAACGGTACAAAGAACACCCCATGCTTGCAGGCAGACTTGTTCGGAGACTGGCGCGAGGAAGTCATCTTCCACAATGGTGCAGACAAGATTTACATCAACACCACCACCATTCCTACCCAGTACCGCTTATTCACCCTTATGCACGATGCCGTTTACCGTATGGGTATTGCATGGCAGAACACTGCCTACAACCAGCCGCCTCACCTCGGCTTCTATATTGGCGACGGTATTGCTAACGTGAAGCAACCAGATATTTACCTTGCCGGTAAAACAACCCCTACCCCACAGGAACCAGAGAACCAGACAATGGAAGTTTTGGGCCAGTTGAACCAGGAAATCTTTGCAGAAGAGAACATTCTTCCAATCAGCTTCCAGTTTGGAGGTTCTGCAACCGATGTTACAGTTAAGAACTTGCCAGAAGGTTTGTCAATAAAGAAATCGGGCAATACTGCAGTAATTTCAGGTTCGGTTAAAGCCGCAGCAACATTCGAGGTAACAACCGTTGGCGAAGGCGAAGCCGTAACAAAGATGGTAAGCATTAACTTGGCACCAAGCGGTTTGAAGAACGTGGCTTACATTACAAGCCAAACCGGAGAGAACTACGCAAAAGACAAGGTTCTTACAGCACTAAAGGGTTGCGAAGACTTGTACGTTCGTGAATATGACGCATCGCTGAAGAACATCGATCTTTCCAAGTTCAATCTCGTTGTCATCAGTGAGGTTACTCCATCAACCGCTCCAATCGTGGAAGAACTTAAATCTGTAGGCATTCCAATGCTCAGCATGAAGGTACATGCCTACAAGACAGCCGAAGGAGCTTGGAACTGGGCTAAAGCCGGTTATGGCGACAACACCACCGCAACAAAGATTGTAGTGGACAGCAAGTTCAAGAATCACCCAATGTTCAAAGATGTTACACTCGACGCCAACAATGCCATTACAATGTTCAGCGATGTTGATACCAAGGCTTTGACATTCATGAATCCAGAATCGCTAAACGATGCTGAAGGTACTATCAACACCGTAGCAACAGTAGAAGGCGAAGACCAAGTTTGCATCTTCGAAATGGCACCTGGCACATCGGTTGCAGGTACAGTTATGAACGAGCCATACATCCAAATCGGTTTGAACTCAAGTTCATACGGCCTAATAACCGACGATGGTCTTTCGGTAGTGAAGAATGCCTGCTACTACCTTCTCGACTACAAGAAATACAACGAGGCATTGAGTGCTGACGTTACAGAACAAATGCAGATTGACGATTTGAAGATTTACAATACAGAAAACGGTATTGACATTGTACTCGACACTGAAGATGACGACATTGCAAATGTTAGAATCTACTCAACGAACGGTACTATGATGGGCAACTACCAGTTCGACGTTGTAAACGGTTTCAATAGAATTAGCATTGAAAAGGCGTTCAACCAAGGCGTTTATCTACTCAATTTGAAGACAAGTAATAAAACAGTAACGAAAAGGTTCATAAAGTAGTTTTTGAGTTTCAATCTCCTAATGTAGACTTATTATTGGAGAAAATGTAGTTTGTGTTTTAAAGTAATGCTTTAAATGAAAAAGGGGATGTATCCATTAAAAGATACTTCCCCTTTCCTATTATAAATCGTTTACAGTTTTCCTGATTTATTCAATATTTTTCGCTGAAATTCAGCAGGTTCTCATAAAGGGCAATGGCAAACACTAGTAAATTAGAACCACCTATACTCTATAGTTTTTGCTTCAATTTTCAACGAGAAACGCTTATCACCAATAACATCGCCTTCTATAACTTTTCCGGTTATCAAAAACGATCCATAACCGACCAAAATATCTGTAACAATTAACGAACATTTATTCATTTCGAAAAAATCATCAAACTCCTCAGGAAAGTAAACTTTGCCCCGAGAAATTTTCGTTCGTTTTTGTTCATACACTTGCATTAACAAAGCACAAGAAACATCTTCCATCCCGAAAAATTCTATCACAGCCTTTCTATGTTCTTGGGCAAAGTGAATATCATCAAAACATAATTGTACACTTTTTTCTGTTAGATTGATCTTACTGACTATTTCGTCATGCATTTGATATGGAATATTGGCGAAATCTAATTCATATTTGAATTTTTTCATACAATCTTTTGTTTAGCCACCATTCTACAAATTCTTGTTTACAAGCATCACAATATATATGTTTCATTGTGCTAATTTAAACTTTGTTTTCTTATTATGCAATAGCACGAAAAATTCAGTATTACTGATGAATAGTAGAGAACGTTTCTTTAACAGAGTCCCCTTGAATTAAACAGATTGAGAGCCACTCTTTATCATATAAGTCAGGTACATCTTCCGGATATCCGTATATGAAAAATTTCTGGGTTCTATTATCTAACTCTTTGAATGAAAATTCCTTTGAACAAACAACAAGGAAATCATCAATATAACTATAATACTTATTGTAATGATTAATATTTTCGTGGGGTAAGAACTCTGCAATTATCACGTTGCCCTTATTTTCCAAGAAAAGACAATCATAAGACTTTGGCAAATTATAAAAACTGCGGAGTTTAATTAAATGATGTATTTTCTCATAATAAACAGTGTTTTCTAAATTCACATTCTTTAGTGAAACAGAATCAATTATAAAAGAACACAATCTTCTCGTATTAGCATCATCAGTCCATACACTGTCTTTCAATTCCACATGATTGACACTGCAAGATAATAATAGAGAAAAAAGCGCAATAAATATTCTACTTTGTGTTTTCCTAAAATTCGTCAAATTCATCACCAAGAGATAAAATCCTTAAAACTTGTAAGATACTGAAATCGGAGGTTTTTGAGAATTAAAAAAATTCACCAACTCATCCTCCTTCATAGAAGAAACCAATCCTCCTATAATTAAACTTATAGGTTCATCAATACTTCTTCCTATATATATAAACTCATTAGGCCATTTTTCATCAAGCACCTTTCTTTGTTCCTCAATCCAAGATTCAATTTTTAAGATAAGTTTTCCTTCTTCACTTCGACTCCACCTAATATCTTCAGAAATCTCTTTGGTCTCATCAATAAGTTCTGTATAAAGAGATGCCCCTAACCTATTTTTGTTTTCATTCAAAAAGAATTTTACCCGCTCGAGAGTGAACGTATAAAATTTCCATTTTTGTACATTTTCATAAGATGTTATATATAAGATAAATTTCGATCAGCGGCGTTGGCTATCGATAATATAGATTGCAAAATAAAGAATGTAGCTATTTGTAGAAATAATAACCATTGTCTTTTGTTATTCTATTTCTGTTGTAACTTTGCACTCAGAAATAAAAAAACAAAAAAATATGGAATACATTGCAGAAAATGCTACCATGGGAATAGGTAGCGACAGCGCTTGGTTGGTATTGGCACTCTTGATTGGTGTCATTTTTTTTCCTTTTGGTGTGAAGATGATACATCGTTTATGGATGTTGAATAAGCACTATCATTTTATAACTTTTGCTAACGACGAGGATAACAGCTTTGACGACGATGACGATGAAGACTAACGACGTCCACGAGCGTCTTAAGAGTATCTGTCTGTTTCTATCAGACTACTCCACGAATATGCTTTCAGCTGGAGCTACAACTTCAAGGATAGAACGTTGTGTGGGAAGAATGGCAAGAGTGTATGATGTTGAAGTGGATATTTCCATTCTTCCTACACGTGTTCTTGTCAATGTATGGAATAAACAGCGAGAACACAGCTATAACCAGGTGGGAAGAGCCCATACGGGAGGTATCAATCTTAATACTATAGCTAAGCTCACTCAACTGAGTCACCGCATTGAAGAACAGAAAACTACCCAAGAGGATGGTGAGGTGTACTCTTGTATGGCAATAAAAGAAGCAAATAAGCAAATGTCGGACATTATCGATGAGCCACGTATCAATCACTATGAGGTGATGGTGCTCACTTCGCTTGCAAACATGTCGTTTTGCAAACTGTTCGGTGGCGACTGGACGGCTATGGGAATAGTTTTTGTGGCGACTGCAGTAGGCTTCTACTACAAAAGTCTTATGCTACGCTGGCACATGGATGCCCGTATTGTGACAACCATAGCAGGACTTATCTCAGCTATCCTTGGAACGTCAGGATTCATCTTCGGCATCAGTGACACACCTGAGACAGCCGTCGCCACCAGTGTCCTATGGCTTGTACCAGGAATACGTTTCATCAACGCCATAAGTGACATGCTCGCTGGCCACCACCTTGTGGCGCAGAGCCGATTGGCAGAGGCTATCATAACAACAATCAGTCTCAGCATCGGATTGTGTCTGGCTTTATTGATTACGAACATAGAATGGAGATAATATGGAGTTGGACATATATACAGACGCATTCTTTGCGTGTATCGCTGCAATTGGTTTTGGTAGTATAAACAACCCAACACGAAAGATGTTGCCATGGAGTGGCGTCATTGCTGCTGTTGGACATGCGACACGTTTTTTCCTGATGAACAGTGCTTTGCATGTACACATTATTCTTGCTACTCTGGTGGCATCGTTAATCATCGGTGCTCTTTCGCTTTATATCTCCTACAAGAAGCATTGCCCTAGCGAAATGTTCTCGTTTCCTGCATTACTTCCGATGATTCCAGGTATGTATGCTTATGGTACTGTACAGGCGATGATAAGTTATCTGAGGTGTCACAACGAAGGCGTTGACCCTATGCACTACATTGATATTTTTATTTATAACGGGTTGATGATGATGCTAATAATCCTTATGATGGTCATCGGCATCATGCTTCCTAAAAGCTTTTTTACGAAATGAAGACTGTAAACTAAACTGTGTCATGCACTAAAAACACAACAAAATCGTTTTTATAAACATGAACACAAACGAAGAATCAGAAGACATCGTAAAGATGCGTGAAGAGATTGTCAAGCAGTGCTTGGCAGGAAAGCCATTGTTTGGAAAAGATGGAGCATTAGCTCCGATGATCCAAAGCATCCTCAATGCAGTGCTAGAAGGAGAAATGATTCCTGGCGGGGTTGCTCCCCAGCAGAGCCCCGTTGCGCTTCGGTTAGCAACACAAATTTAAGACAATGTCTTGATTTGTGATTCTTTTTGAATTACTTTCGCATTGTAATTCAATTTTGAAAAACTCAAATATAGTTGAATTCACAACTTGACACAGTTCATTTTACGAAATAGACAATGGAACTACGACAATGGAAATATTTTCTGAAAGTTGCA
>JAKSKR010000035.1 GCA_024401645.1 Paludibacteraceae bacterium | reverse complement strand
TGAAAATATAGTCAAGTTGCCCAGCACGAAGACGTGCAGCCTGTTCGCACGCTTTCCTTATAAATTCCAATTGATGGAATGTCAATTGAAAGGTGCTTGATGTGAGTGAGTTTTCTGCACTTTTGAAAATTTGATATAATTTCCAATATTCCTTAGATATTTCATCATATCCATAGCCATAAGATCTGTTATGCCAGCACAGTTTTGACAACTCTTCCAATTTCTCCTGGACTTCCATAGGACCAGGTTCTCCATCATGGTGACGAAGATACCCAATCTCGAAATTGAGTTGGACAGTCAACGGATCTGCTAATTGTCCTATGTGAATCCTCATTGCCTGATTGCAAGCCAAAGAAAGGAGTTCAACTTGCTTACAAGTAGCTGTTATGATGTAATTTGCCATGTGTCAAATTTCAGTTTTTCGGGTTTATCTATTATTTCCATCCAACAACATCAATCCCTTTACTGTCAGCAAATATCGTTGGCGAGGATGATGTGGATTATCTGGGTACTTCATGCGCACGAATCCTTCGTTTATTGCTGGCGTGAGAGAATAATCTAGGAAGTTAGGACGGTTCTTCAAACCTACGGCTTCCATCATACTCTTCACGTTCATTTCTTCTTTGCCGATAGCCAATACCAAACGCCTTACGTTATCTGATGAGGGCTGTATATCAATTGAACTTGTATGGGTAGTTGTATGGGTGGTTGTATGGGTATCGTCCTCATTGTCTTTATATCCAATCAGCATATAACGATTCTTCAGTTTGTTATTCTCACCGAGCAACAGATTTCGGAAGAACTTCACGAGGAAAGACTTGTCAGGTTGAATGCCTTTCTGAGGATTTCGGTAATTGGCGCGTACCAGGGCGTTACGGAAGTACCAGGAGTTGTCTGCAAACAACTCATTGTTTACCTTAAAGCCACAAGAACGTAGATATTTTATAATGAATACCGCTGTTGTTCGAGTATTACCTTCGCGGAACGGATGGTTCTGCCAAAGCAAAGTCACAAAGTCCACAACATGCGAGATAATCTCATCTGATGTCAAGCCTTTGTAACTGAAATCACGCTCCGTCTGTATGTCATATTTCAATGCTGCATGAATGTCTGCAGCACGTCCATACACAACCGTATCTCCTTGCAATACCCATTCCTTTTTACTGATGTCAAAAGGTCGGATTTCGCCAGCATGCTTAAAGATGCCCTCAAACAGATGCCTATGGATATTCAAGAATTCCAAAGGAGTAAGCGAGAAAGACTGCTCATTCAGCAATTTCGTAATATTGGCAGCAACACGGTCTGCCTCTTCCTTTTCTGCATCATCAACATCGTGCGTTGTCTTGTTTATATAGTATGAGCGAAGTTGTTCTCTAACTTCATCGATAGTGATGTCACCCTCAATGTGCTTTACCGCTGTTTCCTTCAGATATTCGGACACACGAAGTCCATCCACATCTTGAAGACCAATAGCGGTACGCCAAGCCGAGACCCTCTCACGCTTATGTGGTTCTGCCACACGTTCGTAAGATTCAAAGTCAATATATTTCTGTTCTTCGTTCATATACTATTCTTATTTAAGAACCACCCAAATTCCTTTGTTCTTTTTTCCTTCTTTACGGATGAAACCATTGTCTCTGAGAAAGCGAATGTCTCGTTCTATCGTTCTTGGAGTAACCGACAAAGTTCCCGACAGAGTTTCCGACAAAGATTTAGCCGTTACATCTCCATTATCTTTTATTATATTATATATAGCCTGCTGACGTTCAGTCAATTGGACGTTATTTGAATTCTCGACAGAGTTTCCGACATCTTCCCGACAGGTAACCGACAATTCATCATATTCTTTCGGGAGTTTGTACCCTTCTTCTGTGTCTATGAGTAAGCCTTCTTGAAGCAGTTTATTCAATGTCTCTCTATCGACCTCGCGTAGGTTCTCATTCTTTGAAGCCTTATAGAGCGCCAAGAGATCAAACACGTTCAGCTTATCAGCTTCATGACGTTCGTCTTGAATGTGCTTCACAAACAACAAGAAGGCTGTATTCTCAATAGTACCAGATAATTTCAAACATACCTGGAAGTTGTCTGTCCCAGAGTAATCGGGCAAAGATTTGCCCTCCATCAAACAATGGTAGAACATCTTGTCAACACCCTGTCCGCTCTTCTCAACAAGTCCTGTTTTCTGAAGAACCTCACTAATACGCTTACTTCGTGGCATACTATTCACCTTCAAGATGTTGTCCACATCCACACCAAATGGGAATCCTCCAGCATTGGTGATTGTCAGCATGTCAGGATATTGTTTTATCACCACGTCGCTCTGAATGTACATTACTCTATGACAAATAGCATTCAAAATTGCTTCACGTATCACCACTTCGTTAAAAGCTGGCAGGTCATAGATATTCATCTTATCACGATAGTGGAGCAGTGGATTACTTGCCGGTTGATTGATGTAATTCCATACTTCATCAACAAGAAGGAATAGTGGACCAGTAAATTCCTTCCTGGCAGTATATTCTATCATGCTATGGAACAGACGGTATTCCACCACAACATTATTGCAAGGCAGATATTTATGAATCGCAGCCTCCTTTCCTATGAGTATCAATGCGGCATAATTCAAGCGACCGTCCTGATCAATCAACTTGAAATCCGACAGCGCCTGACTTGTTGGCAATTTCGCAAACTCAGGCTTATTCCATTTGCTTGCATACTCTTGCTTCATCCTTTCAATAGCAGCAGGGTCTAGGTCTTCGACTGTAAGTCCCTCACAGATTTTTTCCGAGAAGTCAGGCTCGCTTTCTTGCATTATTTTCAGAAACATTGCATCAGACATAGGCTTCAGCTCCTCACCGACACGCATTAGTGGCACGTCCTCGAATTTGAAAACCTTTCCTATCGGATGCCCAGGAACTTCTATTACTAGCACACGCTTCCCTGTACCATCCTCAAAAAGCTCATACACATCTGGTCGTATGCCCATGTCCCTATAGATGTCGCTTTCAAGCTGGCCGAGTCCACTTTCACATTGACTAGTTCCTGTCACGGCATGAGGGCATCTGTCATGCATACCAATGACGATGCGACCACCGCCTTCATTACAAAGTGCAGCCACATAACCAAGAATGCAACGTCTTCTTTCATTGGGCTTATCTTTGCCCTTTCCGTTATACGAGACGTTACCTCCCTCGCCTTTTTTGAACTCTACGTGATCTTCCGACTCACGCATTTGTGCAAGTTCTGGTATAGTATATCTTTTTGCCATAAGATTCAATACTTTTGTTTGCTAGGTATCACTCCTCTCACGCCACCTTTAGGATTTTCAACATCACCCTTGTATCGAGTAATGAGGTGCATGTGGCAATGAAACACGGATTGGCCAGCGGCTTCACCAACGTTGATTCCTACATTGAAACCGTCGGGATGGAAACGCTCTTCGACTTTCTTCTTCACGTATTGAAGCATGACGTTCATAGCTTCACGCTCATGATTAGTAAGGTCAAAGTAAGAAGAAACATGTCTCTTTGGTATGATGAGCGCATGACCTGGTGATACAGGATAACCATCATAGAAAGCAACACATGTTGCTGTTTCGCAAATTATTTCAACCCTACGTGAAAGTTTACAGAAAGGACACTTCACTCCTTCTTCGCGTGGAAGTTTGTTAAAGTGATTATACTGATACAATTCATAGCTACTCGTCTTGCCTATGCTTGGGAAGGGCAACTTTACATTACATTGATAAGTGTACTCTTTATGAATTGCATGCAAGCGGAATCCTTCCTCTGTCAAGTCACGTCGAACGGCAAAATAAGCAGTACCTTTAGGCGAAAGGAGGTTGGTTACATTCATCAAAACTTCTGCTTGAGCATACGGTTCAAGTACATTCAGCACATAGTTGCAAATGATAGTGTCGAACTTCCCTTCTGGATAATCTGGTCGATAATAATAGTCGTAACCTATAATGTCGAAACCTTGCTTCTGGAGTTCGTCAGTATCGAATCCATACCCACAACCAAAATCAAGTATCTTCCCCTTCAGCAGATCATGTTGGAGCAGATACCTTGTTGGAACAGAGATTGCTGTTCGCTTTATGGCTGTTAGATAAGGATGGTTTATGATGGGTTGGCTCATAGTTGTGAATTGTATTTCCAAGTTTCAAAACTCATATTGCTTGCTATCTGATAGAGAGGATAGAACGTTTTGCCAAAGACAGTCATCAAATGTTCCTTATCCATTTCTATTAGATCGGCAGGACGTTCAATGATGCTGCAATAATCCTCCAGTAATTTGTCGCTTGGGTTACGATGATAAATTATTGAAACTGCTTTCTGGTGTTCTTCTGCTAGTTTCATCAGATACACATCAAGGTCAGGCAATTTGTTGCTCTTAGAGGAGTTGATACTTGAGTCAGCTGGCATAAGATTCCAAATCTGATCGTGAGTAACAAAACTCCAAGGAATGAAGTGGTCAAGAGCATAATCTCCTGGCATGAGAGGCTTGTTTGTATAGATACAATTAATGCCACCCTGTTCCTTAATTACAGTATCCCAAAACCTATGTTGTTTCGTAAGAGAGTTGCGCTCAATGGGCTTTATCAACTTGCTCGGGATGTTTGGTACATTAGGGTTTCTTGCTTGGATGAAGTTTACGAGATTCCAGTATGCAAAATCCCTGAGTATTCCGTAGTTTTTCCGTAAATAATCATACCATACTGGATTTATCGTTACCATCCATTCGCTGTTTTCTCTTTGAAGTGAATACAGGCAATCATTTTCAAATGACTCAGAACGTTTTGCCATCAACGCATCATCACTTGTATCTATCCATGGACGCAAGAAACGGAAAGGGACATTGTAGGTAAAAACTCTCAACATCTTCCGTATCGCCTTTTGATTCGGGTGCTGTAAAATCTCATCCACAAGTTCGTTCTTGTTTCTATCAATGGCTATATTGGTATAATCGCGAATCTCTCGAATCTGTTTGTCAAGGGAGTCCTGCTTACCAAAGGAAAGATGGAAATAGTGGATAGGATACCATGCATTACCAATCATCTCTGCTATGATTTCCCATATAACCATCTTGACCTTGCCTTTCATAACGAAAAGGTCAAGGATAGAGATAAACCAATAGAACTTATAGGTTGCACTCGTGTCTTTGAAAATGCACCCTAACTTATCGGTTGACAGATTATGATATTCTGGTAATTGCATATTTGTAATATCATTACATGTTTTAATCCTCGCTATTATCTACAATGGGCTTAGGCAGATCATCAAAACGAACAAGGTCATTCATCTCAACTTCCAGAAGTTGGGCGATCTGCATCATTGTTTCGAGGGTTGGCTGAGCCGCATTCGTACACCATTTGCTGACTGTTGCTGGGTCTTTGCCAAGTTGCATTGCGAGCCACTTGTTGGTCTTTCCCTTGTCAACAAGCATGGTCTTTATTCGGTTAATCTTGCGTTCCATATACGTTCATTATATATAATATAGTGGTGCAAAATTACAAATTAATCCTTAAAAATCGTTCATAAACATTGTTTTTTTAATAGAAAACGTCCTTTTTATTGCGTTTTGTGCAACTTTATCATCTTTTATTAGTATTTTTGCAGTCTAAATTGCCATACTATACAAGTATGGCTAATCAAAATCCCTTTAGTCGGTTCCCGACGAATAGGAAGTAACAAACCAAAAAGAATACCCGATTTTCACATGACAGAAATCAACAGAATGGTATTTAACAGTATCGCGGTCGAAAGACGCAGCAAGTACAAAGTAATTGACCTCTTCGCTGGATGTGGAGGTCTCACTAAGGCATTGGAAAGCACATGGAAGTATGCTACTATTCGTGTGCCAAAAGCATCATGCGAAAACCTTTGGGAAGATAATCCATGTTTGACAGGATTGTCGGAGGTCTTCCTTGCCAATTGGGAGGTAGAACTTGAAGGAATACTAAGAGGCGAGCAATTCTCGGTCAACGCAGATTTGAACAAGTTATGTCGTATCGGCAGATATGAGATGACTCAGAAGATTGTGCGCTATTTTAGAGGACTGGGGTTTCCTGTATGCCGTGATTTTATAGGCCGAATTGAAATATGGGTTCCTAAAGATGAGGGGATCTCCATACTTTACAATAGATTCACACTCAGACCCTACTATCAAGATATAACTGACAGTTGGCAAATAGATGTCAGCCATAGTGGAGAGAGTCGCTGTTCAAAGAAGACATTGTATGATGTTGACCTTGATGACCACGGCTTTGATGTCATAGCTGGTACAGAAGTCCTACGCAGAAAACAACTTAAGCAACATCATTTTCAAAAATATGGAGGAGGTTGCCCTATCATCAACCGATACACTAAAAGAGTTCTGAATTTGCAGGAACCACGTTCATACGATAGGAATAAGTATGCTACAAAAATGAAGAAAATATCAGACTTCATTAGCAATTATCTTGTTACTCAGCAGTTTCAGGATGCATTGGACATCAATATTCTGAACAATGGTGCTCTAATATCTGTAAAGCCAGAAGATATTTTTATGGTAGATGACAAGGCGAGAAATTTGATATATGGCGATGGATTTGTAGGAGCTTTACCCAGAAATGAGTTTCCTCAGCATGGACCATTCACCCAACCACAGCCTTTCAAGTATTTCTTTATCAGTTTGAATTCTGAGCAAAGCAATACAGCAAGAAACCGTTTGTGGAACATCTTCCAGAATGGTAAAGACTCATCAGTATTGCGCGAGGGTGATAAGGAATTTGGTACAGGCAAAATTTTCAAGCGCTTGGGGGAGTACCTGAATCAACCTTTGTCTTGGGTATCAAATCTAAGTCTATCCTATAAGTCTTACGATACTGCACTACAAGAGTTGCAGCAACACTTAATGGATGATAAACGTTTTGTCCCAGGCACCAATTATATTGCTATTATCATTAGCGAGATACACAAAGACACCCAATCGTCACAACTTCACGAACTATATTATAGAATGAAGGAATTGCTGATGAAGTCAAAGATAAACTCGCAGGTAATTTATGCACCAAATATAGCGAAGGACAACTTCAATTTCTTCATTCCAAATATAGCTGCTGCCATTACTGGCAAGCAGTATGGTATGCCGTGGGGATTGGAAAGCCTTTCGCAACGTAATGATATGATTGTCGGAATTGGCGCCTCAAAACAAGTTGGCAGAAAACCATACCTCGGAACCGCTTTCTGTTTTGACAAAGAAGGTCAGTTCCGCGAGTTTGATTGCTGTCAAGCAGAAGACACGGAAGCACTCGGTACGAGTCTGAAAAAAGCCCTTTGGCAATTCTGCAAGCAATATGGTAAACCTGATCGTTTGATTATTCATTACTACAAGAAATTACGCAAGGACGAAGGTGAGCAAATAGAAATGATGCTCAAACAAAATGGTTTGCAATGTCCTGTCTATGTTGTGAACATGGTAACAGCAGTAAACGATGACTTGATTGCGTTCGACGCAAGCAAGACCGACTATATGCCCAAAAGTGGAACCTATGTACATCTGAGAAACACCCAGTTCCTGCTTTACAACAACGAAAGATATAGCGATTATGGCAAAGGCGATATACTATTCCCAATTAAACTTACCATAACGAGCGCCAATACTAATTCAGGAGGTATACTTACAAAAGAAGACACAATTGACATTATTACGCAGGTATATCAGTTCTGCCGCCTATACTGGAAATCAGTCAAAATGCAGAATGTTCCTATTACAATAGCCTATCCTGAGTTGGTTGCACAGTATGTTCCACACTTTGCTGACGAAGACCTTCCTGATTTTGGCAAGCACAATCTATGGATGCTCTAATTCTTTGAAGCTATGACATTACCGATAGTTGATAGTATGTTAAGGGGAGATTTGCGCAGGCAGATACTCACAACGCTCAAGACAGAAAAAGAGATTTCTCTGCTTTGGCGTGACCTTTCGAAATTTCACGCCAGAGGAGAACAAAACCTCATGGCTATTGAGCAAGCCCTTATTGCAGCAGTTGAAAAAAACGGATTGGTTAAAGTCTCAGCAGGATATAAAGATGACCGAGAGGTGCGCCAAGGTGCAGAAGAAGCCAGGAATTCAGGGATGTGTTTCGGAGCTGACGAATACACAAGAGTAGATTGCAAGGTGTGTCTTGAAGGAGTGTTTAAGCCTATAGCAGAAAATACGCCAACAGACAAATTTCTGCATTTATTGGTCAAGATGGAATGCATGAGAACTATGGAATCCATGCTTATGCTCGTAAAATCGGTTCATGACGATGCTGTTGTACGTACTTATGTCCGCAAATTGTTTTCGACAATAACGTCAATTTGCAAAGACAGCAACGACCTATTTATTAAGGAATCTATGACTCAACTCTATTTTGAAGTGTATCACACATTCAGGAGAGTAATGGAAAAGAGTAGTCAACAGGCATACGAAACAGACTTTGAGAACTATGTCTTTGAATGGAATGGAAAATTTCCAGAAGATGATGTAGTTGCAAGATACAACGATAAGGTTAGCGTGACTCTCTCATTGAGTGCCAAATCGGAAAATTCTGTTTCTTCCAAACAGGAATTGCCAGATAAAACCACGCTTATCAGAGCTACCACAAAAGATAAGTTTGACTTATTCTTAGATGCTGCCAATGCGTTTACATTCTCAGAAATGCCAAAGGTCAAAGAACTTGGTACACCTGAGAAGATACGTCAACTGGTAGAATGCATGTTGCAAGAGAAAGATACAATAGCAGATACATTTGGTCATACTGCCGCCATGTTGGAGTTCCTTGGATTCTTCAAATGGATAGGCGAAAAACATGTAAGTGGTTACAAGGTCAGCCAATTCGATAGCTGGTGCTCAAAGAATGTTATGGGTAAAGCAAGTGGTACAGCCTTTAGGCATTATAGATTGTCGGTAGGAGTTAATCCAACTGACAACGATAATGCTTCTCATAAGTATCTTGGATGGAAATACAAATCAGTTGTAGTAGAAGAGTATAAGAAAATACTCGAAGGATAGACAATTTTCAAATCAAATAATGAGCCTTTGAATGGTATAAAATTACTGTTCAAAGGCTTTTTTTATGCCAAAAATTCAACAGGGTCTGAAAAAGTCTGAGTTCCGTACCCTGGGTCTGAAAAGGTCTTTTTGTTGAAAATCAGGGTACTAAAAGGTCTTAAGTCCTTTGCACCGTGAATGATTCCTCACATGGGTCTTCACGGTTATATGTCATATAAAAATAATAAGACAATGCCTGGGTCTGAAGTACAGTACGGCCCATGCCTCGTAGGAGAAATCCTGCATGACTATCTGGAGAACAGTAACGAACCCTTTGCAGTTGCATTCCGTCAGCAGCATCATGAAGCTTTCGGAAATGCAGATGCCGAAGATGATGGTGATGACCAGCTCTTCAAGAACATTCACCCTAACACGGAACTGGGTATTGACTTGAAGTTGTTCACACGTACACTCGGTCGCATGAACATTGGTGAGGTACGTCCTGGTGCTATCACCCGTGATGGCGAGGATCACTACACATTCTTCGAGAGTGCCTTGGAGAAGAAGATGGATTCAGCGACTAAGCGTAACCCTCATGTTCTGGAACTTGAGCGAATCAACGTGAACAGAAAGGATGACGGTACTTTGTACCCTACCTTCAATCGTCCACGCTATTCTGAGGAGTTTACTTTCCAGGACTTCTGTCGTGAAGCAGCCGAAGAGTTGCTGATGGTAGCAGGTTCGTTCGACAAGATTTGCCTTGTAAAGGAAAGTCAGAAGGACAAGTAATCAACTAAAGGCAGAGCGTTCCGTTCCAAATGTTCCTGTTCCAATTACTTTTTCGGGGACAAAACACCTTTCTAAGGACTTTATAATTAACTAATATATAGTTAGTTATAAGATACAAAGAGGCTAAAAGGAACCACAAAAGAAACAACTGGAACAAAAAGAACTGGAACGCTCGGCTACTATTCATTCATCTAAAAAGCAAAGTATCAATGACATACGATATTTCAAAAGCAACTGCGCCTAAGATGCCTGCACTCGGTAAAGGCACAGAATGTATCAAACTCCTGCTCTCGCAGGTATCAAAAGACATGTATGAACCGCTCGTTCCGATGTTGTTCCCTGTACTTGGCGCACACGTCAGCGGTTCAGAATTTCAGTACCCAGACCTCAGTTGGAAGGAACTTTGTGGCATGATGGCTAACTTGGTTGCCGATTCTGGCTGCAACAAGGGTCAATTCTCGAACTTGGTAGAAGCCATTTGTCGCGATTTCCGCATCCATGACGAGGCTGAATTTGCTGGCAGAAGCAGGTTAAGACTAAGTCTGCCAACAAGGAAAAACCTGCTCGTCCTGACGTAGCATTCCTTTTTCCACCAAGTGATGTGACAAACCCTGCGTACCTCCAGAACGCTATGGCTTGCGAGGCTCAGGGCGGTTTGACTCAGTACCTCAATATGCCTGAGGTTGAGATGGCTGACAGAATGTGTGGCGGTCACAAGCAGGTGTCGCAGATGATTCGTAATATCTATGATCGCCAGCGTGCAGGAGCCCTTCGTGCAACAGCAGATGGCGTGACAGGTAATCCGATACTGCGTACCAACATTACTATCAGCAGCACGCCTTTCGCTACTCGTAAGTTCTACAAGAGCGACTTGTTTACAGGTACTTTCGGCCGTATGGTTTTCTCCTACAAGGCACGTACCAGCCGTGATGGTCGCATCCCTCGCCAGGGCAAGTACTCGGATGAGTTCTACAAGAAGTTGGACGACTACCTTGTGCGTCTTGACATCAGCAAAGGTCGATTCATCATCAAGCCATTGAACAAGTTGACGGACAAGTTGGCAGAGGATATGGCTCAGATGGCAGACCTTGCAGATGATGATATTCTCTGGGATATTTCGAAGAGAGCTCTGGTTTCAGCATGGAAGGCAGGTTGCGTGATGTGGGTGTTGAACAATCAGACTTGGACACGGGCCATGGGTGAACTGGTAGAATGGTTGGTTTATCACGACATCTGGAGCAAGATGCAGATTTTTGCCGACCTGCTTGGCAAGGATGCTGATGCACAGAACGAGGTGCAGAGACGTGGACCTAAGAATCTTCTGGACAGTCTTGAAACTTCGTTTAGCGAGGCACAGTTGGAAGCCCTTCGCATCAGTCTTGGCAAGAGCAAGGAGGGTACGAACGGACAGATACGCAAGTGGGTGTTCCGCAAGTTCATTACCTACAGCAACCAGACAGGACTCTACACCAAGACGGACGAGTATCTGAAGGGCAAAAGCAACGAATAACGATGGATAAGTACGAACTACAAAAGCTCCGCGACCTTCCCATTGAGGGGGTCGCAGAGCGACTCGGATTACGAGTTACGCGACATAAGAGTCTTTGCCCTTTTCATGACGATCATACTGCCAGCCTTTCGTATCATGTGCGCAAAAACACTTGCCGCTGCTTCGTCTGCATGGATGAGTCAATGGAAACTATCGACTTGGTAATGAAGCATCTGCGATTGGACTTCAAGAAGGCTTGCAAGTGGTTGGCAGATTCGCATAACGTGATTCTGGGCGAGTGGAAGCCAACAACTGATAAGGCGTTGACGGAAACGTTTGATGCCAGCAGATATGAGGGCTTCTTCCTACGCCCTTGGCTATCAGACGAGGCATGCAAATTCTTGTTTGATGAGCGTCGCCTTGATCCTCGTGTAATCAGTTGGTGCAGAGTATCGTCTTGGCGTGACCGTAACGGTATTAACTGGTTGCAGATTCCATACTACGATGTGGATGCCAAGTTGATTGGTGTGCAGAACCGCAATCTTCTGAAGGGTGCTTCGCCACGATTCAAGTTCCCATACGGTAGCCAATGCAGTATCTACAACCTTCAAATCGTGAAGCGACAGAAGCCTGGTGATGAGTTATGGATTGCAGAAGGATGTTCTGACGCATGGAGTCTTTTGAGTTCCGGAAGGAAGGCGATTGCGATACCATCGGCGACCCTTCTTTCGCCAAAGGACAAGGAACTGCTTTCATCGCTACCGTCATCGCTATCGTTGAAATGGAACATGTTCCCCGATAAAGAAGCGCCTGGTGAGCGACTTTTCCTTCAACTGAAAGAGATACTTCCAGACCTTGTGCATCATCAGTTGCCAAAGGATTGCAAGGATTTCTCAGATTATTACGTTCAACTTAAATCACAACAGAAATGACAGACTTCAAGATACGACCATACACCAAGAAGGAACTCGCCTTGATGTACTTCCCAGACAGCAATCCTCGAACGGCTGTCAACCATCTGATGGCATGGATTTACCGCTGTACTCCATTGCTGGGACAGTTGGAAACGGCAGGTTACGAGAAGAACTCGAAGGGTTTTATACCACGCCAGATTCGCATGATTGTGGAGCATTTGGGAGAACCGTAGGAGCAGCGAGAGCAGAGATAAGCTTGCTTAATCTATGCCGAGTCGCGAATAAGGAAGACCCAAGGTCAACCGTAAAACTTTCTTTTAGAAAATGTTCCGCTATCGCACGGCATCGTTATCT
This sequence comes from Paludibacteraceae bacterium, assembly GCA_024401645.1. GTDB lineage: Bacteria > Bacteroidota > Bacteroidia > Bacteroidales > Paludibacteraceae > Physcocola. The sequence goes on along the minus strand of JAKSKR010000035.1, from coordinate 19,737 downwards.
ATCGCCCAACTGCCGATGACGAATGTCGTAACTTTGCATCGTAAAACAAAAAGCGCGTTTAACCAAAACACGGGCCCTGTTTAAGAAAAACACGCTTCGAGTTTTTACCAAACAGATTGTTCAACTTTTAAAACCGTATTATTATGGCTTCTATCAAGTACAAAATTTACAAAAACAACAGTTCGGCTGGCGTGAAGGACAAGTATTATGCTCGTGCCTTCCACGACGAGACCATTGACATCGAAGAGCTCGCTGAGCACATGAGTAACCACAACACTCCTTATTCTAAGGGTACTATCCATGGTGTGCTGAAGGATATGGTAGCTTGCGTTCGTGAACTTCTGCTCGACTCGAAGAAGGTGAAGCTCGATGACCTTGCAATTTTCAGCCTCGGTCTGACAAGCCGTCCTGCCGACTCTCCTGCCGACTTCACTCCTTCCGGCAACATCGTCAAGGCGTACATCAACGCCATCGGTACTGGTGAGATTTCGAAGAAGCAGCTCGATGTGACCGCACGCTTCAAGGAGGTAGTTGAATACAACCGTGGTGAGAGTAACTCGTCTAATCCTTCGGATGGTGGCAACACTCCTTCGGGAGGTAACAGCACTCGCCAGTACACCATCAGCGTGACTTCGGCTAACACCGCACAGGGTACTGTAACTGGTGGCGGCACTTACACCGAGGGTTCTCGTGTGAACGTGACCGCAACTCCTAAGTCTGGCTACCAGTTCGATAAGTGGAGCGATGGCAACACCTCTGCAACTCGCAGCATTACCGTTAGCCAGAATCTTACTCTGACCGCTCAGTTCAAGGCAGTAAGTGGCGGTAGCACTTCGGGGAATGATGACGATGATGACGTAACTTTCCTCTAATCCGCTGACCATTCTCTGACAGGCAAGGAGGCAAAACCTCACAAGGGCGAAACCTCCTTGCTTTTCGTTTAACCTCAAACCATCTCGATTATGTCTCTCAACTGGAATCCCAATCTCAAGGAACTGACAGCCATTGTACTCCTCACCTTCGGCATCATCCTCGCCTTCGTAGCCCTGCTGATGCCACCTCCCGGAGAAATCCACGACTCAGTACTCTTCATCTTCGCCCAGATCCACATCTATTGCGGTAGCATCTTCGGCATCGACTGCTACATTAGCAAAAAATTACATGATGGGAAGTAGCTTTGAGCCAAATAATTCTATAAAGCCCCAACATCGCAATTTGATGTTGGGGCTAACTGGGATATAGGGAATACCTCTATATTCGCTTAATAAATACAATCTTCCAATGTCTTACATTATTCTATCATTTATTATTAATGACTCTGCCACATCCTTTATCACGAAACAGAACTCGGGTAATCTATTGTCTGTATCACGAGTCATGATGTTTATGGAGATACTGCGAAGTTCTTCATCTGTGATGAGTTCGTTGTTTTCATCAAACAAAATATTGAGAGCTGCTTTGCGACGAACCTTCAAGAGATTGCAGTTCAGTTGGAGTGTGTCGACATCTTCCTTGGCTTCATCATTGACTGCTTGGACATTTCCCACGGCATCGTAATGGAATACTTCTTCGCATTCGGGCATGAGAGGTGTGTAGTGCAGTGTTGTATTGTCTTTGCTGTTGTCACAATGTCGTAGCGATGGGTGAAACGCAGAGTCAACTCCAAGAAGGTTGGCATCTTCCTCGGTGGAGCTACAGGCAAGGAGCAGGTTCTTGTATTCACCAACTAGTTCTCGGTGAGCACTCTTAGGAATGACATGCTCGACGGACTGCTTTCTGCCTTCTGTGTCTTTGAAAATTCTCAAACCACAATAGCAGCACAAGCCTCCTTGTTCGTCGTACATCTGGTGCTTTAGATCCCAGAAATGAGGTATGAATTTAATGTCACGAACCATTTTCCACAATTTTGATCCTGTAAGTCCAGGGTGTATGTTCTGGTCAAGAAGGTTCTGCTCGTCAAGTTGCTGAGATTGCAGTTCTGTTTCATGACGCATGACGGCTTCTGTGTTATAGTCTTTTGCTATGAATCTCATCTACCAATAATTGCTAAGCGGTTAATAATTGCGCGAAGGCGTACAAGATCTGGCTGTGTAGGGGCGGTTTCTTGTTCGAGGTCTTCAAGTAGTGTCTTAGCCTCAGCAAGCTCTTTGGCGGCTATGCTGTCTTCAATAGCTTGTATCTTAGACACAATTACAGGAGTGCGATTAACAGACTCCATATTTTCTGCCATAAGACTATTGGCATCCAAACCATAGGTTCGATGAATAGTAAGTGTTCGTTCTTCGTTTTCTACCTGCATGTGATAAACTATATTCTCTGCCTTGTTTTCCACACCAGAAAGCACCAAAGGCGAATGGGTGCTGATGATGAACTGAATGTGTGGGAATGTCTTCCTTAGGCGCGAAAGTACCGACTGCTGCAGTTCTGGATGTAAATGAAGGTCAATCTCATCAATGACCACGACCCCCGGAATATCGGTAGATTTGCCGTTACTCAAAATGAATGCGCGATATGCAATATCCAACACCATGAAGAAAAGACGCTTATATCCAGCGGGCAGATTTACAAATGAAGGATTCTTGCCATCACGAGTCTGTAAACAGAGACCTGCCTCTTCATAGACACTTACAAAGATGTCATTAACTTCAAGGTTCTTGTCTCCCTGCGAAAATTTGATAAGACAGTTGCGTATTGCCTGTACCTCACCATCATAACGTGATTTCTCTCGGTTTGCTGTTTCAAGACGCGATCTGTGGAGCTGAACATCTTCCTCATATTCAGCTTTGCTTACTATACCTTGTGCTTTGAACTTTTCACAATTGCGTAAGGCTGTTTCTTCAATATCAATCGTGTGATTCGCACGATACCAAAGTGTCCAGATCTTCGTAAGACGGTTTGTCCAAAGGTCAGAGTATGCCATCTCTTCGTCCCATCCCAAATAACCGAGATTGCGCAAAGACATTTCTGCTTCGCTAAGTTTTGTCTCTTTCATGACATGAGGGAATCCATCAGAAAAATAAGCAAACATAGGCAGATTGCCAGTTTCTTTGATGCGCCGTTTTAGTGTGGCAAACGCTTCATTAAATTTCTTCTCCTGCACTTTGAAAGTTGAGGTCGAGGCATACATCTCCCAGTCGAGTTGTGCACCTTCAAATGTAGCATTAGCAGTTATGCTGACTATCGGAAAAGGGATACCAGTTTTAGGGTCTCTTACCAAATCTGTAGCCTTGCTGTAGTTGCGAGGCTTGAGATCAGAGAAACCTGCACCAAGATTGAGTGCATCATCTCCTTTTTCACGTTTGAATGCAAAACTGAGAGCTTTGTGAATAGCGTGAATAAGGGTAGATTTGCCAGAACCGTTTTTGCCAAACAGAACGGTCAGTCCTGGAGCGAACGAGATGTTATAGTCTCCGAAGCAACGAAAATTCTGTATGTAGAGTTTATTTAACTGCATAGCTTTTTGTACTTTAATTATTTCCTTCAGGCAAGGCATCAAAGCGAACCAAATCATCGAGATTACATTCGAGATGTCTTGCAATTTGCATCATCGTTTCAAGATTGGGTTGGGTGGTAGGTGGTATTGGTAATCCATTTAGACACAGTAGCCTGGTCTTTGCCCAATTTGTCCGCCAACCATTTGTTGTTCAAGTCACGTTCTGCAAGAACGACTCTAATTCTATTCAGCTTAGCCATATGAAGTTATTGTCAGGTAATCGTCGGATATACTATATTCACTTGAATTTTAGGTTTTGGAGTCCTTTCAAACGTATATGATTGTTGGGGACTCGCAGTCTTTTCTGAAAAGTTACCAAAAAATAAGTGAAATATTGACCAGTTTACTCAAATAATTTTGCAAAAATGTCAAAATTTGATTATTTCGTCAAACTTTTGACTGTAGAGATGTCAAAACACACGCACATATGTGTAAAATAAGTTTCAGTTGCTACTTCTGCTTGCCAAGAAGCAATCTAAATCAAGAAAATGTAGCAGAATAGTGCTTTTTTATGTGGTTATTTTTGGTTATTCAGGTATTAATTCTTACCTTTGCATCGGTTTCTAACATGTTGATTATCAATGTTTATTTTGATTTTTGCGACATGTGAGCGACACCCGATGCTAACCATTGATAGTCAATATAAGTCGTTTTCGAGGAAGTTAAGTAATCTAGATTACTTCAAAATATTAAAGGCGTGCAAATCAACTGATTTGCACGCCTTTTTTGTTAATGATTTTAATCGATTTCCAATAAGAATCTAGTAAATATTCGACCTATAGGTCTAATTTTATCCTTAACATGGATTGGAGTAGTTTCTTTAATGTTGCTTTTGACATGTCTTTACATTAATTACATTTGTATTTTCTTAGTTTATCTCCCAATGACCATTACGCTTGCCGTTCGGAGTAGTGCCGCTTCTTCCAAAGTGCAATTTTTGCACTTTAGGGGCAGTTCTTCACTTGTATTTGCACTTTGGAGCTCAGACTTTGCACTTTGAACGGCATTTTCATCTACCTTACCCCAATCCACATGCATGGCTCTGTTTCTCAAGTCATGTTGCTCAACAAGCAGCAAGCTACGGAAGAATCGTTCTAGATAGATTGTTGTTTCATTTAATGTTACTCTCGATGTGCTTTCGAACTGTGTCAAGCAGATATTTTGAAGTCTTTAAAACCATCCACCTGTAGCAAGCCAATAGCCACTTCCCAAGCCTCGCCATACTCACGTTGCTGAGGTTCACCTTGTCTGATGTACTCCTCCAAACCTTGTATCATAAACAAAAAACAGCGAAATAAGCGGCAAATTATGGTAAATCCAAGGGTAGCCCACATTATTTCACTGTCTTTATGTAGCAAAATTAAATAACATTATCGAAAAAATTTCATAATTTGGCACAATGTTTTTAAACATGAAAAATAATGTTATTTTTGTGTATGCAATTGACGTCGAAAAATAAGATGTTTACAAATTGTTTATAAAAATCGATTTTTTACGTTCTAAATTGCTGATAATTAAATATTATTTTATTGTTGCATATACATGTGTCTTTTTTGACGAATGATAGTATTCCCGAATGTCAAGATTAATCTTGGCTTGAACATTGTGGCTAAACGCCCCGACGGTTATCATAATCTTGAAACCGTTTTTTATCCTGTACCCCTAACCGAAGCATTGGAAGTGGTTGTCCCTAACGGCAAACTTTCCGATGAAGCTCTTGCTTGTGGCTATTCTTTCACACAGTATGGCACACCGGTCGCTGGCGATCCCGCTTCTAATTTGGTCGTAAAAGCCTTGTTGTTGTTGAAGAAGGATTTCGATATTCCGGCAGTCAGCATTTCTCTGTTGAAGAAGTTGCCTATGGGTGCTGGCTTGGGTGGCGGTTCTTCCGACGGTGCTTTTATGCTCATGCTGTTGAATAAGATGTTCAACCTCAATCTGTCAAGTCAGCAGCTCATCGACTATTCGGCCAAGTTGGGCGCCGATTGTGCTTTCTTCACAGTTAATAAGCCTGTCTATGCAACTGGTATAGGTGAAATAATGGAACCCGTAAAGGTTGACTTGGGTGGATATACCATTGTTTTGATAAAACCAGATGTGTTTGTCTCTACCAAAGAGGCTTTTGCGGGCATACCCGTTCAACCCACACAGACACCTGTTCGCGACCTTATTGGCAAGCCTGTTGAAGAGTGGAAAGATTGCATCTTCAACGATTTTGAGAAGACCATCTTCCCGCTGCATCCCGAAATTGCACAGGTTAAGGATGCTCTCTATAAAGCCGGTGCTGCCTATGCGGCTATGTCTGGCTCGGGCGCTTCAGTCTTCGGACTGTTTCGAAACGAACCGCCTAAAGATTTGGCTAGCCAGTTCCCTGGCCATTTCTTCTTCCAAACGAAACTAAATACCTTATGATATTTTACTACACTTCAACGGGCAATTCACAGTGGGTCGCCGAAAGGTTGAGCCATTACCTCGACGAAACCCTTCTTTCCATCAACTCAATTGCGAAGAACGACTTTACGGCTAGCGACTATGAGTTCCAAGAGGGCGAGCGTCTCATCTTTGTCTTCCCAGTTCATTCTTGGAATGTGCCGGCTACTGTGGTAGATTTCATCGAGGAATTTACCTTCGAAGGGAAACCTTCCTCTGTTTATGCCGTTTGTACTTGTGGCGACGATTGCGGACTAACCGACAAGAAAATGGCAAAGCTTATGGACCAAAAGGGATTGAAGCTTAATGCTTGCTTCTCGGTGCAGATGCCAAACAATTATGTACTTTTCCCTGGCTTTAACATCGATCCCGTAGATGTACAAGATAAGAAGATTCACGCTGCGGTTGATAAGGTAAAGCAGCTAGCCGACGATATTGCACGTGGCGAGACCAATCAGGTTGGTCGTTACACTCCAGGCTCTATGGCTTGGGCCAAAACAACACTCATTTATCCGTTTTTTGCCCATGTTCAGTGCGGACATACGCCTTTTTACGCAACCGAGGCTTGTGTGGGTTGTGGCATGTGTGCCCAGGTTTGTCCGGTCAACAACATACGCCTTATGAGCGATGGTCGTCCACAATGGCGTAACCACTGTACTCAGTGTGCCGCTTGTTTCCACCATTGCCCAAAGAATGCCGTGCAGTATGGTAGTCTGACCAAGAACAAAGGTCAGTACATTAATACGCACGTCAAGTTCGACGACTAAAAGCATCTACGTTTACACCTGTCATTTCTGGTAAGCTCGCTACGTTAAACGAAGCTGCGCAGCAGGCATTTGTTTATATGAGCTTAATGTGTGGCGCATTGTTGGTGCTTGGTGGCATGCTTGCGTTCTTATTGGCCGATAAAGTCAAGGAACATGTATTCCTCTGTAAGCCTTACTGGCTCATCTTGACCTTTTTGACGGTCGATGGTGTCTTGGCTCTCGTTTCTATGCCTCACAATCCGTGTGCATGGGCAATTTTTGTGCTCTCTGTACCTTTGTTTGTAATGAACTTTCTACACCGCTAATGTCTGAAAAATGGGACATATATGTCGACTGGAACCCTTGGCACGGCTGTACCAAGGTAAGTGCCGGTTGCAAGTACTGTTATGTGTATCGTCAAGACGAAATGTATGGCAGTAATGTGGAAAGCAGTTTAGTAAGGAAGACGGCTGCTTTCAACTTGCCCATAAAACATAAACGCGATAAAAGTTACAAGATAGAACCGGGAAAGGTTGTCTTCACGTGTTTTACTTCCGATTTCCTCTTGAAGGATGCCGATGAGTGGCGTCCTGAATGTTGGGATATGATTCGCGAACGTTCCGACTGTTGGTTCTATTTTTTCACCAAACGCATAGAACGATTCATGGATTGTGTGCCTGCCGATTGGGGCAATGGTTACGAGAATGTCTTGGTTGGCTGTACGGTCGAGAATCAACAAATGGCAGATGTTCGTCTGCCTATCTTCAAGTCATTGCCCATTAAACACAAGTCCATAATGGTCGCACCTATGCTTGGCCCCGTCAACCTTGAACCCTACCTCGATTCCACCATTGAAGAGGTGGCCGTTAGTGGCGAGTCGGGTAACGATGCGCGACCTTGCAATTACGACTGGATTCTTTCTGTGCGTGAACAATGCATCAGTAAGAATGTCCCTTTTCGTTTTCACCAAACAGGTGCTATCTTTATTAAGGATGGCAAGACCTATCGTGTGAAAAGGCAATATCAGCTTAGTCAGGCACATAAGGCTAACATCGATTTCCGCATTGGCAAATACTTTGTGCCCGAAACAGTACTATTCCAATGGAGCGATTCTGATTATCACGATTCCGAGCCAAAGAAGTAAGTTTTTCGCATGGTTAAGCCCGATTTTTAAGGCGATGTTCGGAAAATGTGTAAAATGTCACAAAATAGGTTCCTAAAATGTGTAAATCCTCACATTTTAGGAACCTTCTTTTTTTTGCGCCTTGGTCTGTCTGCTATTATTTGTCTTTCAGCCAGTCGAATATTGTATTATAGGCTTCATCCCTTACGCTTGGTTCCGAAAGCAGTAGGTCGTGCTTCCCGCCCTTAATGGTAACTTGAGTCAGGTTTTTGCCAAGTTTCTTGCTAATCTTCTCAATGTCGTTAACATCAAGTACAACGTCAGCGCGTCTGAATCCCTCGTTCCAAGTTCCGCTTTCGTTAATTGTAGTGTCGCTGTGCATGGCTAGTATTGGGCAGCTAATGTTGCTGTGTCTTCTCAACTTTTTGTGGCCGCGGTTAATGGCGCGAATCCATCCCGAACGTTTAGGATGCCCTTTGTCCATTTTCCAGCTTGTGTTAAAGTCCCATTCGCCATGGTATTGTTTCAAAAGGCTTTGCGCATAACCCCTAACTTCCTTTTCGGCACCTTGCACCTTCACGCGTTTAAACACGGCGCCCATTACGCTAACGCAGGGTACAAGGAAACCTTCCATAAACTTGCTCATGTTCCAGTCTAGGAAGGGGCTGTTCAAGACAAGTGCGTTCACGTGTTTTGCGTTGGCACTTTTGCTGTTCAGGTAAAGTGGGGTAGTAAGCCCGCCGGTCGAGTGCCCCATCAGCACAATTGTCTCGTTACCTTCCCTTCGGGCAATGGCAATGGTTGTGTCTATGTCGGGGAAGTATTCGTCCATCTTCTTGCAGAAAAAGGCGTCTTGGTGGTCGAGTAGCGAACGTCCGTATTTTCTTAAGTCTACTGCATAGAAGTTATAGCCGTTGGCGTTTGCCTTGTCGCCCAACTCTTGTTGGAAGAAGTAGTCGTTATAGCCGTGTACGTAAACGATGGCCTTTTTGGTGGCTATTGGGGCCTCCTTCTTTACGATGGTGCACACCACCTTGCCGTCGTAGTCCTTTGGCTGTTCAATGGTGCGGCAAACATATCCGTTACCCAAAACGTCGGTTGTGTATTGTGCAACCGCCATCTGGCAAAACATAAGGCTGGTTGCTATTACGGTGAAGATTTTTTTCATGTCTATTCCTTTTGTCTAATCTACATTGCAAAAATAAAGTTTTTTATAAGAACCTGTTTTAAATTTTAAACAGCTTCTTAATCAATTGGCTACTGTTTGCCTTCAAAAGTGTTCAATAGTTCTTGCGCCTCGGCACAACCGCCAGCTGCGCTCTTCTTTAATAGCTTTAAGGCCCTTTTCAAGTCCTTTTCGCATCCACGGCCATAGTATAGGCAGTAGGCCAGGCTGTGTTGCATGTCGCTTTCGTCGGGCATGCCTTCATAGGCTAGTGTAATCAGTCTGTAGGCTTCTGCATCGTCTTGTTCAACCCCTTCGCCGTTAAGGTAGCACCAGCCTAGGTCGTTTTGGGCGTCACAGTCGCCTTGCTCCGCTGCTAGCTTATACCATTTTACGGCTTCCTTTTGGTCTTTTTCAATTCCGTCGCCCAGGTCGTAACAGCGTGCCAGGTTATATTGTGCATCGGTGTAGCCTTGTTCTGCCGACTTCTTGAACCATTCAACCGCCTTTTCGTGGTCTTCTGCGGTGCCTTCGCCGGTCATGTAACAGCAGCCTAGGGCAAATTGTCCCTCTTTGTTGCCTTGTTCTGCAGCCTTTGTGTACCACTCAATGGCTAACTGTAGGTCGACTTCCACGCCGCAGCCGTCGGCATAGCAGGTGGCCAGTCGCACTTGTGCGCCCGTGTGTCCTAGCTTGGCGGCTTTTTCAAACCAATGGAAGGCTGCTTCTACATTCACGTCGCATCCGTCGCCCTCCAATAGCAGGTCGCCAAGAAGAACCATGGCATATACGTCACCTTTATGTGCGCCTTGCCTTATGCTCTCAAATTCGGTCATGTCTCGTTCTTTTTTAGTCATAAAATTACTAAATAATTAATGCTATTCTTGCCTTTTTCGTGACTTATGGTAATAATTAATGAAGAAATGGTTAGGTGTATTTCCTTTAAACGTCATAGTTTTACATTGTGAAATTATAAACAACTTTTTGCATGTATATTGAAAAGATACAGTCTCCTGCCGATTTGAAGGCGATGGATTTAAATGCGTTGCGTATTGTTTGCGACGAGACTCGTGCCGCTGTTCTTAACCGTGTTAGTAAGCATGGTGGACACGTTGGCCCTAATTTAGGCTTCGTTGAGGCTACCGTTGCTTTGCACTATGTGTTCAATGCTCCAACCGATAAGTTGGTTTTCGATGTCAGCCACCAGTGTTATCCGCACAAGGTTTTAACCGGACGTGCTAATGGATTCTTGGGTGATGTAGATGATATGAATGCCATTTCTGGCTATTCTTCTCCTGCCGAAAGCCCGGTTTACGACAATTTCGAGGTGGGTCACACCTCAACTTCAATTAGCTTGGCTACTGGTTTGCAGAAAGCACGCGACATTAAGGGCACTACCGAGAACATTATTGCCATTATTGGTGACGGATCCCTTTCGGGTGGCGAGGCTTTCGAAGGACTTGACGAAGCGTCGGAGTTGGGTACAGGCATCATCATCGTAGTTAACGACAACGAGATGTCTATTGCAGAAAACCATGGTGGCATTTATAAGAACTTGCGTGCCTTGCGCGAAAGTAATGGTAAGTGCCAGCACAACTGGTTCAAGTCTTGGGACTTTGAATACAAGTACCTTGAAGAGGGCAACGATGTTGAAAAGCTCATCGAACTGTTCCGTTCGGTGAAAGATACCTGTAAGCCAACTGTTGTGCACATCCACACCGAAAAGGGCCACGGTTTTCAACCGGCGGTCAACGATAAGGAGTCTTGGCACTGGGGTGCGCCATTCAATCCGGAAACTGGCGAAAGTCTTATGAAATCTAGTGGAGAGGACTATCAGACGCTTTTTGCCGATTGGATGCTCCGCGAAATGAAGAACGATCCTTACCTTATTGCAGTGACTGCTGGTACGCCAACTGCTGCTGGCTTCACGTTGCCAAAACGTCAAGAGGCTGGTGCGCAGCACATCGATATGGGTATTGCCGAAGAACAGGCTTGTGCTATGGCTAGTGGCATGGCTAAAGGTGGCTTGCGACCTGTTTGGACGGTTTATTCTACTTTCATTCAACGTACTTACGACCAGATTGCGCAAGACCTCTGCATCAATTCCAATCCTGCTGTCATCAACGTCATGTGGGGTGGTTCGGGTACAATGAACGACATTACACACATCTGTCTGTTCGATATTCCAATGCTTTGCAGCATTCCGGGTCTCATCTATTTGGCACCTACCACTTGCGAGGAATATTTTGCCATGCTGAAGTGGGCCATTAGGCAAGACAAGATGCCTGTTGCTCTTCGTGTGCCTAGCAATGGCGTTTACCATACGGCCGAGGCGGTCGACGAACAGTATGCCTACGAACCGGTTTATAAGGTTGTGCATAAGGGTAGTAAGGTGGCTGTGGTTGCGGCTGGTTCTTTCTTCCAAAAAGGCGAAAACGTGGTCAAGTTGCTTGCCGACAAGGGTATCGATGCAACCCTTATTAACCCACGTTACCTAAATGCTGTCGATGCTAAAACACTCAATGCCTTGATGGCTGACCACCAATTGGTAGTTACGCTTGAAGATGGCTGCAAGGATGGTGGCTTTGGCGAAAGGATTGCTTCTTTCTATAGCACTATCGACATGAAGGTCTTGGTTGGTGGTATTAAGAAAGATCTTTACGACCGTTTCGACCAAACGCAGCTCTTTAGAGACAATCGTCTCCTTGACGAACAGATTGTTGAAGACGTATTGCAAATCATCAAGTAAGATTTCTCATAAGCATAATGCTTTTATCAGGAGAGGTCGTATCATATTTATTTTGATACGGCCTCTTCTCTTTTTATTTTGTGTTTATGTTTATATACCAAATGGTAGTTAAAGTTTTCTGATGTTTTGTTCCGCTGCGCTCCACGAACGTTGTTACGTTTTCTGCGTTAGGCTGTTTTGGTTTTTAATCCACTTCGTTCCGCAAGCTAACGTTATTGATGTTTATGCTGTACTAATATATGTTGCTACAATTAGCGAAAGTTTCTAATCTTAATTAGGAAAAAACTCTAATTTTAATTCGTTGTAAATCTGTAAAATGAAAAATAAATTAGAAATTTCTCCCTAAATGTTTTGCAGAATTAGAAAAATGCCCTAATTTTGCATCGTCAAACGGAAACGATGACACACCAAATGACTCAGTAGCTCAGCTGGTAGAGCAACAGACTCTTAATCTGTGGGTCCAGGGTTCGATCCCCTGCTGGGTCACATCTTTGGGAGAGATGGTAGAGTGGTCGATTACAGCAGTCTTGAAAACTGCCGCACTGAGAGGTGCCGGGGGTTCGAATCCCTCTCTCTCCGCAAACGAAATAGGCTAGCCAAGCGAAAGCTTGGCTAGTTTTGTTTTTGGAGATGATGATGGGATAAATGAAATTTGTTCCATCATCACTCCAAAAACGAAACTAAAGTTTGGCGTCTGCCAAACTAGCCAATTTCGTTTGCAAGCGGACCCCGCGGGAGCGAGTGGGGATGGCGTCAGCAATTCCTGTTAGCTCGCAAGTTCACTAGTCGTCAGCAATTCCAAAAAATAAACTACACAGAAAAACACACTCCTAATGATAAAATTTTCACATTTAGCAATGGCTTTAGCATTAAGCTGTACTGGCGCTGTGGCTCAAGTTAAGTTGAGTGCCGATAACATAGAGGAAGTCATCAAGGCCATGACTTTGCAAGAAAAGGCTGAACTGTTGGTCGGTCGTAGTAATAACTCTGCTGCAAACAGTTCGAATGGTCTTATCGGTTCTCATGCCGAATTGGTTCCGGGTGCGGCTGGTTCTAGTCGTGCGTTCCCTAGGTTGGGCATTCCTACAACCATTTTGACCGACGGCCCTGCTGGTGTCCGCATCAATCCTACGCGCGAGAATGACAAGCATACTTACTATGCTACCGGTTTTCCCGTGGGTACTTCGTTGGCTTGTACTTGGAATACAGAATTGGTGGAACAGGTAGGTAAGGCCATCGGTAACGAGGTCTTGGAATATGGCTGTGATGTCATTTTGGCTCCGGGTATGAATTTGCATCGTTCGCCTTTGTGCGGCCGTAATTTCGAATATTACAGCGAAGACCCATTCTTGACTGGTTACATTGCCGCGGCTTACGTCAATGGTGTTCAGAGTCAGGGTGTGGGCACCAGCATTAAGCACTTTGCTGGCAATAGCCAGGAAACTAACCGCCTTGAGGTGGATGAGATTATCAGCCAAAGGGCTTTGAGGGAACTCTACTTGAAGGGCTTCGAAATCTGTGTCCGTAAGTCTCAACCTTGGACGGTCATGTCGTCTTACAACAAACTTAATGGTCCTTACACGCAGGAAAACGGTGAGTTGCTTACCGACATCCTTCGCAACGAGTGGGGCTTTAATGGTGTGGTGATGACCGACTGGACGGGCCAACGCAATACTGCCAAACAGATTATGGCGGGCAACGATATGATGGAACCGGGCGAGCCTAGCCAGGTTCAGGAAATTGTTGATAAGGTGAATAGCGGTGAACTCCCAATGGAGGCGCTTGATCTTTGTGTCCGCCGCACGCTTCAGTATATTGTTAAGACACCTCATTTCCGCAATTACAAGTTCTCTAATAGCCCCGACCTTAAGGCTCATGCTACTGTAACTAGGCGGAGCGCTACTGAAGGTATGGTGTTGTTGAAGAACAGTAACCAGACTTTGCCTTTGAACGCCCGTCAAACGGTGGCTGTCTTTGGTGCTTCTTCGTACGATTTCATTGCTGGGGGCTCGGGTTCGGGCGATGTCAACAAGGCTTATACTGTCGACTTGATGCAGGGCATTAAGAATGCTGGAATGAATGTTACCGAAGATTTGGCTGCTATTTATACCAATTATAAGGCTTACCAGCGTGCTTTGATCGATGCTGAAAAGGATCCGAATGTTTGGTTCTGGGGTACTCCTAAAATTCCTGAAATGCCTTTAAACCGCATTGCTATCTCTAAACAGGCTGAAAAGGCCGATGTGGCTTTGTTGACTATTGGCCGTCAGGCTGGTGAGGGCGACGACCGTCGTATTGATAACGATTTTAACCTGACGTCGGTTGAGCGTCAGCTCATTGAGGATGTATGTTTGGCATTCCATCAGGTCGGCAAGCCTGTGGTGGTTGTTCTTAATACGGGTGGTGCTGTCGAGACGGCTTCTTGGAAGAATTTGCCCGATGCTATCCTTTTGGCTTGGCAACCTGGGCAGGAGGGCGGTAACTCGGTGGCCGATGTCCTCTTGGGCAAGGAAAATCCTTCTGGTCGCTTGTCTATGACTTTCCCGCTTTCTGCTATGGATGTCCCTGCTCTTCGTAATTATCCGAATGTGGGGCTCGATAAGTCCGATAAGAATGGTCGTCGCAACGTTGACTATAACTTGCACCAGGAAGACTTGAATGTGGGCTACCGTTATTTCAATACCGAGAAGGTGGCTGTTTCTTATCCGTTTGGTTTTGGTTTGTCTTATACTTCTTTTGCTTACTCTAAACCGGTTGTTAAGGCTACTAAAGATGGTTTCGAGGCTCAAGTTACTGTGACTAATACGGGCAAGTTGGCGGGTAAGGAGGTTGTTCAGCTCTATGTTTCTGCTCCAAAGGGTGGCTTGGATAAGCCTGCTCAAGAGCTTAAGTCTTTTGCAAAGACAAGGGTGTTGCAGCCTAATGAGAGTCAAACGCTTTCTTTCTCTGTTTCTAATTACGACCTCGCTTCTTTCAACGAGGCTTCTCAATCGTGGGAGACGGCTCAAGGTAAGTATGTTGTCTATTTCTCTTCTAATGTAGAAGAGGCTAGGGCTTCTGCTATCTACAATTTGGCTAAGATGCCTTATCCGGTTCGTTGTCACAATGTCATGAGGTTGAATAGGCCTTTGAAGTGATTTGCTGAATAGTAGAATTCTTTCGTAAGAATTTTAAATAACTTCTATACCTCGCCATTGAATGCTTTTGCATTTTGTGGCGAGTTTTTTTGTTTTGTAACTACTTGCTTTACAGTGGGAATGTTTTGTTTTGAATGGATTTAGTCAAATTTTTCGCTTGAAATTTATCTAAAAGTCTACTTTTTTAATAGATTTAGATGTGTTTTATATGTCGAAAGTTGACTAAATGTGTGAAAAATTTGCGGATTTAGATGAAAAATTGGTGCTAAAATTGACTAAATCTGTAAAATTGAGTAATTTTGTAAAAAAAATATCGCGATTATGATGATGCTATGTGAAGATGAGGTTAAGTATGGGGCTCGTTTTGTTGGGAGACAGGCTGAACAGGCAATTTTAACGGAGTGCCTTTATTCCGACCAATCTGAATTTGTGGCTGTTTATGGTAGACGAAGGGTTGGTAAAACTTTTCTGATTCGCTATGTCTTGGAAAAGCATTTCTCTCTTTTTGCTACCGGTCTGCCGGGTGGCTCTTATCGCGATCAAATTAATAACATGTGCATGGCTATTGTTCAGGGGTTCAATGTCGACTACAGACCTTGCAACGATTGGATGGAAGTTATGCGCTATTTGGCCGACACCATCACTAACGATGTCTCGTATAAGTACAGAAAGAAGGTCATCTTTTTCGACGAAATGCCATGGATGGATACGCCCAAATCCGATTTCCTTATGGCTGTTGAATGGTTCTGGAATGCTTATGCTTCGGCTAGGTCTGACATCTTTCTTATCGTCTGCGGTTCGGCTACTACTTGGATTACCAATAACATCCTTCGCAATGTGGGTGGTTTGTATGGCCGCCTTACCAACCAAATCTACTTGGAGCCTTTTTCGCTTAATGAATGTTCCCAATTCTACGATTTGAAACATATTTCTATGAGTAGGGAAGAGCAGTTGAAGGCTTATATGATTTTTGGCGGTGTTCCTTACTATTTGCAATTTCTTCGGAAGGATTTGAGCGTGGCTCAAAATGTTGACCTTTTATGCTTTGCTAAAAGGGGACCGCTGTCTATGGAGTATGAAAATCTATACCGTTCTATGTTTAAGAATTTCACTTCTCATATTAAGGTGGTCGAGGCTTTGGCTACCAAAAGTATGGGCATGACAAAGAAGGATATATGCGACATGACGGGGTTGCCCGAAACGGGTGTTACGACTGTTGTGTTGCAAGAGTTGGTCGATTGTGGAATCTTGAATGAATATAATCAGGTGGGAAAGAAGACGAAGGGGAAGATGTACCAACTGGTCGATTTCTTCACGTTGTTCTATCTCCGTTTTGTGAAGGATAACAAGGGGGTGGAAAATTTCTGGACTATGAATTTGAATACGCCTGCTGTAAATTCGTGGGAGGGCTATGCTTTCGAACAGGTTTGTTTTTCTCATCTCAACCAAATCAAGCGGGCGTTGGGAATTGCTGGCATTTCTACGAAGGTTTCTAGTTGGAAGAGTGCTGACAAGGAAAATGGTGCTCAAATTGATATGGTAATTGAACGTTCCGACAAACTGATAAATATCTGCGAAATTAAATTTGCGAGTGCCGATTATACCATCACTGCCGACTATGCCAAGAAACTAAAAAATAAGTTGATGGCGTTTAAGGAGGAAACAAAGACAAAATCGTCTCTTCACCTTACCATGATTACTACTTATGGCTTGAAGAAAAATGCGTTGCACAATAGCATGGTGCAGTCGGAGGTGACTTCTAATTGCTTGTTCAATTTTTGAGGTCTCTCTTCCTGCTGGCGCTCTCTTACAGTAGGTCTACGATTGCCAGGTCTGCTGGCAACCAATCTACGTTGTGTAGTTCTTCTTTGCCTAGCCACTTGGCGTCTTCGTGTTCCAGTAATTCAATGTTTCCGTCTAGTATGCTGCAAAGGAAACAGTGCATGGTCAGGTGGAAGTCTTCGTAGTCGTAGTCTACGGTGGTCAGGTAGCTGTCTACCTTAATGTCTGTTGCCAGTTCTTCCTTTATTTCGCGAACAATGGCCTCTTCTCTGCTTTCGCCTGGTTCCATCTTGCCTCCCGGAAATTCCCATCCGTCTTTATATTTGCCGTAGCCGCGTTGGGTAGCAAGGTATTTGTTGTCTTTCTTTATGATGGCGGCTACCACTTCTATGGTTTTCATAATTTCTTGTCAATTATTTTTAGGAACAGCTCGGGCTTGTCGTTTACGATGAGGGCTTCCGGAAATTCGGTTTCTTGCAGTAGTGGTGCTATGTTGCTGTAGTTGGCTATGTCGAAGCTGATGTGTGCGTCCGAACCGAGAATGACGGGTACCTCATATTTCTTGCATAGGCGCAGAATTTCAAGGTTGTTACCTTTGGCTTTTGTCTTCTTCCTTACAGGGTTGAGCGACGAGTTGTTTATTTCTAGTAGGGTACACCTTTCTTTGGCGGCTTTAACTATGGGCTCGAAGTCGAGGTCGGCTGTTCCGTCGCCAGGGTGGCTAATTATGTTTACGCGCTTGTTTCTTATTGCGGTTATCATGCCTTCGGTGTTTTGTTCTTTTGTCCCTCCGGTCCAGCATAGGCTGTGTATGCCGGCTATGCGTAGGTCTATCTTGTCCATAAGGCTTTCTTCCATGTCTAGGTTGCCTTCGGTGTCTAGTATGTTTAGTTCTGCTCCCAATAGTAGTCGCATGTCTCCCCATTGGCGTGGCACCACGTTCATATTCCTAAAGTAGAGGTAACTGCATGCGCCCGGTATGCTGGGACCGTGTTCGGTTATGCCAAAAATCTTCAGCCCTTTCTGTTGGGCTGCGGTCACCATTTCTTGTAGGGTGCTGAATGCGTGGCCCGATGCTATGGTGTGCGTGTGTACGTCTACGAGTGGTGTAATCATATTCAATTTTTTTACAAAGATAAGTGCTACCATAATTATGTGACGGACTTTTTTGTTGAAATCCTATCAATTTTTCGAGTTCTAGACAATCATTCTATCTTTTTTCGTAAGTTTGTAGGTGGTTAGGGTAGAAACCCTAGATTTTATAACTATAGTAAACTGGCGAAATGAAAAAGATATTACTTCTTTTGGCTGCTGTTGGCTCTTTGTTCTCTGCATCTGCTCAAGCTTTGTTGCCAGAGCAAACCCTTGGTTTCAATGCTTCGAACGACGCTTACCTTTCCGATGTCGGTAAGCCGGCAACACAAACGTCAACGGCTTCTTCTAACTCTAATTCTGTTGGTTTTTCAAACCATTTCCAGCGTTTGTTCTACACCTTAAGTTTGGTGAAGATGTACTATGTTGAAAATGTTGACGAAAGCAAGATTGTTGACGATGCCATTCGTGGCATGCTCGAAAAACTCGATCCGCATTCGGTCTACATTCCTGCAAAGGAGGTCGAAAAGTCGCTCGAAAGCTTGAATGGCAGTTTCTCGGGTATTGGTGTTCAGTTCCAGATGCTGAAGGATACGTTGTTCGTTATTCAGGCCATTAGTGGCGGACCTTCCGAAAAGGTGGGTGTTTTACCGGGCGACCGCATCATCGAGGCAAACGATACTTCAATCGTGGCTATGCCTAGTTCCGATATCCAGAAGCGTCTCCGTGGACCAAAGGGCACTCACGTCAAGATTAAGGTGGTGCGCCATGGCGTAAAGGAACCGCTTATCTTCAACATCACCCGCGACAAGATTCCTCTTTACAGTGTCGAGGCTGCTTTCATGGCTACGCCTAGTGTGGGTTACATACGCATTAGTAACTTCTCTGCAACCACTTTCCAGCAGTTCTCCGACTCTATGAAGGTCCTTAAGAGCCGTGGTGCAAAGAATTTCATCATCGACTTGCAGGGCAATGGTGGCGGCTACCTTGTTCAGGCACGCGACATGGCAGACCAGTTCTTGGCTACTGCTGGTCAGCAAATTGTCTACACCAAGGGCGAGCATACAAAGCCTTCCGACTACCAGGCTACGAAAGGCGGATTGTTCACCGAGGGCAAGCTCATCATCCTTGTCGACGAGAATACGGCTTCGGCTGCCGAAATTGTTTCGGGTGCTGTTCAAGACTGGGACCGTGGCCTTATTGTTGGCCGTCGTACGTTTGGTAAGGGATTGGTTCAGCAGCCCCTCAACATTATGCCAGATATGTCGCAATTGCGCTTGACCATTGCACGTTACTACACGCCTTCTGGCCGTTGCATTCAGCGACCATATTTGGGTGGTAGCGACAATTACCGCAAGGATATTGTAGACCGTTACAACCGTGGCGAATTGACTAGTGAAGATAAGATTCACTTCCCCGACTCTCTAAAGTTCTACACCAAGAATCTGCACCGTGCCGTTTATGGCGGTGGTGGCATCATGCCAGACGTCTTTGTGCCGCTCGACACTAACCGCATGACCTCTTACCAGCGTAAGCTCATGAACATGGGTGTCTTCAACAAGTATGTTACTGAATATTCCGACAGGCACCGTGCCGAACTCGACAGCAAGTATGTTAAGGCCAAGAAGGGTGGTTTCTCTGCTTTCGATGCCGATTTCAAGTTCACCGATGCCGATTTGAAGGAGGTGGCCGATGCTGGTGCTACTGCTGGTGTTGCTTTCGACTCTACTGCATTTGAAGACTCAAAGGAACGTATGGGTTATTACTTGAAGATGCTCTTGGCACGCAACCTTTGGGATACCAACGAGTTCTTTAAGTTGTGGGTTCGCAAAGATCCTACCTACCTAAAGGCTATTGAGCTTATGGAAGACAAGGCCGAATATGACCGTTACCTTCACCTCAGCCGCGAAATGGAAGATGCCAAGGCCGATAAAAAGTAGTAGGCTGTAGGGTTTTTCGAAAAACAAGAGGGTGTATCATAATGAACATTTATGATATACCCTTTCTTGTGTCTGTGAGA
>JAKSKR010000034.1 GCA_024401645.1 Paludibacteraceae bacterium | reverse complement strand
TAGGACCCTCTGCTTGTAAGGCAGATGCTCTGAACCAACTGAGCTATGAACCCGAAAATTAATAATAATTAAAGAACGTTTGCCCGAAGGCTTTCTAAAATCGTGGGTCCACTAGGATTCGAACCTAGGACCCTCTGCTTGTAAGGCAGATGCTCTGAACCAACTGAGCTATGAACCCGATTTCCTTATTGCGGTGCAAAGTTAGAGATTTTTGGAGACAATGCAAACTTTTGAGAGCATTTTTTTGAATAAATTTTATTTCCATCTGGTTTTCAAACCCTTAAAAAATTCCCTCTCACCACAAAATAGGAATCAAACGCCAACCACACTGCGATAAGGGAGGTTTCCTTGTGCAGTTTCATAATCAGAGCTCCCTTTCCGTTTTATTGCGCTATGGTTTCCGGAATGGTAAACTTGATTGGAAGCGTATATTTAGAACGGACTGGTTTTCCTTGGATCTTACCCGGCACCCAGTTCGGCATTCCCTTCACCAGTCTGACAGCCTCTATGTCAATTGCAGGATCGACAGGACGTACGATTTCGATGTCGGTAATAGAACCGTCTTTGTTGACGGTGATTATTAAGAATACTGTACCCTGCTTGCCTTCTTTCTTCGCCTGCTCGGGATAGACAAGATTTTGCTCTAAATATTCTTTCATGGCTTTCAGACCGCCCTTATAGCTGGCTTTTTCTTCTACCTTCGTATAAACGAAGTCATCATTCTCCACATATTCCATCACCCGTTCAACGGCTGTTACAACCTCATCGGCAGCAGCTATTGCAACTTCGTTTTTCTTGGACTTTGCAAGCTTCTTTGCCTTTTCGGCCGCTTTCCGCTTTTCTTCCTGTTCGTTTTGGTATTCCTCAAAAGTCTGTATAATTCTTTTTGCCGGTTGGTAACCTGTGGCAGCCGACTTTTTAAAATATCTCATTCCTTTTTCCGACACATCGTCTCCCGATTGCGCTTGAATGAGAAGTGCGGCATCGTAGTAGGCTTTTTTGTAGCCTTTCTCGGCAGCCATAGCAAACCATTTTCCGGCCTCATCGATGCTTCGTTCCACACCGGTGCCCATAAAATAGCAATAGCCCAAATAGTATTGCGCTTCTGCACTACCCTTGTCGGCAGCCGCCTTGTAGAGTTCTGCCGCTTTCTGGAAGTCAGCTGGGGTGGCAGTCGCAGTAGCGTAGTAGTAAGCCAGGCGGCATTGCGCCTCCTTGTTTCCCTTGGCAGCGAGGTCTGTTAAAGTTTTGAAAGACTGTGTCCATTTCCCTTCCGATTCCAACTTTGCGGTTGGGCCGTAAGCTGTCACTTTTGCCTTGGCAGGCTCTATTGCTTTTTTTACTGTTGGATAGTACTCGTATTCATACCTTGTTGTATTTGAATAGTCAACCTTCCCGTTTACCTCTTTTACAATCTTAATTTCGGTTGGATTGCCATATTTGTCGTATGTGTAGGTTTTGGTTTGGACATCTCTCAGAAGCTTGGAGTCTGTTCTGTATCTTTTTGTCATGTTGCCCTGTTCGTCGTAGATATAGGTGGTTTTGCCGTAGGCCACGCCATCGATGCCGTATTCTAATTCAGTCTCCAATTTTCCCGCGCTATTGAAGATTTTCTTGCATCTGATTGTTTGTGCGGTGTTGTTCCAACCATAGTCGTACCAGTATTCAGTTTTCAGTACGTTGTTTTCGGTATATTCTTTTTGTATGAGTCCAGTTTTTTCCCAACCCTTCCGTCTACACCTATAGCTGCGTATTTCCGTAACGTTGTTGTTATCGTCGTAGAAGAAATCACCCATCACATCGTATTCGCCAGACCTTCTAAAGCCTATGGCCCTGCATTCTAGCCCTTTCGGATTGTATTGTTTTTCCGACAAGCTTACGTAGTTGCCAGAATGTTCTTCAATGAAAACCAGCTGCTGTTGGCTGTTATATTTTAGGAGAGTAGTATCGCCGTAGCTGATATATTCCACCGGATTTCCATATTTGTTGTATTTTATGCTGGAAACCGTTTTTGTTTTGCCGTTGTTAATCTGGTCGCCGCGGAGGAATCGGCCATCTTCTGCGTAGTAAGATATGTAAACAGAGTTTTCATTTATTTCCTTCACAGACTTTACCGGTCCCTTACAATTGGCATGGTAATCGATTTTCTCAATGCTGAACTTAACGGCAAAAGCGTTTGTAAGCGAAAGAGATAAAAATAGAATGTAGAGAGCAAACTGTTTCATGTTTTTTCATTTTTTCAAAGATACCCATAACGATTTTACCGCCTATCGACTGATAAGTTATTCTAGGCCTGGAATTTCGGCAACCACATAGGTGCTACCACCCACGAAAATGAGGTCGCCCGGTTCGGCATCGCGTTGTGCAGCCGCCATGGCATCAGCAACATTAGCATAAGCCTCGCCCTTCAAGCCTCCCGCATTGGCACGCCTTTTCAGCTCGTCGCACGGCATTGCGCGTGGGGTTGATGCCTGCGTATAGTAATAGATGGCGTCTTGCGGCAGAAGCGGAAGAATATGCTCCACATCCTTATCCTTCATTACACCATATATAAAGCGGATCTTGTTGTGTGGGGTACGTTCAATTTGGGCAGTCACGAAACGGATGCCAGCCTCGTTGTGGCCAGTATCGCAAAGGGTGAGCGGATTGTCGCACAACTGTTGCCAGCGTCCCAACAAATGCGTTTGGCCAACGGTGTTCAAGAATCCGTGTTGAAGAGCCTCGTCGGAAATTTCGAAGCCAACCTCACGCAAGTACTTAACCGCCAAGAAAGCCGTTTGCATGTTGCGGTGCTGGTAGTCGCCCAACAGGGTTGTCGAGAAAGAGGTGCCATCTATATTGAAGTTCAGCACAGCCGTCTTATCGGCAAAACCAGGTTCTACCTTGCAAGAAGCAATTTCCTGATCAACAAAATGGATAGGAGCACCAACGGCAGATGCTTTCTGCAAGAACACATTGCGTATTTCCGGCTCTTCGGCCTCGCCAATAACCACCGGCACACCCGGTTTCATTATGCCAGCCTTTTCTGCCGCAATTTCGCCCAACGTGTTACCCAGCATGTTGGTGTGGTCGAAACTGATGTTGGTAATGACCGAGAGTTCGGGAGTGATGATATTCGTACTGTCGAGCCGACCGCCCAAACCGACCTCAATAACTGCCACGTCGACCTTCTCTTGCTGGAAATAGCTGAAAGCCATTGCCACACACACCTCGAAAAACGAAGGATAGATGACGTCGAACACCTTACCATATTTTTCAACGAAGTCGACCACAAAATCTTTCGACATCATTTCACCGTTAACACGCACACGCTCGCGGAAGTCCTTAAGGTGTGGCGAAGTAAACAAGCCCACCTTATAGCCGGCACTCTGCAACACAGAAGCCAAGGTGTGGCTACTAGAGCCCTTCCCGTTCGTTCCAGCCACGTGTATGGTCTTGAACGAGGAGTGCGGGTGCCCTAAAACTTCGTCGAAAGCACGCATTCCGTCAAGCCCTTCCTTATAGGCCGACGAGCCAACCACTTGGAAAAGCGGCATGCGTCCATATATGTATTTTATCGTCTCTTCGTAGGTCATAGTATGTTGTTAAATATATTTTCTAGGATTTGATTATTTCAATTTAATTTCTAACTTTACAACAAGCGAAGTTAATCAAAAAGTAGCGGATTGGAAACAGAGACGTACTTGAGATTTAGCCAAGCCATAGAAAAACACAATTTAAATATCTACATGAAAACCGCAATAGAGGCTGCGAGTCAGACTGAAGGGGCGGCTACATCTAAAAAACATACAGCCATGGAAACTAAAAAGAATTTCGTGCTAGACACCAACGTTATTTTGCACGACTACAGATGCATTTATAATTTTCAGGAAAACGACATATACATTCCTATTGTAGTTCTTGAAGAGCTCGACAAGTTCAAGAAAGGAACCGACCAGATTAACTACAATAGCCGCGAATTTGCACGTGAACTTGACAGCCTTGCCACTGCCGACATCTTTAGCAAAGGCGTTGAGCTTGGCACCGGACTTGGCACACTGCACGTTGCAATGAATGACGTTTACCCTGAAAAGATTGCCAAGGCTTTTGCAGAAAAGATTCCAGACCATAAAATCATAGCCGTTGCCCTCGACCTACAGGAAAAGGACAAGAAGCACAAGACCGTTCTGGTTTCGAAAGACATCAACTTGCGCATGAAGGCCAAAGCTCTTGGCATTGAATGCGAAGACTACAAGAACGACAAGGTCAACAACATTGACATCTTCGAACAGGCACAGCAGGAATTTGCCTTACCTGGCGACATGGTAGACCGCGTTTTCGTAGGTTCGGGACTTCCTTTCATGGAAGTGCTTGAAATGCAAGACAAGGTAGTCAACAACGAATACGTCATCTTGAACAGCGAGAAGTCTTCGGTATTGGCACACCTCGACCCTGTAACCAGCACCTTAAGACCTGTTAAGAAACAGAAGTGCTACGGCATTGAAGGCCGAAACGCCGAACAGACCTTTGCACTTGATGCCCTTATGAACGACAACCTTAAACTGGTAGCCGTAACCGGTAAGGCAGGTACAGGTAAAACCCTCTTGGCTTTGGCAGCAGCCCTAGCACAGAGCAAGAATTACAGCCAGATATTGTTGGCACGTCCTATCGTGGCAATGTCAAATAAAGACCTCGGTTTCTTGCCAGGCGACGAAAAGGCAAAAATTTCGCCTTACATGCAGCCTCTGTTCGACAACTTGAGTGTCATTAAGCGCCAGTTTGGAGCCCAGAGCAAGGAAGTTTCTGCCATTGACGACATGCAGCACAGTGGCCAGTTGGTCATTGAAGCCCTTGCCTTCATTCGCGGACGTAGCTTGAACGACACCTACTTCATTATTGACGAAGCACAGAACTTGACCCCTCACGAAATAAAGACCATTATTACACGTGCCGGTCAGAACTGTAAGCTTGTCTTCACTGGTGACATTCAGCAGATTGACACTCCTTACCTCGATCGCCAGTCAAACGGTCTCGTTTACATGATTGACAAGATGCGCGGTCAGGAACTCTTCGCACACGTCAACCTAATTAAGGGCGAACGTAGTGCATTGAGTGAACTTGCAAGCAACTTATTGTAATTTTTCTTCATATTTTTATTGGTGGTCCCCTCGGCAAGTGATTTGCCGAGGGGATTTTTTTGTGTTTAGAAAAGAATTTAGAGCAATAACACGAAAAAAATTGACCTCAATCAATTATTTTATGATTAATTTTTCGTATTTTTATAAAAACAACAAACCCAAAAGCCGGAAGGCAACATTTAACATACTACAAATAAACTATTTAAGCAACCACATTTTTGAGTGTTTTAACTAAAACTTGTGCAAACAACAAAAGTTTGGCACGGTATTTGTTTACCTTTTAGTATAAGAATTACTCGAAATGTAAAAAAAACACATGGATATGAAAGCAAACCTTTTTACAAACAACGGAATCTGCAAATGCGGCAAACATATTTTTAGAGTTTTAGGCCTAGCACTCGGACTTTTTGCATTGTCTTTCAACGCACAAGCATTCACAGCAGAAGCAGTAGACAGCAGCAACGCAGAACAGGCACTCGCCGTAGAAGGCAATTCTCCGTTCTCAATTCCAGAGCTTTTCTTCCTTGGCCAAGACCTTGGAAAGTCTACGTCAGCAGGTAGCGTAAAGGCGCTTTCAAAAATCATTAACGATAACATTAAGTACCCAGAAGCTGCATATAAGAAAAATATTCAAGGTAGTGTAATGGTTGAGTTTTCAGTCTCACCATACGGCGACGTCAACAACATCATTGTCGACAGCAATGCAAACCCAATTCTTGCACAAGAAGTTATCCGTTGCGTAAAGCTAACCTCTGGTATGTGGACGGCAGCCGACCCAGATGACACTTATAAGATTTCAATCGATTTCGAGCTTTAAATCCATGCAATTATAAAGACTTGGCGGGAGGCGTGACAACGTCTCCCGTCTTTGTTTTCACACCAAAGGTCAAGGATTCTTGACGAATAGACACAAAAGCTATATTTTTACAAAAAATATTGTGTTATGAAAAACAAGATATTCGCCATTTTAGCCATAGTTACAGTTGCCATAGCAGCAATTGCATTCTTCTTCATGCATTCGAAGAAAGATACCGACACTAGCTACCAAAACATCATACCCAAAGATGCCAGTTTGGTGGCAAGCATCGACTTGCAATCGTTAAACGCGAAAGCCGACCTTGAGCAATGGGCAAAGGCGAACAAACGCATTAAGAAATACATTGACAGCCCCGAAGACTTAGGCATAGACTATGCGGCACCTGTTTTCGTATTCCTGACACACGAAGGCGACCAAATGGGCATTGCCTGTAGCGTAGCCAACAGCAATAGCCTTGAAGCGGCAGTCAACAAAATGACTAAAGCCAGCAAAAAAGGCAAGGCAGTAACCAACATAGACGGACTAAAGGTTGCAAAGGTTAACGATGCCGACATCTTCTTTAACAGCAACACGGCACTCATCCTTTTCTGCGACACGGCAAAGACACAAGCCGTTGGCTCGGCAAAAAAACTCTTTGCGCTAGGCAAAGACGACAGATACATAAAAACAACCGAAGGCGTGCAACTGCTACGCGACATAAAAGACCCCAGCTGCAAGAACGACATTATGGGCATTCTAGACTACTCCGCCTTCAAGCACCTGCCACAAGAATACCACCTCTTCTTGCCACTGCCAAGCAGCATAAACCCCGAAAACGTAAGAGCAAGAATATTTGGCAATTTCACAAACGGCGAAGCCGCACTATATTATAAGCTATATGGAACAACCGCCGAAAGAAGCGCAGAGCTGAAAGACTATGCCGACAAGCTTCATCCACTAAAGGGCGACTTCACCAACCTATTCGACAAGAACTGTGTGGCTTTTGCAACCGTCAACCTCAACGAGAACATGGCAAGCAACGGCCTTGACCGCATTTACGAATACCTAAAGAGCGACGAGGACCTCAAGTTCATCACACAAGGCCCGAACACAGACAAGACCATTGAAAAGCTAAAAAGCATAGCCACCGAAACGGAAGGAGATGCCGCCATTGCCATTGGTTACGATGAAGATGCCGACTTTCCCATCAGCATCAGCGTTGCTTCGAACCTTAAAAGCACAAAATTCTTAAGCGATGCCAATTACTGGATGAACTACATTAACAAGAACAGCCAGATAATTAACGCTTACCTCGACGCCGAAGATGCGCCAAGCAAGCTAATGGAAAAGGTAGATGCCAACAACTACGCCATAAACCTATTGGGTACAAAAATAAACTTGGGCGTAAACAGCAACATATTCTACATCACCACCAAAGAAAGCGCGAAAGCCATGCTCGCCACAGCGTCTAAAAGCAAGTTGGCACAAATAGAAAGCGACCTAATGGCCTACAAACAGAAGTACGGCTTTGTAGTGATTGACTTCGAAAACATTAAAGGCTATGCCAGCGACTTTAGCAACTTCGGTTCAATAGCCGACATTTGCAACCACTTGGTATTCCTTTCGCCAGCCCCACTAGAAGGCTTCATAAAGCTAGACCTTACGGACAAGGAGCAGAACGCCTTAAAATGCTTACTAAACCAAATATTTTAACATATAAAAAGTATTTGTCCAATCAATTTGTACTCTTTAACGATTTTTTTGTAATTGTAAACTTTGATATTTGTTAATATTAGGTATATTTGCATTGCAAATAAAAATATTGGGAAGGTTAAGGTGAAAACTTTTCCCGTTGAACACTTTACGAAATAAACTTCGCTTTATATAGGGTAAATACATGGATATAATTCTTTTAGACAACACCTTACCAAAGGTGTTTAAGAATCGTACCAACATTGTTAGCGATGTTTGGCTCAATCCTGTTACATTCGAGAGAGGCAAGTTTTACTTGGTAGAGGCCAACTCTGGCACAGGTAAGTCGAGCTTGTGTAGCTACATTTACGGCTACCGAAACGACTACGAAGGTCAAATTCTGTTCGATGGTGAAAACATCACCAACTTCAAATCGGCCCAATGGGCAGAGATAAGGAAGACACAAATTTCCATATTATGGCAAGAGTTACGTCTGTTTCCGGAACTAACGGCTTGGGAGAACGTTCAGCTCAAGAACCAACTCACCAACCACCAGACCGAAGAACAGATAGAAAAATGGTTCAACCAGCTTGGCATTGCCGATAAGAAGAATGAGCTGATAGGCCACATGAGTTATGGCCAACAGCAAAGGGTTGCCTTAATCCGCACCCTATGCCAGCCGGCAAGTTTCTTCTTTGTTGACGAGCCAATTAGCCACCTCGACGACGAGAACAGCCGCATAATGAAGGACATTCTCACCAACGAGGCCAAGAAACAAGGGGCAGGCATCATTGCCACCAGCATAGGCAAAAGGCTTGAACTAGATTACGACGTCACCTTCAAACTATAAGCAGATATGAAACTTGTTTGGAAACTATTAAGACAACACATATCGATGCCACAGTTTGTCGGATTCTTCTTGGCGAACCTAATAGGCATGACCATCTTCTTATTGGGATTCCAGTTTTACCAAGACATTCAAAAGGCCTACTCTGGCAAAGACGGGCTAATGTCGGAAGATTACGTCATTATAAGCAAGCACATCAGTACTTTAGGAAACACGATTTTCAAGCAATCGTCAGCCTTCAAGTCGAGCGAGATTGAAGACCTAAAGGAACAAGACTTTGTTGAGAAAGTAGGCGGATTCACATCTTCCGCTTTCAAGGTAAGGGCCGGATTGAACATAATGGGCATACAGAGCATGAGCACCGACATGTTCTTCGAATCGGTACCCGATGAATTTGTCGACACCGACCAGAAATGGGAATATAACGAAGGCGACAACTTCATACCCATTATAGTGCCACGCGACTATATGGACCTCTACAACTTCGGTTTTGCGCAGAGCAAGAATCTGCCCGAAATTTCGGAAGGCTTGGCAAAGTCGGTAACACTAGACATTACAATTTCCAACAAGGAAAAGAAAGACCACTATGCAGGTCGCATCGTAGGATTCACCAACCGCATAAACTCAATTCTTGTACCCCAATCGTTTCTCAATTGGGCCAATAAAGAATATGCTAGCGGCAAGAAAGCGGAACATTCACGCCTAATCATCAAGGTGAGCAATCCGACCGATGAAAATTTGGCAAGGTATTTGCAGAAGCATAATTACCAGACCGATAGCAACAAACTGAAGAGTTCGAAGACGGCATTCGTTTTGCACACGGTCCTCGGCCTCGTCATGGCAGTGGGCGTCATCATCTGCCTCTTGGCGTTCTACATACTAATGCTTAGCATCTACCTACTCATACAGAAGAACAGCACCAAGCTGGAAAACCTTCTGCTATTGGGTTACAAGGCAAACGCAGTGTCGCGTCCTTACCAACTGCTCGGTTTGGTAATGAATGGCGTCATCACACTTCTTGCCATCGTCGTCTTACTAATAGTCCGCAGCTATTACGTAAGCAAGTTGGCAAGCTTCTTTCCCAGCTACGAGGGGGCTGGCATTTCAACCACCCTACTAGTTGGTGTTGGTCTGTTTGCAATAACTACAATGATCAACAGTAAACTAATTTCAAATAAAATAAAAACTATAATTTTAAGGTAATATTATTTTGTTATGATTGAGAACATAGAACAGAAAATCGATGTCGAAATCGTTTATGCTTTACTAAGTGGCAAAATTACACACGCAATGAACCGTACCTTGAAGAAGAAACTCAAGGACTCAAACATCGACATCACACCCGCACAGGTAGCCGTATTGTACACACTATGGCACAAAAACGGAATTTCACAGAGAGAAATTGCACGCCAGGTAACTAAAGACATGCCTAGCATTACTCGCCTACTCGACGACATGGACAAGCGTGGCCTCATTACCCGCAAGCAAGACGCACAAGACCGCCGTTCAAACCTCATCTTCTTGACCGACAAGGCAGAAGTTATTAAAGAAGGCGTTCGCAATGCTACCATCGGTTCGCTACAAGATGGTTTCAAAGGCTTAAGCGTAAAGAACATCACCGACGTTCAGCGCCTAATGAAGATCATCTTCAACAACCTTGGCGGTAACAGCGAAGAGAACGACACTTACAAAGACTAATCCTCTTTAAGTAAATAAGGAAAAGGCTTGGCATAAGCAACAGCTTACGTCAAGCCTTTCTTTTTGCAGTTACAATTGCGTCTTATTTCTGACCTGCACAGGCCTCTGCGCCCAAGTTCCTTAAGCAATTGGGCAGATTGCCATGCTCGCGGTGGTGAGCCACACAAGCGCAGCATTTGCCATGACGTGGGCAATCTTTAGGGCAAGGGCACTTAATGCCGGTGTTGTGTGGGCAAACAGGCTTTTCCTGGTTCTCGTTTGAAAATTCCATAAGATGTGAATTTGTTAGTTATTGTACTAAAAATGGGATGCGCCTTTCGGAACATCCCATTCTGTATGTTGTAAATACCCAATAGGAATTAGGTATCGATGTTTGCATAGGTTGCATTGTCTTCAATGAACTTGCGGCGTGGTGGCACGTCGTCGCCCATCAACATAGAGAAGACGTAGTCGGCATCGGCATAGTTCTGAATTTCCACCTGACGCAACAAACGGTTTTCTGGGTTCATGGTAGTGTCCCAAAGCTGTTCGGCACTCATTTCACCCAAACCTTTGTATCGCTGAACCGAAACCTTGTTTGCGCTATCGCTCTTGCCGGCATCTTCTTCCGAGCCTCCGTGGCGGTGGATGAAGTCGAGACGTTCCTTTTCTGTCCAACAGTATTGCATTTCCTTACCCTTCTTACACAAGTAGAGAGGAGGAGCTGCAATGTAGACATAGCCGTTCTCGATGAGCGGACGCATATAGCGGTAGAAGAATGTCAATATAAGGGTGTCGATGTGAGAACCATCGACATCGGCATCGGTCATTATAATCACCTTGTGGTAACGCAACTTTGACATGTTAAGCGCATTCGGATCTTCTGGAGTTCCGACGGTTACACCAAGCGATGCATAGATGTTGTGGATAGACTCGCTGTCGAAAACCTTGTGAGGCTGTGCCTTCTCTACGTTCAAGATCTTACCACGAAGAGGAAGGATTGCCTGATACTTACGGTCGCGTCCCTGTTTAGCAGTACCACCTGCCGAGTCTCCCTCGACGATGAACAACTCGCACTTTGCAGGGTCACGGTCAGAACAGTCGGCCAACTTACCAGGAAGTCCACCACCCGACATTGGGTTCTTACGGTGAACCATTTCGCGTGCCTTTGCAGCCTGAATGCGAGCACGGGCAGCAGTTACCACCTTCTCGACAATCATCTTTGCCTGAACCGGATTTTCCTCCAAGTAAGCGCCAAGGGCTTCAGATACGGCACGGTCTACCATACCGGCAACTTCGCTGTTACCCAACTTGGTCTTGGTCTGGCCTTCGAACTGTGGTTCGGCCACCTTAACCGAGATAACGGCAGAAAGACCTTCACGGAAGTCGGTAGCCGCATCGATGGAAATCTTATCCTTTTCCAATTGAGCCATCAACTTGGTGTCAGACTGCATATACTTGTTTAGCGTACGGGTCAAAGACTGACGGAAACCAGTAACATGAGTACCACCTTCGTGAGTGTGGATGTTGTTGACGTAAGAGAAAATATGTTCTGAATATTCGCGGTTGTAAGTCATTGCAACTTCAACCGGGATACCAAACTTTTCGGTGTTGAGATGGATGACAGAACCAATAAGGCTTTCGCGGTTCTGGTCGATGTACTGAACGAACTCGCTTAAACCGTGTTCTGAATAGAACATCTCTGTTTTAGGTGCAGGGTTACCCTCGTCGTCCTTAACACGCATATCGGTCAACGAAATGTGCAAACCGGCATTAAGGAATGCCAACTCGCGCATACGTGCAGCCAAAGTGTCGTAGTTGTAAACAGAAACGGTAAAGATGGAATCGTCGGGCAAGAAGGTCACTTTAGTACCGGTCTTGTCGCTATCGCCTTCGGTCTTTACTGGGTAAAGCGGCTTACCATAAGCATAGTCTTGAACGAAATGCTTGCCTTCGCGGTTAACCTCAACGTGGAATTCCTTTGAGAGGGCATTCACACAAGACACACCAACACCGTGCAAGCCACCAGACACCTTATAAGAGTTCTTGTTGAACTTACCACCGGCGTGAAGGACGGTGAGCACAACCTCGAGGGCAGAACGCTTCTCTTTTGGGTGCATGCCGGTAGGAATACCACGGCCATCGTCTTCAACGGTAATAGAGTTGTTCTCGTTGATGGTTACTTGAATATTCTTACAAAAGCCAGCCAAGGCCTCGTCGATGGAGTTGTCGACCACCTCGTAAACCAAGTGGTGGAAACCGCCCTCGCTGATGTCGCCAATGTACATGGCAGGTCTTTTGCGTACAGCCTCCAAGCCCTCGAGCACCTGAATGCTCTCGGCACTATACTGTTGACTGTTTTCCTTTTCGTCGCTCATATATGATTCTTATTGTTTTTCTTAAAAACATTACTTTAGACGACACATCTACACCATAGGTGTAAACAGAACATCTAACAAGCAAATTTAACGAAATTAATCCAACAAACAAAGAAAAAAGCCGTCTGTTTGACCTTATTGCCGTTCTAATAGGTTAGTCTACTTACCATACAGATGCGAATAGAAGGGCTAAAAATGCGTTTTTCAGCATTGTTGGGCAAATCACAAAAATGTATTCTTTATTTTCCGAGAGAAATGCCAGACAATTATAGCGAAACAATCACCCTTAACAAACCTATCAGTCGGTTCACATCATCGTTCAGCACATAGTGCATGGTAGGTTGCAACTTGCAGTGCTCGCCACAAGTGAATTGGCAAGTGAGTTCGGTTGCGAACTCCTCGTCGAACGAGAAGCGTGCATAGTCGGTAAACAAGCCAAGTTCGGCCTTACCCAACGCTACCCTAGCGCCCAATCCGGCAAAATCGTAGCAATTAACATCGTCTGTAAAGCTATGCGAATACGCACCTATGAGGTGAACCTTACTCGACACGGCATGGAGGGCATAGCCCCACACCGAGCCACGGGTTTTCTCGGTTCCATTATCGCCTAGGCTTCCGTAGTGGCCACAAGCCCCCAAGAAGTAGCTACTGTTCTGGTGCTTATATTCCAATTCTGTAATAGAAAAGACGCCATCGTCTTTCGGCTTAACCTGAAAAACGGTTTCGTCGCCAAAGAAGTGATTGTAGCCCCTACCATTGTAAAGTGACAACTGGTACGTTAGCTTGTCGGTTTCGTGCTTGTAGTGCAAGCCCACCGAAGCGTTGGGGTAATTCGCCATCGGGAAATTGTCGATAGTTGGGAAAATGCCGCATGAGCTATTGGTAAACAGCAGCATGATTGGCGAAATGAAATAATCTTCGTTCACATTCCTAACACCAACAAACAAATGGTCTTTGGTTCCCATTTGCCATTCGGCACACGCCATAGCCGGAGCCAAAGGTTTATTGTCGGTTTCGGCATTAGAATAGCCTTGTAAATCGTCTACCAGATAACCATCGAAGGTCTTTGCGAAAGAGAAAACAGATGCATGTAACAAGAATCGGTCCTTAACGATAGGCAATTCGCCTTCTAACCATAGTAGGTTTTCGAAATTGTACTCATCTTCAAAAGCGGTGTGCAACTCGCCCGTATAGTCAAAAGCCAACGACTGGCTTTGAGCGGGTTGAACCATTGCACCAGCGAACAAAAGTGCAGCAAATAATTTTTTTATATTCATGTCAATTTAGTTGTGCCGACAAAGGCATAAGAAAATTTGGCACAAAGATACGAAAAAAAATGCGTTGCAACCGCCCGGCCAACCGGAACAATCGCAACGCATCTATTTGTCATTAGGAAATAGCTTCTTAATTCTTGAAAACCAAGCCATTTTCGTCGGCATCGACAACAATCGGCTTCGTTTTATCGACCTCTTGCGCAATGAGTTTCTTCGACAATTCGTTCAGCAACTCACGCTGCAACACCCTCTTTACAGGACGTGCACCAAACTCTGGGTCGTAGCCTGCATCGGTAATAAAGTCGAGAGCGGCATCGCTCACCTCCATCTTCACATCGTTCTCGGCCAACAACTTGGTTATGCCACCAAGCTGCAATGTTACCACCTGCTTGATTTGAGGTTTAGTAAGCGGCAAGAACATGATGATGTCGTCGATTCGGTTAAGGAATTCAGGACGGATGGTCTGCTTCAACAGCTCGAGCACATCGTTCTTTGCGCCTTCAACCACTTCTTCGCGGTTCTCGTCGGTCAACTTCTCGAAACGTTCGCGAATGACGTTAGAACCCATATTGGAGGTCATGATGATGATGGTGTTCTTAAAGTTCACCACACGCCCCTTATTGTCGGTCAGGCGGCCATCGTCGAGTACCTGCAACAAGATGTTGAACACATCGGGATGCGCCTTTTCAATCTCGTCGAAAAGTACGACAGAATAAGGTTTGCGACGTACAGCCTCGGTCAACTGTCCACCTTCTTCGTAACCCACATAACCCGGAGGAGAGCCGATGAGACGGGTAACGGCAAACTTTTCCTGATATTCCGACATATCGATACGCGTCATCATATTCTCATCGTCGAACAAGAATTCAGCCAAAGCCTTTGCCAACTCGGTCTTACCCACGCCAGTGGTACCCAAGAAGATGAACGAGCCAATTGGTCGTTTAGGGTCTTGCAAACCGGCACGGCTACGTCGAACGGCATCGGAAATAGCCGAGATAGCCTCGTCTTGGCCAATGACACGCTTGTGCAACTCGGCCTCGAGGTTCAACAACTTTTCCTTTTCACTCTGCAACATCTTGGTGACAGGAATGCCAGTCCAACGTGAAACAATTTCGGCAATGTCGTCTTCATCGACAGCTTCCTTAATAAGAAGCGAATTAGAATATTTGCTGTTGAGTTCTTCCTGCAACTCGGCAATACGAGACTCTGCATCCTTTATCTTACCATAGCGAAGTTCAGCCACAAGTCCGTAATTGCCTTCACGTTCAGCCTTTTCGGCCTGGAAACGGTACTGTTCAATATCGGCCTTTTCCTGCTGAATCTTGTTAATCAATCCCCTTTCGCTCTGCCATCTTGCACCAATGCTGGCACTTTCGTCCTTCAACTCGGCAATTTCCTTTGCCAAGCTTTCCATCTTGCGTGTGTCGCCTTCGCGTTTAATAGCCTCGCGTTCAATTTCCAACTGCATGATTTGGCGTTCCACCTTATCGAGTTCTTCTGGAATTGAATTCATCTCCATACGCAAGCGTGCAGCTGCCTCGTCGACCAAGTCGATAGCCTTGTCGGGCAAGAAACGGTCGGTAATGTAACGTGAAGAAAGGCGAACTGCCGCAATGAGGGCATTGTCGCGAATGTGCACCTTGTGGTGGTTTTCGTAACGTTCCTTCAATCCACGTAGGATGGAAATGGTGCTAGCCTCGTCTGGTTCTTCGACCAACACTTGCTGGAAACGGCGTTCGAGCGCCTTATCCTTTTCAAAGTACTTCTGGTACTCGTTAAGGGTGGTTGCACCAATAGAGCGCAACTCGCCACGCGCCAAGGCAGGCTTCAAGATGTTTGCCGCATCCATTGCGCCATCGCCGCCACCGGCACCAACCAGGGTGTGGATTTCGTCGATGAACAACACGATTTCGCCATCGGCCTTAACCACCTCGTTCACAACGGCTTTCAAGCGTTCCTCGAACTCGCCCTTAAACTTGGCACCAGCCACAATGGCTCCCATGTCGAGCGAATAGATCTGCTTGCTCTTCAAGTTTTCGGGCACGTCGCCACGCACAATACGTCCGGCAAGGCCTTCAACAATGGCGGTCTTACCCGTACCCGGTTCACCAATAAGAATTGGGTTGTTCTTGGTACGGCGGCTAAGAATCTGCAACACGCGCCTAATCTCTTCGTCACGGCCAATAACAGGATCAAGTTTACCTGCACGTGCCTTTTCGTTGAGGTTGATGGCGTACTTTTCCAACGAGTTGTACTGTTCTTCTGCGCCCTTGTCTTTTACCGAAGACCCCTTACGCAATTCGCGAATGGCAGTCTCGGTATCCTTCTGATTCATACCCTGGTCTTTCAACAACGTTGAAATAGGGCCCGGTTCAACCAAAATGGCAAGCAGGATGTACTCGACAGAAACAAACTCATCGCCCGCCTTCTTCGACAAATCTTCAGCCTTCAACAAAGCCGCATTGGTCGAATTAGAAAGGTAAGGTTCGCCACCCTGCACTTTTGGCAAAGCGTCTATCAGCTTTTCAGCACCCTGCATAACGGCAGCCTTGTTCACCCCCATCTTACTGAAAATGAAGTCGACTACGTTTTCGCCCACTTTAAGAATCCCCTTCATAAGGTGGGCAGGTTCGATGTACTGCTGACCGCTAGATTGTGCGATCTTTACAGCCTCTCGAATCACCTCTTGTCCTTTTAATGTGTAATTCTGGAAATTCATATTTTTAATATTTTTATTGTTTTCAAGCGTCAAACGGTTGCAAACCCTAGTAGAAAGATTGTTTTGAACAGAACTGCAACCAACAATACACTAACAAAATACTTGCCAAGACGAAAAAACTGAAAATCTGGCAGAAAACAGTTTCATTTTATGACTTTTAGGCAGAAGTTTCCACTTCTTAACCGACAATAAGTCAGTTTAATATAATGGATGTTGGGAATATTCTGGCAACGGAAGTTCAAAATGGTCCACCATTATCACTTATATAAGGTTCCACCGCTTTTCTAATTTGGCAAATTGTGCCGTTTTCGCTAAATTTGTAGCTATGAGAAAAAGGAAAACAGAACAGACGCCCACCAACTTGGTGGACAAGGCTCCGCTTCGCGTTCGTTTTAGCGAAACCGATGGCATAGGAGTTGTTTGGCATGGTGAATACATCCGTTACTTTGAAGACGGTAGGGAGTCGTTTGGCGAGAATTTCGGCTTGCCATATCTCGATGTGTTCAAGGCGGGCTACGTCATACCCATTGTAGACGTTACTTGCCAATACGTCCACTCGTTGCATGCCGGTGAACGTGCCACCATCGAGACCCGCTACATCAGCACGCCTGCAGCCAAAATTCTGTTCGAGTACGCCATCTACAAGGAGCCCGAGCACATACTTTGCGCAACCGGCACCACCACACAAGTCTTCATTAACGAGAAGACGGGCGAACTGGAACTTTCCACCCCCGAATTTTACTTGAACTGGAAGAAGAAATGGGATCTGATAAAATAGTCTATGCCATAGCCGACAACATTGTCAGCGGTTTGGGCATTACCACTGCCGAAAACACCGACAACGTTCTTGCCGAAAAGACCGGCATTGCGCCCGTTAACGACGCAAGCCTCTACCCAGAGCCATTTCTGGCACAGCGCATAGACGACAAGCGCTTAACCAACCTTCCTAACTACACGGCTACGAGCAGCTATCACCGCCTTGAGCGCATAATGATAGCATCGGTTAGCGAGGCACTTTGCCACACCAACGTCAACCCTTCTGCAAACGACGTCATCTTCATCATATCATCAACAAAAGGCAACATTGGTCTGTTGGCAGACGCAAACGGCCATGTGCCTAACGATGCCTACCTCGACGAGATGGCGAAACGCGTTGCCGGCTATTTTAAACAGACCAACACCCCAATAGTGGTGAGCAACGCCTGCATATCGGGCGTATTGGCTTCGGTGGTGGCAATGCGGTTGCTGAAAACCGGCAAGTACAATACCGCCATTATTGTAGGTGGCGACGAGATTAGCGAATTTGTCATTAGCGGATTCGAATCGTTCAAATCGGTAAGTGCTAGCCCTTGCAAGCCTTACGACGCCAACCGCGACGGATTGAGCATGGGCGAAGGTGTTGCCACCCTAATAGTCAGCACCAACGCTGCCTTGGCGGGCAAGCAGCCAATTATGCTTGCAGGTGGAGCATCGAGCAACGATGCCAACCATATTTCAGGCCCTTCGCGAACTGGTGACGGCCTGTTCTTTTCAATGAAGAATGCAATGGCAGAGGCAAACGTAAAGGCCGAAGACATTGACATGATAGACGCCCACGGCACTGCCACCGTCTACAACGACGAGATGGAGTCGAAAGCCATTGGCTTGGCCAACCTGAACAAGGCCCCACTTTTGAGCCTTAAGGGTTACTTTGGGCACACACTTGGCGCTTCCGGACTGTTGGAGACCATCATCTGCATCGAGGCCATTAAGCGTCAGATGCGTCCACGCACCCTCAACTTCGAGCAACTGGGCGTACCGGTCGAGGTAAACGTCAGCAGCAGCACGCAGCCGGCTAAACTGCAAAACATAATTAAAACGGCTTCGGGTTTTGGCGGATGCAATGCGGCCCTGGTCATTTCAACGAAAGAAGCGGGCAAGGCCTATAAAGCACAGTCGGTTCCAACCGAAACCGTTGGCCGTTGCACCATAAGCAACCAGAAGGTTTGCCTAAACGGAACGGTGGCTTACGACGGTAGCAATGACGAAGATTTTGGCCAATTCATACGCAACGCCTTCAAGTCGATAGCGCAGCCCTACATGAAATTCCCCAAAATGGACGACCAATGCAAGCTTGCATTAACCGCCACCGAATTTCTTATGAAGGATGTCGACTCAACGTCTTACGGCGAAGAAGACACCGCACTGCTGCTAGCGTGCAAGGCATCGAGCCTAGACACCGACTTGCGTCACCAAGACGTCATTTCGGTTAAAGACCCATACATGCCAAGTCCGGCAATTTTCGTCTACACCCTGGCAAACATCATGGAAGGCGAAATTTGCATCAGGCACAAGATTAAGGGCGAGAACCTTTGCCTAATTGCCAGTAAAGACGACAGCATGCCCCTTCTGCGCGAGCAAGCCAACCTGCTGCTTACCGAAGGACGCGCAAAACGCTGCATAATAGGCTTTGCCGACTACCTGCAAGGCCACTACCAAGCAGAACTAGAACTTATAGCAAAACAATAAACATACAATAGACACAATGGAGAACTTGATTGAACAACTAAAACAGCAAATCATAGAGGAGTTGAACTTGGAAGACACCACTCCGGCAGACATCGATCCTGCAGCGCCCCTTTTTGGCGATGGCGGCATTGGCCTAGACAGCATTGATGCTCTTGAAATCACCATGCTTTTAGAAAAATACTACGGCATTAAGATTTCAGACCCTAAAGAGGCTAGAACCATCTACTCTTCCATCAACTCTATTGCAGAATACATCAAAGCCAACCAGAAGTAAATGGCAACAAAAGTTACAGGCATAGGCATCGTCAGTGCCCTAGGGTTGAACGCCAACGACAATTGGCAAGCCCTACAAGACAAACGCACAGGCGTTGGTCCGCTTGTCCGTCTGCAAACCGTGCACAAGGTGCCGGCTGGCGAGATTGAGCAAACGAACGAAGAACTAGCCACTATGCTTGGACTTGATGCCAAGAAAACCTATTCGCGCACCGCCCTGCTGGGCATGATGGCGGCACGCGAAGCCATAAAGGACGCCAACCTTGACCTTAACGGGAAAAGGGTTGGACTTATTTCTGGCACATCGGTAGGTGGTATGGACTTGAGTGAACAATACTTCACCGACGTGCATAACGGCAAGCGCGCCCACCTGCGCAACCTTTTCGAACACGACTGCGGCGCCAGCACCATGCGTATGGCCGACTACCTAGGCATAAAGGACTTTATGACCACCATAAGCACGGCATGTTCCAGCAGCGCCAACGCCATTATGCTTGCCGACCGCATGTTAAGAAGCAAGCAACTAGACGCCGTTGTTGTGGGTGGCACCGACCCTTTGTGCAAGTTTACCATTAACGGTTTTACCTCGCTAATGATTCTCGACCAAGAGCAATGCCGACCTTTCGACGACACGCGCAACGGATTGAACCTTGGCGAAGGCGCGGGTTTCCTTGTACTTGAAAGAGACGAGACGGCGGAAGGCAAACCTGCCTACTGCAACCTTTTGGGCTATGCCAACGCCAACGACGCCTACCACCAGACAGCCACTTCGGCTAACGGCGAAGGCCCTTTCCTAGCCATGAAAGGTGCGCTAGAAAAGGCCCAACTTCAGCCAAAAGACATTGACTACATTAACGCCCACGGCACAGGAACTGGCAACAACGACTTGAGCGAGGCAACCGCCATTGGCCGCCTTTTTGGCGAAGAGGTTCCTCCGTTCAGTTCAACAAAAGTATACACCGGGCATACCCTTGGGGCTTGCGGTGGCATTGAAGCTGCCTTTTGTGCCCTTATGCTCAAACACGACACCATTATTCCAACCTTCAACTTCTGCAACCCAATGCAGGAATTGGGTATGAAACCCGAAACTGACGTCAGGAAGAATGCCGGATTAAAGACCGTCATGTCTAACTCCTTTGGCTTTGGCGGTAACGTCTCTTCTTTAATTTTCGGGAAATAATCGCACACGACAATGGAACAGATCTACATCAGCAAAGCCTCGACCATCAGTCCGCAAAACACGTTTATAGCCGACGACTTCTTCAACGCAGAAGCCCT
Source organism: Paludibacteraceae bacterium (assembly GCA_024401645.1). GTDB lineage: Bacteria > Bacteroidota > Bacteroidia > Bacteroidales > Paludibacteraceae > Physcocola. The sequence goes on along the minus strand of JAKSKR010000034.1, from coordinate 11,868 downwards.
TGTCTGCGAAAGCGACAAATGTCCGGCAGTAGACCCCGACTACAAGGTATTGATTACCGATGCGGGAAAACGCCGCCGAATGGGACACCTCATTAAAATGGGCGTCAGCACATCACTTGCCTGCCTAAAGCAAGCCGATGGTTCGCTATTCATGCCTGATGCCATGATGTCGGCAACCGGCATGGGAGGTTTGGAAGACACTGAAAAGTTCCTACGTTGCATCATCGACAACGACGAGCAACTACTCAATCCTTCTAATTTCATTCAGTCTACCGGCAACACCTTTGGCGGACAAACCGGCCTCTTGTTGGGGCACCACGGCTACAACGTTACCTATGCACATGGCGGTTTCTCTATGGAATCGGCACTCATCGATGCCATGCTTCAACTGAAGGACGGCAGTGCAAAAACAGCACTAGTGACTGGCGCCGACGAGATAACGACCACCGAATATGAAGCCATGCGCAAGATGGGATTCTGGCGTAACGGCAGACAGATGGGCGAGGGTTCGCACAGTTTCTTACTCACCAACGAAAAGGAGGGCGCCGTTTGCGAACTGGTAGACGTAAAGACCAAACGTCCGCTCAACGAGAGCGCTGTTGACTACATCAATTCTTTTATAGGAAGCAACGGCATTAAGGCCGAAGACGTCGACCTTGTGCTAACCGGTTGCGACTGCGACTATGCCCACCTGAAAGAACTGGAAGAAAGTACATTCAGCACCTTCAACTATAAACACTATTGCGGACAATATGCAACCGCATCGGGTTTCGGCCTGTGGTTGGGAGCAGAATTAATTGGCCGCGGTTTAATGCCAGCCGCCAACGGTTGGGAAAAGAAACAAGCAAGACACATCGTCATCTACAACGAATACCGCATGAACGACTATTCGCTGATGTTACTTAAACACGCCCTATAATATATGTACATTGCCGCTGCCATAATCGTAATCCTAGCCCTATCGGTCTATCTATTCTATGCCTCATACTACATAGGCTCGGGCGTGTACATTAAGGCGCAATGTTCGGTTGCAACCAAAGAAAAAGAGGTTTTCCTTACCTTCGACGACGGACCTAGCAACCACACCATGGCGGTGCTCGACGTGCTTGAACGCCACCAGGCGAAAGCCATCTTCTTCCTAATAGGCAAAAATGCGGAGGAAAATCCAGAACTAGTAAAACAGATAGTAGCCAAGGGGCACCAAATTGGCAACCACAGCTATTGCCACAAGGGTACATTCCCACTCATGAGTTCGAACATGATAGCGGAAGACATCTGCCACTGCAACCAAATATTAACCGACATTACGGGTCAAGCCCCTACCCTATTCCGTCCTCCATTTGGCGTAACCAATCCACTAATTGCAAGCGGACTAAAGAAAACAAAGATAGATTTCCACACCATAGGCTGGAACATACGCAGTTTCGACACCATGGAAGGCGGCACCGAAAAGATTTTAAAGCGCATAACCGACCAACTTCTACCTGGCTGCATCATCTTGTTACACGATCGCATGGCATTCAGTGCCGAACTTCTCGACCAACTGCTCACGAAAATAGAAAACGAGGGTTGGAAGGTGGGGACACTACGTTCATCCTCTTCAAATCTGGCCTAGGTCCCCATGTTTGCAATAACTACTAAAAGGGATCCATATACAAGCTGAAACGCGCATACACAACACATTCTTGTCTTTGTAAAGTGTTGCCATATTTAGGAATCCACAACAAAAATCATATTAATAATATAGGCAGAATCACATCACAAATGCCTATTTAATCTTCTCGATTTTCCAACGAGTGAGCAACTTCTTTTCCGAGTCGAATTCAATGGCAAAGGTTAAGAGTTCCTTGTCTTCCGTGAGGAAAGGCGCAGCATAACTGCGGTCTTTAATCTGTTCGCTGGCGGCATCAAGACCGCCGTTTGAGGTCATCTTTAGTTCGAATATGGCATTTCTCCATTTGGTCTTGCAAACGATGTCCATTCTGCCAGTGGCGATAGAGACCTCTGTTTGAGGCTTGAAACCGCACAGGAACAACACCTGCACGACGATGAACTGAAAGCGTTCTTCTATTGCCTTTGCAGTGTTGTCTTGCGAATAGGGAGTCCCAGCCACCAGTGTCTGAAGAAACTCCATGGCTTTTTTCATATCGCCATGTATGAAGTTTCGTCTAAAACTACCAATGTTGTTGTTTACAGAGATTTCGTCCTTCTCTAAAAGCCGAGGAATCAACAATCTTGAAATGGCTTCCTTAACTTCTGAGTTAGGAACGGCAAGCTTATAGTCCTGCGTTTCCTTGTCATAGTCTTTTATTGTCAAATAGCCAGTCTGGTATAGGGATAATACAAGGTTCTTACGATTCGCATCGTTGCCTTCAAGCGAGAGTTTATCCATGTACTCACAATCCCAGTTCGGCATTTGGTGCTCGCCACTGTCTATGGTGTCCATCAGCACTTTTGTAGAGCCGGAAATGGTCCAATAGTTGTTTAGTTCGCAGTCGACAAGAGCATTGAGCAGACTATAAGGGTTGATCACCTTTGTCAGATTCTTGCTGAATGAATAGCTGTCGTATCTATCCAATACAGATTGAAATGCCTGTTCGTAGGTTATATCACTTGCGTCGGCAAGGCGCTCAACGTGTCTCCTGAAATATTTTTGCAACTCTTCGTGCGTAAAGCCACACACGCCAGCATATTCGTCGTTTGCACTGATAATACTAATATTGTTGAGCACCGAGAACAGACTCAACTGCGTGAACTTCATGATTCCGGTAAGGAAGATCTTGAAGATGTAGTGACTTTCCGACTTTAGCACAGCAAAAAACGAGCGGTAAAAGTCGCGCATCTTTTCATGCTCTTCTTCGTTGTACATTGTTTGCTGGAGTGCGGAATCATATTCATCTATGAGGACAATAACGCGCTGTTGCTCAAGTTTGGCCGCTGTATGAATAAGAGTGATGAACCTTGCCCCTAATGTCTTGTCTTTTGCCTCGTATTCATATCTGTCTTCATAAAAACGGAGAGAGTTGCTGATTTTGTCTTCTAACTCTTCTATTGTCTTGCATCCGCTCAAATCGAATCTCAACACCTCATATTTTGTCCATTTCTGCTCAAGGTCCATTATCTTAAGACCTTCAAACAGGTCTTTACGGGCATTGAAATAGCATTCTAGGGTGGAAAGGAAAAGCGATTTGCCAAAACGGCGTGGACGGCCAAGGAAATAGCAAAAACTATTTCTATCACTTGCCAATTTATAGACATAGTCAGTCTTGTCAGCATAGAGCAACCCGTTGGTTCTGATTATCTCAAAATCCTGCACTCCACAAGGCAGTGGCTGTATGTCTTTATATTTTTCTTTAATGTCCACCATAAGTCAAACCGTTTTTGCAAAGTTAAATCTTTTCACTTTATCTTCTCGATTTTCCAACGAGTGAGCAACTTCTTTTCCGAGTCGAATTCAATGGCAAAGGTTAAGAGTTCCTTGTCTTCCGTGAGGAAAGGCGCAGCATAACTGCGGTCTTTAATCTGTTCGCTGGCGGCATCAAGACCGCCGTTTGAGGTCATCTTTAGTTCGAATATGGCATTTCTCCATTTGGTCTTGCAAACGATGTCCATTCTGCCAGTGGCGATAGAGACCTCTGTTTGAGGCTTGAAACCGCACAGGAACAACACCTGCACGACGATGAACTGAAAGCGTTCTTCTATTGCCTTTGCAGTGTTGTCTTGCGAATAGGGAGTCCCAGCCACCAGTGTCTGAAGAAACTCCATGGCTTTTTTGGGGTCGCCAAGGATGAATTCTTTTTTAAACTGGAAAATGCTGTTTCCCACCACATTTTCATCTTTGCACAGTATTCTTGGAACAATCAGTTTCGATATGGCCTCCTTCACTTCTTGGTTGGGCACACCTAACCGATAGGCCTCTAGGTCTTTGTTGTACTCTTTTATGGTGAGATAGCCTGTTTGGTACAGGGATAATACGAGGTTCTTACGGTCAGCATCGTTGCCTTCAAGCGAGAGTTTATCCATGTACTCACAATCCCAGTTCGGCATTTGGTGCTCGCCACTGTCTATGGTGTCCATCAGCACTTTTGTAGAGCCGGAAATGGTCCAATAGTTGTTTAGTTCGCAGTCGACAAGAGCATTGAGCAGACTATAAGGGTTGATCACCTTTGTCAGATTCTTGCTGAATGAATAGCTGTCGTATCTATCCAATACAGATTGAAATGCCTGTTCGTAGGTTATATCACTTGCGTCGGCAAGGCGCTCAACGTGTCTCCTGAAATATTTTTGCAACTCTTCGTGCGTAAAGCCACACACGCCAGCATATTCGTCGTTTGCACTGATAATACTAATATTGTTGAGCACCGAGAACAGACTCAACTGCGTGAACTTCATGATTCCGGTAAGGAAGATCTTGAAGATGTAGTGACTTTCCGACTTTAGCACAGCAAAAAACGAGCGGTAAAAGTCGCGCATCTTTTCATGCTCTTCTTCGTTGTACATTGTTTGCTGGAGTGCGGAATCATATTCATCTATGAGGACAACAACGCGCTGTTGCTCAAGTTTGGCCGCAGTCTTTATGATGCTTGAAAACCTATCTTTGATTTCAAAACATTCATTGTTCTTAATGCCATACTTTTCTTCGAATTCAACGATACGAAGTGTTATTGTACTACGTAGTTCTGTGACAGTCTTACATCCGCTCAAATCGAATCTCAACACCTCATATTTTGTCCATTTCTGCTCAAGGTCCATTATCTTAAGACCTTCAAACAGGTCTTTACGGGCATTGAAATAGCATTCTAGGGTGGAAAGGAAAAGCGATTTGCCAAAACGGCGTGGACGGCCAAGGAAATAGCAAAAACTATTTCTATCACTTGCCAATTTATAGACATAGTCAGTCTTGTCAGCATAGAGCAACCCGTTGGTTCTGATTATCTCAAAATCCTGCACTCCACAAGGCAGTGGCTGTATGTCTTTATATTTTTCTTTAATGTCCACCATAAGTCAAACCGTTTTTGCAAAGTTAATGTTTATACTGCAGAAATATGAAACTGTTTTATTTTTTGTTGGAGCTTTTTATAAGTGTTTTTTAGGTTGTTTTGAAAGAGACAATGGGCACCCATTGTTGACAGAAGATTAAAAAATCAGAAGAAAAGCTCACGACTTATTAAGTGTTATAGTTTGTTCGAAAAAAAGAAGCCCCACTTTCGTGAGGCTCAATAAATCCTTATTCTAAATACCTGATGGTGTTAGCGGTTGCTAGGCAAGCCAATCATTATGTTTGAGCCACTACCTGTTGAAGTGGTAGGAAGCTTGCCATCCCACTTTTCAATCCAGTCTTCCTGAACGATGAGTGGAGACAATGAAGCTGCAATGGTACGGTTGTAGTAAGCTTCACCGTCGGCCTTAATCTTAATAGCTTCAGCCTTACCCTTGGCTTCAGCAATTGCAATTTTAGCGTTTGCTTCAGCTTCCTTAACCTGGTTTTCAGCCTTAAGAGCAGCCTGAACAGCCTGGTTCTTTGAGTCGATCATTTCAGCAAGAGAAGAAGGAGGAGTGATTGCAGAAGTAAATTCTTCAACAATAAAGCCTTCGTCGCGAAGCGACTTGTCGAGACGAGCACGAACGTCTGCCTCAAATTCAGCACGGTGAGACATCAAGCTGTCAGAGGTGTACTTGTTGGCACAGGTACGGTAAGCCTCGTTGATGCAAGTGTGAATATAACCAGACTCCAAGTCTTCGATGCCCTTACGGTACTTTACGAAGATGTCGCAAGCCTTACCTTCGTCGATGCGGTATGCAATTTGCGGATCCATTGAGAAAATAGACGCGTCGCTTGCATTTACGTTGAACGAGTTATAGTTCTTACGCTGAATGTAGGTTGGGTAACGGAACACGTCGGTTGTCCAACTGTTATAGAAAATCCAACCCTTGCAAGTTCCTTCAACACCACCACGCTGGGTTTCGTCGGAACTCCACTTGTGGAACTTGATACCAATTTCGGCAGAGTCGACTACCGTGAAACGGAATGGCTGAATGAACAAAGCAATAAGTACAGCTAAACCAATGAAGATTTTCTTCAAATCGAAGCTTGGGATTAGTCCACTAACGGAATTTTGAGAATCAAATGTTTTCATATTTTATAATTTTTTGATGTTATTACACTGTTATCGTTCTGCCTCGCTATCGAAATGACGGAATAGGAAGTAGAAACCTATAGATATAACCCCTAAAAGGAGTGACGACTGCAACAAGAAACGCGGTTCGAAACCATATTGCGATTCGGTGAAATAAGAAACGACACCAGCCACGCCACACAATGCAGCAAGTAAACGGGTTACGTTGTGCAAACGGTCGAGAACCGGATGTAGCGACGAGCCGTAGATAAAGAAATTCAATCCTGTCACCACCAACACCCAAAGTAAAGACAACTGGTTGAGTTCGTCATGTTCCATTTCGGAAACGACAGGATATTTTCCTAATGCAACCAACACGCCCGCCACCAAAAAAGCAAGTAGACAAGCAATGCCGGCAAATAAATTTACTTTCTTCATTTTTGTGTTTCTTTTTACATTTACAAATATAGCGAAAAAGATGCATTGGTAACAAACTTGCAACCTTGCAAGCTAATTAATGCCTTAACTGTGCCAACAAACTACGCAAGGAAGCGTCGACCCACGCTGCATCATTTAAATGCTGTTGGAAAGCCTGCAAGCGCTTGGCGTTGTCGGAGTCGGGAATCCATAGCTTAAGGTATCCACCCTCGGCATATTTTTCAGCCAGATGCTCCTTTGCACGTGCAATTTGGCATTCATCGTCCAATTCGGGGTAATGGTCAAGACCAAACAAGACTGTCCTTCGCATAATATCGTCGGCATCGATGAAACGGTCGGCCTCGGCAACAATGCGACCGTAAAGAGTACGGGGTTCGTGTTTCGACGATGCGCGGTGATCTTCAGCCGCATCGGCAATAGTTTCTATCTGTTCATGGCTGAACCATTGCCGAAGTTTATTGTCCGTTCTGACTATTTCAGCCGATTTCACATGGTGCACCTCACGCCCTGCCACCAATCCACAATCGTGGTAAGCCGCAACTGCATATACCATATTAATATCCACATCGTAACGCAAGCCAAGGTTCAGCGATTCGCGAATTACCGAGCGGGCATGCCCGATTTGATGGGCGGCATCGAAATGTTCGTACTGTGGAATGATGTTGTTTTCCACATACGCCACCAAATCGGTATCTACTTGTTTGCTGTGCGCCACCTTTTGGAAAGCCAAGCGTTCATCGCCATTCAGCAGGTGAATGATGCCACAATATTCAAAACCATTCTGTTTCAAGACGTGTTGCATTATGTGGTTATCGGCATGGGTATCCACCCGAAGGTTTGGCCTAACGCCATACGCCCAGGCAAAGCACTGGCGAGCCACATCCTTATAATCGGGGCGGCTAGAAATGCGGTGAATGGTGCCATAGGGGCAAACATCGTCAACCCACTTGCCGTTGTATATGACCTTATAGGTAACATCGTCGGTCAGAATAAGGGCAAAGGTTGCAACACAGGTGCCATTTGGGGCAACCATCATATAACTATTGCCACGTTCAATTTCAGCCGTAACCAATTCGCGCTGCGGGTAACCACCCGTCCACTGGGTCATGTTACCGTCGGACCGCATAATGTTCTTCCCCGCTTCGAACAATTCCATCATAACATCGACATCGTTCAGCGTAGATTTGCGTATGGTGTAATTCATGTACTTCCTAAATAGAATTCGAAAACAAAACTATAACAAGCATATTGTAAGCAGTTCAACAAGGGACGTGACCACAAGCCACAATTACAAGCTGCACTGCCTAATATTTGTCTACCACAAACTGCCAGGAACAAATTCCACCAACGAGCGGCTTGTGATAGTTCAACATTTCATCAATCATACAAGTTATTTTATGTGATAAAATAAGGCAATTTACACAAAAACATTCAGAAAAATATTCTCACAACAAATAATTAACAATGAATTAATCAAATATGAGAAAAAATTAATTAATTTCGCACTGAATATAAAACTTAGAAAATTTGCTACCTCTTCACGTAATTGTTGTATGCATTGCATTATTTCTAGCATACAAGGAAAAAGATTCTGATAATAAGCTCGTGTTACGAGCTTACGAGGCTATTACCGCACTAGCCGCCATCTCGGCATTCATACCCGAGAAAAGTTATTTCGCACTGATTTTATTTGCATTTGGCGGTTTCCAAGTCATTATTAAAACGCTAGAAATTAGCGAATCGACCGGCAAGTTGCGCAAGCTAGCAGGCATTCTGCTTGGTTTCGCGCTAATTGGCGCAGGCATGTTCGTAATGATCACCACCAACGACAGCGACTCAACACCTAGCGAGTTCCTTTCTGTTCCGACAGAGGAAGGGATGGAATAAACACCCATTGAATAAAAACTCCATCTTTTTGCAAAAGAAATACTATTGAGGTAGCAGCTAACATCATATATTTGTAACAACTAAACGACAAATATATGATTAAACAAACTATACTATTTGCAACACTAGCCAGTGCCAGCATTCCATTATCGGCAACAATAGTAAGCGATGCCGAAATGGCAACAATGACACAAAAAACGACTTGGCGTCGCGGATCGGTTCACGATCCTTCCATCACATATACCACAAACAACGGTCAAAAGACCTACTACGTTTACGGCAGTCACATGGGTGCTGCCAAAACCACCGACTTCTGCAATTGGACAGAAGTGACCGGCGAGTACACCAATAGCAAGCTTTTCTGCGATGCGAACGGCAACATCTGCAGCTACGACAAAGCCTACAGCACAAACAAGATAACCAGCGTAAAGAACTATGCCGGACAGATGGTGAACTGGGGGAACTTCAACATTCCTGCCTACCAAGGTGCCATTGAGAACTTCACCGTTAGGGGAAACCAATGGGCTCCTGATATGATTTATAATCCGACGATGAAAAAATGGTGCTACTACATGAGTTTGAATGGTAGCAAATGGAATTCAGCCATCGTTCTCTTCACCAGCAACAACATAGAAGGCCCCTTCCAATATCAAGGTCCGGTTATGTTCTCGGGGTTCAACGTCACCAACAATGCGGCAACCGACTACAAGAAAACCGACATGGAAGTTGCCATTGGCTACCAAGCCAACCTACCGGCACGCTATGCGGTGGGCGACAAATGGGGCACTTTCTGGCCACACGCCATCGACCCTGGAGTTTTTTACGACGAAAAGGGAGATCTTTGGATGAACTACGGTTCGTGGAGCGGCGGCATTTACGTTATTAAGCTCGACAAAAATACCGGCTTACGCGACTACACCTACAAATTTGCAAGCGACTACGACCAAAAGGGTGCCAGCGTGACTACCGACCCATACTTCGGCAAGAAGATTGCCGGCGGATACTACGTGAGTGGCGAAGGTAGCTACATTGAGAAGATTGGCAAGTACTACTACCTATTCATGTCATACGGTTTCTATTCGCCAGAAGGCGGATACGAAATGCGCATCTTCCGTTCTGAAAATCCCGATGGCCCGTATACCGACCACAAGGGCGAGAGTGCCATCTACGGAAAATACCTTATGAACTACGGCACCAAAGCCACCACCAACCGAGGCATGAAGCTTATGGGCGGCTACCAATGGGACGTTATGAACATTGCCGAAATAGCACAAGGCCACAACAGTGCCCTACTCGACGAAGACGGCAAGGCCTACGTCATTTACCACACGAAGCTCAACAACAGAACTGCCGAACACCAGTTGCGCGTGCACCAGCTTTTCGTTAACCAAGATGGTTGGATTACAGCCGCACCGCACGAATATAACGGTAAGAACGACGTGGCAACAGTGGCTTCGGTTGCAAGCCAAAGCTACTTCAGCAAAGCGGAATTAGCAGGGACCTACGACTTCATCCTTCACAAATACAACGTAGACTACGCCAACTACGAATATACAAAACCCGTTAAGGTAACCCTAAACACCGACGGAACAGTTAGCGGCAGCCAAACTGGCAAATGGAGTGTAAAAGACGGCAGCAGCTACATTACCCTAACACTGAACAACGTCAGCTACAACGGCGTTGTCGTCCCAAGTACGCTAGAAGGCACCAACCTGCCACTTGTGGGCATAACAGCCATGAGTACCAACAACGGCGTGAATATTTGGGCAAGCAAGTTAAGCGACAAAGCCTGTATTGCAAAGGACGTTTCCACCATGCAAAACCTACTTTTCAGAGATGGTGACGACATTTACGGCAACATCGACTTCGGAAAGCAAACAACAGCAAACGGCTGCAACATAAAATGGACCAGCAGCAACACCGACATTATTGACAACAACGGTAACGTCAGCCCACAAGAAACCGACATGGCCGTGAAACTGACAGCCGCACTACAGAAAGGCGACTACGAATACACAAAGACCGTTGAAGTGAACGTGAAGGCTGGTGGACTGGCCAACGCCGACATTGTAAGCGGCATTGTTGCCTACTACAACTTCGACAACAACCTCGTCAACCAATATAACGAGAAACAGGTGGCCAACGCAAATGCACAAGCAAGCGGCACAAAGCCAACTTTCGACAAAGACAGCGAACACGGCACCGTGCTCCACCAATACTTTGGCTATGACGATGCCAAGAGCATTAGCTACACCACATTCGCGAATCCGCTTGCCGGCCAACAGTTGGAAGGTGCAACCGTATCGGCATGGGTTAAGCGACTAGACGGCGACCAATGGGATGCGCTTTGGGCATTCTGCAACGGCACTTATGGCAATGTAACCAGTCGCTACTACCTAACCGGCAATACCTACATGGGTTACAACGACGGGAACGGCACATGGTTCGACTACAACCACCCCGATGCTGCGAAGCCTAACACCATACCCGAAAACGAATGGGCATTGGTAACCATTTCATACAACAAGGCAGGTTTCGACATCTACATCAACGGCAAGTTCGCAGCCAACCAGTCGCGTTATGCGGCCTACAATTCAAGCGGAGCCATCGACTACAAGACCCCACTCGCCTTCTTAAGCAAAGCCACCAACTTCTACCTGGGTTACGGCTCATTCTGGGGTTCAGCCCCAGTCCTCTTCGACGACCTTGTCATTTGGAACCGTGCACTTAACGCAGCCGACGTTGCACGCCTATACATAGTAGAGACAACCGGCAAGAGCCTTCTTCCGGGCGAAATTGCCAATGCCGACACCGCAAAACTCATCAAGCATGGCGCCGGCAACTCAAACCAAACCATCAAGGTAGATTCTGCAATAGTAGAATTCTATTACGAGTGGGAGAACGCAACTAGCGTTACGGTTACCGGATTGCCAAACGGCATTGGCGCTACCATTGACAACGCAACAAAAAAAGTGACCATTAGCGGTATCGCCAACGACAAGGAAGGCGAATACCTCTATAAGATTACCACAACTGGCCCTAACGAGAACGTAACCGTTGAACGTACCATTACCATTGAAGAAAACGAGAAGACGGGTTGCGGAACAATTGCATCGCAAAAAGGATTAAGCATTTACCCAAATCCGACCGACGGACTTGTCACTCTCGACTTCGAGGCCACATCAGCAAGTAACACTACCATTTCGGTTTACAGCAACAGCGGCCAACTCATGGACAAACGCACCTTTGTTACAACCATTGGCCGTAACCTGTACGGCATAGTTCTACCGGAAACAAAAGGCATCTATACCCTAGTAGTTAAGACCAACGAAGGCGTTTGGCACAAGATGGTGGTTAAGGAATAAAAAAATGAGATGAGGGTGTATCAAAATTGATATGCCCTCTTTTCGTATGCAAATAAATGTAA
>JAKSKR010000033.1 GCA_024401645.1 Paludibacteraceae bacterium | reverse complement strand
TTGTGCAATACACAAGTGCGATAATTATCTGCGAGCAGGTTTTTCAGTGCCCTCGACAAATCTGCCCTGTTTTTTTGTTTTACTCTTTTACTGCTCTTTGTTTTTGCAGCAGAGCTTTTTGCTTGCAGCAAAACCAATGCCAAGAGGAATTAGGTAGAGTATTGCGCAAATCAATACGGTCAACCAGTTGTTTGGCAAGGTCATTTGGCCTTCCTTCACACTGTCTAGTGGCTCGTTGAAGGTAGGGATGTTCTTTACTGCCCACTTGTTGATGACGTCACCTTTCTTAATGATCATTAAGCCAGGACTGCTGCGAATAATGGTCTTCAACATGATTTCGTCTGCGTTGAGGTATTCGTATTCTGGCTTTGTTGCTGCCTTATACTTTGCCATGTCATCGCTTTCTACGCCTGTTGCTGTTAGGCAGTAGAACTTGTAGCCGTGGTTGTGGGCATAGGTGTAGGCTGCATTCACTTTGTCGCTATAATCGAAGTGTGCACCGCCCGGATTGCTGACTACGTCAAATTCGGTTAGGTTGTGTGCAACCAAAAGGAACACGTAGTTGGTGTCGCCTAAAATGATGTCGGTAATGTCACCATCGTCTGGGTGTTCAAGAACGAAGTCGTGGATAGGTGGCACGTAACCTTGCTGAATGAGTTCACTCTTTGAGTCTACGAACTTCCATGTTGTGTCTTTTGGATAGTTCTCCATGGTGAATTCTTGCTTCTTGCCGTCTTTTTCGTAGATGAGGGTGGTCTTGTATTCGTCTTTTGGCGCACCTTCTGGTATTTCCATGCCTTTCTGAATGTTGGCTCCTATCTTATAAGGACGGAAGTCGATAACTGGCAAGTTCTGGAAACAGTAAGCTGAAAGGCCAATTGAGAAGATGAACGAGTAGATGAGAACTGCCCATTCAGCCTTTTCGCAGAAGCCACGGTTACTATATTCCAAATTCTTCCAGATGTAGATGACTGCTAGCAACAGGAATACATTCTTCCAAAAAGTCTGCCAGTTGGTAATTACCAATGCGTCGCCAAAACAACCGCAGTCGCTCACTGGGTTTGCAATGGCAAGGTAAAGGGTTAGTGGGGTGTAGAACACCATAAATGCAAGTACGCCTAGGGTAACTAGCTTCTTTCTGATGCCCAATACTAGGCCTATGCCTAATACGAATTCTACAGCCGACATTGCGTTCATTCCGGCAAAGCCAAGTGGCTTTAGTGCATCCCAATGGAAGGCTGTAAGGTAGTCTGTAACCTTATATAGGCTACCTAGTGGGTCTACTACTTTAACAAATCCTGAAAAGATGAAAACAACTCCCACAAACAATTGCAGGGCTGTAACAATACGTCCTTTAGTTTCGTTAGTCATAATGCTATTTTTGTTTGTTTTTTATTTTTTCGTCTACAAGTTCATCGGCTAGTCGCACACAGTCGGGGCAGGGAAAGCGGTAGGTGAACTTTATTTCCTGACATTTGTCGCTACCTGCCTTTGCTGCGAATGCTGCGTTTACGGGGCCCTCGTTTATGCGCTCTAGTAAACAATTGGCTGCATATAGGCTGCCGCAGATGCCTTCGGGGGCTCTGCCGCCGCCAAAGTTGGCAAATTGGTCAATCTCTTCGTCGCTGATGCCGAACTCTTGCTGAAAGCCTTTAATTATGGCTTGGGCGCAAGTGTAGTGGCATGGCGGTGTGCGGAAGTAGGTGATTGATGGCTTTCTTTCGTTACCCATTCTTAAACTGCTTTTACTAATTCAAACTTGGTTTTCATGCCTTTTATTTTCTCGTCGGCTACCTTTTTCAGCATTTGCTGCACCTTGTTGCTCTTTACGGCTGCCATGGCATAGCGTTCTTTCACTTCCACAATGCCTAGCTCGTCTTTCTGCAGGCCGCCTTTCTGGAAGAGGAACCCAACAACGTCGCCTTTGCTAATCTTGTCGCGCTTGCCTTTGCCAATGTAAATGGTTGCCCATTCGGCTTCGGGGGGCAGTGGCGCACCTTCCACGACTTTTTCCTTAAGCATTTTCGGCAGGTAAGAAGGGCGCATTTCGTTAATGTACATTATCACGAATGCTTGCCCGCTGGCATTCATACGTGCCGTACGTCCGTTTCGGTGGGTGAAGACGTCGCCTGTGTTTGGCAAGTGGTAGTGTATGATGTAGTCCACCTCTGGTATGTCTAGGCCACGGGCTGCAAGGTCGGTCGAGATGAGGCAGTTCACCGAACTGTTGCGGAAAAGGCAGATGGCTTTTTCTCGGTCGGGCTGCTCCATGCCGCCGTGGAAGCAGACGCACGAAATGCCTTCTTCGCGCAAGTAGCTGGCTATTCGGTCGGCACTTTCGCGGAAGTTGGCGAATATGATGCTCTTGCCTTTCCCTAGGTGGCAAAGTAACGTCTTAAGCGCACCCAGCTTGTCTTTTTCTACCGACACCACTTCTTTCAGTGTCAAGCCCTTCACCGTTTCGTTTGTCAGGTGGTTGATGCGTTTAGGGGCTACAATGTTCATGTAGTCGGGTATCTCAACGGCTTCGGTGGCCGAGAGAAGCACTTTTTTCTTTAGCGAAGGCATGCTTTCTGCTATGAACTTCATCTCTTCGCTGAAACCGAACTCTAAAGATTTGTCGAATTCATCGAGCACGAGCATTGGTGTCTTCGTCAAGTCAATGCTTTTGTTCTCAATGTGGTCAACTATTCGGCCTGGTGTGCCAATTAGCACGTCTGGTGGCGCTTCGGTTAGCGAGCGGTGCTCAACGTCGAAGGGGTGGCCGCCATAGCTGCATGTGGCTCTGAACCCCGAACCCATTTGCTGGAATACTTGTCCGATTTGTAGGGCAAGCTCGCGTGCTGGCACCACAACCACTGCCTGTATCTGTCGCTTGCTATCGGCTTTTAGTAGTTGCACTATAGGCAATAGGTAGGCAAGTGTCTTACCCGAACCGGTGGGCGAGAGAATGAGGGTTTCCTTTTCTGCCGGTATGGCAGCTAGGGCCTCCTCTTGCATCGGGTTCAGGGCTTTAATGCCCATGTTGTCTAATATGTTCCTATATTTTTCGTTCATTGGTAGTGTCTTGGGTGTTTCTTGTTTGGGGGGACGGTCTTATTTAACCACCTCGTTAAATATCTTTTTCGCAAAGTCGCTGAGGGTGTTGTCGCGGGCTCCCATGGTCAGAATAACGTCGCCTGGTTGCAGGCACATTTTCACGTATGGCAGCATCAGCTCCCTGTCGCCAAAGTAAAGGACGTGACCGTTGTCGAATTTCATCTTGTCGGCAACGTCGCTGCTGGTTACGGTACGTTCTACCGTTCCGCCGGCATAATAGACGTCGCTAAGCATAAAGAAGTCTTGCGGACGTAGCACTTTAATGACTTCGTTCTCCAATTCTTGGTGCATGAATTTCAATGGGCCGAATCCGTGTGGCTGGAACCATGCCCAAACGCGTTTGCCTATGGTTTGGCAGGCCTTAATGGCGCATACCACCTCGGCCGGATTGTGTGCAAAGTCGTCAATTACGCAGCAACCGTTGGCTTCGCCTGCCAATTGGGTGCGTCGGTAAATGCCCCTATAGGTGCTTAATGCCTTGGCACTGTCTTTTACAGGTATGCCGGTGGCTGCACAAATGGCTGTTGCTGCAAGTGCGTTCTCCATGTTGTGGCGGCCAATAACTGGTATCTGGAATGGGGTACCGTTACATTTGAAGGAAATTGAGAAACCTTCTTGCTTAAAGTCGGTGCCGTTAAAGCCGGCCTCGTCATCGTCTACGCCAAAGTCTAGCTTCGCATTAACGCTCAATTGTTTCGACATTGGGTGGCTTTGGTTGGCAATGAAGGTCTTCGAGGTGTGAGACTTGAACTGGTTGAACAGGTCCATCAGCACGTCATATTCCTTGTGGTCGCGGTCTACGTTTAGTACGATGGAGATTTCGGGGTGGTAGTACACGATTGAACCGTCGCTTTCGTCCGATTCTATCACCAACCAGTCGCTTTTGCCGTTCCATGCGTTGCCTGGCAGTCCTTTTTCCTGGAGTGCCACTAGTCCGGCGCCACTCATTATCGACGGATCGTAACCGCATTCCTGCATAATGTGGAAGACCATGGCTGTGGTGGTTGACTTGCCCGATGTTCCGCCAATGGCAATGGTGCGGGTTTCGCTCGAAATGTCGGCAAGCAGTTCCGAACGTTTCATGACCTTAATGCCCATTTCGCGGGCTTTTACCAATTCCACGTTGGTGTCTTCTATGGCTGTAGATATTACAACCACGTCAACGTCTGCGGTGATGCCGCTAGCATCTTGCTTAAAGCAGCCTATGCCTTGTTTCTCAAGTTGTTCCTGAATGAGTAGCTTGGTTTCGTTACCGAATTGGCGGTCGCTGCCCGAAACTTTCTTTCCACATCCACATAGGTATTGGGCTATGGCACTCATGCCGGTTCCAGCAACACCTACAAAGAAAAAGTGATTGTACTGTTTATAGTTGTCCATTTTAAGTCTGTTTCTTTTTTATAGTAAACGACCGCCATGGCATTGCCTCAGCGGTCGTTCTTATTAGCATTTTAGTCTTCTTTTGCGTCTTCTTCAGCTTCTTTCTCTGCCTCTTTTTCGGCTTCCTTTTCAGCCTTCTTGCGCGCTTTCTCGGCTTCCTTGGCTGCCTTTTCGGCTTCCTTCTCAGCCTTCTTGCGTGCTTTTTCTGCTTCCTTCTCTGCCTTCTTGCGCTCCTTCTCGCTCAAGCCGTCATCCTCGTCGTTTGGCGCGGTTGGTGTTGGCGGTGCTGTCGACATGGTCGGCGCAGTTTGTTGTTGAGAGGCGCTTTCCGAAACTGGTTCCATCAGGTTCGGAGTCATGTCTCCGGCCTTTGTGTCGCCAGAATTCAGCATAGGCGCATTGTCGCGTTGTGGCATGATTGAAGACAACGAGTCAACATTGGTTTGGTTATCCATTGAAATTGGCTCAATGAGTGGCTCTTCTTGCAACCTACGCAACGAATCTGCTTTTGCCTTGATGTGTGCAATTGAGTCTTCCAACATCTGAACGTCGGTGTCGGTTGAGTCTTCTGGTGGAAGCAAGCCTTCGTAGTCTTCGCCGTTCAACTGCTCAATAACGTTACGTTTGTTACTGGTGTAGAACTTGATGTGACCAAGGTTTCTTCCTTCACGCACCTGCAGCTTTGCATACAGTTTCTTTTGCTTCTTCTTCTTGTACTTGACCTTAATTTCGCCGGTGTTCAAGCTTTCTAGGTTACACTTCGTAATCATGCTGTCGGCGAAGGTCACTACGTCATATTCAGGAAGCAATACGCTAACCGAGTCTACAATCTTGTTGAAGTCGATGCGCCTGTACGGACTGTTACCTACCAACTTCATCAAACGTTTGGCAATCATTCGGGTCGAGTCGCTCTTGTTGTAGAGGGTTCTCTTGTCGAAGTAATTGTGGTGCATGTAGAACATGAAGAAGTTGTACTCGTAGGTGAAGGTAAACTTGTTCCTGGTGTAGTGCACCGAGTTCGGATAGACGCAGTCTGGAATCTTAATCTTAATGACTTTTTCCTTTGTCTTACCTTCCTTGGCCGCCTTCTTGGCATCCTTAAGGTCTTGCATGTTCTGCATTTCCTCTTCCAGTTCGGCAATCTGTTGGGCAAGCAAGGTGCTGTCTACGCCGGTTTCCTTGTCTTTCGGACCTTCCAACGAGAGGCTGATGTCGCTGCTGTCGGTCGAGTCGCTGTCGAGTGTGAAGTCATCTTCGCTGATGTTCATGTCCAAGCTGTCGGTGGCTGCCGAGAACTCGTCTCTCTTCTTGGCTTTCTTCGACTTCTTCTTGCCGGTTACGGGGTCGTAACCAGTAGTGTCGGCTTGGCTGTCTTCAAGCTTCAGCATCAGTTTTTCGCGGTTCTTTTCGCGTTCTTCACGTTTTCTAGCCGCTTTTTCAGCCATCTTGGCCGCTTTTATAGAGTCTTGCGACTGCGAGGCTTCTTGCATTTCATATTCGTCTCGCATACGTTCGCGTTCAGCTTCAATGGAGTCTTGCTCAAGCTGGCGTTCGTATTTCAGACGCATTCTTTCCGCCTTTTCATCGCGTTTTCTCTTCTCGTTTTTCTTCTTCCATTCAGCCTTTACCTTCTTTTCGGCAATCTTTCGGGCCTCTTTTTCGGCTTTGGCTTTCTTTTCAGCAATCAGCTTTTCCTTCTCTTCGGCAGCCAATTTTTCGTTTTCGCGTATTTGGCGCTCAATTTCCGCTTCGCGGCGTTTCGACGCGGCTTCAAGTGCTTGCTGGTGCAGTTCGGCTTTCCTTTCGCGGTTGGCAGCTTCCTGCTCACGCCTTGCTTGGCGGGCTTCCATCTCGGCCTGCATCTTTTCTTGGCGTTTTATGCGGTCTTCCTGGCGCTTTTCTCTTTCATGTTCGCGCCTTTCCAACTCTTTCTCGCGTTTGGCCTGTCGCAACTCCAGGTCTTTCTGCTTTTGCTGCATCATGCGCTCGCGTTGGCGCTGTTTTATTTCTGCCGTACGTTCGCGGTTTCTTTCTGCTGCAGACTTTTGTCTGTCTTGGCGTTGTTCTGCCATTTGCCTACGCTGTTCTGCGCGTCTCATAATGGCTTCCTGGCGGCGTGCATCCATTTCGCGCTGGTGTTGCTTGCGCTGTTCGCGTAGTTGGCGTTGCTGCTCGGCACGTTCTTGCTGGGCGGCTTTGCGTTCCTGCATCTTCTGGCGCTCTTCAGCACGTTTTTCCATACGCTTTTGGCGCTCTTCTTGCGCCTTTTCTCTGGCTTTCTCGCGGTCTTCGCGCTCTTTTTGTGCGCGTGCAGCTCGGTTTTCTTTCTGTTTCTCAAGCCTTTCCTGGCTCAAGCGTCTTCTGTTTTCTCTTATTTCGTTTTGGCGTTCAGCCTCGGCTGCTCTTTCTGCCTTTTGCTGTTCGTATTTTTGTCTGACTTCTTCGCGCTTGCGTTCCTGCTCTTGCCTTTGCTGTTCTCTAATTGCTTCACGTTCGGCGCGGGCTCTCTGCAGGCTTTCGTTTTCGCTAGCTTTTCTTCTTTCGTCTTCAGCCTTCTGCTGTTCTTCTCGTTGGCGTCTGTTTTCTTCGCTTCTTTTTTTAGCCGCTTCAAATTCGGCTTTTCTTTCTTGCTCCTCTTGCTTGCGTCGAAGCTCTTGTTCCTTTGCCACTTTTTCGGCGTGTGCCTTTTCTATGGCTTTCCTTCTCTCGTCGTCGTTGGCGTAGGTCTTGTTTTCAGCGGCTTCTACCAAGTCCTGCTCTTCTGCCTCGGCTTTGGCTTCTGTTTGCTGTGCCTTTCGGCGGGTTGCTTCTATGGCTCTGCGCTCGGCAGCTTCTCTTTCAGCCTCCTTGCGTCTTTTCTCTTCTTCTTCCTTCTTTTTCTTTTCAGCTTTTCTGCGTGCTCTTGCACTTTCTTTGCTGTTCGAGTCGTTGTCTTCGTCTTCGGTTTCCTGGCTCACGGTCTCTGTTTGTTCGTCTGCCTCTTGGGCAAAAACAGGAGCCACACTACCGAAAACGATAGTGGCAATCAGTAACCATATTTGAAGAAGATGTTTCAAAATCAGTAATTTGAGTTTTATCTTATTGTTGTATAATTTTAAACAAATGCAAATTCCGACTCTTATACGTTACAAACATACAAAAAAATGTACAATTTGTAATCTTCTTATGCCATTTATCTTTTTCTAATATTTTTTTTATGTCGCATTATTTCTTCTTCTTATCGGTTGATAAGGCAGCCGACTTGATTTTGCAAAAATCGTTCCTTTGTTGTATTTTTGTAGCTTATTGTAAAACCAACTAACGGACAGTACATGTATAGAATTGGCCTTGATATAGGCTCCACTACAGCCAAAATTGTTGTGCTCGATGCAAGCGGGCTTGTTGTTTACTCTTCTTATCGCCGCCATAAGGCCGATGTGAAGGGCGCATTAGAAAATTTTCTGGCAGAACTTGCCGATACGTTAAAGGGCGATCAGTTTGTTTTAGCTATTACTGGTTCTGTTGGTTTGGGCGTTGCCGAACGTTACGGCATTCAGTTCGTGCAAGAGGTTATTGCTGCTGCTGAATATACGCGCCAACTACATCCCGAAATTAGTACAATTATTGATATTGGTGGCGAAGATGCCAAGATTGTTTACCTTCAAGATGGCCATGTGAAGGACCTTCGTATGAATGGTAACTGTGCGGGCGGTACGGGTGCCTTCATCGACCAGATGGCTTTGTGTCTGGGAGTTGAGGTGACCGATCTCGACTCGCTGGCACAGCAGTCTACCACCATTTACCCAATTGCATCGCGTTGTGGCGTGTTCTCAAAGACCGACATTCAGAACCTTATAGCGCGCAACGTGCCTAAACAAGATATTGCGGCTAGCATTTTCCGTGCGGTTGCGGTGCAGACGGCTTCTGCGTTAAGCCATGGCTGCGAGGTGAAACCTACCGTGCTGATGTGCGGTGGCCCTTTAACCTTCATCCCTTCCTTGCGTAAGGCTATTGCCGAATACTTTAAGCTCGACATAAATAAGGATGTTTATTTGGAAGAACGTGCCAACGTTATTCCTGCTTGGGGCACGGCTCTTGGTGCCAAGTTGCCGACCGATGCCAGGCTTGAGCACGAAGCGCCTGTTCAGGTGTTCACCATCCAGTCGTTGACCGAGCGCCTTAATGGCGAACCGGTGGCTCGCGAGGAAAGCAAGGTGAAGAAGAACCGTACGTTTGTAGAACTACCGCCTATTTTCAACGACGAGGCTGAATACCTTTCTTGGAAATCACAGAAGGCTGAATCGTACATTCCGCTAGTGAACCTCAACGACCTGAAACCTGGCGAAAAGACCTTCTTGGGTATCGACTCGGGTTCTACCACTACCAAGGTGGTCTTGATGGGCGAAGATGGCCGAATACTTTATAAATATTATAACCACAACGGCGGTAATCCGGTTGCTGCTGTCCGTCACGGATTGGAGCGCTTGCGCGAACGTTGTGAAGAAGAGAAGATAGACCTCCACATTTCGGCTGGTTGTTCTACCGGTTATGGCGAAGACCTCATTAAGGCGGCCTATTCGCTTAACTATGGTATGATTGAAACCATGGCGCACTATGTGGCTGCCCGTAAGATGTGTCCCGAGGTTTCGTTCATTCTCGACATTGGTGGTCAAGACATGAAGGCCATCTATGTGGAAAATGGGGCATTAACCCGCATGGAAATCAACGAGGCCTGCTCGTCGGGCTGTGGCTCTTTCATCGAGACTTTTGCCCAAACTTTGGGTTGCGAAATTGGCGACTTCGTGTTGAAGGCTTGCCAAAGCCAAGCGCCAAGCGACTTGGGTACCCGCTGTACCGTTTTCATGAACTCGAAGGTGAAGCAGGTGCTGCGCGAGGGTGCCGAGGTTAGCGACATTGCGGCTGGCTTGGCTTACTCGGTGGTTAAGAACTGCCTGTTCAAGGTGTTGAAGTTGAAGAACTACGACGAGTTGGGCAAGAATGTGGTGTTGCAGGGTGGTACCATGCGCAACGACTCTATCGTCAAGGCGTTCGAAAACCTTACCGGCCAAACCGTTTACTGCAACAATGTGCCTGAACTGATGGGCGCTTACGGCTGTGCCTTGTTTGCCAAGCAGATGTCGGAAACCGATGCGGTTGAGGCCCGTCCTTTGAACGACTTCTTGCAAGAGGCTTCTTTTGAACAGAAAACGTTGACTTGTCACGGTTGCGAGAACCAGTGCCGAATCACACGCTATATTTTCCAGAATGGCAAGAGCTACTTCTCGGGCAACAAGTGCGAGAAGGTGTTCACCAATGGCTCGGCTGCCGACTACACGGGTGTTAACATCAGTTTGCAGAAGTACCACGAGTTGTTCGACCGTGCCGACAAGGCTACCCCTAACAAGAATGCCAAGTTGACCATTGGTATTCCGCGCGTGTTGAACATGTACGAAGAGTTCCCGTTCTGGCACACTTTCTTTACCGAATTGGGCATTAATGTAGTGTTGTCTGCTACCAGCACCTACCAGCGTTACGAGCGTGGCGTGCACACGGTTATGTCCGACAACATCTGCTTCCCTGCCAAGTTGGTACACTCGCATATCTACGACTTGCAGGAACAGAACGTCGACCGCATTTTCTATCCGCGTGTGGTTTATGAACAGACCGAAGATAAGACGGCTACATCTTCTTACAACTGTCCTATCGTTATTGGTTATCCCGAAGTCGTTCATTCGGCTATCGATACCAAGATTCCTATCGACTCTCCTGTCATCTCTTTCAGCAATTCAGACTACTTGTTGAAGGAGTTGGAAGATTATATGAAACCGCTTGGCTTCGACAAGAAGGCGGTGAAGGCTGCACACAAGAAGGCTTTGGCCGAATACGAGGCTTTTGGCATGCGTATGCGTGACCTTAACTTCAAGGCGTTTGAAGAGGCAAAGAAGGCTGGTCGCATGGCCATTGTTTTGGCTGGCCGCCCTTACCATACCGACCCTTTGGTGCAGCACAAGGTTAGCGAAATGATTACCAAGTTGGGTGTCGATGTCCTTACCGAAGACATTGCACGTAAGATGGAGATTGGCGAACGCGAAACGTTCATCCTTAAGCAGTGGACCTTCGTTAACCGCATCCTCAACTCTGCCCAGTGGACGGCTCGCCAAGACATGAATGTCAATTATGTGGAAACCACATCTTTCGGTTGTGGTCCCGATGCGTTCTTTGTCGACGAGGTTCGTTCGGTGCTCAATCGTCACGGCAAGTCGTTGACTCTGCTCAAGATCGACGACATCAACAACGTGGGCTCAATGAAGTTACGTGTCCGCTCGCTTATCGACTCCCTTCGCCTATCGGTGGTCGAGGGCACAGCTGGCAATTCTTCCCGCAACTTGCAAACCGACCCGCATCCGTTTGTCAAGCCAGAGAAATTCGATAAAATCGACAAGAAATACCGCACCATTCTCACACCGTTCTTTACCGAGTACATCTCTCCGTTGCTCCCTCATGCCTTCAAGTATGTGGGTTACAACGTAGAACAGTTGCCTATGGGCGATGCCGAGTCAAACGACTTGGGCTTGAAGTATAGTAACAACGAGGTTTGTTACCCTGCTACGCTTATTGTGGGCGACTTCATTAAGGCGCTTCAGTCGGGCAATTACGACCTCGACCGCACAGCGGTGGCTGTTACCCAGTTGGGCCAGTGCCGTGCCACCAACTATCCGGCGCTCATTCGTAAGGCCATTGTCGATGCCGGATTCTCGCAGGTTCCGGTAATTGGTATTGCCGGTACCGACACTGACGACCAGAAGGGCTTTAAGCTCAACTACTTTAAGGTGGCGCCTATCGTGCTTTACTCTGTGTTCTTTGGCGACTGGCTGTCCATCTTCTACCATGCAATTGCCGTGCGCGAGAAGAACCGTGGCGAGGCTCGCCGTTTGCGCGACGAGTTCCTCGAAAAGGGTAAGCCTGTGTGCGAGAAGGGCGACTATAAGGCATTCATCCGCTTGACGCGCGAGGCTGCCGAGGCATTCAACAAGGTGCCTGTTTACGAAGATAGAACCTATCCTAAAGCTGGTATTACCGGCGAAATATATTTGAAATTTAATCCATATTCACATAAGTACGTACCCGATTGGCTTATGGAACATGGCGTAGAGGTTATTCCTTCTACGGTGCACAACTTCTTCCTGCGTGCATTTGTCAACTACGACTTCAACCGCCAGCATCATGTTAAGAAGATGAAGGCGCCGTCTATGGCCATACATTTGGCGTGGAAGATGATCAACTCCATCATGAAGAAGTTCGAGAACGAGGCTAGGGTGTTCCGTTACTTCCAGCCAGAGCTCGACATCATGGAAATCTCTGAATATGCGAAAGACATCATTTCCCTTTCTGCACAGTTTGGCGAGGGTTGGCTGTTGCCTGCCGAGGTTATTGCCTTTATGAAGCAAGGTTGTAACAATGTTGTCAGCATGCAACCGTTTGGCTGCATTGCCAACCACATTGTGGCACGTGGTATCGAGAAGAAGTTGAAGGGCTTGTACCCAGACCTCAACATGTTGTCTCTCGATTTCGACGGTGGCGTTTCTGAAGCCAATATTGCAAATCGTCTGTTATTGTTTATCTCTAGTATGAAAGACAATAAAAACAGTTAATAGCAATGACTCAAAAACTTCCTCCTTTATACGACCAGCTCGAAGTTGAGCCCGATCGTTATATTCCGTTGGAACACATCTCTTATGGGGGCGACGATCCGCACTCACATGTCCTTAACCCCGACAATGAAGCCGAGGCAGAGGCTTTGGTAGGAAGCGACTACCCATACATCGACCATTCTTTTTACTACAAGTTCTGGAATTTCCTCTACTACTTGCAGAGCCGTACCCTTATTAACTTCTTGCAGTACTTCCGCTATGGTTTCCGCTTGAAGGGTAAGGAAAACATAACCAAGAACAAGCACCTGTTCAAGAATGGTGCAATGACCGTTTGCAACCACGTTTTCCGTTGGGACATGTCTGGCGTCTTCACCGCTATTGGCTGGCGTCAGCTCCGTTTCCCTATCTGGCGTGGACAGATGGCTGGTAAGGATGCCCGCCGCATGCACACCATGGGTGGTATTCCTATTCCGGCTAGCGTTAGCGATATGAAGAAATTCTACGAGGCCCTCGACTATTACCACCAGAAGGGCTATTGGATTCATTTCTTTGCCGAAGAAAGCCGTTGGGAATTCTACACCCCAATCCGTCCGTTCAAGAAGGGGGCTTTCAACTTCGCCATGCGCCTGAATGTGCCAATCATTCCTATGGCTTATTCTTACCGCGAGCGTACCGGCATTCTCAAATGGTTTGGTAAGGAGGCTTGTGTTACCCTTAATGTAGGAGAGCCAATCCTTCCAAATCCTGAAATTACCGACAAGCGTGCGCAGATTGACGATATGCGCCGCCGTTGCCACGAGGCAATGGTAAAGTTGGCTGGTATTAAGAAGAATCCTTGGACATATAACCAAACCGAAAAGTAATAGGCTTATGTTGAAGGTAGAACGCTTTGTAAATGCCCAATTCGACCAGAATGCCTATGTGCTCTACGACGAGTCGGGCGAATGCGTTTTGGTAGACTGTGGCAGTAAAGACGAAAAGGAGTGTAACCAGGTCGTCTCTTTCATCGAGTCAAACTCATTGAAGGTGGTGCGCTTGCTTTGCACGCATTTCCACCTCGACCACATGCTCGGTAATGCGTTCTTTTGTCAGCGTTATGGCGTGAAGCCCGAAGTGAACCCAAACGACCAGCGTTTGGTGTCAATTATCGATTACCAGGCTATGGCGCTCAACTTTACCGAAAAAATTGAGACTGGCGATCCGCAGTTCTCTTTGGAAGATGGCGCTGAAATTACGTTCGGCAACACCACTTTGACCATTATGCATACGCCAGGTCATTCACCTGGTAGCGTTTGCCTATATTCCGAGGCCGAACATGTCCTTATTTCCGGCGATACCCTTATGAAGGGCACTATTGGTTCTACAAGCCTTCCTGGTGGTCGTAAGAAGGCTATTGCCCGCTCGGTTGAGAAACTGCTGGGCTTGCCTGCTGAAACGGTGGTCTATCCGGGGCATGGCAATAGCACCACAATCGCCGATGAATTAAAGAACGATTTGTTAGCTGTCAGTGAGTCTGGTGAGGAAAAGGTGTACAAGTCGGTAGACATGTGAAGTGTTTCCCATATGCTTTGCCAATAGATTTGGCAAAGCATTATTTGTAAGTAAACAGCATGAAACAGATGAAAAATCATATTTTAACGGCACTGCTGTTCCTAATGGGCAGTGTGTGCTTTGCACAAGACGAACAACCAGTCAGTGGCCAAATAGCCGGACACGACTATGTGGAACTTGGTCTTCCAAGCGGAACGCTTTGGGCGACTTATAACGTGGGTGCAACCAAGCCAACCGAATACGGCGACTACTTCGCCTGGGGCGAGACCAAGCCGAAGGAGGAGTACAACTTTCGCACTTACAAGTGGTGCAAGGGCAGTTATGACAGCATGACCAAATACTGCACCGAAAGTGGCTTTGGCTTCGTAGACAAGAAGACGGTTTTGGATTCTGAGGATGACGCTGCTACCGCCAACTGGGGTGGTTCCTGGAGAATGCCGACAAAGAATGAAATCATTGAGTTGATAGATGGTTGTACATGGGAGTGGATAGAAAACTTTCAGGGCAGTGGGGTAAACGGCTGTTTAGGCAACTCTAAACTTAATGGAGCCTCCATTTTCCTACCAGCAGCCGGAAACCGTCAAGGTACGGATTTTGAAAAAGATGGCAAGTATGGTTACTACTGGTCGTCTTCGCTTGACAAGCTCTACCCGGACGATGCGTACAACCTATACTTCAGCAACGACGGCAAATTACATTATAAAGCCTATTATCGTCACTATGGTTATAACGTTAGAGCGGTTTCAATAAAAGAATACACCGTCTCATTCTATACAAAAGACAGCGTCTTGATAGAAAGCCAGAAGGTGAAGAAGGGCAAGTCGGCAACTGCTGTAGATGCACCAACTGTAGATGGCTACGAATTCATCGGTTGGAGCGACTCTTCTTTCACCAACGTCACGAAAGACTTGGACATCTATGCTCAGTATATCAAATTATTTAATGTCTCATTCTATACGAAAGACAGCGTCTTGATAGAAAGCCAGAAGGTGGAGAAAGGAAAGTCGGCAACTGCTGTAGATGCTCCTGTGGTAGATGGTTACGAGTTCATTGGTTGGAGCGACTCTTCTTTCACTAACGTCACGAAAGACCTGGATATCTATGCTCGGTATGCCAGATTATTTAATGTCTCATTTTATACGAAAGACAGCGTCTTGATAGAAAGCCAGAAGGTGGAGAAAGGAATGCCGGCAACGGCTGTAGATGCACCTGCAGTAGATGGTTACGAGTTCATCGGTTGGAGCGACTCTTCTTTCACTAACGTCACGAAAGACCTGGATATCTATGCTCGGTATGCCAGATTATTTAATGTCTCATTTTATACGAAAGACAGCGTCTTGATAGAAAGCCAGAAGGTGGAGAAAGGAATGCCGGCAACGGCTGTAGATGCACCTGCAGTAGATGGTTACGAGTTCATCGGTTGGAGCGACTCTTCTTTCACTAACGTCACGAAAGACATGGACGTCTATGCTCAGTATATCAGATTATTTAATGTCTCATTCTATACAAAAGACAGCGTCTTGATAGAAAGCCAGAAGGTGGAGAAGGGCAAGTCTGCAACTGCTGTCGATGCACCTGCAGTAGAAGGTTACGAGTTCATCGGCTGGAGCGACTCTTCTTTCACCAACGTCGCTAAAGACCTAAACGTCTATGCTCAATATAAAGAGATAATAATCCTTCCTGTCAGCGGCCAAATTGCTGGTCACGACTATGTAGACCTTGGCCTTCCAAGCGGCACGCTTTGGGCTACCTACAATGTGGGTGCGACAAAGCCAACTGAATACGGCGACTATTTTGCCTGGGGCGAGACAAATATTAAGAAAGTGCCATCATTTTGGAAAGGTTATAAATTCTGCGATGATGATCTTAATATTACCAAATACTCAATGGCAGAAGATGGAGATAGTTTGGTGACATTGTTACCTGAAGATGACGCTGCTACTGCTAATTGGGGAAACTCATGGCGTATGCCTACTTGGTATGAGTTTCAAGAGTTAATAGATGGTTGCACTTGGACCTACAAAACGAACATGGATGGTATTGGTGTGAAGGGCTATTTAGGTGTGTCAAAAACAAACAATTCTGCAATATTTATTCCAGAGGCAGGATGCGACTATAATGTTGCTCAATTCGAAGAAGCACTATATTGGACTTCGAGTTTGATAGGTGAAGGCCCATTTTTATTAAATTCCTTAATTCCTAAATATGCCGTATTTGCTGATTTTTCCTATAGAAAAAATGTCGGATGTAACATAATACTTTTTGACTGGGATGTTTATCGTTACTTTGGACTAAGTGTCCGTGCCGTGTTCAATGACACGCAAACTGACGCTCCGGTTGTGAAACAACAAGGCATATTTGTATTTGCCGATAACGGCACCATTCATGTTGCCAATGCACAAGCGCACTCCAATATTCATGTGTTTGATATGAACGGCAAGGTAAGAGCATCATCCGTAACTGATGGTTTTGGAAATGCAGAGCTATCGGTTTCGAAAGGCGTTTATGTGGTGACCGACGGTAACCAGTCGACGAAGGTTATACTCAAGTAGACAAGGCGGCTGCAAACTGCCGCAATAACCCACAAAAAAGCCATTGGATTGAATCCAATGGCTTTTTTGTTTAATCTCCTGTGTTAAACGTCAGAAATCTTTAACGATTTCTTCCCAGTCTAAAACATCAGCTTCCAACGCGTTCTTTTTTGTTTTTACCAACACGCAGTCCATACCTGCAGCCTTTGCACCGGCATAGTCGGTATCAATTCGGTCGCCAATCACAACAACGTCTTTAGGCTCCACACCAAAAGTCTTGGCAATTTCCAAGAATGGACGTGCAGCTGGCTTTAGTGCGCCAAAGCTTTCGCTACACCATAGGTGATTCTTATTCAGTTTAAGCCCAATAGCCTCGCAACGTTCCATGACCATAGGGTAGTCGGACAAAACGCCTACCTTTATGCCATTGGCTTCTAGTTGGTCTATCAGTTCTTGCGCTTTCGGACGTGCAGTGAATCCTTTTTTCAGCAGTTTAACCATTAGCGGCAGGTAGTGGTTAAAGTACCAGTCGCGGTTGTCTTCGCCAACCCTGTTGAAGAACTCGGTATAGAACGCTCCCGAGTTGTTAAGGTCCTTGCCTTTCAGCTCTTTTCGGGCCAGACGTTCTCTTCTCGCCTTAAGTATATTGAATATGTCAGAGAACACAAGCTTGCGTCCTAGGTGGTTTGGGGCGTAAAGTGTGCAGTCGAAATCGAAAATGACTGCTTTGTATCTGTTAAGATCGAGTGACATGTTCTTCGAAAATTTCCGCAAATTTAATACTTATTGGCCAACAAATTAGTATTACAAAGCAGAAATACATTCCACAACATGCTAGTGGCTGTGCCGGCCTATACGTGCCATTTCTTTAGGCGGTTCATGGCTTCTTCCGTTTCCTCTCTCGACGCGAATCCGGTGAAACGTACCGAACCTTCGCCACCGGGACAGAAACCTACGCCTGGCGAACAGACAATGTTTGCCTCGTACAGCAGGCGCTCAAAGAAGTTCCACGAACCCGTATGGCTTGGCACCTTCACCCAAACGTATGGCGAATTTACGCCGCCTTGCACCTTGAAGCCAAGCTTGCCCAGGGTGTTGCGGATGAGTTGTGCATTGGCCATATAGTAGCTTACCAACTTGTTCCTTTCGGCAACCCCTTCTTCCGAGTAGAGCGCATCGGCCGAACATAGGGTAAGGTACGGTATGCCCGAGAAGGTGGTGATTTGGCGCCTCTGCCAAATGGAGTTGAGCGAGATTTCCTCGTTGTCGAACGAAAGGGCACTTAACTCCTTCGGTATGGTTAGGTAGGCAAAGTTTGTGCCCGTGAAACCGGTGGTCTTTGAGAAACTTCTAATTTCAACGGCTACTTTCTTGGCGCCCCTAATCTCGTATATGGAGTGTGGTACGTTTTCCTCGGTAATGTAATGCGAATGGCTGGCATCGTAGATGATGATGGCATTGTGTGCCGATGCATATTTCACCCATTCTTTCAGCTTGTCGTGCGTAAACACGGCGCCTGTTGGGTTGTGTGGAAGGTTTAGGTAGATGACGTCGCAGTGCTCTTTCGGTACGTTGGGCAGAAAGCCGTTCGTCCAGTCGCACGGCACGTAAACGAAGTTACTCCATCGGCCATCCGATCTTTTTTCTCCCGAACGTCCTGCCATTACGGCCGAATAGATGTAGGCCGGGTAAGATGGGTCTAGAAATGCCAACACATTGTCGTTGCTGAACATGTCGCAGACGTCAGACGTTATGTTCATGGCATTGTTGCTCAAGAATATTTCGTCGATTGTCAACCTCGAAACGCCATAGCTTTCGTAGTCTACTTTCAAGATGCGCGACTTTAGGCTTTTTGTGAGTTCTTCAACGGGCAGTTTTTCCGCAATTCGGTATTCTGCCATTGCGCTCACGGCGTTGAACAGCGATTCTGCGACGTTACCCTTTGCAATGTTTATGGAGTCGCCACTGTCTAGCCTTACCAAATTCGCATTTGGTCGGGTTGCCTTGTAGACGTTTAGTTTACGCGCAATTTCCTTAAAGAGGTAATTGCTAGGTAGCTTTGTGTAGTTCTCGTTAATTAATGCCATGTTGTTGGTGCATTGTCGTTCAGAATCTTTACGTCAAAGTGGTAACAATGTCGCTCGACGAACGTGTTTACTAGCTTCTTAGTCTTTCACTACCAGGTTCTTGAACTTGGCGTGGCGTTTAGGGTCGTTCAAAAGCAACATGAGCTTGAACTGGCCGTCGCGTGCGCCTTCTGAAATGCACTGCTGCTTGAAGGTCTCGAACGAGTTGTCGATCAGGCGGAAGGTCTGTGGATCTTTAACGCGGAACGAAGCTCTCTTTGCCTCATATTCGCAGTTGATCTTCTTCAAGTGCTCGTCAACCACCTTGGTGAATTCTTCGGCCTTCTGCTGGTCGATGCTCTTGTCGATGAATTCGTAGTAGAAATCGTAGCCCGAACGTTCTGCATCGGCGAAACCGATAAAGAACTTGGTCTTGATGCTGGTTTCATCTTCAGCCTCGTGAACTGCCTGAATGAACTGGCGTTCGTGAAGCTTTTCACCGGTAAGGGTAATGATGCCGTTTACCTTCTGGATGAACTGGATGGTAGGAATGGTGCCGTTGAAGCCGGTAACAACCACCAAGTCGTTCATGTTGTAGCGGTAAAGGCCAGACCATGTGGTAACGTACATGCAGTAGCGCTTGCCCTTTTCCAACTGGTCGATTGAAAGGAATTCAGGATTCTCGTTGTCCAAGTCCTCTTCCTTAATGAACTCGAAGTAGTGCATGTGGGCGAATAGGGTAGTGTCGTCCTTTGCGTTCATAACAAGTCCGGCACGGCATTCGCTGGCAAAGTAACCAAATTCTGGCTGTACGCAACCTTCAGGGAAGGAGTCTTTAATCTTGTCGAGGTAAACCTTGGTGTTACCGCAGTGCCAGCAGGTTACGCAAGCCATGTCTGGCCAGTAGTGCTTCGGCAAGATGACGTCGTGTTCAGCCTTAATCTTGCGGAGTTCTGCAGCACGTTTAGGGTTCGGATTGAGTCTGCTCTTCAAGGCTTCGCGTACGCTTGCCGGAATGCTGAGGTCTTCCTTCAACGTACCGTTTTCAATATCCTTAACGTATTCGTCGTAGAATTCGTTAACGTTGTTCTGCATTTCTACGATGGTAGAAGGGTTGGCAGTAATCAACAGGGTAGAGTTGTGCTCAATACCCAAACGCATGATGGTATAGTAGCGCGCACGGTAATCGGCAATTTCAAACACTGCAGGTGGCGCAGTGTAGGCAACCTGAACGAACGGAGGGCAGTTGGTGAACGATACGCCAGAAACTGAACCGTAAACGGTACCGTCTGGTGCTTCACCTTCAATAGCCTTACCTACAATTGAAACAACACCGCCGGCAAAAGTGTCGGGATTTGCGTCAATGAAGTTGTAAAGCCACAAACGGTTCATGTTGCCGTAAATGTCCTTAAAGTACTTGTGGGTGATAGGAATCCACTTGGGTTCGCTAGTGGTACCCGAGGTGGTTGCATACATCTTTGGCTTGCCTGGGAATAAGATGTCTGCCTCGCCATGCATGTGGCGGTTAATGTATGGACGAAGGTCTTCGTAGTCGTTGACCTTTACGTTTTCTTTATAGAGTTTGAAGAGTTCGTCGGCACTTTTAGCTTCAAGAATCTTGCTGAAGTTGTGTTCCTTGCCGTAAACGGTGTCCTTTGCACTTTCTAGAATGTCGCGAAGGGTTTTCTCTTGTGCCTTCTTAACGTCTTTCGATGCCTTTTTTAGTTTCCAGCGCTGAATCTTACCAACGCACCCCATTAGGAAGTTAATCTTTTTCCACTTCCACCAACCAATGGTTTCTCCTTTCATTGTGTGAGTTTAATGTATAAGTGTTCTAAATTGTACAAATTTAGCACATTCTTTTTTATTATTAAGAAAAATATGTGCTTTTATTTGTGCCATTGAATTGTTTCAGAAGGCATATTGAGGGGCTTTCGTAATCCAAATAGGTCGAAAAATTTGTTTTTTTCATTTTTCTGAATTAATTTTGTATCCGAATTAGTTGAGTGGTGGGCGGTTCGTTCACCACTTTTTGTTACCAAAACGTAGATTTCTTATGATAGAAAAGTCGCTTGTTAGGCAAATAGTTGAAGAATATATTGCAGGAAAGGAAGGCTACTTCATCGTTTGTACCGAAGTGAGCCGCGACAACTCAATCTTGGTTGAGGTCGACAATCAAGAGTCTTTCTCTATTGAAGAATGCGAACAGCTTACCCGCTTCATTGAAAGCAAGCTCGACCGCGAAGTGGAAGACTACGAATTGGAGGTGGGCTCGCCTGGCCTTACTTCTCCATTTAGGGTGAAGGAACAGTACTACAAGTATGCAGGCTCTGAAGTGGAAGTCCTTGGTAAGGACGGAAAAAAGTACCGTGGTGCGCTTTGCGATGTTACCGACAATGACTTTGCCGTGGAAGAGACCAAGATGGAAAAGCCTGAAGGCGCTAAACGCAAGGTGGAAGTCAAGGTGAAAACCACATTTACTTACGATAATATAAAATATACTAAATACACTATTAAGTTTAAATAGTTATGGCTGTAAAGCAAGACGTTGTAGACTTGGCTGAAATTTTCTCCAAGTATACAGAAGAAAAGAAGATTGACAGAAGCACTTTGGTTAGTGTGTTGGAAGATTCTTTCCGCAGTGTTATCTCTAAAATGGTAGGTTCTGATGAGAACTACGATGTTATCATCAACCCTAATAAGGGTGACTTGGAAATCTACCGCAACCGCGAGGTTGTGTCTGACGAGGACTTCGAAGACGAAAACACCGAAATTTCACTTACCGATGTTCGCAAGATTGAAGGTAACGAAGACATGAATGTGGGTGAAACCTATTCTGAAATGGTTAACTTCTCTGACTTCGGACGCCGTGCTGTCCTTAATCTTCGTCAGACTCTTGGTTCAAAAATCTTGGACCTTCAGAAAGATAACCTTTACAACAAGTATAAGGAAAAGGTTGGCTCTATCGTTACCGGTGAGGTTTACCAGGCTTGGAAGAAGGAGTTGCTCGTCGTTGATGATGATAACAACGAAATGACTTTGCCTAAAACAGAACAGATTCCTGCTGACTTCTACCGCAAGGGCGATACTGTTATGGCTGTTGTTGCTAAAGTCGACAACCGTAACAACGATCCAAAGATTATCTTGTCTCGTACTTCTCCGCTCTTCTTGCAGCGCTTGTTCGAACGCGATGTTCCTGAAATTGCCGATGGTCTTATCACCATTAAGAAGATTGCCCGCATTCCTGGCGAACGCGCTAAAGTCGCTGTTGAGTCTTACGACGAACGCATCGACGCAGTTGGTGCTTGCGTAGGTATGAAGGGTTCTCGTATCCACGGTATCGTTAGGGAGTTGCATAACGAGAATATCGACGTTGTTCAGTATTCAGACAATCTGAAACTCTTCATTCAGCGTGCGCTTAGCCCTGCTAGGGTTTCCGATGTTCACATCTACGAAGAACACCAGCGTGCTGACGTGTTCTTGCAGTCTGAAGAAATCTCTCTTGCTATCGGTAAGAATGGTAACAACATCAAGTTGGCTAACATGTTGACCGGTTACAAGATTGAAGTCTTCCGTGAAGGTGACGAATCGCACGATGCTGATGACTACTACTTGGATGAATTCCTCGACGAAATCGATGAATGGGTTATCGAAACTTTGAAGAATGCTGGTTACAGCACTGCAAAGGAAGTGCTTAACGAGTCACGTGACGTCTTGCTCGACAAGACTGACCTCGAGGAAGAAACTATTGACGATTTGTTGAACATCATCAACGAACAGTTCCGTCTCGACGAAGCTGGAGACGATGACAACAATGAATAAAAAGAACTAGGACTTGCCCTGTTGCCCCACTCTTCGCTGGGGCTTTGGCAGTCTTTTGGGTTGTGAAACTCACCCCTGACGTCACTTGCAGTTCAGTGCACTGACTTGTGATGATTGCTTTGAGGCCATTCCTTGCGTAATGGCATATTTGGTTGTTGAACAGAAAGTGGGCTGTTCAATGGTTTAATTTAAATTGAGTTATTGTCAGATTTATATATGTCAAAAAGATTATTACAGATTGCCAAAGAATTAGGTGTTGGACTTAATACTGCCGTGGAGTTCTTGCAGAAGAAAGGACACGACGTACCTGCAAATCCCAATTATAACATAACCGAGGAAGAGCAGTCTTTGTTGATTAAGGAGTTCAAGCCAGATATGGAAATGAAATCTTCTGCAGAGGAAATCTCGCGTCAACGACACGAGAAGGGCAAACATGCCACTGTGGCTATTGAGGGCTACGAGGACAAGAAGAAGGAAAAGGCTCCTGAAATCAAGACCGAAATACCTCAAAACCAAATCCCAAAGATTACGACAGTGGGCAAGATTGACCTCGATAAATTAAATAAGCCTGCAAAACCTGCCCAGCAGAACGTGACCACTAACGAAGCTCCTGCTGTGGCAAAGAAAACTGAAACTCCTGCTGAAAAACCAGCAGAAAAGATAGAGAAACCTGTTGAAGAGGTTGCTGCCAGTGTTTCTGACAAGCTGGCTGATCCTGAAAAGACAGAAACTGTTTCTCCTGTTAATGACAATCGCAGCGACTTGATGCCTAACATCAAGGTGTTGGGTAAGGTCGATCTCGATTCTTTGAACCAGCAGACTAGACCTAAAAAGAAGTCTAAAGAGGAAAAGAAACGCGAACGCGATGCTCGTTTTAACCACGATAAGGGTCAAAACAACAATGGCGGTCAGCAGAATGCCAACAACGGTGGCGACGATAGCAAGCGTCAGCGTCAGCGCATCTCTACCCAAAAGGAACGCATCGATGTCGATAACTATAAGCCTAGCTCAAACGAGAAGACCAGCAATGGCCCACGCCCTGGCAAGCAGCACAAGAGCAAGCACGGCAAGCCAATGTCTGACGAAGATTTGATGCGTAGCGCTAGCGAAAACATCAGAAAGACCAAGGCTGAACTCTTCACAAAGCAGATGCCTAACAAGAATTCGGCTAAACACCGTCACGACAAGCGTGAACAGGCTGCTGAACAGCGCCGTAAGCAAGAGGAAAACGAAGAACTTGAAAAAGGTATTCTTCGTGTAACCGAGTTCGTTACCGTAAGCGACGTGGCTACCATGATGAATGTGCCTGTTGTTCAGGTCATCTCTAAATGCATGCAGTTGGGCCAGATGGTGTCTATCAACCAGCGTCTCGATGCCGAGGTCATCAACTTGGTGGCTAGCGAATTTGGTTTCACTACCGAATATATCTCTGCCGAAGTTGCCGAAGCTATTCAAGAGGAAGAAGACAAGCCAGAAGATTTGATGAATCGTCCTCCGGTTGTTACTGTCATGGGTCACGTTGACCACGGTAAGACTTCTTTGCTCGACTATATTCGTAACACCAACGTTATTGCCGGTGAGGCGGGTGGTATTACCCAGCACATTGGTGCCTATAACGTTACCTTGCAGAACGGACAGCAAATCTCGTTCCTCGATACTCCAGGTCACGAAGCCTTCACTGCCATGCGTGCCCGTGGTGCACAGGTTGCCGACGTTGCAATTATTATTGTTGCGGCCGACGACGACGTAATGCCACAGACTGTTGAGGCTATCAACCACGCTTCTAACGCTGGCATCCCTATCGTATTCGCTATCAACAAGGTCGACAAGCCTGCCGCTAATGCCGATAAGATTCGTGAAGCTTTGGCTGCTATGAACTACTTGGTTGAAGACTGGGGTGGTAAGTACCAGTGCCAGGAAATCTCTGCCAAGAAGGGTATGGGTGTTGAAGAGTTGATGGAGAAGGTTCTCCTCGAAGCTGAAATGCTCGAACTTAAGGCAAACCCTAACCGTAAGGCTTCTGGTATCATCATCGAGTCGCAGCTCGAAAAGGGCCGTGGCTACACTTCTACCGTGTTGGTTAACAACGGTACTTTGCGTGTGGGCGATTCTGTAGTGGCTGGTAAGCACTATGGTAAGGTTAAGGCTATGTACAACGAACGTAACCAGAAGGTAACCGAGGTTAAGCCAGGACAGCCTGCTTTGGTGCTTGGCTTGAATGGAGCTCCACAGGCTGGTGATAAGATAAATGTAATGGATTCTGACCAGGAAGCTCGCGAAATTGCTACTAAACGTGAACAGCTTCAGCGTGAACAAGATGCTCGTACCGATACGCACTTGACTCTTGAAGAGGTTGCTCGTCGTAAGGCTTTGGGTGAATTCCACGAATTGAAGATCATCGTTAAGGCCGACGTTGACGGTACTGTTGAAGCATTGAGCGACTCTTTGCAGAAACTTTCTACCGACCAGATTTTGGTTAACATCATCCATAAGGCTGTCGGTCAAATCTCTGAATCAGACGTTATGTTGGCAGCTGCATCCGACGCTATCATCGTTGGTTTCCAGGTTCGTCCTTCACAGGCTGCTCGTAAGATGGCTGAAAACGATAAGATCGATATCCGTCTTTACTCTATCGTTTACGATGCAATCGAACAGATTCGCGACGCTATGGAAGGTATGCTTAAGCCAGAGGTTAAGGAAGTCGTTACCGGTTCTGCCGAGGTTCAGAACGTCTTCAAGATCTCAAAGGTTGGTACCATTGCCGGATGTATGGTTACTGAAGGTAAGATTAAGCGTAGCAGTAAGGTCCGCATCATTCGCGAAGGTATCGTACGTCACACTGGCGAACTCGAATCACTCAAACGATTCAAGGACGATGCTAAAGAAGTGGCTATGGGCTTGGAATGTGGCTTGAATGTAGCTAACTTCAACGACATCATGGTGGGCGACGTCATCGAAGCATTCGACGAAGTTGAAGTTGCTCGTAAGTTGGAAAAGAACTAATGTTATAATAACATATAATGGTAAAAAGGCGGGAAAAACCCGCCTTTTTTGCGTTTTCGCAGGTTGTGTGTGCTATTGCACGGCTATTTGTCGTAACTTTGTGGCTGTGTTCTAGTTAAGGATAGAGATGAAAAAGGTTTTTAAGATTGTTGGACGTGTACTTGCGGCCCTGTTGCTTTTGGTGGCTGTGGCTCTAGTAGTGGTGGCTTATAAGGGTGGCGACATTGCAAAGTCGTACATTGAGGAACACGATAAGGAACTCCTTGGCCGTGAGGTGTCTGTCGACAATATCGACATCAGCCTGCTGCACAGTGCAGTCTGCATCGACGGGGTAAAGGTGCTTGAACAGGACGAGAAAACAAAGTTCTTAAGCTTTGATTCGCTCTTCGTCGACATCAATCTTTTCGACTTGCTTTCGAAAGAGGTAAACTTGCAGCATGTGCATTTAAGGGGCATAGATGTTAAGGTGCTTCAACGTGACTCTGTCTTCAACTTTTCCGACATCATTGAACATTTCTCACAGCCCGATACCGCCGCTGTTGCCGATACTACGCCTAGTAGCTGGGCGGTTGGCATTTACGATATTCGCTTAAGGCATTGTAAGGCACT
The DNA here is from genome assembly GCA_024401645.1 of Paludibacteraceae bacterium. GTDB lineage: Bacteria > Bacteroidota > Bacteroidia > Bacteroidales > Paludibacteraceae > Physcocola. The sequence goes on along the minus strand of JAKSKR010000033.1, from coordinate 7,396 downwards.
TTACAACGATAAGGTCCTTAACTCTAAATTTGAGTTGAACGATGTCAATATCGACGTTCCGGGTATCTATTTTTCCAACAAGCCTACCGATGTTGACTTGAACCTCAACTTTGAGAATGGTGGCTCCCTTAAAGCCAAGATGAGTTACGATATGGAGTCCTCCCGATTCCAGATTAACACAAGCATTCGTAATTTCTCTATAGCGTGTGTAAAGCCTTATATGCGCCAAGGCGTGCGTGTGGGTGATGTGTCGGGACTACTAGATGTCGATGCCACCATGAAGGGCGACTTTAACCATATAATGAATTTTACAATTAGCGGAAAGTCTTCGTTGAAGAATGTAAAGGTGACCGACGACTTGGGCCGCTTGGTGCTTTCTGCCAATCGCACGTCTGCCGAACTGGTACGCCTAAACTTGACCGATAACGAGATCCATTTGGGAACAGTCGATGGCGATGGCATAGGTTCGCAGTTCATCGTCGACAAGGCCGGTGACAATATCTCTTACTTCGTTAATTCGCCCGAGGCTGCCGAGCGACGCGAGGAACGCGATTCTATAGCACAGACGTTGCCCGATAGCGTAAAACAGATGGTAGTAGATAAAAATCCGCTGAAATTCATCATCGACAAGGTCGACATGCGCAATATGACCATGCACATGGAAGATGCCAGTCAATCCGAAACTTTTGTGTACGATGTGAAAGACTTTTGCGTAAAAGCCGAAAATGTGACACTCGACAAGCCAAACGATGTGTTTGTTTCGGGGCGCTTGGGAAAGACAGGCTCGATGGAGGGGCGTTGGCGTGGCGATATGAACGACATGGCCAACCAAAACCTTACGCTAACCTTGAACAACGTCGATCTTACGGAGTTTAATCCTTATTTCCATCCGCTTTTTGCCTACCGCATTGTTGGCGGAAACATGTCGGTGGTCAGCCAAAATGTTATTACCAATAACGAACTGAAGGGTGTCAACAAACTGTCGGTAATGGGCTGCTCGGTCGAGAAGGACAAGCAAGTGGAAAATGCGGAATTTAAGGTGCCGCTGAAGACGGCTCTGTACGTGATTACCGATAAGAACGGAAAAATCTCCATCGATTTGCCTGTTGCCGGTAATGTCAACTCGCCGGAGTTTAATTACAAGAAGATTATTACGAAAACTTTGCTCGACTTCCTTGCTAAAGTGGGCAGTGCGCCCGTCAAGTCGTTTGCCAAGCTCTTTGGTGGGGCAGACAATGTGGAGGTGGTGCCGTTCGGTGCAAGCAGTTCTTCGTTAAGTGTCGAGATTTATAACCAGTTGAACGGTGTGGTGGCGTTGGTTAAGGAAAAACCAGAGCTGAAGCTGGCATTGACGCAGCAGATAAACTATGCCGATGCCATTGAAGAGTCGGCACTAAACCAGTTGAAAACCGATTACTTTTTAAGCCTGCATCCCGACAAGAATGTGCAGAACCTTGAACTCGTAGATAAGGATGACATTGAAAAGCTCGACGTGAAGTCGGTTGAGTTTAAGGCTTACCTTTCTGAAAAAGATTCTACAAAATCTTTTAAATCGGCACAAAAATATGCTATTAGTAAATATGGGGCTATGGCGCCATCGGTTGTTAGTGCAAGTGCACAGGCAAGGTCAGAACAGATTCAAACCTATCTGAAGCAGCAGCTCGACAGCCTAGCCCAGAATGTGCAAGTCATAACCGAGCCATACGACTCTACGAAGTCATACTCGGGAAAGACAGTTCTGAAACTCGATGTCCTAGGTGAATAGTTAGAGGCAGTTTAAATTCTTTCCCAAAATTTTTTAGTTGCGTAATTCTGCAACTACGTATTCCGAATGGGTGCCAATGCGGAACTTGCCGCCCCAAATGCCCATGCCCGAACTGACGTAGTAGTGCGTGTTGCCCCTTTGCCAAGGACCGTAGCCATCTTCGTACATGTTGTCGATGATGTAGGTGATAGGCCAAACCTGTCCATAATGGGTGTGGCCGCTGAACTGGAAGTCTATGCCGCTTTTCTCGGCTTGGTCTAGGTGAAATGGCTGGTGATCGAGCAATATGGTGTATAGGCGCTCCTTGTCTACGTTTGTCAGCAAGCTGTCTATGCTGGCCCTGCGCTTGTTGGTGCGGTCGTCTCGGCCAACAATGGCAACGCCATACTCTTCGAGTACGGCAGTTGAGTCTTGCAAGATGTTGATGCCGGCAAGCTTAAAGAAGTTGTAGGCGTTGTTGGCTCCGCCAATGTATTCGTGGTTACCCATGCAGGCATAAACCGGGGCTTTTATCCTATGAAACTCTTCTGCCACGTTCTGTTCCAACAGCGGGGTTACAAAGCAGTCTACAAGGTCGCCGGCAATAAGGACGAAGTCAGGATTCTCTTTGTTAATGGTGTCTACCCATTTCGCAAATTCACTCCTTTCGTTATGGTAGCCAAGGTGCAAGTCGCTCATCATCACCATCTTTACTGGCTTTTTCAGTTTCTTGGTGGTTGTTAGCTCAAGGGTGGTGCGCTTCTTGTTGTAGTAGTGTACGTTGCCGCCTACAAACAGCACCAGCATAAGGGCTGTAACGCCAATGGTGCCCACTAGGCTGTCTTGCACAAAGTTGTGGGGCAGCACCCGCACAAGGCGAAGCAAGTCTATGGCCAGGAAGGTAATGAAAAGGAATAGCAGAACGAAGATGGCAGAGGTGCCAATCTCGTAAAATACCTTCGAAATGCTGAAGTTGATGAACTTGCCGCTACCGAATGCGCCTGCAAAGAAAATGATGAGTGAAACAATGCTGAAGTTGTAAAGTATGGTGGCTATGTTCTTCCAAAGGTGGCTGGTGGGTAACAGGTGCCAAATGCGGTAAGAAACATAGACTTGTGCCGACAGAACGAAAAGAATGGTGAAAATGTGTAAGAATAGTTTCATGCTTTTTTTCTTAATTTAGCGCAAAAGTACACAATTGTTTGAGAACAAAAAGTTTCTTATATTTGTATAACGTTATTTTGTCAATTTGATATGGAAAAGTTTGTCCCTTTCTTGAAAACGGTTGCAATTGATTTGGTTGAGAAGAACGGCGAAAGCAAAGATTTCTCGAACCTTACCATCGTGTTCCCGAATAAACGTGCACGCTTGTTTATGAACAAGTTCTTGCTCGATGTCTATAACGAACGCTATAACGAGTGTGCGCCGCTTTGGTCGCCCGAATATGCTACCAGTAGCAATCTGCTCGAGCAGTTCGCGCACTTTTACGGCATTCCTTTGTCTATCGTGCCCGATGTCGACCGCATCCAGCTCATTCAGTTGCTCTACAAGGTCTACCTTTCAGAGGCGAAGAAAAAACTCGAATCTATTGCCGACACCGACGAGGTGCCTAGAAAGGTGTTGACCAAGACTTTCGACGAGTTCTATTTCTTGGGCGACATCATACTTAACGACTTCGACGATATTGATAAGAATCTGGTCGATGCCAAGATGCTTTTCCGCAACTTCAAGGAAATGAAGGAGCTAGAAAATATCGATTACTTGACCGAAGAGCAGATTAAGGCGATACAAGACTTCCTCAATCGCGATTTCAATACCGAAACGGCTTTGTTCAAGGGATTCATCACCCTTTGGGAACTGCTAGGCAGCATTTACGAGTCTTTTAAGGCCGAACTTGAAAAACTCGGATTGGCGTATGCCGGTATGTTGCACCGTATGGTTGCCGAAAAATTGAACGATAAGTCGGTAGGCCTGCCCGAACAGTTGCAGGCAGAGCGTCAGTACGTCTTTGTTGGCTTCAATGCCTTAAACGGCTGCGAAACGGCTCTCCTAAAGAAGTTGAACAACCGCGTGCTCGAGAATGGTAAGCCTTCGGCGCTCTTTTATTGGGATTACGACATTTCTTACTTCAATCCCGATGCCTTGAATGAGGTGGCCATGAAGAACCGCAACTCTTTCCGTGACGATGCTGGTACTTTCTTACGTGTCAATTTGGGCGGTTTCTCTGCCATGTCGCCCCTTGCAAAACAGCAGGGACTATTGTTGTCTTTGCCGAACGTGTTGAAGAATGGCGAGAACGAACTCAATGCCAGCTGGCAGAGCCACGACTACCTTCAGCGCTTGTCCGATAAGCAGCACCTCAAGGTCTTGTCGGCTTCTACCGACACGGCGCAAACCAAATATGTGTCAAAGTTCATTCGCGACTTGAAAGACCGTGGTGTGCCCGATAGCGACATCGCTATCGTGCTTTGCGACGAAAAGCTGTTGCCAGCTGTGCTTCATGCCATACCCGACTCGGTGCAAGACATGAATGTTACCATGGGTTTCCCCATTAACCAGACACCGGCTTACTCGCTTGTGCACTTGCTCATTCAGCTTCAGGTTGGGCGTGGTGGCGGACGCAAGTTCTCCTATACCGACATTGCCGGCGTTTTGCGACACAGTGTCGTTAGGCAGTGGAACTCTGCCTTTGCCGAATACTTGTTGCGCGAGCTGAAGGCACAAACCAAGACCTATGTCTCAAAGGCCGACGTTACGGCATTTGCTAATGCATTTGTTGCCAGTGGACAGGCCATTAGTGCTGCGCATGTAACCAAGTTTGTCGATTTGCTGTTCGACGATTCCATATCGGTTAAACCTGATGCCGATGCCCAGCCGCTTATTAAGTGGTTGTTGGCTGCTTTGGGCGAAATGGCTTCCGTTTATGCCTATAGTGCAAAGGCGGGCGATTCTGATGCCGACCATAATTTTATTGGACTTTACGAGGAGGCTTATTACCAAGTATTCCGTATGGTTAATTGCCTGGCAACCTCGCAGCAGGTGCTGGGGCAGGACGCCGATTTGCTTTCGGTTTCCCTTTTCTGCAAGCTGATGGGCAAGATGTTCGCTTCGGCTAAAGTGCCTTACAGTGGCGAACCTGCACGTGGCATGCAGGTAATGGGTTTCTTGGAAACCCGAAGCCTCGACTTTAAATACGTGCTTATGCTTTCGGTCGACGAAAAGCACATGCCTAAAGATTCGTTTGCACCTTCCTTCATTCCTTATGCCTTGCGTGTGGCTTACCACTTGCCGGCTGTTGAGCACGAAGATGCGCTTTATGCCTACAACTTTTTCAGGTTGTTGCAACGCCCTAGTGCTATGACATTGGTCTATAATGCATCGCAGAACTCGGGTGGGGAACAGAGTCGCTTCTTGCGCCAGTTGAAAAGTGAATATAAGGCTTTCGATGCCATTACGCCTATCGTCTTTAACGATGCCTCGGCCTACAACGGTACGTCGCTGGTGGTTAAGAAGACTGACGAAGATATCCTTAAGCTGAAGGAACGCTATTGCTACTTGCCCGATGCTGAACGACTTGCACATAACGAACGTGTGCGTACCCAGCGTAAGGGTGTAATGAACATCGACTTGTCGCCTAGTGCGTTGAATTCTTATCTCGATTGTTCCCTTCGTTTCTATTTCCATTACATCAAGCAACTCAAAGTCGACGACGATTTCGATTCTGACATCGACGAGGCTTTCTTCGGACGTATCTTCCACAAGGCTATGGAAATAATCTATAGCGAGATTTCAGGACATCCGGTTGCTGAAGACAATGGTGGTCACCTCGATGCCGAACATGAGGTCGACTGGTCGGCTACCGTCAATGCTGCACAGTTGAAAAAGTATGTGGCTACCGACGAGTTGGAACGTATTGTCGACTGGGCTTTCGCTACCGAGTTCCATGTGAACGATCCGAAAGACTATACCGGCATTCAGCTCATTAAACGCGACGTGCTTGTTGAATTGGTACGCAAACAGGTAAAGGAAGACATGCGCTATGCGGGCGAACATGGTTTCATCATCTACAAGCCAGAGTTTACCATTTCCCAGCCGGTAAAGACGGCTTTGGCCGATGGCTCTGAATTTACTTTCCGCTTGGGTGGTGTGCTCGACCGTCGTGACATGAAGGACAATGTCTTCCGTGTGGTTGACTATAAGACGGGTGGCGATGCCGACGGACACAAGAGAAGGGTGAAAAACGTAGACGCTATGTTTGAAGGTGGTAGCAGCCGCTCCGATAAGGTTTTCCAGGCGACGCTTTATTCTTGCCTTTGGAATATGGATGCACAAGCCGACGGTGGACGCCATTACAACAATGCCAACCGCGAAATTCAGCCTGTGCTGATGTTCCCACGTCAAATGAACGACGAATACGATGCGCATTTGTTGTTAGGCGAGCGTAGACCAAACGTTATACCTATTGCCGTAAATTCCACCGACCCTAACAATGTTGACGTTGAAAGTGAATTTATGGATAGGTTGCGCTCAACTTTAAGGGAGATGCTCAACAAAGACGTTCCTTTCAAGGCTTGCGACGACGAGGACACTTGCACTTTCTGCGACTTTAAGTCCATTTGCCATCGCGACACGGTTAAACGTTGGTAACCGGTGTTTGTGCAGTACGTCATTTAGCGGTTTTTATAGCTCAACCGAATCTCCACACGACAGGTAGTCAATTCGTTCGCCCATTATGGCTTTCAGCTTGTCGTATTGGGGCTTACCGGTGCAGTGCATGGTAAACAGTTTACAGTTAAAGTGAACCAGTTCGTTGGCCAAACGGCTAATGAATTGGTTCTCTTCGTTTTCTGGTAATCCGCTTTTCACCAGGTGCATGCCGGCAAAAATGTGTGTTGGCGCGTGACCAATGGTCTCGGTGGCTTTGTTTACAATGTTAACGATGCCGGTGTGGGCACAACCGGCAAACAGTATGGTCTTGTCCCCTTCTTGCACAACCAGGTTCTGCTCGTGGCCGAATGCATCGTTTTGTGTCTTTTCTGGTCCGAATAGGAGTTTGTTGCCAACCGGATTGCAGCAGTTGCCGTGCACGTTGGCAAAAAGGCAGATGCCGTTGCCAAGTTCGGTATGGTCGCCGCATGCCATAAGGCGCTCGTTGTGTTCTAGGCTGGTGTCTAGGCCTATGTATTTCAAACCGAAATCCTTTAGCGAGTAGTGTGGCAAGAAGGCGTCTTTGTGTATGTAGACGTTAGCTTGCTGGTTCAGGCCGAGAAATGTGCTCAAGCCACCGCCGTGGTCGTAGTGGCCGTGCGAGACGATGCACTGGTCAACCGTGTCGATGGGGCAACCCAGTCGCTTGGCGTTTTCGGCGAACAAATCGCCCTGGCCCAAGTCGAACAACAGCTTCTGTCCGTTATTGCGTTCAATGTAAAGGCTCAATCCGTGTTCAACGGGTAAGCCCTTTTCGCTGGTGTTTTCAACAAGTGCGGTTACTTTCATACCTACTGCGCTTTGGTTTGTTTACTGCAAAGTTAACGGATATAATAGCATTCGTTGCAATGAAAATATCACACCTTTTCTGCACTTCTTGATTTTTCTATTTTAGAAGCTGTTTAAATTTTTCTAAAAAATTTTGTTAAGCATCAGAAAACAGAA
>JAKSKR010000032.1 GCA_024401645.1 Paludibacteraceae bacterium | reverse complement strand
CGAACATAAAAAGAGGGTATATCATAAATGTTGCATTATGATACACCCCCTTTTTCTTTATTGACTAGAATAGTTACCAATAACAATAAATAAAGTGCCGGAATGATAGGGTAATTGTAAGCCCTTTTCTATTGGTAAATAACCAATTAACTTGCCACTAGTTATTAACAAAATGCTAAATTCTTCAAATCTGCATTTCACATTCTTGTTTAATTTGTTTACTTTTGCTTGATAAACTAGAACTCACAAATTATAACTATCGTTAGACTCAAATAACGGGACGGTGCTATTGCTTATGTCAATTTATTGATATTGTGGTAATTGCATCGGTTTAAAGTAAAATATAGTATATTATGATGGCAGTTGGTAAATTTAAGCGATTGTTCGCTTTATTGTTGTTTGTTGCCCTTTCTGTGCTTCGGGCAGCTGCAACTTTAACTTTGTCTTCCGATGTAGATTTAGCATGTCCGGGCGAAGCTATAGTGCTTTCTGTGTCTACTACCTCTGAACATAACGGCCATTGGTTTGGCTATAAGTATTCTTACGACAAGTCGAAATGGGAATATGTGCAGAGTATGACCCGCCTCAACCACATTGCAACCGATATGTCTACCGATGCTTCGGTAACAAAGGTCTACTATCAGGTTTTCGACGATGATTTGAATGAAGGTTCAAACATTATTGAAGTTGAGAAGAATACTAGTGCCGAATGTTCAAAGACCTGTCACCAGACATCTACAGGTGACTATTTCTCGGGTACTGACTTCAATCCCGAGAGTGGCATTACAAGCACTAAACCTACTATCCCTTCCGAAATTGTCGACTTCTTTGGTGAAAACGATATCGAATTCTCGTGTAACGAGTGTGGCGACTACTCAATTTCAACCAACTTGAGCTCGCTTTACGGAACCATGTCTCCTTCGCTCGACGATAAGAGCGGCAATCCTAACTACTACTACATTTACAATATCAATCCATCTAACAATAAGCCATTTACCTATAAGTTTAAATGTTCAACCTACGTTGGTAAGAACTACCGCTACACCATGCGTTTCTACCTTATGAAGACGAACCCTGATTGTGGTGGTTCGGCTTCTATTAAGTTGGAAACTGGTCATGGTAACCAGACTACCGACCGATGCGCAATTGACATTATTGACGATGCAACGGGCGAGGTGATGGATTCTATGTACATCACCGAAACTTTCGGCTTGATTAACTTGGGTTTGGGCGATTCTAAATATGCCAATAAGCTGTTACGTGTAGAGGTTAACTACTATGGTCACTTCCCTGACGACAAGTATGACCGCAGAACCGGACAGTATAATGGTTTGCCATACTTTACATTGAACCCTATGTTCCAGCAGTTCGATGGTTGTTTCAGAACTGCAATCGACTATATTTCTGCTGAAATTGAATCAGTGTGTATGTCAAAGGGTGCCTACTGCGTTGGCGACTATGCCCTTGTTAATGCTGCCGGCTTCCCTCATAGGGCCAACTACAAGTGGGAGGTCAAGGAAAATGGTGTTTGGACTCCGCTTGTCATCAGCCACATTACTCAAGCAGGTCCCGAGTTCACCCGCGTTGCCATCCCTGTAACTGCAGTTGGCAAGAAGGAATACCGTGTTACCGATACCAATCGGGAAAACGAGATATGTACCGACCTCTCTTATTGGGATAACGAGAGAAACCAGATGGTCAACGAACGCGATTGTAGGACGGTGTCTGTTGAGTTTACAGTAACCGGTAAGGACTGTGCACCTGTGGCTATTGACTCGGTTAAGGGACCAGACATCCTCTGTGCGCCTTCTTCTGCCGAGGGTGATACCATGACGGTGCATCCTATCGATGTTAATCCGAACGTTTCTTACCACTGGACTCTGGTTGACCCTAGCGGAAATACCATTACCGATAAGACCATTGTCTACCAGGAAGAGTCTAACGTGCGTGGTACACAAATCATCTTACGTTTACCTGCTACTGTCGAGGAAGGTGAGTATAAGTTGACGGTTAGCATGAGCAAGACCGAAAATGGCTATACTTCGCCTGTTGGTTCTGCTTATACCAAGAAAATAACCGTTTACCGTACGCCGAAGGCACACTTTACTGTCGACGGTTTCATTAACGATGGTAACGATGCCATTTGTCCATCAGACAATCATCAGGAAATCTATGCCGAAGACAATTCGGTCTTGAATCCTAAACACGAATACATCTACACTTGGTTCCATGCCAACAGTGTTACTGCCAACGGCGACAAGGCTTTGATTTCTTGGTCCGACGAAGACCACGATGCCCTTTGCGATGGAACCCTCTCTAAATATAAGGTTGGTGAGTCTGTAGAAATTAAGGGTGTTGGCTGTAAGGCTTCTTGGGATACTCTTTTGAGTGTGACCCGTCCGCTCGATCCGGTCATCGACTGCGAAAAGTTGGGCAAGTCGCCTATCGAAATCAAGTTAGGTGCAAAGCAGTCTACTGCAACCATCACCTTGCCTGTTCCTGAAATCTCTGGTTCGTGCGACCGTTTCCCAACCGTTACCATTACGGGTGTGGGTGAGGATGCGAAAGGCAAGGACCTTGGCTTTACCATCGAGGCTAACCTCGACGACCTGAAGAACAACAAGGTGGCCGACATGATTCGCAAGGTTACCGCTACGGCTGGTGTTACGGGTACCAATGGCCTAACCGTTACCTACTCGGTAGTCGACGGTTGTGGTAAGACCTCGAACGTATGTTCAATCAAGTACATCGTTCGTGACGTTACTGGCCCAGATATTCCTTGTTCCGACATCAAGTCTTACGAAACAAGACTGTCTTATTATAATGTAAACGAAGAAGACGGTGCCGACACTTGTAAGGCTTATCCTGGCGAAGGTAGTCGCCCAGAATTGTTGCCTGTCATTAAGCCAACCAAGCTGAAAGACCAGAATGGGGTAGATGGCACTATTGAAGGTGTCTTCATTGGCCGTCTCGACAATCAGGCTACCGAGCCTATCATGAGCGAGTCTCTCTTCTCAAAGAGCACCATCAAGTTGAACGATCCGGTTCCTGCTGGTCACACATATATTCTTTGGAAGTATGCCGATGCCGTAGGCAATGCCGTTTACTGTATGCAGAAAATCACAGTCATCGACGATAAGAAGCCTGTTGTCAACTGTCCTGACGAAAAGATAAAGGACGTTTCTGTTCAGCAAGGTTCTTACGACTGTGGCTTGTCGCTCGACAGCCTTTTGGCAAAACTTCCTGCGGTTAGCATTCCAACTGCCGTAGACGTTTGTCCTACCGAGACTGCCATCAATACTTCGGTTATCTATTACCGCCAACAGCCTTCTAAAACTTGGATTCTCATCAGCGATAAGGATGAACTCATCTTCAAGTTGGGTAACAAGTACGACGTGGCTTGGCGCTTCTATAAGCAGGGTACAGGCTCAACTGTCGACAAGACCGTTTATGCCGAATGTATCCGCTCGTTCAATATTGTCGACTCGGTTGCTCCTATTGTCGACTGTTCAGTGTTGACCGATACCGCTGTAACCGTAAACATCAACGCACAGGGCGATAATCAAGATTACGCTTCTGCTACCGATACTCGTCCTTTCTCTTACATTACCTACACTCTAAAGGGCTTCTTCAAAGACATTCCTTACGCAACCGATGCTTGCGAGGGTGAAATTAGGCCTGTTGTCAGTGTGGTTACACCCGATGGTAAGGAAACCGTTGTTGGTAAGGTGACCGACACTAAAACTGCAATCAGAAATGCGTTGAACAAATTCCACTTCCCTGTAGGCTTGTCTACCATTGTTTATACTTATGCCGACTCAAAGGGCAACAAGTCTTTCTGTAACCAGAACATCATTGTTTACAAGGGTATTGCAATGAACTGTACGAGCGAGTTGACCTTGTATGCCGATGAAAACTGTAAGGGCAATTACGACATTAAGCCGGCTACTGTAGAAACCGCATTGGTTTCTTACGTTCGCCAGTACGTCTATAAGGTTTACAACGCTTACAATATGGGTCCTGGTGGCTTCGGTCCTGGTGGCTTTGGCCCTGCTGGTCCTGCTGGTGACTTCAAGATTGACCCTGTTAAGAGGGACGATAACCTCTATGGCCCTGCTGGCCCATGGGGACCTATGGTACAAGAATATGGCTTCAATGGCCTACCTGTTCTTACCGACTCAATGAAGGGCGACTTGGCTACCCGTTTGGTGAATGTTTACCCAATTAAGGTGGTTAAGATTACCAATGTCGACGAAAACGGAAACAAGACAGCCAACTCTGTCGAGACCAAGGTCGACAACATGAGCAAGAAGACTGAATTTGACTTTAAGGTTGTTCAGCACCAGAACCAAGACATGTGGGGCAATGTACTTGCCAGAAAGACACAGGTCTACAAGAAGATTATGTTGCAAGACAAGACCTTCGACAAGGACTTTACTAAAGACTTTAAGACCTTCGACAAGGGTACCCATAAACTCATTTGGTATTACGAGAACGGTCAGGGCGACAAAGACAGCTGTGTTGTTATTGTCTCGGTTGTCGACACCACTTCTCCTAAGGTAATTTGCGGTAAGTGGGGTAAGGATATTGTTAAGGCTTCCGACCCTGTTACCTGTACTGCTGACGTTGTTCTTGAAAAACCGACTGCCGAACAGCTGGGTGCTGAAGACAACTGTACGACCCTCGACGATATTAAGGTCGACTTCGAACGTGTTTTCAAGGGCGTGGTTAGCCACTCGCTTACCGACCCTTACCAACAGGGCACTACCGTTGTTACCTGGATTATTTCCGATGAGTCTAACAACAAGGCCTACTGCGTTCAGAACATCACCGTAAACGACTCTACTGGTCCGAAGGTAGATTGTGACGAACTATTGGTGAACCCAATAAAGGTACTTGCCGACAAGAACTGTCAGGCCAATAAGGAAGCTATGGTCGAGGCTGGTTTCTACATCCCTGTCCTTGACGAATCTGCCGAGTTGTGTTCACCTACCAAGGAGCCTATTCGTGGCGTTGGTTACCGTGAAAATACGGCTGGCGAAAAAGATGGACTCGACATCATGAACGATCCTTATCCGCTTGGTACTACCATCGTTGTTTGGACCTTCACCGATTCGTTGGGCAATTCTACCGTTTGTCGCCAGGTTGTACAGGTTGAAGACAAGCAGGGACCAGATGTGAACTGCGACGAGTTTGAAAAGAACCCTATCAACTTCTACTTGGCGCCTACCGAATGTAATGCGCCTAAAGATAGCATCATGGCTCGTCTTGGCGAACATACGGCTAAAGACAATTGCGACCCTGAACCTATTAAGGGTATTCCTTACATGGCTACCGAAGATGGTAGGGTGGCAATTCCGGCTGCTTTCAATAAAGATACTACTTACACCGTGGTTTGGGTGTTTACCGATGCTGCTGGTAACGAAACCACTTGCGAACAGAAGTTTGCGGTTATCGATACCACTGTGCCTAACAACAACATCTGTCCCGATCCGGTTAAGAACATCGACGCAAAGGTGAAGTGTACGCTCACTTTCGAAGATCTCGATTTGCCTGAATTGACCATTAACGACCTTTGCGATGGCCTGTTGGTTGGCAAGTTGACCGGTGAGGTTCAGCAGCCAGGTGGTACCATCGTCTATCCGGCTACCGACGAGGAGTTCAAGGCACTTCAGTACTATGCTGGTACCGAGAATAACTTTACATGGACCTTTACCGACCATGCCGGCTTGACCAGCACTTGCGAAATGAAGGTCATCATTAACGACAGCATTCCGCCTGTTATCAACAACTGCGAAACCGGTAACGATGCTACCTACGAAATGTCGGAAGGTGTCTGCTACGCTAAATGGGAAGACATCTCAAAGCTCATCGTTATACCTTTGGCTTACGACGAATGTGAAGAGTTGATTGACGGTAACGGTTCTTCTCCGCTCGATCCGTTCGAAATTCGCCGCTACCACAACGATACGCTTGTAACCATCAGCCGTGATGGCGACGAGGCTTGGAAGGCCGATCCGTTCCCACGTGGCACAACCCGCTTCGTTTGGATGTTCAAGGATAGGGCTGGTAACATCGACTCTTGTGTGAAGACAATCAATATCATCCTTCGCACCAACCCTTCATTCATTTGCGACTCTATTAATCCAAATCCTATGCGTCCTATCGCAGAAAAGGGAACTTGTTCTATTTTCTTCGACGACCTCGAATTTGGTAAGTATTACGGCTACCACGCATGTACTGGCGACTCTCTCGAGGCAAAGCTCTTGCTTGGCCCTATGCCAGACGCCCTTCCTGTTCCGCACAATTTGGAATTCTTGGTGGGCGACACCGTAACCGTATTCTGGGTGGTAACCGACGAGTTCAGAAACTTCTCGTTCTGTCCTCAAGTGGTTATTCCTAGCCATAGCAATCCTATCGACTTCGATTGTAACACCCTTAAGCCAATTGAAGCATTGGCTCTCGAAGGTGAGTGCTACATACCTGCTAACCAGATTGAGTTGCCTAACCCTTACGCAGTAGATAGCTGTGCAAAGGCAAATGGTGCTCAACCCGAAAATATTTATGGTGTTCCTACCCGTAGCGACAGTTTGCCGCTTACCGACAATTATCCTACCGGTGTTACTACCATCAGCTGGATGTTTGTAAGCCCATTCAACATCCTCGACACTTTGGTCTGTGAACAGCCTGTCTTTGTAAAGGGTAACAAGCATTTCGACCTCGACTGCGATGTTATTCTTCCTACCATCCACGACACCGTTCCGGGTTGCGAACCTGCAAACGACATTGTGTTGACTGCACCTGAAGTTCCAGACCCATGTGTTGCCGACACGGTTATTACCGGCGTGCCTTTCGCTCGTTCCGACGAGGCTGAAATCTCGGCACCGTTCCCTCTCGGCACGACTTATGTTACTTGGACGTTTACCGATGCTACTGGTAACATTACTGATACTTGCCGCCAGCGCGTCATTGTTCTTACCGAAAAGGAACTCGAAAAGCCTTGCGACACGGCTCCAATGAAGACCATTAACGTACTTGCTCCTGAAGATGCTTGTACCGTTCCTTCTTCCGACGTGAAGTTAGAGACACCTTTTGCTCTTCACCCTTGTACGCAAGACACCGTTTGGGGTGTCCTCAGCCGTCCGGGCATTGCCGACCTTGGTGCTCCTTACAATATCGGTCTAAACCGTCTCATCTGGACGTTTACCGATACTACCGGTACCTTGGTTAAGCCTATCGATACCTGTCAGCAGTTCGTTAAGGTGGGCGACGTAGACGTTGAACCTGTCGATTGTAAGAACATGCCTAACATTAACAAGGTGCTCGAGGCTGGTAACTGTACCATCGACTTCTCCGATTTCGAACTCAACATTCCGGCTGTTATCGACCGTTGTCCTAATGGCGACCCTAATGCCGAACCAGTCGAAATATTACCTACCATTAGCCGTACCTCTAAACCGGGTTGGACCGGTCACCGTCCTAGCGAAATCGGTTCGTTTGGTGTTGGTCGCGATACCATTTATTGGGATTACGTCATTGCCGGTAACGAATACCGTTGCGAACAGATTATTTCTGTTAAGGACAGCGTAGAACCTGAATTCGACTGCGGTAAGCTAAAGCCTGTTCAGGCCGAGGCTGAAGAAGACGAGTGTGAAGTGGCGCAAGATGTTGTCTTGGCACTTTTGCAGCCATACCCAGAAGCGGTTGAAACTTGTACCAATAAGTCTATTGTTGGTGTGCCTACCTTGCTCGACGGTTCTGCTCTTCCTGAAACATTCAAGGTGGGCGACACTGTCGTCATTAAGTGGACTTTCATCGACACTTTGGTTAATACGAAGGCAAAGACTTGCCAGCAGCAGGTAACTGTTATTGGCAACAACGAGCCTATCTTCGATTGTAGCACTCTCGACACCCTCAACTTCATTGCTCACGATGCTTGCTCTATTGTTCTCGACAAGGATTCTATTCCTACTCCGGTAGCAAAAGACTTCTGCACGTTGGCCGATGTGCCTGGTGTTGCTTCTCGCGAAGATGGTGATGCATATGGTGAATACAACACCGGTTTCACTACCATTACTTGGACGTTCAATTCGCCTTATAGCAAGAAGCCAAAGACTTGCCCACAGACCATTTGGGTACGTACCGACAAGGAAATTGATGCGAAGTGTGGCGAACAGAACTATCCAACCATCAACGTTTCGGTTGAAGATGGCATTTGCGAAGTTCCTGCTACCGACATCACTGCCAAGTTGCGCGAACACAGCGCCGTTAACCCTTGCCACAGCTCTTGGACCATTAAGGGTGTTGCTACGCGTAGCGATGGTAAGGATTTGAACGAAAACTATCCGGTTGGTGTCACCATCATTACCTGGACGTTTACCGATACCACTAAAACTTTGTTGAACCCTGTTTCTACTTGCGAACAGCAAGTGGTGGTTGGCGACAACAACGAACCTCCTGTCGACTGCGAAACCGCATTCCCAGACGTTAAGCTCTACTTGACCGACGACAATTGCGACTACGACTTCAGTGCCATTACGGTTAACCTTACCGAAATGCCGGTTAATGCATGTAATGGCGACGTGGCTGTTCTCGATACCGTTCGCGAAAGTGGCAAGCCAATGTCTGCTGCCTTTGGCGTTGGTTCCGACGTTATTGTCTGGACCTTCACCTTCCCTTCTAACAACCAGAAGGTGGTTTGCCGCCAAAAGGTAGATGTGTTCGATACCATTGCTCCTAAATTCAACTGTAACGAACTCATTCCGGTTATCACCGTTCCGTTCACTACTGCTGGCGTACAGTCTGTCACTTACGACGAGGTGGTTGCTAAAGGATTCTTCGTTCCAGAGGTTGAAGACTTGTGTTGCACGCCTACTGTTACCGTAACACGTAGTGATGGTAAGGATTATAAGGACGATTATCCGTTCGGCGAAACTACCGTCATCTTCACCATTAGCGACGACCACGACAATAGCAAGGTTTGTAGCCAGATTATTAAGGTGACCGACATGGTTCCTCCTGAACTCGAATGTCCTCACTTCGGTGGTTCTTACTCTTGCTTGCAAGACATACCACAGGTTCTCGACTACGAACAGTTCATTGCTGCCGGTGGTAGCATCGACGACCCTTCTCGTGCCGACATCTCTCGCTTCGAAGCTGAAGATGAAATTACGGGCGATGTTTGTGAGGCTACCGTTTGGCGTACCTATTATGTTTACTCTATTCGCGACGACCGTGTGGCTTGTAAGAATGGTCCTGACGTCTTCACTGTTAAAGACGATATGGCGCCTACTTATAAGATTGGCGACACTGACTTTACAGGTATTGACATTGATGTTACTTGTGCTAATGCCGAGTATGAGGTGCCTACCGTATTGGCCGATGATAACTGCGACCCTGATCCTACCATCACAATGTCTATGGAGTCTACACAGGGCGACGATCCTAGCAAGTGCGACTACTACAACTACGACATTATTTACACTTGGAAGGCTGTTGACCGTTGTGGTAATGCGGCTGCTCCTGTCAAGTTCACCGTTCATGTGGTCGACACGCTTAAGCCTGTCATTCACAAGCCAAAGGATTGGGATTTGAAGACTTATCCTTCATTCCTCAAGCATTGTTTGTTTGGTGTGCCAGACATTACAGCTCTGCTCCCTCGCGACTCAATTGAGTTGTCTTGTGGCGGTAACGAGTTCTTGAAGATTTGGCAGACACCAGAAGCTGGCTCTGTCATTACACAGACTACCGAGGTGGCATTGCACATTCAAGACGTCTGTGGTAACGAAAGTGTCATCTACAAGACCGTTTACGTTCAGTCTCGCGACCAGATTGTTAAGGTTTACGTAACTCCTACTACAGTTTGTGGCGACGACGAATCGTTGAAGAACCCACGTAGTGCCGAAAACAGCTTGGCTAACGATAGAATTGCTTATTCTGAAGGTCGAATCCGCATTCAAGACTTCGACGGTTCATGGATTCTTTCTAACACCAATGTGCTTTGGGACTACTTCCGTGGTGGCGTTGAAGAAAAGGATGTCATTTACAGTAATAACCCTATTACTTACGGCGACAAGTTTGTCGATGCTTTGACTAACGATGCCGCTGGTGATGCGGCTTATGCGAAGTACAACTTGCTTCTCCGTCGCACTCAAAGCGATGTCTACTACTATGTGGCAACCGATACCGTTTCAGGTTGTTCCGATACGGCTTCAGTTTACATCAACGTCATCGAACGTCCACGTATTGCTCTCAATTCGGGTATTTGGGACCTTTGCGAAGGCGATTCTCTCAACTTGAATGGCGACTTCTCCGAAAGGTTCTCTGCTTGTATCGACCCAATGGGCGATGTTGTAATTGCTACCGGTTGGATGGTCAACGACTCCGTTTACAAGCCAAATACGCCAATTGATTACGAAGACGGTGCTAAACATACGGCCGTGTTCTACGCCACTGGCGAACTTTGTGGTACCTCAACCTCGTTGAATACCCTTTACACCAACTGTGGCGAGGGGGCTCCTACCAACCATGCCGACAGTTTGGCTGTGTTCGGTTCGGAAGAGAATATGAAGTTGGCAGACGCCGACAAGCTATATACGCGCGACAGTGTCGACATTGTTGTTGCAACCCATTACGATGCTGCTCAAGTGTTGTTGACTACCAAGCCAAACAACAAGCCACGTGTTTGGGAAGGCGAAATGGCAGAATTGCAGGCCACAATGCCATACACCAACACCATGGTTTACCGTTGGATGAAGGTGGTTGGCGAGTTCGATGCTGAACAGGGTGCTGTTTACAACCGCTACGGCGACATTGTTTCTGGTGGTAGCAACGAAAACGACGACGTTGAGCTTGAAAATGTTTGGGCTGCCGACGACAAGCACCACACCAACTACCTCAACCGTCTCAACGTATTGCCTGAAGATTCTACTTACTATTACGTGGTTGTGGGTAACGGTGTTTGTCCTTCAGTTTCTTCAAACTTGGTTAACATCGACGTGCTTCACCAGTTGCCTACCGCTATCACTCCTTACGACAAGGATGGTATGAACGACGACTTCATGCGTGGTCACAGCGTCATCATCTTCAACCGTTATGGCCAGATGATTTACGAAGGCAACGATGGTTGGGATGGTACTTACCGTGGCTTGCTTGCCGACCCTGGTGTTTACTACTACGAAGTTCAGATGCGCACTGGCACTCGCAAGGGTGCACTCGAAGTGGTTAAGATTGAGTAGTATTACTCATCTCCTATAAAACAGAAATGAGGCTGTATCATAATTCATCTTGATGCAGCCTCATTTGTTTTTTGTGGTTTCTACTTTGTTATTCCCTTTGGGGAGCAACCTTCACCGACATTTGGTTTTGAAAAGGTATTTGGTTGTGCCTGCAATTCCCGGAATGGTACTTGTACTTTCGCTCTTGCCCATCTAAAAACTTTTCTATAATTTGCCACTGATTATCGGTGAGATTTGTTGGATAATTGTATTGATTTAATTTTAAGCAATTTCATAATATGCGTATATATAAGAGTTTCATTACTTTCTTCCTTTTATTTTGTTTCTCTTGTGTTTGTCAAACGATGAATGCTGATGACGGTGTGTATGTCGTGGAGGGTGATAAAGTCATAGTTAGGGAGGGTGTCACTGAAATAAACAAGGAAGATCTGGAAGATCTTAGATTTAAGAATGTAAACATCCAGCTGCCTCTTTCTTTAAAGAAGATTGGCAATGATGCGTTTTGCTATGTAAAAATCAAAAGTATTTCAATACCCAAAGGAGTTACATCCATAGGAGACGGTGCTTTTCAGCATAATCCTGCACTGGAAAAGGTACATCTTCCTAAAGGATTGACTACTATTGGAAAAAATGCGTTCTATGGTTGTGACTCTTTGTCAACAATCAATTTGCCGGAGTCGATTTCCGAAATTGGCGATTCGGCATTCTATGGCTGCAGAGGCCTGGAGTTTATCACCATTCCGTCTTCTTTGCATTCCGTTGGTACGAATTCTTTTCATGGCTGTGAAAAAATAAACAAATTAGTTTATTACGACAATGGACGCAGATGCTATGGCTGGATTGGACATGAAGATTCCTGCCCTAAAGATATTGTTATTCCGCCAGGAGTGATAGCTATAGACGAGTATGCTTTTTTTGATGCTAATGTTGACCATATATCCTTGCCAGAAGGTTTGAAATACATTGGCAAATATGCGTTTTCTTACCAATTGAAACGAACAAATATTCCCAATTCTGTTGATTTTATTGGAGATGGCGCATTAAATTGCTGTCGGTATTCTCAACCGGAAGGGACGAAAATTGACGGTAAATCTGGATTGCTGATTTATGCCAATGGTACAAAATGCTACAATTGGATAGGAAACAATGATTCTTGCCCTTCCACTTTGGTTATACCAGAGGGCATTACAGCGATAAATGGACAGTCTTTTTTCCGTTTCTATAAGTTGGAGGAAGTAATCTTTCCACGTTCTTTGAAACAAATTGGAGTCAATGCTTTTGCACAATGTAAAAATTTGAAGAAAGTGGTTTTGCCCAATTCCGTGGAAAAGATTGAAAAGTTTGCGTTTAGTTATTGTGATGTGTTGAAAGACATCGATATTCCACAAAATTGTGAGTATTCTGAAGGGACTTTTGCAGGGTGCGATTCTTTAAATGTCTTGCTGATAACAGATCATGGAACGGTTTGCAGAGGGTGGTCAAGTAAGCATTACGACGGACTTGTTGTTATTCCCCAAGGTGTAAAAACAATTGACTCAAAAGCCTTTGAAGACTGTTACAAGATAAAGGGTGTTGTGCTTCCCGATGGCTTGGATTCTATAGGCAGTATGGCTTTTAAAGGGTGTTCGGGCATCGAAGAGATATACATACCAAATTCTGTTAGATTTGTTGGTTATTCCGCTTTTGAGTCTTGTACCTATTTGAAAAAAGTGCATTTGCCTGAACATCTTACAGAAATCCTTTCCGGTATGTTTCTTTATTGCCGTTCATTGGAGAGTGTTGTTATTCCTGATTCTGTTGTCAGAATTGGGGAAAGTGCTTTCTCTCATTGTTCAAGATTGAAAAGTGTGGCTATCCCCAATCAGGTTGCTTGTATAGACAGATTTGTTTTCAGTAATTGTACTTCTCTGGAATATGTGAAGTGGCCGTCTGCCTTGTCTGATATTTCGGAATATGCATTTGAAAATTGTCCTAAACTAAATAAAGATGATATTCCGTCAAGTGTATATGTAGATTGGGACGCATTTGGAGAAGGTACAGCGACTTATCTTTCCAAGCATTCCGGCGAAATCAACTTTGTAATTATTATTATAATCTTGTATTTTGCTTTGTTTTGTTATCTTAAAATGGTGAAATCGTATTCTTTGAAGAAGGCCATTGCTATATCTCTGGCAGGGTTCATAGGTATCGCTTTGGTTTGTTTCCTTCTCTTAATAGCTTTCATAGAGATTATGATTCCTCATGGCTTTCATGGATAGCCGTTTCTGTAGGAGATGATAAAAAAGAATAATTCACTAATTCGTGTGCTTATAGAAAAACGAATGCGTATGAATGTACGAATGTTGTGCTTATTGATGTTTTTCGCTCTTGTGTGCAGTATATCATAAAGCTAGCAACTGCAGACATTAAGGGCTAATTAAACTAGTCAAACCTCTGCAGCACAAAATATACTTCCTATTAAAAGAAATATTCCTATAACAAATGGCAACAACATTTCTGTTATAAAAATACTATAAATGGAACGACTAGGGTCAACAAATACGCCCGGCTTTCTATCGCAAGTGCGAACTGTCACTTTCTCTCCAATTTTGTACTTCCAAGGGATAAGAAAATCATAAATTTTACATTTTTCACCTTTGTAATCGAATTCTATAAGCGGTCTTTTATGTACGTCTATGTTTGTTATCGTCACCCCAATATTATAGCCATGGTTATAAACATATAGTTGATCAGTGTTTCTATATGCACCATATAATAGTCCTATTCCGCAAATAAGTCCAAAAAGAGGTAGCAAACATCCGGTTTCTTTATTGTTATTCATATCATCAAACTTATTTACATTCACCATAAACTTTATGCAAAGATAGATTAATTAGTTGGATGTGGAATAAACTGCAAGGTTGCAAACTTTTCATGTAGTTGCTAGAACAAGAGTTTCCTAAACTCTCTAAATGTAGGTGACATTTCTTTGTAGGGCATAAAAGAACAACGGGCGAGAATTTTCGTCCTCGCCCGTTGTTTATGTTTGATGTTTGTTTCGATTATCCGAATGTGTAATCGGCTACTTCTTCCAAACAAGTCGAATAATCATCCACAAATGTGTGACTTTCGCCAACTAAACTGGTTTCATCAACCCAAATTTCATTTTCAAAAAATCCACCTGCTTGGCAGATTGGTTGGTCATCATTGAAATAACGATCCATAGATTTTCCTCCTTTTTTATTTTAAATTGTTATTTGTAATATATTTTTTTAGGTGATGTAAAGTTACGAATAATAACTATTTTTTCAAAAGATTGTTTTTATTTTATTTGATTTGTTAAACTTTTTTTAGAAAATGAAATTTTTGCTTTCGCTGTTATAATTATGACAAAATCAGTAATTTTACAAAAGGGTAATCTAAACCAGAATTATTGTTGTTAATCCTAAATGTTACTATGTTGCAAAATAATGCCAAAAATATAAATGTATTAAGAAACCTGTTTTTTCTTGTTTCTTTCTTAACCTGTTTTGCTACCGTTGCACAGGGCGGCAATTGGAATGTGGTTTGGCAAGAAGATTTTGGGGTGGTCGAGGACTCTATTATTCGCGATTTTGCCGACCCTAACATGAGTGTGCCCGGTCACCGCTTGGCCGACCGCGACCACATGGCCGATGGTTTCTATGGCATTACCAACAGCACGGCTTGGTGTTTCATCCGCAAAAAAAGCATTAATCCTAACGAGGCCTACCATTTCGTACCGGGACGCGACCATACCGGCAACCAGAATGGCGGTATGCTGGTGGTGAATGTTGGCGGTAATGGCATGGGCGAAAGCATATACGAAAACAATCTGAAGCTAAACGTTTGTGGCAACCATAAGTATAGGCTAAACATGTATGTGGCCAACGTTTCCGATGCTCCGTTAAGTCCGAACCTCACGCTTCAGGTCTACAACATGAACGCCGAACCCGATGGAACCTTGCTCGAAAGTGTCAATCTTTCGGGGCGCGATGTAGTGGCTTGGCCGGCAAGGGAGAAAAACAGCAGTGGCCTTTACACCCATAAGGAGCGCGAGTGGTCGCAGGCTTCCCTTGAATTTGAGGCTACGGAAGGCGACGTGTTGAAAATTGTTATTAAGAACAATTGCTCAAGTGGTAATGGTAACGACTTTGGACTTGACGACATTGTGCTAGAACGTTTCGACGACGAGGAAATCATTCAACCGCAAATTGACGTCGACAATGAATTGAGCAAACAGGCCTGCATGCCAACCTATTCTGTCAATAACCTTACGTTGTTAGATGCGTGGAAAAAACTTTACGACAAGGTTTATTTCCTTTGGCAATTTTCAACCGACAACGGCTATACGTGGACCAACATACTCGAGGAAAGTGGCATTGAAAAAACAGCGCTTCACCGCAACGTGCCAGATGCTGGTTCCGAGGTTTACCGTCTCATTATAACCGGTGCTGCATCGGCTGCCGAGGCTCAAGCCAAGGCTGAAACTATCGCCCTTAACGGTACGCCTGCCGATGGGTGCGACTATTTTTCCATTTCGAACATCATTTCGCAAGTCGAAGCCGTTAAGACGCCTGTGGCTTTTGCCGGTATTGATGGCGACAAGGACAAGACCGAACAGTTGCCTTACAATTGCGACGAGAATGTGCATCTTGTTAGCTTGGTGGCGCCCGAATGGGAGGCCCGTTTCCCGCTGTACCATTTCTTGTGGCAGTATTCTTACGACGAAACCGAGTGGACTGACCTTGACATTACGGACAAGGAGTTTGCCTTTACCGACGAGTACGATGGTAAAACCTATTTCCGTGCCATTCTTGCGGCTTCTGACGAGGTGTTGGCACAGGTGGCGGCCAACGGCAAGCCCGATAACGATTGCGACAAGGAGTACCTTGTTACCAACACGGTCGCTATGGAATGCCTGGAGTCGTGCAAGAACCCGGTGTTCGAGTCAAGCCTTCAGAAACAAACCATTTGCGAGGACAGGGTAGAACCGGTTGTGTGGACAGTGACTCAAACCAATGTGACGAAAATGGCAGATGCCAGTTGGTATGTTAAACACGAGGGGGAAACCGAATGGACGCAGATTGCTGGCGAAACAGACCAAACGCTTTCTGTTGCCAACCCAAAGGTTTCTACCGAATACTTGTTCCTTGCTACCAACGGAAAGTGTGTTTCCGACTCGCTCAAGTTTAAACTCACGGTAGTCCCTGCCATCACGTTGGTCCCGCTTGCCGATGTTGAGGTATGCGAGGGTGCCGATGCGGAATTTAGTGCGAATGTGCTTGCAGGTACACCAACGGCATTCATCTGGAACAATGTGTCTTCGGCCAACGATGCCTATACAGTGACCAATGCCGAAGACGATGTCACCGTTTCGTTGGTGGCTGCTAACGAATTCTGCACCTCACCATCCGTTTCTGCACAAGTTAAGGTCGAGAAAAAGGCTTCCGTAAAGGTTCAGCCTATTCCTTCCATGGTTTGCGAAGGTGGAACGGTAGACTTGATTGCAACCGCCACACTATCGTCGGCCAATACGTTCAAGTGGGAGAAAGGGGGCGACCTGTTTAGCGATGCCGACCTCGTAACTGCCGATGTTGTAACAGCCGACGCCACTTACAAGTTCAGTGTAAGTGGTAAGAAGTGTCCCACCATCGACACCATATTAAGGGTCTCTGTCGAGAAAAAGGCACAGATAACATTGGCGATTAACGAAACCAGTGTGTGCGAGAATGCCGAAGTAACTTTAACAGCAACGGCCACAAATGCCCCTAAATTGGTGTGGATGCAGAAAGGCGAGGGCGAGAACCAGTTTACACAGTTGACTTTTGTGGGCGAAGTCATGACAATTGCAGCCACCAAGTCGGCCGCTTTCAAGGTACTGTCTGCCGACGAACAGGTTTGTGAGAGTGTAGAGTCTAACGAGGTTGCACTTGCAGTGGAAGACTCCATACGTTTTAGTCTGAATCCGTTGCCCGAAGCCGTTTGTCCGGGCGAGTCTGTGAGCTTGTCTATGGTTTTGGCAACAGGCATTCCTACCGATTATATTTGGACAGCTAACGGCCGAGACATTTCTTCTTCTGCCAATCCGTTTACCCACCTTCCTAACACAGAAACCAAGTATGCGTTGTCGGTTTATGGGCGCAAGTGTCCTTCTGTAACAAAGTCGGCTACGGTCTTTGCCATCGAACCCTATACGTTGCAGCTCAATGCCGATGCGGTTGTTTGTGAGGAATCGACTCCGGAATTGAGTGTTGTTTCGCCGGTGGAATATACAATTGTTTGGGAAAAGGCAGATGATGGTTTGAATTTCCAGGAGTATGAACCTGAAGGCGCAGGGGCTGGGCTGACACGTGCAACTTCTTACCGTGTTAAGTCGCGAATGGCAGACTTCTGCACTTATGTCTACTCAAACGTCGCAACGGTCGGTATTGAGAAGAAGGCTAGGGTAGAGCTAAACGACCTGCCAACCATAGTTTGCGAGGGCGACCCTGTCTCGTTAACCCCTTCTGTTAATGCGTCGGCAGCCAACCGCTATGCTTGGTATAAGAACGGGAATTTCTTGTCAGATGGACTCCTCTTATCTGACGTTGCCGATGGTGCAACTGCGGCTACCTACAAATTTGTGGTGACGGGCGACAAGTGTCCTACGGTGGAAGATGAGTTTACGGTTAGGGTTGAGGCAATGCCTTCGGTTCGTATATCAGCTTCAAGCTTGTCTGCATGTTCGGGAGATACAATTACCCTTAATGTCGAGGTTGAGAATGCACCTGCTGTAAAGTGGATGCGTATGACTTCCGAATCGACTAATTTTGAACCTTGGAACGGCATGACCTCATTGACAGAGAAGGTTGAGGCCGACGTGCGTTCTATGGTCAAGGCGGTGACAAGCGGATTGCAGGTCTGCCCAAATGCCGAATCGGAAATACTTTCGCTCTTTGTGGAGCAGCGTTTGACCTTGTCGGTCGATAGTATTCCTTCTGTGGTCTGCGAGGGCGATATGGTACACTTAAATGCAACTCTTTATCCGTGCAATTGTGGCAGCTTCGGTTGGAAGAAGAATGGCGAAGATATGGCTTTTGAACAGTTAACTGCTGAAGACGTGCCTGGCTCGCTTTCAACCTACGAGTTTTGGGTAGATAATGGTCTGTGCCCTCCATTGTCGGTGAGGAAAGATGTGATGGTAGAATTAGTTAGGAACGTCGATCTTGTTGCTTCCGACACGCGTGTCTGCAAGGGTAGTGCGCTGTCTCTTACAACTTCCTACCCTAATGCCGAACATGTTAAGTGGGAGGTTAAAGGTGCGAACGATGTTTATTATAGGCCTTTAGAATCTTCAACATCACAGGTCGAGGTCTCTCCTTTGGAAACCTCTACTTACCGCGTTTACGCCATCTCGGAAAACGGATGCAGGCTGCCGGGTATGGATGTGACCATTGATGTTGATGAACCTATTGGTTTGCATATTTCCGATGTGGAAATCTGTCAAGGTGATTCGGTGCATCTCGATGCGAGAGCTGACCGCCCTTTTGAAACGGTAGAGTGGAGGTTCGAAGGCGACGAAGCGGTTTCTGACCACGAATTGGCTGGTGTCGACCTGTCTCCTAAAACGACTACCACTTATACGTTAATTGCTTTCAAGGGTGCTTGTGTCGACGAAAAGATAGGCACAATCACGGTAATAGATATTCCACACATCTTGTCTCACGACGATTTGGGTGACCACAGCTACCAGATGGTTACTGAAAGTGCTGACGATTTGCTTTATTTCGATTTTCACAATGGCATGGGCAAAACCCCTTCGCCTGTCATTAACAATACACTTTATGGCAAGACTTACAGTGTTGACGTTTCCAACACCCATGGCTGTGCTTCAACCTACCAGTTCACGGTGCCGGTTTTCGACCTTCACTTCCGCAAGTATTTTTACCAAGGCGACGAAAATTGGAAAGTCGTCAATCTAGACCGCTATGGCAATGCTGTCTTGTCTATTTACGATCGTTTTGGCAAACTCATTTTTGAGGAAAGGGGAACAACCGAGGGGTGGGATGGTGTGTACAATGGCAACCCTATGCCGTCTACCGACTATTGGTACGTGCTCGATGTCCCTGAACTCGACAAGCAGTACACCGGTCACTTTACCTTGTTAAGGAAGTAAACTTTCCAAATTTCGTCGAGCATCATCTCGTAGTTGGCTTGGCTAATGTTGCCCCCTTTCGATAAGATGATCATCCGAAGGTCGTCAAACGTCTTTGCGGCTTCGGTGTCGTCGAAACCCATACGTTTGTAGAAGTTGTAGCGTTGGTTGCGTTGTGCGCTGTTGTCGGCCACTTGCTTGGGGTCCTCAATGTCCATCATCAGCACATCGTCCTTGTACTGTTGCACTATTTGTTGAATGATTTCTGTACCATAGCCTTTGCCGCGTAGTTCTTTGCAGACGGCAAAGTAGAACCACCAGACAATATTTCCCTTGCGGTAGGCATAGGTAAGGCCCACAAAGCGGTCTTCGTCGTAATAGGCGTAGAAGTCCACGTTGTTTAGGTCGGTCAGCAGGTGTTTCCAACGTATGCGCTCGTTTTCGGGGAAAGCCTCCTCATACAGGGCCCTCACCTTGTCGGTCCCCGCCGATAGTGGTGTCAGTCTCTCTTTTGTTAAGTGCATGTCAGAAGCAGTAACCAATGTTTAGCGAGAACAAGTTGCGGCCGTTCGACTTGAAGTCGCCAAACTCTTCAGGCATGTCGTACCATTCCATCGAACGGTTATAGCTGAAACTGAAGAAAAGGTTGTTGTGGGTAAACCAAGCCTCGGCTCCTATGCCGAAGACGAAACTGCTCTCGTCGCCAGCAGAGCTGTAGGTGTCTTTCACGCCGTTAACCTCGTTTCGGGTAGTGCCGCCAAAGGCTGCACCCAAATGCAAGTTAGGACCTACGCCAATAAACGAATTTCCCACCCTGCCTAGCACGCCAATGGTGAACGGGAAGATGAAGCGGTTCTGGGTGACGCGTGTGTTCCCTTCCGGATCTTCAAAGTTGACTCTGTAAAGGCCATAGGAATAGCGGAAACCCATAGAGCGGTAGTACGAGAAGTTGTTGTAGATGTAGTGGTCTAGGCGAAGCCCAATGTCGAAACCGGGCCTCAATTTCGAGTCGGGATCCACAATGCCTTTCTCCTTCTTAAACAACAGCTCCGAAAGGTTTAAACCGGTGTATAGCTTGTAGCTCCATTCGTCGGTTGGCTGGTAATCTACTGGCTGTTCTTGCACAATAATTACCTGCGGCTGCTGTGGGTGGAACGGATTGTGGTAGCCTTGTGCAGTGGCGCCTAGGCTTGAAAGGCAGGCTGCACATAGTGCAATAACCTTTCCTATGATGTTTTGTCTTGTGTTCATAAGCTTGCGTTTTCTATCGATATTCCAAATATAGTGCCATTTGGCGAAAGTTACCTAATGCAAATTCAAGAAGCTGTTTAAATTTTTTTATTGGCGAATTTTTATGAGAGATTTTCAGGCTTGAATATTTCCTCAAAAACATACCCGACAGAGTGTGTTGTGCGAAATATCCCCAAAAACAAAAGCCGTGGACTTTTATCCACGGCTTTTGTCTTATTCGAGGTCTGATATTGCTTCGAGGTTGTTTGAATTCTTAAACAGCTTCTTATTCTTCATACTGGGTTGCACCCATGCAGCTTTCCTCGCCACGCATCTTGTTACATTCGTCGTAACGGAGGTCAAAGCCGTCTACGCTTTCAATTGTAGGAACCTTTGTGGTAAGGTCGGCATGTCCATCCTTCTTCAATTCAAGAACAGGAAGGAAGCCGCAGTTGAAGGTGAGGGTGTACTTGAAGCTGTCGGCAAACTTGCGGTGGCTGTGCATGTCCATGTCGTCTTTGCGGTTCTGCAAGTGCTTGTATGCAACGAAACTGTTGTTCAACACTGCATTTTCGCCTGTAGCTTCAACCAACGAGTTGAAGAGCTCCATTGTACCGTTTTCAACGAAGTAGGTACCAAACATGCTACTATTGTAAATCTTCAACGAGGTGGTTTCCTTACCAACCAGCTTAATGTTGCTGCATGCGCTCTGGTCGGCTACCGTTGTGCGGTTGCTGAATAGGGTAGAGTTCATGAACTTGACTGCTGGGCTTGCGCCGTTGCTGACGTAAAGGACAGAACCACCAGTCTTTGTGCTATAGTTGGCATGGAAGGTACTGTTGTAGATGTTGAGCTCGGTTTCGTTCGTGCTACCGTTTATACCTACAATACCGCTCTGTCTGCCGGTGTTGCCGGCAAAGAAACTGTTGCGGATGTTCACCTTTGCGGTTCCGCTAATGTTAATACAGCTGTTGTTGCCGTCTGGGGTTACACTGTTGTCGCAGAAACCGGTAACCCAGCATGAGTCGATGGTAACGCTACCGCCGCTCACGTTCAGCGCACCACCTGCCGATACCTGGTTCTTAATACCACGCATGTGTATGCCCACTAGGCGAATGTTGTTGTTATTGCCGTCAATGTCGAACAGGCGGCCCTTAACGTCGCGTGGGTGCATAATGGTCTCGTAACCGTCGGCTTGCTTGCTCATCTTTGGCTCACTCTTGTCGTCTTTTGACGAACTCAATGAGTAGCCACCCCTAATGGTTATGTCGCTCAAGTCTTTAATCTTGAAACCTGTGGTGGCTTTAGGCACGTAGGTACCCTCGGTTAGGTTGATGGTAACTGAAAGGGTAGGATTCTTTACACGGAAGTCGCGGGCTGCCTGAATGGCGCGGCCCAATGTCTTGAAGGCCTTGTTCCAGGTAGTTCCGGCATAGCCGTCGTTACCATCGGTGGCGTTCACAAAGTATTCGCCAGGAACCTCACAGATGTCCGATACGCGAATTTCGTTTGAAATGATCTTGATTTCCTTATTATGACGGTCACGTCCCTTAACTTCCAACCAGTAGGTACCAAGGCTCACGTTATCCATCTTTTCGGTGTTCATTCCCTTAATGTCGCTGTAGTTGTTAATCCATTGGTACTTCACGTCGGTCAAACCAGAAACGGCCGATGTGAGCGAAGCGGTGGTGACACCGTTAATACATTCTTCCTGCTTGCTGTAGTCAATTGCCACGCTATATTCTTCTTCGTATGCACCATAGGTACAAGCAAGGCTGTTACGCTTAATGCCGCGCTGGTCTACAAGGCAGTTAGGGTGTGGCTCGCCTGCCTGGCCAATAATACCCAACTTGTTGCTTGGTATCATTACCTGTGTTATACAGTTGTCTACGCTGTTAATCTTGTTGAAGGTGCTACCCTTAAAGTTTGCGCAGAACTTACGTGGGTTGTAGGAATTGTCCTTTGTTTCTTCTACGAACGGAGACTTGCGTGGGAAGTTGTTCTTGTACACGTCGGCATTACCGGCACATTCTACAATTGAGTGGTAGATGTTCAGCTTACCGGTTTCCTTGTAGAAGTGGTCGAGGATGGTACTGCTGTAGATGTTACATACAGGGTTACCACCAGCCATTCTTATTACCGAACTACCGTAGGCACCGCCTTGGCCAGTAACCTGGTTGCTGTAGAAGGTACTGTTGGTAATGGTAATGTTAGGGCTGCAGTTATAGGTCAACAAGGCAGCTCCACCTTTATACTTGTTGGTGTTTTGGCTGAAGGTGCTGCTCTCTATATTCAAGTCGCAGTCGGTCATGATGTTTAGGTTACCGCCCCATTCGCCACCAACATTCTTCGAGAAGGTAGAGTGTGCAATGGTAAGTTCTGGCTTGAAGTCGTTGCGGCTGGTCTTGTTGGTCTTGGTCATCGTTACGGCTGCAAGCGGTTCGCTTACGGTTTGCGAGATGCGGAAGTTGCTAAACCAGCAAGAGTCTATGGTAACGGTTGAATTGTCGATGTAGATGGCACGGCCTTCCATTGAGGTCGGCATCTTGTCACCTTCAAAGTGGATACCAACGAACTTAACGTTGTTGCGGTCTTCCAGGGTTACGATGCGCTGTGTTGCCGAGTCGCTTCGTAGGGTGGTCGAGAAACCGTTAGGGTTTGCTGGCGAAATTGGCAAACGCTGTGTGCCGCTAATGCTCTTGTCGGTTGGCAATTCGTCGTAACCACCATAAATGGTTGTATTGTCAGGGAAGTCGAAACCTTCCACCTTGTCTGGCTGGTAGACACCGGCTGCAATGTGAATGGTCATAGGCATGTTCTCGTAGAGAGGTGACTGGCGAATGAGCTTAATGTTCTCAATGGCCTTGCCCATGGTTGCAAACGCATTCTTCCAGCAGGTACCGTCGCGGAAGTCGTCACCGGTCTTCTTAACATAGAAGTCTGTCTTGCCGCACGATTCGCCGTTCTTCACGTTTACGGTAATGTTTTCCTTCGAACGGAGCATGTTGTCGCAACCTACGGCCTCGACGTAGTACTTCGAACCGTTGCTGTGTACTGGGGTTGAGTAGTAAACGTTTTCCGAGGTGCTTTCCTTGCTGCCCAACAATTCGGGTTGGGTGAAGCTTGCGCGGTAGAAACGGTAGAGTATTGGTAGGGTATCCTTGCTCTTGCCCTTTACACGTACCTTAATGGTGGTGCTGTAGTCTGGGCAAACTTCAAGCGGACTAGCTTCGGTGAGAAGGATGCTGCTGTTGACGTTGATCTTTGCCAACTGACGGATGTGGAACGGACTAGACAACAGCTTTCTGCTGCCATACTTCACTTCAACGAAGTAAGATTCGTTCTCCTTGTTGGCTACACCGTAGAAGGTGCTGCTGGTTGCTCCTTCAATGGCTTTTAGTCCGTTGCCCGATGTTGGACCTATGAACCACTGGTACTTGTAGGCCGAGTTGTTCAAGGTTGACAACAATTGAAGGGTGCCGTTGGCACAGGTATAGTCCTTACCGTCTTTCGATGCAATTTCTGCACTGACGCAGTCGTCGTGCCTCTGTTTTACGTGAAGGGGTTCCGACTCTGCCGAGAATACGCCGTCTGTCGCAATAACCTTATAGTAACCGGTGCGGTCTGGAACGTAGGTTCTGGCCTCGCCCTTGCTTACAATAAAGTAGTCGCCATTCTTGGTCTTGCTGTAATACCAGCTGCAAGTGTACTTGTCGTCGGGGAAACCGGTGGCAACGGCGGTGAAC
This sequence comes from Paludibacteraceae bacterium, assembly GCA_024401645.1. Classification (GTDB taxonomy): domain Bacteria; phylum Bacteroidota; class Bacteroidia; order Bacteroidales; family Paludibacteraceae; genus Physcocola. The sequence continues at coordinate 9,808 of JAKSKR010000032.1, read as the reverse complement.
TGTGAGTTCTCGCTGAACGATTCGAACGAGTTTTCACAAATCTCAACACTGTCTGGGGTTACCGTAATGGTAGGACGTATGTAAGGAATCAACGAGTAGTTGATGTTCTTGTCTTGCAAACGGAAGTAGATGGTTACCGGTGTATATGGCTCGCGGGCATGACCTTTACAGTTGGTTGGCATGAAGAAGAACTTGTAGTCAATGTCGGCAGGGCTAGCCTCCAACAATTCGAAGTTCGATACTTTTGCGGTATTGGTAATGCTCGATGTCTGAATGTCTTCGTTTAAGATTTCCATGTAGAAGTGAACGTAGTCTTCCAATGGGTGAATGATGAAGCTACCCCAACGCGACTCCTTGTTGTAGCAGAAGTTGGTTGAGTCTATGTTCTCTTCGTCGGTACAGTCGGCACCCCAGTAAGGGATGGCCTTGATGGAATGTTCGTTAGTCTTGGCCTGCCAAATCTCAATTTCGCCCATTTCGCTGTAGCGCTGGCCGTTGCGTTTCTTGTAGCGGCAGCCAATAATGTGCTTGCCACTCTTCCACTTGGTACGTGAGTAGGTCTCGAACCAGCGGTCGCTTCTACCGGTCATCTGTTCGCCGTCTACATACCATTCCCATAGCAGCTCGTTAGGGTCTACGCCCAACGGTTCTTCGGCCTCGAACGAGATGGCTGCACCTTTGGTGAATTTTCCGTGGTCAATCTTCTCGCTGTGGTACACGATTTTTGGTTTAGGGAACGAGAACATGTGGCGAATGCTTGGACGCACACCTACGAATAGGGTGTCGGGGGTCCCGTTCGGCTTGAAGGTCAGCCAAATGTTCAGTTTCTTAATGGTATCGCACAAACTTAAACCCATGTCGCGGAAGCTGGTTGGCTGGCGCAACTTGAATTCGCGGTTTGGCGTCATACAAGCCACCGGAACTGCGTTCGACAATTCGGTGATGACCTGGTTGTAAGGGCTTAATTCTGAATCTGAATTACGCAAACAGATGGTAGTTGACTTGTCGACCGAGGCATCGCACTGCCAGTGAATGACGTTTGTCTCGTCTTTGGTTTTCATCTTGCGCATGGCATCGCTCGCTTCGCTTGATGGAAACAGACCATAATAGTTTTGGGCTGATAGCGGGCTTGCTGCCAATGAAAGAAGGCTTATGGCTATTGCGGGTACCTTCTTGAATAGTTTTTCGATTTGTGAGGCTGACTTAATGTGTCTCATATATTGTTGTTGTAGATGAGTCGTTTTCTTTTAACCACAAAAGTCTGCATTAAGTTCTCGCTTAATGCAGACTGCGTGTTTTTGCACTTGCAAATGTACACTTAATATTTATTTTTTTATGAATTTCACACGTACATTATTGTCCGTTGTCTCAATATTAATTGTATAGATGCCTTTTATCAGATGGCTGGTGTTAATACACTTTTTCTTAACGCCCTTGCCTTCTTCTGTTGCTATAGTGCGTCCAATGTTGTCGTAAATCCTAACCTTTGCAATGGCTTCGTCAGAAACGATGTTCAACTCGTTTTCTACTGGGTTAGGGTAGATTCTTACCTTCGCGTCATCGTTGTCAGACTTCTTCAAGTCGTTGGTGTCGCAAATTAAGCCATTGGTGGTTCCCATGGTGGTTCTTGCCTTGTTGGCAGTCTTCCACGAGCACATGTAGAACTGTTGCAATTCTTCCGAACCATCGGCTACGCGGCCGTATGAGTTGTTGGTGCCAATGTTTGCCGGTAACTCAATGCTGTTAACCTTGGTTACTACGCCGCCCTTGTCTTTCGAAAGGGTGATGGTGTTGGCACTGGTTTCGCTCAACTTGAAGCTTGCGTGCAAAGGACCGTTGTAAACGTCGTTGTCGCACCAGATGACGATGTGTCCCTTTGCAGGGATATTGGTAGCCTCTAGCTGGCTGTATGGTATCTGGTACTTGTTTAGTTTTTCGCTGTTGTCCGAAATGTACCAACCTGCAATGTTCACGTCTTGGCTGCCTGCGTTGTAAATCTCAATCCAGTCGCCATACTTACCAAATTCGTCGGTGGCGTCGTTGCCAGAATCGGCTTTGTTCGATGTGCACACTTCGTTGATGAAGATGCCTGCAGGCTCGGTGTCTTCAACAAACACGGCTTCCATGCTGAAGTTGTCGGTAACGGTTGTGCTGAAGTCCATCTTTGTAGATGTTGTGCCTGTTGCCTTGCCTATTCCCTTTAGCGACATTTCGAAGGTAAGGTCGCTACTGGTTGCTGAATTCTGGTGTATTTCTACGGCAATGGTGTTTTCGCCGTTCTTGAAATACTTGGTGGCAATGTCAACTGTTGCCTCGTCGTCGTTCGCATACTCTACGGCAAAGGTTTCTGAAGTTATTGCCTCTTCTTTTGGCATGTTGCCGCGGGCAACCTCGGTGCCGTTTACATAAATAACGTAGCCGTCGTCGTATGTAAGTTTGGCTGTGATCTTTTCGAAGTTGCCAATTTCTTCTACATTGACAGTCGTTCTGAAGTAGGCTGTAATTGGCTTGTTGTCTTTGTCCTTACCAAAGTCTAGGGTTACGTTGTACTTTGATGGACCTCCGTAACCGAAGCGGCCGCTACCTTTCTTCCAACCGGTTGCTGCAAAGTCGGCTGCTTGCCAACCGTCGGCCTGGCCTTCTGCGGTGTAAGAGTACAACCATTCAGATGCGCTTGACAATAGGGTAGACGATTCGGCTGCCGATAGTTTCCAGTTCTTGAACTTGTAGCCGTCTGGTGCTATTGGCGATACGTTCAAGCGGTTGTTGCTGATGTATTTACCTTCGTATTTGCTCTTGTTGCAATAGTTGCCGTTTATGTTGAAACGGGCACCCGATACGTTCGATGTTATGGTAAGGTTTACCTCGTTGCCGCCATAGAAGTTGGCAAGGTGCTGGTAAACGTAGGCAGGACGCTTGTTGGCAAACTCTTTCATGCCGTTATATTCGTCGTTGCCTTCGTAGTTCTCCTTTGGTTGCCAGTGCTCGTTAGCACTCATCGCACAGTATTCGGGGTAAGCGTCTTTTGCTATGCTGTCTAGAATGGCAATTACGCGTTCTGGCTTAAAGGTTTTCTCCAAGAGCATCAGGTTCTTGGTCAGGAAGCGGGAGCGGAATTCCTCGTTCTTCATCAGGTTCTTGAACAAGATGGTTTTCCATTCCGAGTCTTTTGAGAAGGTATAAGGTGCGTGGTTCGATCCGTTTGCCCAGTTGACGCAGCTGCCTTCGCCGGCGCAGAACTGAATCATGTCGGTGGTATAGCTGGTGTAGTTAGGACCCCAACCCTCGAATAGTCCGAAACCGAAGTCGGTGTCGTACAGAATCCAACGGAAACGTCCGCCCTTGTTGTGGCGCCAAAGCTTGTTGTTGTTGCCTGGCCAGTCGGTGTTGACCAGGTACTGTTCAAAGGCCATGTAGGTCATGTATTCGTCCATATCCATCAACTTGCTCATCTTCTCGTAGTAGCCAGGGGTGTTCTGTCCGCTCTGGGCTTCTTCAATAAGCTTGTCGTAAGCATCGATGGTACCGTTGCTGACGTTGATTTCCTTGGTAATCTTAATCAGGTCAATTTCCTCGTCATCGAGGTCGTAGTTTGAGTAGAGATAGTCTTCGTTGGTGTGCTCGTTAAGGAGCATAAGGCCTTCGTAGTGGCCGTTAAGGAAGTAGCCAACAGGCTGGTAGGCCTGGTAGTCGATGTTCTCGCCGTGGATGATGCTCTGCATGAATCCGTCGCGGAAACGGAGTCCGTCGAAGTCGTTACCGCCGTTACGGAGGTGTAGGCTCTTAAACTTCTTTATGCTTGGCTTGCTTTTAAAGAAGGGGTATTTCATCTTGTTCATACCGCTACCGCACTTCTTGCTGGTAGAAAGTGAGAACGATTTTGTTTCGTGGCTTCGTGAGCAACCACCCATTACCTTTGCTTCAACTTCTTGGTTGATAACCGCCTGTCCATCGACAATGTATTCGAAGTTCATTGGGCGTTTCCAGTCTTGGTTGTAATTGGCTCTGGTGGTGCCGCAATCGCCATCTATTCCGTTCGAACCCTTGGTGGCAATACCAATTGTTGGGTCGTCTAGGTTTTCTTTGGCGGTAACTATTGAAACAATTGGCAGCTTGTTCAAGCTTGAACACCACTTGTGGTTCTTGCTGTTGAAGATGTAAGATGCCGTTACTATTGGGCTGTAAACCATGTCTGACGCATAGGCGCGGGCGCGGATGACGCTTGGCTTGGTCATCTTTATTTCGCCTTCGTAAAGAATACCTTTCTCTTTGGTTGGTATGCTACCGTCGGTAGTGTAGTAAATCTTCGCGCCGGTGGTGGCACATGTAATGGTTGTCTTCAGCGTGTCGATGTCATGGTAGGCGCCTGCTTTCTTGCTGAAAACAGGTACTGCACATTGTGCGGTTTTCTGGAACTCGGCTAGGTTGGCCGATGCAAAGGCGGTGCTGTTTGCCTTGCCTGGGGTTGGCATCATGTAGCCATTGGCGCTTTCGCCCACACCATAAGATACGTATGCACAGATGTCTGGAATGTTTAGCGACGATATGGTCTTGCCTGCAGCATCGAGCAAGACGAGGTCGCCACCGTCGGCATCCAATTTGAAGCCTACGTGGTTCTTCTGGTCGGCCTTGTCCATGAAAAGCAGCTTGTAGGCGCCACCTTCAATGGAGCAGTCAAAGGCGATGGTTGCTTCTTTTACAAGCCCATCTTCATGTGTTGTATATCTTAAGGTGTATCCCTTCAGGTTTACAGCTGTTTCTCCGCTGTTGAACACTTCTATCCATGGAGTGTATTCGTAGGTACTCATGTCCATGTAGGTGCTCAAGTTGCTTGGCATTGCTTCGTTAATAACTATTGCAGCGTTGGCATTACCGGCAACACACATACCTATGAGAGATAATACTGCTTTTGCAATTCTTTTCATGTAAATAACCCTTATTATACGAGTAACCAACATTCGGTGTTGGTTTAATATTAAACCTTAATTGTATGGCAAAAAACGGAGCTGTTTGTTTGTCTGTGTCTTTCTAGACACGAATTGTAGTCAGCGTTGTAGTCTTTTGTCTATTAAAAATCATACAAAAATTGTGCCTATATACCCATTCGAATTGCACAATTTTTCTATATAGTTGCTAAATTACAAAGTATTTAGATATGAGCCCCTTTTTTCGTTGAAAATTTATGCACAATGCCCATTTTTCAGCCGCATTGCCATTCTCGGCTGCTTTATTAGGCTCATCCTAAAGCCCCATATTCGTTTCCTTCTTTCTTGATCTTCCTACCTGTAGGGCTTATTGTTGAAATGGCAATTATCAAATCGTTATCATTTTTGCTTGTTTTCCTTTCAATCTGAAATCTCGATGTGCTGTTTTGCTGATGTTTTTTAATTGTGTGGTCTTTTCTTGAAAACCAAAGTGTAAATGTTTTCCGTGTTTTTTGCCGTCTATCTAACTTTGCGGTGCTAAAACGTTGCAACACGTAGCAAAATGTAAGATGATTGCCCGAAATTGGATGGGTTTGATTCTTGAGATTTTTAAATTTCAAAAGAAACAAATTATGCAGAAGAGATGGATTATTATGATGTCCTTTATGGTGCTGATTGCCATTATTGGACTTTTTGTTGACGAGGGTTCGTTCGGTTTCCAAGTGGATCCACGTGTTAATTCAGCCGATGTGGCTTGGATGATTACCGCTACTATCTTTGTTTTGATGATGACGCCTGGTCTTTCGTTCTTCTATGGCGGTATGGTGGGCGCTAAAAACGTTATTTCTACCATGTTGCAAAGCTTCATCGCTATGGGTGTCATCAGCGTGCTTTGGGTGGTAGTTGGTTTCAGCCTTTCTTTTGGTGACGACTTGGGTGGCCTTGGTATTTTGGGTAACCCTTTACAATACTTCATGTTCCACGATGTCGACGGTCACGTTAATGTCGACTTGGCACCAACCATTCCGTTGGCCTTGTATGCCTTGTTCCAAATGAAGTTTGCCATCATTACACCTTCACTTATTACTGGTTCGTTTGCCGAACGTGTTCGTTTTTCGGCTTACATGGTGTTCATGATTTTGTTCTGTATCATCATTTACTGTCCGTTTGCCCACATGACTTGGCATCCCGATGGCTTGTTCCGTCAGTGGGGTGTTGTCGACTTCGCCGGTGGTATTGTGGTTCACGCTTCTTCTGGTGTGGCTGCCTTGGCTGGTGCTATCTTCTTGGGCAAGCGTAAGAAAAAGGAAATCAAGCCTGCTAACATTCCTTTCGTTTTGTTGGGTGCTGCTCTCCTTTGGTTGGGTTGGTTCGGTTTCAACGGTGGTTCTTCACTTCATGCCGATGCCATTGGCGTTAAGGCATTCTTGAACACCAACACCGCATCTGCTACCGCTATGATGACTTGGATTTTCTTCGACTGCTTGCGTGGTCACAAGCCTTCTGCAATGGGTGCAGCTGTTGGTTGCGTGGTTGGTTTGGTTGCCATCACCCCTTCTGCCGGTTACGTGACTGTTGGCCAGAGTATCTTTATCTCACTTGTCATTACCATGGTTTGTAACGTGTGTGTACACTGGAGCAACCGCTACCGTGTCGACGATGCGCTCGACGTTTTCCCAACTCACGGTATGGGTGGTATTGTTGGTACGGTCTTGACTGGTATCTTCATTCAGGAAGGCCTAATTGCCGGAACTCACGAAGGTGTGGTTGTCTTCCTTTACCACTTGTTGGCTTTGGCTATCGTTATTGGTTATACCTTTGTAGTGAGCTACGGTTTGTATTGGATTACCGACAAGATGATTCCAATGCGTGTTTCTGAAAAGAGCGAACAGATTGGTCTCGACATTAGCCAGCACGACGAGCATTATGGCTTTGCTAGCGTTGGTGAACGCGAAATTGCAGAATATGCCGACCATAAGGACGACGATAAGTAATTTCTTTTATAAAACCTTCATATTGGGCGGAACTGGGACTTTTCTCGGTTCCGCCTTTTTATTTTCGTTCGTGTTGACGAAATCGCTATTCTATTGAAACACTATATTTCTTTTTGTTGTATCTTCGCAGTAATAACATTTTACACATTCTTTTATTTATGAAAGCACACTTTATGGCTGCTTCGCTAGCAGCACTTTTTTTTGGTTCTTGTGGCGTTCAGTCTACTCCCGAAACTGCCAATACCGAAAAGGCAGAAACTACTAATTCAAAGTTTGCTACTTTGAAACTTGAAAACGGTGTAAACGTTAGCCACTGGTTGTCGCAGTCAGAATCTCGTGGCGAGGCTCGCGACAAGCAGATTTGCAAGGCTGACTTCGATTCAATTGCAGCAATGGGCTTCGACTTTGTTCGCCTACCTGTTGATGAGGAACACCTTTACGACGAAAAGATGAACCGCGACACTGCTGGTTTCCGTCTAATGCACAATGCCATTAAGTGGTCGCTCGACAATGGCTTGAACATTGTTGTTGACCTTCACGTTGTTCGCTCTCACCACTTCAACAGCGAAAACGCACATCCTAATACCTTGTTCCAGGATCCTGCTGAACAGGAAAAGTTCGTTAACATCTGGAAAGATTTGCAGAAGGATTTGTGCCAGTATCCTACCGACCGTGTTGCTTATGAATTGATGAACGAGCCGGTTGCTCCTAGCTGCGAAGATTGGAACAAGCTTATTGAAAAGACCGTTAAGGCTATCCGCGAAACTGAAAAGGAAAGAACACTCATCTTCGGTTCTAACCGTTGGCAGATTGTTCAGACTTTCGACTCTTTGCGTGTTCCTGAAAACGATAAGTACCTCGTGCTAAGCTTCCACTTCTACGAACCTAGCCTAATTACGCATCACCAGGCTCCTTGGACCGAATATTCTTTCTACAACGGGCCTGTCACTTATCCTGGCGTGCCTGTCGACAGCGCTAGCTTGGCAAAGTTGAACGGTAAGGAAAAGGATCTTATTGCTGCTATGAATGGTGCTTACAGCAAGGACACTATGTATGCACACATGAAGTTGGCTATCGATAAGGCTGAAAAGTATGGTCTTCACCTCTACTGTGGTGAGTTCGGTGCTTACCCTAAATTCATTCCTAAAGAAACTCGCTTGCGTTGGTACGAAGACATTTGCAGCGTATTCCGCGAACACAACATTGCAAACTGCCACTGGTGTTACAAGGGCGACTTCCCTGTAGTGAACGAAGATCGCTCTCCTAACGAATTGCCTGCTATCTTGTCAAGAAAGTAAGCTATTGGCTTTTGGTATATGAAGGACGGACATCTAGGTGTTCGTCCTTTTTTTATTTGCCGATGTTCAAATGACAGAACATTCAATAAAGCTTGTCCTTACGGCAAACAACATAAATGTATGCAATTTTACCATTAGCTATCAGCAATGGCGTATGGTACTATGTGTAAAAAATATTGAGAATTGAGTAAATTTCCGTATAGAATTGAGTAATTTTCCACGGAGATTTGAGTAAAATCTTGTTAAGATTTGAGTAAAAATTCACATAGAATTGAGTAAAATTCCACGGAGATTTGAGTTTTTTTGTAACTTTGTATTGTGATTTTTAAAACATTGAATTGTGTATCGACGTAAATATTATCAAATAATAAAGGATAGAATCGCTGAAGACCGCACTGCAATACAAGTGATTACAGGACCACGCCAGGTTGGTAAGTCTACAGTCGTTGGTCAGGTACTCGATGATATAGATATCCCTTACATGTCGGAGACTGCCGATAGTGTAGACCCTCACAATCCGGAGTGGATTTCAACCGTTTGGGAAAACGCAAGAAGCGTCATGCAAATGCGAAAGTACAATGAGTTCCTTTTGGTGATAGATGAAATACAAAAACTGGACAATTGGAGCGAATTCGTAAAGAAGGAGTGGGATAGCGATACCCGAAACAAATTGGGTATGAAGGTTATTCTATTGGGCTCTTCACGTCTTCTGATTAAAAAAGGTCTTACCGAGTCGTTGGCAGGAAGGTTCGAGCTGATAAGGATGGGACACTGGTCATTTGAAGAGATGAGGGATGCTTTCGGTTTCGATATTAACCAATATATCTATTATGGTGGTTATCCCCAAGGTGCCAAGTACGTAAAAAATGAAAAACGCTGGTGTGACTATATTAAGGATTCTATTATTGAACCTATTGTGTCGAAGGATATCCTTTTGACGACTACTATATATAAGCCTGCTTTGTTGAGGCAACTTTTCGAACTCTCGTGCGACTATTCAGGGGAAATTCTTTCCCTTACAAAACTGTTGGGGCAACTGAACGATGCCGGTAATGTGACAACGCTGTCGAACTACATCGATTTGTTGAGCGATTGTCAGTCGGTAACGAAGTTGAACAAGTTTGCTAACGACAACGCACGAAAATATAATTCCATACCTAAATACCAGGTGTTTAACACGGCTCTCTTGAGTGCTAATGCGGGGCGTGGATTCGAAAAGGAGTTTACCGATTCTAAACGATGGGGACGTTGGGTGGAGTCGGCTGTTGGTGCCTATCTGGTAGGAAATGCCGAAGAGTTCGGTTATAAGGTCTATTACTGGCGTGAGGATGACAAGGAGGTCGATTTCGTGTTGGAAAAGAAAGGTGTACTAATTGCCATTGAGGTAAAAAGCGGGCGACGCACTTCCAACGAAGGCATTGCCATCTTTAGAAACAAATTCTCGCCTAAATTGGCTTTTGTAGTGGGTTCTGGTGCTTTATCCGTAGAAGAATTCCTAACGCTCAATCTTGCAAACCTTTTTGAGTGATAACAAAAAAACAGGAGGGTGTATCAAAATTGATATGCCCTCTTTTCGTATGCAAATAAATGT
>JAKSKR010000031.1 GCA_024401645.1 Paludibacteraceae bacterium | reverse complement strand
GATGGGACAGAGCCCCATCGGTGAGTAGTGCGGTGGGACAGAGCCCCACCGCGACGGTTAGTCTTGCCCCTGAGAACAAACGCCGTAAATGCGGGGCTCTGTCCCGACTGGTGATTCTTGTTCTTGGTGGGACAAAACCTGTCACCAACGCTGTAGCTGTGGGGCTCTGTCCCACTGCAATGTTCTCTGCGGGGCTCTGTCCCGCTTGTTGACTCTTGTTATATGATGGGACAGAGCCCCATTGGTGAGTAGTGCGGTGGGACAGAGCCCCACCGCGACGGTTACTCATGCTCCTGGGGACAAACGCCGTAAATGCGGGGCTCTGTCCCGACTATTGAAACATCGTTAAACACAGCACTGCGGGGCCCTGTCCCGCAACAATTCAAACAAAACATAAATTTATGGATTATTCGGAGAAAATAACTTGCAACATGTATTTTGCAACCATCACAGTTGTCGACTGGATAGATGTGTTCACACGCCCCATATACAAAGACATAATAGTCAATTCCTTGAAATTCTGCATTGCAAACAAAGGCCTCGTTGTTTATGGTTGGGTTATAATGACCAATCACATTCATTTGCTTATCGGATGCGACGACGACCACTCTATAACAAACATCATACGAGATTTTAAGACTTACACAAGCCGCCAAATACACAAGGCTATAGAAGACAATATTCAAGAAAGTAGAAAGGACTGGATGTTGAACAGATTTACATTTGCTTCTTTATACGATAGCAAACATCAAGGTTTTGTATTTTGGCAAGACGGTAACCATTTACTGGAAATTACCACAAAAGAATTTTATCTACAGAAATTAAATTATATCCACCAGAATCCTGTCAAACAAGGCTTTGTTAAGAACGCCGAAGATTATGTATATAGTTCAGCATTTGCATTCGGGACAAGCGAAGCTCTAATTGAAATAAGCAGATATTAATATCAGCGCTGTAGATGCGGGGCTCTGTCCCGCTTGGTGTTTCTTGTTTTTGATGGGACAGAGCCCCATCGGTGAATAGTGCGGTGGGACAGAGCCCCACCGCGACAGTTACTCATGCTCCTGGGGGCAAACGCCGTAAATGCATGGGCCCGTCCCGCTTGGTGCTTTGTTATACGATGGGACAGAGCCCCATCGGTGAGTAGTGCGGTGGGACAGAGCCTGTTACCTACGCTGTAGCTGTGGGGCTCTGTCCCACTGCAAAGATCTTTGCGGGGCTCCGTCCCGCCTGGTAACTCTTGTTATATGATGGGACAGAGCCCCATCGGTAAGTAGTGCGGTGGGACAGAGCCCCACCGCGACAGTTACTCATGCTCCTGGGAACAAACGTCGTAGATGCATGGCGAACAGAGAAAGCAGTACAATATGATCTAAACAAAAAAAACGAATAGCAAAGCTATCCGTTTTTTATATGTGTTGTTTTGGTAAAATCGTTATTTGATGATGCCCAATTCGCGAGCACAAGCACCAAGCTTTTCAAGAGCGAAGTCAATCTGCTCCTTGGTGTTGGTTGCCATGAGTGAGAAACGGACCAAAGTGTCTTCAGGAGCAACAGCTGGAGATACTACTGGGTTGATGAAGATACCTTCGTCGAAACACATCTTGGTGAAGAGGAAGGTCTTATCGTTGTCGCGAATGTAGAGCGGAATGATAGGAGTTTCGGTTGGACCAATTTCGAAACCAAGGTTGCGGAAACCTTCGATAGCGTACTTGGTAATCTCCCACAAGTGTTCCTGACGTTCAGGTTCGCTCTTAATGATTTCGAGTGCGGCAAGGGCCGATGCAGTAGCTGCAGGCGTCATACTAGCACTGAAGATGTAAGAATAAGCCGAGTGGCGCAACCAGTTGATGATGGTAGAATCGCCAGCGCAGAAGCCACCAATAGATGCCATTGATTTAGAGAATGTACCCATGATGAGGTCGACCTGATCGGTCAAGCCAAAGTGGTCGCAAACGCCACGTCCCTGCTTACCGAATACGCCCAAGCTGTGAGCTTCGTCAACATAAACGGCCGCATCGTACTGTTTAGCCAACTTTACGATTTCAGGCAATTTAGCAACATCGCCTTCCATACTGTAAACGCCGTCGACAACAATAACCTTAACAGATTTAGGATCGCACATCTTCAACTTCTGTTCAAGGCTTTCCATGTCGTTGTGCTTGAACTTCAACTTGTTTTTAGATGGAGTCATTGCCAACTGAATACCTGTGAGGATAGAAGCGTGATCACGTTCATCGTAAAGGATGTAGTCGTGCGGGCCAACCAACTTTGGAATTACACCCATGTTGACGTTGAAACCGGCAGAAACGCAGATAGCCTCTTCCTTACCCACATATTCAGCCAAAGCCTTCTCGAGCTGGATATGGATATCGAGAGTACCGTTCAAGAAACGTGAGCCAGCACAACCAGTACCGTACTTTTCAGTTGCCTCAATGGCAGCCTGCTTAATCTTCGGATGGTTGGTAAGGCCCATATAGCTATTAGAACCAAACATAAGAACCTTCTTACCGTCCATAATTACCTCGCTGTCTTGTGCGCTGCAAATTTCACGGAAATAAGGATAGAGACCTAGAGCCTTCACACGTTGTGGTTCGGTGTATTTGGCTAGTTTTTCTTGTAGTAAACCCATTGTTATTTAAAATTCTAAATTTATTGCAACCGGCTCGAATCTAGGAAGCCCAATGCCCAGCTAAATGCACTTTTCAAGTTGCGAATGCAAAAATAGATAAAATATGCTTTCAATAATAGAAAATAAACTATTTTTAACCTAAACAACGTGCATTTTTTACAAGCATACACATTAGGAAACATACATAAACAGAAAAGGGCGAGAAAATCTCGCCCTTTCACCTTATAATTAAGAGTTTAATTACTTCTTAATAACATTCTTTGAGTAGTTAACGCCATCGACAGAAACACGAACCACATACTGACCAGGAATGATGTCGGCAGTTTCAAGAGTAATGTTGTTGTCGCCTTCTGCCAAGTTGTAGGTACCGAAGTCCTTAATCTTACGACCAGCAGCATCGATGATGTCGATGTCAGCTTCTGCAGCGTTAGCAATGTTTACGTTAGCGTTAAGCTGTTCGCGGAATGGGTTAGGATAAACACCAATCTTAACATCGTTGTCGGCTACAGAGTTACCGTTGATGAGCTGCTTAACTTCGTTCTGTGCACCAGGCAAGTAGTAAGCGGTTTCGGTAGTGTAGTTGCCGCAAGTGCAGTTGCAGTCGCTCTTTACGTTGTTTTCCAAAGTGATGAGGACTGGGTAACGAACACCTTCAGCATAGTACTGGTAACGTGTAGTCTGAATGGTGTAGGTAAGGCTACCGGCAACCTGCTGATAATTCTTGGTCAACTTCACACGAAGAACGTTGTTGTAAACGCTTCCGTCTGGCAATGAAAGAGAACCCCATGCGTCGGCTTCAGAAGTGTAGCTACCAGTGATTGGTTCAACAGTTGAGCCGGTGGTATAGGTACCAACCATAGCACCAGAAATAACGTCTTGGTAAGCCATAGGGAACTTCATGTCTACGATTGGCTGTTCGAATTCAATCTTAACCAAGCCAGAAGAAAGGCCCCAATAGCGCTTTTCGTTGTTTGTAATTTCGAAGTAAGTTGTCTTTTCGCCACCTTCGTCAACAGCCAAAAGTGTGTTGCGAGAAGAAAGGTCGACGTTACCAATCTGGGTTGCCACATTTTCGGCCTGGGCAATTGTCATGCCCTTCAATTCCTTTGCAGCAGAGAAATCCCAAACCTGGTTAGCACCGCCATTGCCTTGAGGCTGGTATTCAATCTGCTTCATAGCACGAACATCGCCAGCATTCAGGCCATTAACTTTGTATGTAATCTTATTTTGAGCAAACAAAGAAGATGCAGAAAACAAGAGTAATGCAACTGAAAAAATTTTCTTCATATCACTATATTTTTAATTTATACTCCAAAAATAACAAAAAAACCGATTGCACAAGACAATCGGCTTATATTTTTTATCAACAACGCCATAAAAAGCAACACGTTAACCTTCGGGATGGGCATTAACGAAATCTTCGGCCTGCTGTATGGCATACAACTTACCCACATCGACCATTTCCAGTCCTGGCTGGCAATGCGCCACAATGTTCACCTTATCGGCTTCGGCAAGGTAGAAATCCATAATTGGGAACTTGTCGGCATAAGGTTCCATTGCCTTCAGCACCTTTGGCGAAATGACGTGTATGCCCGAGAATGCCAAACGGCGATAGAGGTCGGGGTTGAAGTCGGCATAAGGCGACTTAACCTGCCCTGTGGCAATGTTGGTCCACCCCACCAACCGGTTGTCTTCCTTCTCATTAAACAGAAGGTAACGTTGGGTATCGCGTTCGCTGACTAGAAGCGAGACGTCTGCCCCACGCGACACATGGTTGTTGTACATAGCTGCAAGGTCTACGTTCGACAAGATGTCGACATTGTGAACCAGAAAAGGTTCGTCGCCTTGCAACAGCGGGGTTGCCTTGCGGATGCCGCCACCCGTGTCGAGCAACATATCGCGTTCGTCGGACACCTGAATGTCGAGTCCGAAATTGTCATGTTCCCTTAAGAAATTGATGATGAGGTCGCCAAAGTGGTGCACGTTAATGACGATGTGGTCGAAACCCGCATTTGCCAACCGTGTTACAACCCTTTCCAACAAGGTTTTGCCAGCAATAGGCACCAATGCCTTGGGCAAGGTATCGGTAATGGGTTTCAGCCTAGTGCCCATACCAGCGGCAAAAATCATCGCTTTCATTCTGCGTCCTCCTCCAGTTCTTCGTCTTCAGACTTTACTTTTTCGGCAGATTTCTTCTCGGCTTCGGCTTCAGCCTCATCGCCCACCTTTTCCTTGGTCATGAGTTCGTTGAAAAGCTTGCTGTCGCCCAACACTTCAAGCGCCTTCTTCACGCCATCGTCGTTCTTCAGCTGTTCCTGAAGTACACCACGCTGGTAGAAGTTGCGGCGTGCAATTTCGAGGCAGATGTATTTCGAGATCTCGTCGCGGTACTTGTCGAGTTCGGCATCGAGGTTTGGCTTAAGCTTGGCCTCCAACGAGTCGAATTCGGCTTTCGACATTTCGAGGTAGCCGTCTTCTTCTGCCAAAGTGCGCAACTTGGCAAGCGATTCTTGCGACTTGGTCTTGTAACTGAAGTTCGACTTCTTGACGAATGCCTTAAAGTCGTTATAGTCGGCATCGGTCATCTTAACATCGGCAACAGAAAGCAGAGCCGGATGTTTCTGCTGATATTCGGTTACGTAGTCGAAAATAATATTCTTTGAATAGAGGTAGAAGGTCACCACCGCATTCTTCTCCGTCTTCACATAAAGGTCGGGGCTAATGCCGCAACCGTCACGCACAATGCGTCCGTGCAATGTTTTGAATTCGTGCGTCAGGCTGTCAGGAATGCGTGCCACCAATCCGTCCTTGTCGCGTTTCGCATAGTCAATGGCCTGAATGCAGCGGTCTGACGGGATGTAGTATTTAGAAATGGTCACCTTCAGCGATCCGCCATAAGGAAGGTCACGTGTGGTTTGAACCAAGCCCTTACCATAGGTGCGTTCGCCTAGAATGACTGCCCTATCGAGGTCTTGCAAGGTTCCCGAAACAATTTCGGCAGCCGAAGCCGAGTTGCGGTTCACCAACACTGCAATAGGAATTACGGTATCGATAGGCGCCTCGCTAGCCCAATAGGTGGTGTTCCACTTCTTGTCCTTACCCTTGGTGTAGACTAGTTTAGAACCTTTAGGCACAAACATGTTGAGGATGCGTGTTGCCTCTGACAACAATCCGCCCGGATTGCTACGCATGTCGATAACCAACGACTTCATGCCCTTTGCCTTTAGGGCAAGATAGGCACTGTGGAACGAAGAGTAAGACTGGTCGGTGAACTGCGAGAGGTTGATGAAACCCACGCTACTGTTGAGCATACCATAATAGACAACCGGGTCGATGACGATTTTCTCGCGAACGACGTCGACCTTAACGGTTCCCTTTCCTGGGCGTTCTACCACCACCTTGGCTGTAGTTAAAGGCTCGCCACGCAACATCTGGCTGACGTCGGAAGTCGTCTTGCCATCGGTAGCAACGCCATCGACCGACACGAAGACGTCGCCGCCACGCAAGCCCGCCTTGTAGGCCGGTTTGCCTTCGTAAATTTCTGAAATGTAGATCTGCTTCTTGTCGTTAACCGAAATAACGGCACCCACGCCAGCATAAGAGCCCGTAGTCATGAACTTGAGGTCCTTCATTTCGCTTTCGGGGAAGTAGGTGGTATAAGGGTCGGCCATAGAAAGCATGGCATCGATACCATATTTTACCGTCTTTTCGGGCTGGATGGTGTCGACATAGAATATGTCCAACTCCTTATATACAGAGTTGAATATATCTAAACTTTTAGATATTTGGAAGTCGTGCGACTCTTTCGGCTTGGGAGAGACCTCGGCCATAACCGAATTTGCGGCGAATGCCATAATGCCACAGACGACAGAAGTCAGGAATAAACGCTTATGCATTGGATATAAAACTTAAACAAAATAAGGAAGAAGTGAGGTTGCGGAAACGCTACCGTCTTCTTGTACCGTATAGTTAAACAAAGTGGCCGCGTTTCCCACCGTAATGGCCACACCGTTTTGGCGGGCAAAGAGCAGGAGTGCTACTGGCAAGCCATCGGACTTCAGGCCGGCCACATCTATAAGGAATGGGGCAATCCATCCATCTACGAAGGTGGTGTTGGCGGGTTCGTATTGGGCGTCGACCAACGAAAAGACTTCAGAGATGCGTCCATCGGCATCAGCCCCCACACCGCCAAGGCGAACTACCCTATCGGCCGACACTAGAAGGAAGTGAGCCGCGACACGCTTATTCATAAATCAGAGACGGTTACGGCGTTTTTCGAGCGTATCGATTACCGCCTTGTAAACGGCTTTATACTCATTGGCGTTTCGCGAGTACCAAGCCACAGCCGAGTCGAACTGTTCTTCGGTAATGTTGTGTTTATCTAACACCGACTTATAGAAGCGGTTCTTCTGCAATTCGCCAGAAGGAATGGTGTTTTGGCGATTCATTAAAGCCTGCGTCACGTGCACGTCGACCATAAGGTCAATCATTTCCTTCTTTTTTAAAGGCGGAGTTCCCCTATTGGGCTTGCACGAAGCTAGCGAAGCAACACCAGCCACAGCCAACAAGAGGAACATATAATTAATCAGTCTTTTCATCTTCATCTTAAATTATCCTGTCACCACTAAATTATTCGGTGGCACCAGTGGTTTCACCATCGTCTTTCTTACCATTGTCTTTCTCATCCTTGTCTCCGCCAAACATATCGAACAACTTGGAGAGTTCCTTCGTGCGAAAAAGTATCATGTAGAAAACGCCACAAGTAATGCCAGCATCGGCAAGGTTGAAGACAGGTCGGAAGAAAACGAGCGACTGTCCAGCCCAAGGTGTCCAATCGGGCCAAGTTGTGCGAATGAGCGGGAAGAAGAACATGTCGACCACCTTACCCACGAACCAGTCGCCGCCGTCAAAGATGCGTGCATAGAACACGCAGTCGATGATGTTGCCCAAGGCACCAGCCGTTACCAACGTTAGTGCAATAGCAAACGAGAAGGAGAACCCCTTCTTAATGACGCTGTAAGAGCAGTAGGAAAGGCACCCCACAGCGACAATACGGAAAAGTGTCAGGAAAATCTTTGGTCCGAACTCCATGCCGAAAGCAGCTCCAGGATTCTCGACATAGCACAATTTGAACCAACT
Source organism: Paludibacteraceae bacterium (assembly GCA_024401645.1). Lineage (GTDB taxonomy): Bacteria > Bacteroidota > Bacteroidia > Bacteroidales > Paludibacteraceae > Physcocola. Next base: position 26,523 of record JAKSKR010000031.1, on the reverse strand, counting down.
GGCGACATCAATATTCGGTCCGTTGCCAATATTGACACGTACCCAATATTTGATGAGTTGGTCTGCCACAACGAGTAAGATGGCAACAGATGCAGCTATCACATATTTTTTACGAAGTTCGAGTACCATAGTTTATTTTCGCTATGAATTTGTGCAATTAACTAGAAAAAGGCAAGCCAGCAAAACTGGCTTGCCAAATTATAACGTTTACTTATACGACAATCGTATTACTTTGCACCCTTATTTTTCGCATCGATGCTAAGGGTAGCGTGCGGAACGGCACGAAGACGTTCCTTTGGAATAAGCTGACCGGTAACACGACAGATGCCATAAGTTTTCTTTTCGATGCGTACGAGTGCATCTTGAAGGTGCTGAATGAACTTCATCTGCCTTTGAGCCAGACGTCCATCTTCTTCCTTCGACATGGTAGTCTGTCCTTCTTCGAGAGCCTTAAAGGTAGGCGATGTATCGGTAATATCGTTTCCGTCGGTATTGTTCATACTGGCACGAAGGGCTGCGTATTCAGCTTTAGCCTTTTCGAGCTTGGCAAGGATGAGTTCCTTGAATTCAGCTAGTTCTTCGTCGGTATAGCGTGTCTTTTCTGCCATAATCAACCCAAATTAAGTGGTAATAGATAAAAGAGCGGCTTGTGTTAAGCAAGCCATTTTTTTGAATGTTGTATTAAATTGCGCAAATGTAACAAAATGTGCATTTAAGGTAAAAAGTTACTGGTATTTTTTTTCAACAAAACACCATTTTAGTATGCGGGTCAAGAATCATCCTTTTACTTTATCGTTTCCGGTTATAGCACATCGGCATGAGAGCAGATGCCATCGTATACCTTTTCGCAGAAACAGATGGCGATACCGTGGTCTGGGTCGCATCCGCACTCACCTACAATTGCCATGTCTGGGCTGCAGGTGTCTTCCGCAAGCTTTGTCATCAAGCGGACAGAGGAAAGGGACACTTCTTTAAAGAGGTCGGTCTTTTCTATAAGCTCAAAGTTCACGTATTCCTTTTTCTCTTTATCATAATAGCAAGCGCTTTCATAATGAGCGTTGCAGTAATTAAGTACCCTGTCGGCGATACGTGAGGTATCGTATTCATTTGTCAGCCACAATAGCAGATCCACTTCTTGCTCGGTCAGCTTGCCGTTGCGAATATCCTCGTCTTCATACTCATCAACTCTATAATCATCTCGCTCAACACTATACGCATCCAGCTCGCCAAGAAGATTCAAATAGATTGTATCCCATTCGTACCATTCTTTCTTGGTGCGGTTGGCAATGACATCGGCATAGTTATATAAAACATTATTCGATGCCGCAAACTGCACGTCGCCATCGGAAAGGATGACCGTTTTTGGACCCATCCATCCGTAATTGCCCTGTCGGTCGATGAATAAGGTTTTTGGATAAATGACGTCAACATCTTTGTAAAGTTCCTTTGCCTTGGCAATCATTGCCTTGAAGAAATCGCTTTCCTTTACCTTATACTCGGCATACGCCTTGCGTTGGGCGTCGGTAACCTTGTCGTCTTTTGTTCCTTCCAACTCAATGGCCAATTCCGTTTCCTTGCCATTGAAGTTAGCGGTGGTCTGACCCTTCCAACCCTTTTTGCCGGCATAGGCGAGTTCGCCAAAGTCGGCATCGTGGATCCTTGGCGCATCGGCAGGAATTATGAGGCCTTCATCGTACAAATCGTTCAGTGCCTTCTTCGCATCTTCGTTACCTTGCTCGGCAGATTTTCTGTACCAATACTCCGCTGTATCGTAATTTCTTTCAACGCCAGTTCCGTTTTTATAGCAACCACCCAAGTTTTTTTGGGCAAGAACGTATCCTAATTCAGCGGATTTGGTGTACAATTCAACGCCCTTTTTAGCGTCTCGTTCTACGCCAATGCCATCAATATAGCAAGCTCCTAAATTGTTTATGGCAATTTTATCTCCCTGTTCCACTGCTTTTGTGTACCACACTATGGCTTTCTCGTAATCTTGTTCTACACCTTCGCCTTTTACATAACAAAATCCCAAGTTACATTGGGCAGGCGCATAATCTTGTTCCGCTGCTTTGGAGTACCACACTACGGCTTTCTTTTGGTCCTGTTCTACGCCTTTGCCTTTTGCATAACAACTCCCCAAATTACTTTGGGCTTTTGGGTTTCCTAATTCAGCAGCTTTAGAGTAATACTCTACTGCTTTTTCAAGGTTGTTTTTCAAATTCATGTATAAAATTCCCAAACGGTTAATCACATCCGAGTCACCCAAATCCGCAATTTTGTTATACAAATCAAAGGCTTTCTCGTAATCTGGTTTTTCGGCAAGGTAGTAATCTGCCAATTCACGAATAGCGGCAGCATCGCCCTGTTCGGCACGTTTTGTAAGTTTTTCGATGTCCTTGTTTTCCATGTTTGTGTGGTTTGTTTTATTTGCGACAAAGGTAAGTGAAAAAGTGATGCGAAAAAAGAGCAAAGGTGGACGAAAAGTGGGCGGAAATGGGGAACGTAAAGAAACAACAAAGGCTACCGAGTAGGTAGCCTTTTGTTGTTAACTGCCATAGCAGTTAGGCTCTATGTCAATCTACGTCGCCGTCATACGCCTTTAGAACAGTGCAAAGGCTATCGTCTTCAAAATAGTCCGTGCCGTCTTCTTCGATGTTCAGCCAAGTGTCCGTTTTTGGACTATAGACGAAATAAGACTGTTCCCAGCAGTCCATCATTACAGGTATGTATCCCTTTTTCTTGAATAAGTCAACATCCACATTCAGCATATCGTCGAAATTAAGAACAGTCGCAATAGCAGAAACTCCCCTTGCAAGAATACCTCTGTCTGATTGCGAAACTATGGCTTTAAGTTCATAAGGCGCCTTTATGCCATAAGCGGACTCTAATTTTGCCACTTTTTCCTCATCAATCTCAATGAGTCCAAGTGTTATGTCATCGCATAGTTCAAGCAACTCGTTCATTTCAGAAAGGAAGATAGGATTCATTTCCAACAAATCTTCATCCATCTCATACGTTTTGCCATTGTTATCCTCGAATGTCATTTCCGTAATAACAACATCATCTACTCTATATTCATTGTCGGCATCCAAATCACTAATAGACAAGCCGCACTCCTTTATCAGTGTAAATAGGTCTTGAACCTTCCAGTTTTTAATTCGTTTCCCATCAACGACAAGGGTAAGATTGTTCATTTCGCATTCAAAGGCTTCGTCGTCCTTGTTGTACGTTAAATGTTTCGAATATCCACATCTTAAGCCTACACGCAAGGTGTAATTTTCGAACCAAATGGTATTAATGCCTAAATCACGACAGTCTGAATTGGTACCCTTAACGGTTACCTTCTTTACCGGTCCAAAATCACCTTGTGCATCCGAGTCGCCCTGTTCAATGAGTTTTACATGCTCTTGAAATTTTCTTTCTGAATTAAAACGTTCAACTTGCGTTTTGGCATATTCGTCACCTTGCTCAGCTGCTTTTTTGTACCAATATTCGGCAGTGTCGTAATTTCTTTCCACACCTGTACCGTCTTTATAGCAACCACCCAAGTTCCTTTGGGCAAGAACGTATCCTAATTCAGCTGCTTTGGTGTACAATTCAACAGCCTTTTTTGCATCTCGTTCTACGCCGATGCCATCAATATAGCAAGCTCCTAAATTGAATATGGAAATTTTATCTCCTTGTTCTGCTGCTTTAAGGGTCCATTCCACGGCTTTCTTATAATCACGTTCAACGCCCTCTCCATTATGATAGCAAATACTCATATTACGTTGTGCACCAGCTTCGCCCTGATCTGCCGCCTTAGAGAACCACTCTACTGCTTTCTCGTGGTTTTGTTCTACGCCATTGCCTTTCTTATAACATAAGCCCAAATTATACTGGGCAATTGCATTGCCCCCTTCTGCCGCTTTTGAGTACCACTCTACGGCTTTCTTTAGGTCTTGTTCTACGCCTACGCCATTTTGGTAAGAATATCCTAAATGGTTTTGGGCCTTTGGGTTTCCCATTTCAGCAGCTTTAAACCACCATTCGACTGCTTTTTTGTAATCTTTTTGAAAAAAACAACAATAGCCTATACGCCTTAAAACCTCTGCATCGTTTTGGTCAGCCAACTTTAGGTAAAGTTCGAGGGCATTCTTATAGTTCTTTTGTTCAAGGTAGTAATCTGCCAATTCACGAATAGCGGCAGCATCGCCCTGTTCGGCACGTTTTGTAAGTTTTTCGATGTCCTTGTTTTCCATGTTTGTGTGGTTTGTTTTATTTGCGACAAAGGTAAGTGAAAAAGTGATGCGAAAAAAGAGCAAAGGTGGACGAAAAGTGGGCGGAAATGGGGAACGGGTCAAGGGGACAGGCACTCTCGACCCACCATAAAGGATGGGTCGAGGTTCCAGTCCCCAAGACCCTTGTCGCTAAAAATTTTAGACAGCGCAAAAGAACAAGTAAAAAAGAGGGAACGGAATAAAAAAAAACTTATATTTGTAGAATAGCTCGCATTAATGAAACCAAGGTACAAAACGTTCATTTTATGGAAAAAGTACAAAACACGCCCGAAGAAGACGCAATGATTGACGCAGAATATGCCAAACTGCGTGAAACATACCTCAATTCGAACCACCGCAAGCACATCGACATCATAGAAAAAGCTTTCAAGTATGCCAGGAAAGCACATGCAGGTGTGCGCCGCCGCAGTGGTGAACCCTACATTATGCACCCCATTGCCGTGGCACAGATTGTTGCAGAAGAGCTGGGACTAGGCTCTACCTCCATCTGTTCGGCATTGCTACACGACGTGGTGGAAGATACCGAGACGAGCGTTGAGGACATTAAGAACCTGTTCGGAGAAAAAATCTCCATTATAGTGGACGGATTGACCAAGATTTCGGGTGGTGTGTTCGGCACACAGGCCTCTGCCCAAGCCGAGAACTTCCGCAAGTTGCTCCTAACCATGAACGAAGACATTCGCGTGGTGCTGATTAAGATGGCCGACCGCCTTCACAACATGCGAACCCTAGGGTCTATGCCCCCACACAAGCAGCTGAAAATTGCCGGCGAAACCCAGTACATTTATGCTCCACTTGCCAACCGACTAGGCCTTTATGCCATTAAGACCGAGTTGGAAGACCTTAGTTTCAAATATGAGCACCCCGACAAATACCTTGAGTTAAGCAAGAAGCTGGAAGACACCAGTAAGGAACGCGACGCCCTGTTTAGCGACATTAAGCAACCCATTAGGGAAAAGCTTGAGAAACTGGGATTGGAATTCGAAATCAAGTCGCGCATAAAGTCCGTCTACTCCATTTGGCGTAAGATGGAGAAAAAAATCATTCCGTTTGAAGAAGTCTACGACATTCTTGCAATAAGAATCGTGTTCGACTGTCCTGACCCCAAAGACGAGAAACAGAACTGCTGGTCTATTTACTCGGCAGTGACCGACCTATACAAACCACGCCCCGACCGCATTCGCGACTGGGTAAACACCCCTAAAGCCAACGGCTACGAGGCACTGCACGTGACCGTGATGGGGCCAGACAACAAATGGATAGAGGTGCAGATAAGAAGCCGACGCATGGACGACATTGCGGAAAAGGGCTTTGCCGCACACTGGAAATACAAGACCGGAGAGCAAGACGACTCGGAATTGGAAAAATGGCTACAAACCATTAAGGAACAGCTGAAAAACCCAGACAGCAATGCCATTGACTTCCTAGACACGTTCAAGATGAACCTGTTCGCGTCTGAAATCTTCGTCTACACCCCTAAAGGCGACATTAAGACCATGCCGCAAGGCAGTACGGTGCTAGACCTTGCCTTCGACCTACACACCGAGCTGGGCATGCAGTGCATTGGCGCCAAGGTGAGCCACAAGCTGGTACCTATAACCTACAAGCTGCAGAGTGGCGACCAGGTGGAAATTCTGACCTCGAAACGCCAACAGCCTAAAACCGACTGGATTGAAATTGTGCAGACGGCAAAGGCACGCAACTGCATTCGACAGATGTTCCGAAAGGAATACCACGCCCTTATTGCACAAGGCGAAAAGAAACTGCACGAATTCTTGACAAAGTACAACGTCTCGGACGACCACGACACCATTAACCGCATTATTGAACATTATGGCGAGCCTAACAAGGACGAAATGATGTACAAGATTGGTAAGGGCAGCCACGACTTGCAAGAACTGATGAAAACAATGTTCAAGGACAAGAAGAGCAGCCGCTGGGTGAAGATTTGGGACCTGACCTTTGGTAAGTTTACCGGCAACAACAATAAGAAAGAGAACAACAGCAAGCCTGCCGACAACAAGAAAGCCGGTAAGAACGGACTGAAAGTTACCGAAAATAACAAGAAGGAAAGCGGCGAGGGACCAAAATACCGCATTGCCGAATGTTGCTGCCCAATTCCGGGCGACGACATTCTGGGCTTCCTCGACGAAAGCGGTGTCTACATTGTGCACAAGCGCCAATGCCCTGTTGCCATGAAGCTGAAGAGCAACTACGGCAACCAGATTGTATCGGCATCGTGGGAAACCCACCGTGTGCTCTCGTTCCCAGCCACCATTGAGGTTAAGGGTATGGACCGCATGGGCATATTGGCAGAAATCATCAACGTTATTTCAAGCATGTTGAAAATCAACATCAGCCGCTTGACACTCGACACCGACGATGGTTTGTTCACCGCCTCGTTCACCGTGTATGTGCGCGACGTTGAAGACGTGAACAACCTTTGCATGAACATATTAAAGATTAAAGACGTAAGTGCGGTTGAACGAATTGCAACCGACAAAGCCGTACTTAAATAAACAAGATAAATGAAGAACTATTTTCCGGGTAGGGACAACAGCGCCCTCTTCAACTACAAGCGCCGTGTAGCACACGACGTTAAGATAGGGAACCTGACAATGGGCAGCAGTCAGCCCATTCGCATACAGTCTATGGCCAACACCAACACCAACGAGACAACCGACAGTGTTGAGCAGTGCATCCGCATCATTAAGGAAGGCGGCGAGCTAGTACGCTTTACGGCACAGGGAGTGAAGGAAGCCAAGAACTTGGAACCCATAAGAACCGAGCTAACCCGCCGCGGTTACCGCCATCCGTTGGTAGCCGACATCCACTTCAACCCAAAGGCTGCCGACGAGGCTGCCCTACACGTAGAAAAGGTGCGCATTAACCCCGGCAACTACGTCGACAGCGTACACACCCAGAAGCGTTTCAGCTATACCGACGAAGAATACCAGCAAGAAATAGGCAAGATTAGAGAACGCCTGGTGCCGTTCCTCAACATCTGCAAGGAGAACAAGACCGCCATCCGCATCGGCGTGAACCACGGTTCGCTTAGCGACCGCATTCTTAGCCGCTATGGCGACACGCAAGAAGGTATGGTAGAGTCGTGCATGGAGTTCCTCCGCATTTGCCGCGACGAGAACTTCATGAACGTCGTCATCTCCATTAAGGCATCGAACACCGTTATTATGGTCGAGACCGTTCGCCTTTTGGTTGCCACAATGGCCGAAGAAGGTATGGACTTTCCGCTACACATTGGCGTAACAGAGGCTGGCGACGGCGAAGACGGCCGCATTAAGAGCGCGGTTGGCATTGGTGCCCTACTAGCCGACGGCATTGGCGACACCATTCGCGTTTCGCTTAGCGAAGACCCTGAAAAGGAAATACCGGTGGCAAAGAAACTGGCCGACTACATTGCCCGCCGAAGCGGACACAACACCATTAAAGCTACCGACAGCGGCAAGGTGAACCCTTTCAGCTACACCCGCCGCAAGACCAACAAGATTGGCAACATTGGCGCTACCAACGTTCCTATTGTTATTGCCAGCAGCACCGAGGGCATGCTGAAACCAGACTATGTGATGGCAACCGCACTGCCTAGCCACATTGTGCTACCTACCATTGTAGACTATAGCATATGGAAGGAGACCGCAAACCTCTACCCTATGTTCACAAAGGCCAACTACGGCAACATTAAGAAGTGCAATGCCGGCATAAAGTTTGTGCAGACGTGCTATGGGCAGATTGACGAGACCCTGGCCGCAGCCGACGACAAGTGCGTCTTCGTTATAGAAAGCGACCACATCAATCCGGTTGGCGAACAGCGCGCCTTCATCCACACCCTGCTAAACAAGGGTTTGGAAAACCCAGTTGTGCTGAAACAAACCTACACCGACAGCGAAAAGGGCGACTTCCAGGTAAAATGCGGAGCCGACCTAGGTTCGTTCTTCATTGACGGCATTAGCGACGGCATTTGGTTGGAAGACAAGAATCTTGACCCTGCCGACGTCATTTCGGGCGCCTTCGCGGTGTTGCAGGCTTCGCGCAGCCGCATGAGCAAGACCGAATATATCTCTTGCCCAAGTTGCGGCAGAACACTCTACGACATGCAGAGCACCATTGCCCGCATTAAGGAGAAAACCAGCCACCTGAAGAACCTGAAGATTGGCATTATGGGCTGCATTGTAAACGGTCCGGGCGAAATGGCCGATGCCGACTACGGTTACGTTGGTTCGGGCGTGGGCAAGGTAAACCTCTACAAGGGACAGGAATGCATTGAGAAGATGATTCCGGCAGAGGAGGCAGTTGAAAAACTGATTGAACTGATTAAGCGCAACGGCGACTGGAACGAGGCATAAAAAAGCCAACTAACGTTAGACAACGTGGCAAGAACTGTTGCCACTTGCCTAATTGACACAAATAAAGAAAGCACAAGCAATGAAACAATATTTAGACCTACTGAACCGCATACTTACCGAAGGTAACGAAAAGGGCGACCGCACGGGCACGGGCACCATAAGCGTCTTCGGCCACCAGATGCGTTTCAACCTTGAGGACGGTTTTCCACTCCTCACCACCAAGAAGCTGCACCTAAAGTCCATCATTTACGAACTGCTCTGGTTCTTGCAAGGCGACACCAACGTGAAGTACCTGCAAGACAACGGCGTGCGCATTTGGAACGAATGGGCTGACGAGAACGGTGAACTAGGACCTATATATGGCTACCAATGGCGTTCGTGGCCCGACTACAACGGCGGACACATTGACCAAATTAGCAACCTGATTGAGGAAATTAAGAAGAACCCAAACTCGCGCCGCCTGATTGTGAGCGCGTGGAACGTTGCCGACGTAGACAAGATGAAGTTGCCACCTTGCCACTTGCTGTTCCAGTTCTACGTTGCCAACGGCAAGCTTAGCCTACAGCTCTACCAGCGCAGTGCCGACGTCTTCTTGGGCGTGCCTTTCAACATTGCGTCGTATGCCCTATTGCTGATGATGGTTGCACAAGTGACAGGCCTGAAACCTGGCGAGTTTGTGCACACAACGGGCGACACACACATCTACACCAATCACCTTGAGCAGGTGCACACACAGCTAGAGCGTGCGCCACGCAAGTTGCCGAAGATGGTGATAAACCCTAACGTTAAGAGCATCTTCGACTTCAAGTACGAAGATTTCCAGCTCGAAGATTACGATCCATGGCCACACATCAGTGGTAAGGTTTCGGTGTAACCGGAAACCGAAAGTGAGACATAATGAAATAGGGGTGTACCGAATGGATTTTCATTCTCGGCACACCCCTATCGTTTTGGGTTAACAGCCCCATTTGCCACGTCGGCTTACAAAGCTTTACATGAAGATGTCGACATAGTCGGTACAATCGCCATTGTCCATTTGTTGCAAGCGCCAGAACTTACGAGCACCGTTCTTGTTTACGAAGTCCATTATCCCCTTTCTGACGTAAGGCTTGCCTTTGTGTATGTGCGAGATGTGGCAAGTGATGGTCCCCTGGAAGACCAAATGATAAAGGTTGACCACCTTAAGTTTGCCATCGATGTACAGATAGTCGCCCTCTTCACCTTGCTGTCTACCAACACAAGTGTAAACGCCAACGGCTTCCTTTTCGATGTTGACGTTTCCCAGGTTCTTGTCTGAAATCCACTGAAGGCGCACCCCATGGTTGCCCACCAACCGGTTTTCTATGTCGGCACCAACCGGTGCAAGGAATTGCTGGTTAGTGGCTTGAGGAACGTCTACCACAATCTCGGTCACACAAGCTGGGCAAGGAATATGTCCCTTGCCAACGGTAAGCGTTGCGTCGTTGCCATTTCGGTGGCCGTAGCCACGTCCGCCACAGTCGAAGCAAGCCTGTCCCCAATCTTCGCCTTGTGCATCGTTAGGCGTAGAGAAGAATCCCTCGCCCTTGCAAGTTGGGCACGTCACTTCCTTTGTGCCGTTGCATAGGTTGCACTTCTGAACACCAATGACCTCAACGTCGTCAATCTTCAAGATGCCTTTATCCTTAACCATGAAGAAATCGACATTGAGTTTCACACCATTGTCGACAATAACAGCCGTAAAGACCATGTCGGCAGTCTTCAGCACCCCCTTCAGTCCGTCGCCCGCCTGACCATCTTGGGCATCGGAACGGAAATCCCACACGGCATAGCCTTCGCCATCGTAATCGTAATCGGCCTTCAGTTTTTCAGCCAGATGTTCGGTACAAAAATAGTCGGCCGCCACCTTATCGAATTCCTTTCTACCAAAGACGTAGTCGTTATAGAGTTCGGTAATGAGTGCGACAGAAATGGCACTATCGTTCCTAGCCGCATCGGTATGGCTTGCGGGTGCGGGTGCCAGTTCTGCCGGTGTTGCGTTTGGTGTTACCGTTGGTTGGGTGTTGCAACCGGCAAGTGTTGCCAACAGGAGTAATGCAGCAATTCTATAGTTCATTGTTGTTGAGTTTAGTTGTTGTTATTCATTTGTAATAAGGGTTACCCCCTTGGCGTCGATGAGCATGAGTTTGTTGGCTGTGGGCATAATCCAACGATAGGTTTCGTGGCCGCCCGCACGGTGAATGGTGATGTGGTCCTTTTCGACCACATAGCTGGTGTTGTCCATTCGGGTACCCATGCCGCCAATCTGTGTTTCGCGGAGAATACCATCGTTGCCAAAATTCAAAGTCTTGGTATAAAGACCGGCAACATTCATCTTCCATTTCGAGCCCACAATGGTTCTATCTTCACTCAAGTTTTCAGCCATGGTGCCCAACCTCTGCAATTCGAAATAAAGGCTCTCATCGTCGTTTGTGAGCAACAAGGTATTGCCACGTTGTCCGAACTGCGAAGAAAGCGTATCGTTGGCATAAGCGACCTCGGCTAACGCCTTTAGCTCGCTAACAACCTCTGGTGTTATGGCGTCGTCTTGCCGTGTGGCCACCGCCCCATTGCCAGCACCCGCCTCACTTTCAATAAGGACGTCGGCAGCCGCATCGGGACCACCCTTGTCGCTTAACGAGGCAACAAGAGCCTGGTCGGTAACAACATTATCCATGAACAGGTTAACGAAAGCCTGGTCGCGCGTCAGCACCAGCCTGTCGCCCACCAGCTTGTAAGTGCCATAAACAGTGTCGTTGGCAAAGAACTTGCCATTCAACTTGAACTCAATCTCGTTTGCGTCACCTAAAATGCTCACGGCATTCAACCTGGAGCTCACCTTTTCTTCCTGCAGATGGTTAACCTTCCATTTGCCGACTATGTTCCCTGCCGTTGCGTACGTAAAGCACAAGGTAGCCACTAGGGAGAGTATTGTTTTCTTCATTGCTCTTATTCAATTGTCTTAACAAATTCAACAGACAAATATAACCAAATAACACATTGTAAGGTTAAAATGACCATCATGAAAACGCACAAAATATCTGCCCGAAAAAATTGTTTATTTGAAATTTTTGCCGTTCCCCCTACAAGCGCTTTTTATATCGTTTTATTTACGTAAATTTGCACCATAAGAATACTATACTATGGTTACTGTTGAAATAAAGATTCTACCTAGGGAAGCTGACGCACCTGCTGTTTATACGAAAGAATTGACAGAAGAAGGGTTCGACATGCTTAGAAACACCAAAGAAGAGGATAGAGCCGGTCTGTTGCAATCGTTTTTGAACATTGAAGTTCCTAGCGAGGCCACCATAGCCCTACGCGCAATAACGGAAACTGACAACGAGTAAAAGACAATTACAATACCGACAAAAAAGACAACCGCCCCAGAATTCATTCCGGGGCATTTTTATTGCCAGGCAGGTTACTTGACCCGCTTATTCCTTAACCTTATAGCAAACGAACACACGGTATGAAAACAATAACTTATTTGATAATAACATTAGCCACAATACTTTGTGGAACCAGCTGCACCGCGAGGATGGGGCTAACAGCCAACAACGAGAACCTTATAGGTGGACATGAATATGTGGACCTTGGCTTGCCAAGTGGTAAGCTATGGGCAACCTGCAACGTGGGGGCAACAAAAGAAACCGAACTTGGCGACCTCTTTGCCTGGGGCGAAACCAAGCCAAAGAAGGAGTACACCTGGAAAACCTACAAATGGAGCAAAGGAAACAATAGCATGACCAAATACTGCAGCAACAGCAAATTCGGCACGGTAGATGGCAAGGCAGTGCTGGAAGCTAAAGACGACGCTGCGACCACAAACTGGGGGAGGAAGTGGAGAACGCCAACCTATGAAGAACTGGAAGAACTACGAAAAGGCTGCACCTGGAAATGGGTGAACAACTACAACGGCAGCGGAACGAATGGTGGCCTTGGCACTTCGAAAGTTAACGGCAGCAACATCTTCCTGCCTGCAGCTGGATTTGGTGACGAAACCGGATTAACACTAATTGGCAACAATGGCGGTTTCTGGTCGGTTGCCAACGGTGGTAAGGAAAATTCGGAAGCTGCGCCTGCCATGCATTTCGACGAAGATGGTTTCGGTTGGGGTGCCACCGACCGCTACAACGGCATTAGCGTGCGTGCTGTGGTGAAGTAAAAGGCCATCAATTCCACTCAATTTCTTCTACATCGCCGCCATCTCGGCAAACCGATATAACGAAAAAGGACTGACATGAGAGATGCCAGTCCTTATATGAGTATATTCGCTTATTCGTTACGAAATTATGCCTTCTTACAAACCAATAGAGAGTGACCAAGGCCAAGACCGTCGTGAATGACGTCGAGTTCCAAACCAGCCTGACGCACCATGCGGATGAGGTCTTCGGAATAGAACATCTTACTGTTACCGTTTGCCATGGCTGTGAAGTAAACGCTAGCCATTGCAAGGCTGAACGACGCGGTCTCGAAACGCTGACGGTCCCACAAGGTTTCCATAATGTAGAGGCGAGAGTCGGCAGACATTGACTTGGCCGCACGGGTAAGGATGCTGATGACCTGCTCTTCGCTGAAACAGTCGAGGAACTGTGACATCCAAATGGCATCGAAACCAGTTGGGAAAGCCTGGCTGTCGTCGAGAAGGTTGGCAGGGAATCCGCCAATACGTTCGCTGCTTGGGTGGCAGTTGGTAGCCTGACGCATGAGGTCGAGCTGCTGCGGAAGGTCCATGATGGTCACCTTCACGTCGGCATTGTAGTCGATGCACTGAACGGCAAAACGACCGGTGTTGCCGCCAACGTCGAGCAACGACCTGGTAGGGCGTGAGAAAACCAACTTAAGCGCTTCGGGGAATGAATTATCGGAATAGTAGTGGTCGTAACCGAACCAACTCTTCTGCACCTGCTGTGGCAACGAAGACAAAGCCTCGTAGATAGTAGGCCATGAGCCAAAGACCTTCAAGCCTTCGGGCTTACCGTTCTTCAGGGCATCTTCTAACGAGAAAAGGCCAAGGTAGTTGACGTCTTGGTTGAAGTTGAGGTCGCGGAGTGCCATGCCGTCGCGCGTAAAGAAACGACCGGTTTTTGCAATGCAGAACTTGCCTTCCTTATTGAGGTAAACAGTGCCGATAACCAATGAGCCTTCGAGCAAAATTTGGGCTGCATAGTGGCTTATGCCCTTCTGTTCGGCAACTTCGTCAATAGTTAAGCCTTCCTTATGTTCTGACAAAAGGGTAAAAATGCCCCACTTGACCATTACGTATGACACCTGGAAAACCACTGGGCTCCAGGCAATGAACTGTGCGAAACGCTGTGCTTCGAGTGCCGACATGGAATCGTTTCCATAGATTTCGGCTTGAGGTGATGATAATTTCATTTCGAAACGTAGTATATATGGATACAAATATAACAATTATTTGCGGTTTTAAGTCGAAATAACAAAAAATCCCGCACCCTACATCGACGTAGGACACGGGACTGTTTGCAACTACTTGCTATAAATAAATACTCTATCTGCTTACTAGAAGGCTATGAGCACCAGCACCTGTGCCGAAATGACACGCAAGAACATGCTGAGCGGATAGACCGTTGAATAGGCTACGGAAACCTGGTCGTTAGGACAGATGCTGTTGCCGTAGGCCAATGCAGGCGGATCGGTAAGGGCACCAGAAATCATACCGGCAATGGAGAAATAGCCCAACTTGAACACGTAACGCGAAATGGCACCCACCACCAAGATAGGCACAACGGTGATGATGAAACCGTAAAGCACCCACCAGTATCCGCCATTGAGAACGGTGTCGATGAATCCGTCGCCAGCACCAATACCAACAGCAGCCAAGAACATGCAGATACCTATTTGACGCATGAGCAAGTTTGCCGACGACGTGGTGAAGGTTACCAACTTGAATTTAGGACCAAACTTAGACACCAAGATGGAAACGATGAGCGGACCACCCGCCAAACCAAGCTTAACCGGTACCGACATGCCAGGAATGAGTATTGGCATTGAGCCCAACAAGACACCAAGCGAAATGCCCAGGAAGATGGCCATAAGGTTCGGCTCGTCGAGCTTCTTAACCGAGTCGCCTACCATTTGCTGCACCTTACGCACGTTGGCCTCTTCGCCTACGACAGTAAGGCGGTCGCCCACCTGAAGGATGAGCTGCGGATCGGGCATGAGGTCGACACCCGTACGCTTAACGCGCGAAATGCTGACATTGTAACGGCGACGGAGGGCCAAGCTGCCCAACTGACGGCCGTTAAATTCGGAATTGGTAACGACAATGCGTTCGCAAACCAAGGTGTTGCGGTCCATCTTGTCCCATTCTGCCGTTGCCATACCCTCTACCCTTTTTCCGATGAGGGCTTCGAAGGCAGGAATCTCGAACGGAGAAACCACAAGGAACACCTTGTCGCCCTTTGAGAGGACGGTGTTGTCGTCGACCAACTCAATTTCGTTGGTAGAACAATGCTGTATGCGGGTGATGACCGACTTGCGGCCAATAATCTTCTGAATATCACCAATGGTCTTGCCACAAATGCCCTCGTTAGAAGCCTCGAAAGTAACCGCCTCCAAATTGTCGGTTCCACTCTTGTGTTCTTCTTCGTACTGTTTCTGTTCTGCAGCAAAGTCGACACGGAAGATGTAACGGAACAACACGATGCAACCAATGATGCCCACCACAGCCAACGGATAGGCTACGGCATAACCACTGGCAAAGTTAGGATTGTTGGCACCGTTCATCATATCGGAATAGGTTTGTTGAGCCGCACCCAAACCTGGGGTGTTGGTTACAGCACCATAAAGCACACCTATCATTGAGAAAAGGTCTTCGCCCGTGGCCTTGTGAATAACGAAGCATGTAACACCTGCCAACAGCACCATGGCTGCCGCCAAGCCGTTGAGCTTGACACCACCCTGCTTGAACGACTCGAAGAAACCAGGGCCGACCTGAATACCGATGGAATAGATGAAGAGGATAAGACCAAATTCCTTTACGAAATGGCTGGTGGTTGGGTCGAGCAAAAGACCGAAGTGGCCAAATATGATGCCGACAAAAAGAATCCACGTAACGCCCAACGATATGCCACAAATCTTAATGCGGCTTAAGTATAGACCGATGGCAATGACCAATGCCACCAACAAAACGGAATGGGCAACGCCCGGATTAAAAAATAAACTATCTAACCAAGACATAATGATTGTTGTTATTTAAACCAGCCAGAAATCATGTTTCTAACTACACTTGTTTCACTTAAAATACGGACAAACTCCTTAGCCGCTTCCTTGCGGTAATCTTCCTTCAGCATTTGACAAGACCCTTCCATGCGGTTGCCCTCAGCATCGATGGGAATGGCGACCAAGTCTTTCTCGAGTTCAACGGTGGTACCCGACAAGACGGTGATGAGCATGCCACTACGCACCAACCCCAACAACGGACTAACCTGGTCGAGCTGCACACGCACGTCGAGCTTGACGTCGGTCTTCGAAAGGATGCGCTTCAACACCTCGCGGGCATGTAAGCCTTCCGACGGCAACGCCATTGGGTACTTTGCCAAATCGGCCAATTTAACCGACTCACGTTTAGCCAACTCATGATTGGCCGGCAGGATGACCGAAAGACGGTCTTCGAACAACGTGTGGGATGTAACTTGAGGATATTCGCCACCAAACGGACGATAGGAAAGGACGAAATCGACCTCGCGCTTAATGAGCAACTCCATAAGCTCGCTCATGGTCTTGTAAAAGATGTTGACCTTAATGCCCGGATAGGCTTTCAGAAACTTCTGAAGGGTCTCAGACAAAACAATGTTGAAGGAATGCGTTACCCCAATATTGAGCGTTCCACAACGCATTTCCAGCAAGTCGTTCATTCGGTTCACGCAATTGTCGGTTTGCTGCAACACCTTCAATGCATAAGGCAACAACTCGTGCCCCGCCTGTGTTAACGCAATTTCGTGCGTATTGCGGTGGAAGAGGGTTACTTTCAACTCTTCCTCTAACTGCTTAATGCTTTGCGAAAACGAGCTTTGGTTTACACAAACCGCTTTAGCAGCCTCGGTAAAATTCAAGCACTGGGCTGCCTTTACAAAGCACCTTAACTGTCTTAATTCCATTTCAAAAAAACACCAGAGCCTAACGGCTCATCTCTCTCTATCATTTTAACCTTATAACTAACTTGCAAACAACAAAAAAACGAACACTGCCAACGGCAACGGAAAGCCCAACAAACTTGCAGGCTTATTGCTATTTTGTTTTTGCTTGGCAAAATTAGCGTGTTTAATACATACCACTGCCATTTTGTTAGTGTTTATTTCAAAAACGGTATTCATTTTTCGCAAACACAACTGCGTTTGGTATTTGTAAGGCAAATGCTTGGATGGCAGAAAAGGGGAAAAAAGTTTGAGATATGTGGGAGACGCCTGCCCACATGTATACAAAAAGAGGCTTGGATAATCCCAAACCTCTTTTGCGTTATAGCGTCAACTTCTTAATAGAGAACGTAATAATATCTCTTACCTGCCTTTGTGCGAAGTACGAGCTCGCTGTCGCAGCACTTGTCGATGTAGTAAACCACATAGTCGCCATTGTCGTAATGGATGGTGATGCTACCGCTGTGGTATTCGAAAGTACCACGGTCGTAAAGGCGGTTCGAGCAGTCGTAGTGAAGAATTTCCCAATCGCTGAACCTGATGTACGACTCGCCATCGCAGTCGTCGAAGTTGTGCATGTTGGCATGGAACCAACATCCACTACGCAAGTAGTTATAGAGGTTGTTATCGTTAGTTATGAACGGATTTTCGCTACTGTCGCCATGGTAGTCGTAATAATGGTCGCTACCGCTATCGTTAGAATAATAGTGGTCGCCAAGGTGGCTGTCGCTATTGTGAGCCGCGTTGGTATGTCCCTCGATATGAGAACCATTTCCGTAGTAATATTCGTTGTAATAGTCGGGCGTACTGTGCTTACATGACACTGCAGCCAACAAAGAAACCAAAAGAACCGGAATTACAAAAACTACTTTTTTCATAACGTTTATTTATATACTGCAAAGGTAATAAACGTTTTGCAGAAATTAAGTGTAAAAGAAAACAGATTGGCCATAACTTGTTAACAAAAAGGCTGAAACCACGCGAATGGTTTCAGCCTTACTATTGCATTTTAAAATGAAAGCAGATTAAGCCTTTTCGAGAGCCTGCTCGAGGTCGGCAATAATGTCTTCCTTGCCCTCGATACCAACTGAGAAGCGGATAAGGGTTGGATCGACACCAGCGGCACGGAGCTGTTCGTCGGTCAACTGGCGGTGAGTGTGGCTAGCTGGGTGAAGCACACAAGTGCGGGCATCGGCAACGTGGGTTGCAATAGCAGCCAACTTAAGGCTATCCATGAAACGGACTGCCTTTTCGCGGTCGCCCTTCAAGCCGAAGGTAACAACACCACAAGTCTGACCATTGCGGAACTGCTTCTGTGCCAAGTCGTAGTACTTGTCGCCCTTCATGCCCGGATAGTTCACCCAATCGACTTTAGGGTGTTTGCTCAAGTATTCGGCAACAGCCAAGGCGTTTTCGCAGTGGCGAGGCATACGCAAGTGTAGGGTTTCGAGGCCGGCATTCAACAAGAAAGCGTGCATTGGGCTCTGAATAGAGCCGAAGTCGCGCATCAACTGGGCTGTAGCCTTTGTAATGTAAGCTCCCTTACCGAAAGCCTTGCTGTAAGCCAAGCCGTGGTAAGAAGGGTCTGGTTGAGTCAAACCAGGGAACTTGTCGGCATGAGCGTCCCAATCGAAGTTACCACTGTCGACGATGCAACCGCCAACGGTAGCAGCGTGGCCATCCATATATTTAGTGGTTGAGTGGGTAACGATGTCGCAACCGAATTCGAACGGACGGCAGTTGTATGGGGTTGGGAAAGTGTTATCGACAATCAAAGGCACACCGTTTGAGTGCGCCAACTTAGCGAACTTCTCGATGTCGAGAACCGAAAGGGTTGGATTGGTGATGGTTTCGGCAAACACACACTTGGTGTTAGGACGGAAAGCCTTCTGCAATTCTTCAACCGGAGCATTCTGGTCAACGAAAGTCACCTCAATGCCCAACTTCTTCATGGTAACACCAAACAAGTTGAAAGTGCCACCGTAGATAGAAGCAGCAGAGATAAAGTGGTCGCCAGCTTCGCAGATGTTGAAAATAGCGTAGAAGTTAGCAGCCTGACCAGAAGAAGTGAGCATAGCCGCAACACCACCCTCAAGTTTAGCAATCTTGTCGGCAACAACGTCGTTAGTTGGGTTCTGCAAACGGGTGTAGAAGTAACCGCTAGCCTTAAGGTCGAACAAGTCGGCCATCTGTTCAGTATCGTCGTACTTGAAAGTAGTAGACTGATAGATAGGCAACTGACGTGGTTCACCATTCTTTGGTTTCCAGCCCTCCTGCACGCAGAGGGTATCGAGTGTTTGTTTCTTTTCCATTATAATCGATATGTTTTTTATTTCAATTGTTTGGCAAAGGTAGAGAAAAATAAGATATAACACTACCCTATTACACAAAAAACAAACAAGCCCCGGCAACCAATGCCGGGGCTCGCATAGTTAAGGAAGGTTTTACCCAAAAAACTCAAACTCAATATTGATAGGCTTCAATAAAAGCTTTAGCGGTCTCTCTTATCCTGCAGCCGAGAACTGATCTTTGCCAACACCGCACATAGGGCATTCAAAGTCGGCAGGCAGTTCTTCGAATGGGGTTCCTGGTGCTATTCCGGCTTCGGGAACACCCACTTCGGGATCGTATTCCCAACCACACACATCACATACGTACTTTTGCATAAGCTTCTTCATTTTTTGTTTACGACACTAAATTAAGAAGACTTGCATTTACCACATAGCTGCAATGATTATATCTACTTATGAGGCTTATATCTAGATTAATGACACAGAAAAAGGCATACCGTTGCCGATATGCCAACCATATTAAAGCCAGCTGTCTTACTGGTGATTCTTTCTAAACATCTCGATTCTTTCCTTGAAGACTGGTTCTTGCTCCTTCTTGAAGAACGAGGTGCAGACACGTACGCCCTGCTCGTTTGAGCCCATGGTGTCGAGCGGGAAGACGGCAATGCCGTAATACATCAGTTCGCGTGTCAGCTCTAAATCGGTCATTCCTGGGTACTGGGCAGTGAAGTAGAACCCGTCTGCCAATGGAGCCCCCATGTCGTTATCGTAAACCAAGTAGAATCCGTTGGCAAGCAACACTTCTTTCAAGAACTTGGCACGGCGGCCGTATTCCTTCACATCGTCGAGGAAATTGTACTTGCCGTCGCAAGCAGCTTCCATTAGTGCGGCCATGGCATGCTGTACGCTATGGGTGGTACCGCTTGACAGGGTGTACATAAGACGATTGCAGAAAAAGTTGCCGAACTCGCCTACGCCAAACTTGTCGGCTAACGGCCTATAGACGCGTTTGTAGAGCTTATTGCTGATGCAGGTGACACCTACACGCTGACCGGCATAAGAGAACGCTTTAGAGCCTGACACCCACAACACATAGTTGTCGGTATACTTGGCTACAGTTGCCTGGTAAGGTGCCTGGTAAGGGTGCGAAAGGTCGCGACGGAAGTCCATGGCAAAATAGGCCAAGTCTTCGAGTATGATGACGTCGTACTTGTCGGCCAATGCCCCAATGCCCTTCAACTCGTCTTCGGTGAAACATACCCACGATGGGTTGTTAGGATTGGAATAGACAATGCTGTTGATGTTGCCTGCCGACAAAATCTCGTCGAGTTTCTTAATAAGGGCTTCGCCACGGTAGTCGTGAATATCGAGCCCTGTGTGCTTCAAGCCAACCACGTCGCACTGGGTTGTCTGCACGGGGAAACCTGGTTGAATGAACAACACCGTGTCTTTAGAAGTTCCGGCTGTGGCATGGTGGATGGCCATGAAAGTGGCAAACGTGCCCTGCATGCTGCCGGTAGTAGGTATGCAACAAAGCGGGTCGATGTCGACACCAATAAACGCCTTCACGAACTGCGAAGCGGCATTCTTAATGCGCGGTATTCCACCATTGGGTGGGTAAACGGTAGCGCAGCCATTCGCCAATGCCTCCTGTTCTGCCTTTAACGCAATTTCGGAAGGCTGTAGTCCGGGCACACCCATTTCGAGGTGAATGACAGGCTGGCCAGTCTTTTCTTCCAACAAGCGTGAAAGCGCCTGAATGTCGCGAATGGTGGCTTGCGAAAAATTGCCCAGAGCCATGCTATCCATGGCATCGGTCACTATTTTATAATCTAAAGGGGTATTCAATTTTATTCGATTTATAGGTTATGTGAAATCCTGTTTCAGAGTTGGTCTTGATCCTTTAAGACTGGGAATTTCTGACGGAAAGACCTTAACCTGTCCATGTCGAGTTCTACGGTCACCGCATCTTCCTGACCAGCCGCACAAGCAGCAACATCGCGTCCGTAAGCATCAATACACATGGTACCGCCACTGTATTCGCATGCCGGATCGTTACCCACACGGTTTACGCCACACACGTAGCACTGGTTCTCAATGGCACGGGCATGCAGCAACACGTTCCAAGCCCCCAGGCGCACCGTTGGCCAATTGGCTACGGTTAGCAGGCAATCGTAGTCTTCGTGGTTGCGCAACCAGGTAGGGAAACGCAAGTCGTAGCATACCGAAAGCATGAAACGCACGCCCCGGAACTCTACCACCACCCTGCTGTCGCCAGCCGCATAACGTTTGTGCTCGCCCCCATAGGTGAACAGATGGCGCTTGTCGTAGTACGTGACTTCGCCATCGGGTTTCACGAAATAGAAACGGTTGCGGTATCCGTTTGCCGTAGAAACAGCAACCGAACCAGCAATGGCAGCATCTAGTTCGTGTGCCAACAGCTTCATCCAAGCCAACGACTCGCCATTTTCCGATTCTGCCATTCCATTGGGTTCTGAAACAAAACCAGTACTGAACATTTCGGGCAAGACGTAAAGGTCGCTCTTTGGCAAAGCCTTAATAGCGTCATTGGCCTGTTGGATGTTTTTTGAGGGGCTGCCCCAAACGACATCGCGCTGAAGAAGGGAAATTTTCACTATATTACAAAATTACTGGTAAACCTTACGAAGATCTTTAACACGAACGGCCTTGCCGTCGGTTTGTGGCAATGTTCCAGAAGCGAGCAGATGAACGCGCGGCGTAAGAAGAATTTCGTCTTTCAACGCATGGCAGACGTTCTTCTCCAAATCCTTAAGCTGAACATCGGTCAAACCATCCTTAGCCAATTCAACCTCAACGGTCATGTTGTCGTTATCGTTGTCGGTTGTGAGGGTGATGAGGTAGTTGCTGCTGAGTTCTGGGAAGTTCAACAGAATCTTCTCAATCTGAATTGGGAAGATGTTAACCCCACGAAGCACCATCATGTCGTCGCTACGTCCCCTCATACGGTCTAGGCGTATGTGCTTACGTCCACAAGGGCAATCGCCAGGAAGAATGCGGGTAAGGTCGCGCGTACGGTAGCGCAACATAGGCATAGCCTCGCGGTTGAGGGTGGTAAGCACCAATTCGCCAATCTGTCCATCGGGAACCGGTTCAAGGGTTTCTGGGTCGACAATCTCAACGATATAGTAGTCTTCCCAAATGTGAAGACCGTTCTGTTCCTTACACTCGAAAGCCACACCCGGGCCACACATTTCGCTCATGCCAAACGAATTGTAAGCCTTAACGCCAAACATGTTCTCGATGCGCTTGCGCTGTTCCTCGGTATGCGGTTCTGCTCCAATGGCGAAAACCTTCAACTTGGTATCGCGTTTAGGGTCGACACCTTCCTGTTCCATC
Source organism: Paludibacteraceae bacterium (assembly GCA_024401645.1). Classification (GTDB taxonomy): domain Bacteria; phylum Bacteroidota; class Bacteroidia; order Bacteroidales; family Paludibacteraceae; genus Physcocola. Next base: position 4,033 of record JAKSKR010000031.1, on the reverse strand, counting down.
ACCTCGTAAAGGCGCGTAAGGTAACTAGGTATTGCGTGTATTGCCGTTGTACCGAAGTCTTTAATGAACTTAATTTGACGAACAGAATTACCAGCAGCGGCCGGAATGGTGAGCATACCCAAACGTTCTGCGCCATATTGGAAACCCAATCCGCCGGTAAACATGCCGTAGCCAGACGAATTTTGGAAGACGTCTTCAGGACGAAGCCCCACCATCCATAAGCAACGTGCCACCGCATTTGCCCATTCGTCAAGATCCTTCTGCGTGTGAAGGATGACCGTTGGGTTGCCCGTTGTTCCACTGCTTGAATGCAAGCGCACACACTTTGAAAGCGGAACACAAGAAAGACCGAACGGATAAGTATCGCGCAAGTCTTGCTTGGTGGTAAACGGAATCTTACGGATATCGTCGAGCGTCTTGATGTCTTCTAGTTTTAGTCCAGCTTCCTCGAAACGTTTCTTATAGAAAGGCGAGTTCATGCAATGACGCACGGTAGCCTGCAAACGTTCTAACTGAAGTTTCTTAATCTCATCGCGAGACAGGGTTTCGAGCTCGGGATTGAAATATTCTGAATATCGTTCAGCCATAAGCAAAAAAATCAAGCGTTTAGGCCCAAGTCGAATGCCTTGAGGTTAGATTCAACAACTTCGGCACCCTTGCGTTGGAAAATGCGAGAAACCGCATTACGCAACTGGTCGGCTGAAAGGATTTCGAGGTGAGCAGCCACCTTGCCAAGAAGCACCATGTTGGCCCCTTTAGGGTTCTTGGTCTGCTTCGCCAAGTCTTCAATATCGAGCAATACCGACTTTGGTAAAGCCTTCAACTCCTGTTCAACGGCAGCAGCATCGGGATAGTCGGGAATATTCACAAAGTTCTTGCTGTTGGTTACGACAACGCCATCGGCTGCCAAATAAGGCAAGTAACGCAAAGCTTCCATAGGCTCCATAGACACAATCATGTCTACCTTTCCTTTAGGAATGAGGTCGCTGAAAATAGGTTCAGTACTCAAGCGCAAGTTACTCTGCACGTCGCCGCCACGCTGGCTCATACCATGCACTTCGGCCTGCTTAAGATACAAGCCAGCCTCGGTAGCAGCCTGACCAATGATGGTGGCAATTGAAAGGATGCCCTGGCCACCTACACCACACAAAATTATATCTTTCTTCATTTGTTCTTCTTTTCTCTTAAATGACGCTGTAATGTCTGCATGCACTCACGACGAGGAATGATGACACTGACACCTTTGTATTCAATTTCTTCGCGGATAATCTTGGTAATCTCTTCCATATTCTGTGGAAGTGGAACCACAACACGCACGTGAGCCGGATCGACGCCCAAGCCTAGGCAAATAGCCTCGAACTTGTTAGTACCGGCAGAGTCTTGACCTCCAGTCATACCGGTCGTCAGATTATCGCTGATAACAACTGTTATGTTTGAATTCTCGTTAACTGCATCGAGCAAACCGGTCATACCACTATGGGTAAAGGTTGAGTCGCCAATAACCGCAATAGAAGGGAACAAGCCTGCGTCGGCAGCACCCTTTGCCATGGTAATGCTGGCACCCATGTCGACACAGCTTGCCAACGACTGGAACGGAGGCAACGCACCCAACGTGTAGCAACCAATATCACCAAAAATTCGGTGGTTAGGATATTCGGCTGCCACCTGATTCAACGCGGTATAGACGTCGCGGTGACCACAGCCCTTACACAATTGAGGCGGACGGTTAGCCAAATTCTTGGCAGGTGCGAAAGTCAATTCGGTAGCAACACCCAAAGCCTTTGCCACATTATCGGGGTCAAGTTCACCTGTGCGAGGAAGGTCGCCAGTAAGACGTCCCTTTACGGTGTAACCGGTGCCAAGAATAGCACGAACATCGTTTTCAACCACAGGCTGACCATCTTCGAAAATCATCAGTTCTTCGCAAGACTCTGCCAACTGGCGAATCTGCTTTTCTGGCAACGGATATTGGGAAACCTTTACGACAGCAGCGTCAGTGCCTATGGCTTCGCAAACGTAGTTGTAGGCAATACCACAAGCTACGATGCCGGTCTTTGCCTTCTTAACCTTACTCATGTTGTACTTTGAAGCTTCGGCTACATTTAGCATTTCGGCTTGCTTTTCAACAAGGCCAAGATACTGTTTGCGCGCAATGCCAGGCAACAATACCCAATGACGGCCAGAGTCTGGATTCAAACCGTTTTCTGCAATAGGATCCTTAATTTCAACAGCAGCACGGCTATGAGCCAAACGTGTCACCACACGCATTAAGATTGGGAGGTGAAGCTTCTCGCTAAGAGCGAAAGCATCTGCCATCATATCGTAAGCCTCTTGTTGGTTAGTTGGCTCAAAAATTGGGATCATGGCAAACTTACCGTAGAAACGGCTATCTTGTTCGTTCTGGCTACTGTGCATGCTAGGGTCGTCGGCTGCCAAAACAACCAATCCACCATTAACACCAGTAACGGCACTGTTAACAAAGGCATCGGCACAAACGTTCATGCCCACATGCTTCATACAGACCAAGGCACGCTTACCCGCATAACTCATACCCAAAGCAGCTTCCATTGCTGTCTTTTCGTTCGTACTCCAACGGCTGTGAATATTGCGTTCTTGCGCTAGCTTATTCGATTGGATGAACTCGGTAATCTCGGTCGACGGAGTGCCAGGATAAGCATAAACACCGCTTAGTCCGGCATGAATTGCACCTAATGCAATAGCCTCGTCACCAAGTAAAAGTCTTTTTTCCATTTAGTATTTTGTATTTTAATTTCTTATCTGTTTGAAATATTGATATTCTTTAAATAGGCAGCACCACGTCCATTACCGACTTTCACAATTAGGTTTTGCCTTAAAAGTTCGGCTAACGTACGTTCGATGGTTGTTTGGCTGACATCGGGACAAAAGGCTAGGATGTCCGATTTCTTTATCTGCCCAACTTTCTTGTCGAAAACCATCCAAATACGATCTGCCTTTGAAAGATTTCCTTTCCGGCAAAGCGCCACGCGGTCGTTAAAGTCGCGGTAAACCTTTAGGAATAGGCCAAGGAAATAGCGAACGAAAGGTAAATAGTCGTTAGTGTTTTCGTGCCACCCCACAGAGCATTGGCGTAAGGCATCGTAATAAACGTCGCGCGACAACTCTAATATTCTTTCAAGACTGACATACATGCCTGCAAAGAATCCGGACTTATACAAAAGCAAAAGCACTAGCAAACGACTGATGCGTCCCGAACCTTCTGTAAACGGATGTATGCAGAGAAAATCGAGCGCAAACTGCGAAATTAGCAAAAGCGGGTCGTGTTCACCTCTAGCAATTGCTTGATTGAAGTTTTCACAAAGCTCATCAACCGCCTTTAGGGTATCGGCAGCCGAAACAGTGCGAAATCGTTCGAACTTACTTCCATCGGCACAGGTTTCAACTAGCACTTCATCCTCAATCTTGAATACACCCCCTTTTACAGATGCCGAATAACTGAACAGCAGCTTGTGGAGTTGCAAAATGGAGCTTGAGGAGATAACTATAGAACCATAATTATTAAAAATGGAGCTAAGAACTTCGCTATAGCCGGCAATCTCTTCTTCAGGCTTACCTTCTGGAACCGTTTTATTAGTGACCAACGCGCGTAAACGTTCGTTTGATGCCACACGCCCCAAAATGGAATTAGCATATTGCGAACTTTCGACCAAGGCTTGTTTTTTCAAGGCATTTAATATTTCAGGTGCGGTTTCGAAATACAATTCCTGTCGTCCCTTTTCCTCGTACAATGCTGTCAACAATTTCACGACATCTGGCAGAAGTAGAGAACTAGGAGATACAGAATAGTCGAAAGAATGCATATAAGTACTAGCTTGTGTTTTTCTGATGTTCAAAAATAATCAAATTGCATCATAAAACAAATAAAATGCACCAAATTCAGTACTAAAGATGCAGATTAACAGAAATAGAGGTAGATAATGCCATAATTAAGGGAAAACAAAAAGAGGGTGTATCAAAATTGATATGCCCTCTTTTCGTATGCAAATAAATGTAA
>JAKSKR010000030.1 GCA_024401645.1 Paludibacteraceae bacterium | reverse complement strand
GCCAGTTTACCTACGATTATGGTGATATGTGGGAGCAATACTATACCTCTGTTGAAAATAACTTCGACAAAACGATGGCTTTCCTTGCCAAGAACAATCTCCTGGAACAATTCAAGCCACGTTTGCAGAAATGTGTTGAATGGGCTTCTCCTTGTGGCTGGGGATTTGCGGATACCATTGCAGATATTTATTATGAGTATTTTCCTGAGGAAGCATAGTTTCTTGTTGGAAATCAATTAATGTCATCAACAAAAAAGGCGTGCAAATCAGTTGATTTGCACGCCTTTAATATTTTGAAGTAATGTAGATTACTTAACTTCTTCAAAGTCAACGTCGGTAACGTTGTCGTCCTTACCGCCGTTCTGCTGACCAGGACCAGCCTGACCATTGAAACCACCACCGAAGCCACCTGCGCCAGGACCAGCCTGACCAGCACCTGCAGCCTGGGCTGCCTGATAGAATGCTTCTGTAGCCTTGGTAAGTTCTTCCATAGCCTTGTCGATAGCTGGGATGTCCTGTCTCTGATGAGCATCCTTCAACTTCATGAGAGCAGCTTCAACGTTAGACTTCTGATCTGCAGGAACCTTGTCGCCAGCATCCTTCAAGAACTTCTCGGTAGAGAAGATCATAGAGTCTGCCTGGTTGATCTTTTCGATACGTTCCTTTTCAATCTTGTCGGCAGCAGCATTAGCTTCTGCTTCAGCCTTCATACGCTGGATTTCAGCATCGCTCAAACCAGATGAAGCTTCGATGCGGATGTTCTGTTCCTTACCTGTTGCCTTATCCTTAGCAGATACCTTAAGGATACCGTTAGCATCGATGTCGAAAGAAACTTCGATTTGAGGAATGCCGCGTGGAGCTGGAGCAATACCAGTCAAATTGAACTGACCAAGGCTCTTGTTCTGTGATGCCATTGGACGTTCGCCCTGAAGTACGTGGATAGTAACTTCGGTCTGGTTGTCGGCAGCAGTTGAGAATACCTGAGACTTCTGTGTAGGAACTGTAGTGTTAGCGTCGATGAGCTTAGTCATTACGCCACCCATTGTTTCAATACCAAGTGAAAGTGGAGTTACGTCGAGCAAAAGCACGTCCTTAACTGCACCAGTAAGCACGCCACCCTGGATTGCAGCACCCATTGCAACAACTTCGTCTGGGTTAACACCCTTTGAAGGTTCCTTACCGAAGTATTCCTTAACAGCAGCCTGAATTGCAGGGATACGGGTAGAACCTCCTACCAAGATAACTTCGTTGATGTCGCCCTTTGACAAACCTGCCTTTTCAAGACAGTCGGCACAAGGAGCGATTGTGCGCTTTACCAAGTCGTCGACCAACTGTTCGAACTTTGCACGAGTAAGCGTCTTAACCAAGTGTTGAGGTACACCGTCGATAGGGAAGATGTAAGGCAAGTTGATTTCGCTAGAAGTTGTGCTAGACAATTCAATCTTTGCCTTTTCTGCTGCTTCCTTCAAACGCTGAAGTGCCATAGGATCCTTGCTGAGGTCAACGCCACTGTGTTCAGCCTTGAACTCTTCAACCAACCAGTCGATGATACGCTGGTCGAAGTCGTCACCACCAAGGTGAGTATCACCAGCAGTAGCACGTACTTCGAAAACGCCGTCGCCCAAGTTGAGGACAGAAACGTCGTGAGTACCACCACCACAGTCGAACACTACGATGTTCATGTCCTGACCCTTCTTGTCAAGACCATAAGCAAGAGCAGCAGCAGTTGGTTCATTTACGATACGCTTAACAGTAAGACCTGCGATTTCGCCAGCTTCCTTTGTTGCCTGACGCTGTGAGTCGTTAAAGTAAGCAGGAACGGTAATAACAGCTTCGGTCACCTTTTCGCCAAGGTAGTCTTCTGCAGTCTGCTTCATCTTCTGAAGAACCATAGCAGAGATTTCCTGTGGAGTATAAAGACGTGCATCGATGTCAACACGAGGAGTGTTGTTGTCGCCACAAACAACCTTGTAAGGCACGCGAGAAATCTCGGCCGAGCACTGGTCGTAAGTGTTACCCATGAAACGCTTAATTGAGTAGATGGTCTTTGTAGGGTTGGTGATAGCCTGACGACGAGCAGGATCGCCCACCTTACGTTCGCCACCCTGGACGAAACCAATAACTGAAGGAGTTGTGTTCTTACCTTCTGAATTAGGAATTACCTTAACATCGTTGCCTTCCATTACGGCTACGCAAGAGTTGGTAGTTCCCAAGTCGATACCAATAATCTTTCCCATAATTGTATTTATTTTTTAATTTCTTTTCTAAATCTGTTGTTGTAAACTTGCGCTTACACCCATTATAGAACAAAGTTTGTGCCAAGCGGGAAAAACGACAAAAAAAGTCGCAAATACTGACAAACTCAGTTTTTGCGACTCTATGCTAGCGACAATCTGTCAGTTTATCGTTTCAAAACTGACAAGAAGACGTCAAATAATCACCAAGTGTTCATCCTTCAGGTCGATGGTGGCACTGCCACCCTGCTTGAGTGTGCCAAACAGGATTTCGCGTGTCAGCAACGGATTAAGTTCCTGACGAAGGACACGGTCCATTTCCCTAGCGCCATACTTTGGCACAAAACCTTTCTCGAGTATGAAGTCGTGAGCAGCCGGTGTTAGCGAAATGGTTACCTGCTTTGCCGCCAAACGTACGGAAAGTTGGCTGACCTTCTTATTGAGGATGAGGTTTGCCATGTGGCGGTCCATGTCGTTGAAGACAACCGTGCCCGACAAACGATTCAAGAATTCGGGCTTGAACGTCTTTTTAACCTGTGCCAACATTGCATCGCCCGCAGTCACCTTCGACGTGAAGCCGAGCGAAGCCTGGGCTGCATATTGCGCGCCCGCATTTGACGTCATGATAAGAATGACGTTGCGGAAGTCGGCCTTTTGTCCCTTATTATCGGTAAGGCGTGCATAGTCCATGACCTGGAGCAAGACATTGTAGATGTCGGGGTGTGCCTTTTCAATCTCATCGAGCAACAAGACACAATGCGGGGTCTTTCGGATGGCATCGGTCAGCAGGCCGCCATCTTCGTAACCCACGTAGCCGGCGGGCGAACCTATGAGTTTAGCAACCGTATGTTTCTCGGTATATTCACTCATATCGAAACGGACAAGTTCCAAGCCCAATTCGCTAGCCAAGACTTTCGTCACCTCGGTCTTACCAACACCTGTAGGTCCAACAAACAATAGGGATGCAACAGGCTTACCGTCTTCCAGAAGTCCGGCCTTGCCCATCTGTACCGACTCGACCACCTTGTTGACCGCCTCGTCTTGACCATAGATTTGGCTAGAAATGCGTTCCGTAAGATTTTCGAGAAGGGCATTATCGTCGTCGGCACTCGCCGCAAGCGTATTGACCTTACAAATTTTAGAAAGGATGTCGGAAATCAGTTCGTTCGTAACCGTCTGCACCTCGGTTTCGGCATTAGGATGCATTTCCAAGAAGGCACCAGCCTCGTCGATGAGGTCGATTGCCTTGTCGGGCAAGAAACGCTCATTAATGTATTTTGCACTCATTTCCACCGCGAACCTAATCACGCCATCGGCATAAGTGACCTTGTGGAAAGACTCGTACTTGGCTTTCAAGCCTTCGAGAATAGCAATAGCCTCGTCGGTGGAAGGCTCGAGAATGTCAATCTGCTGAAAACGGCGAACAATGCCCTTACTCTTTGAGAAGTAATGATTGTATTCCTGGTAGGTGGTGCTGCCAATAAAACGAATATCACCACCTTCGAGGTAAGGCTTCAGCATGTTAGAGGCATCCATCGAACTGTCGCCAGTACGTCCGGCACCAATCAGATTATGAATCTCATCAATATAAACGATGGCATTGCCTTCTTCTTGAATGCCGTCCATGATAGACTTAATGCGCTTTTCGAAATCGCCTCGGAACTGGGTACCAGCAAGAAGTCCGCCAAGGTCGAGGCTATAGATGCGTGCGCCCTTCAAACGTTCGGGCACCTCTCCCCTATTAATAAGGTCGGCAAGTCCATAGACCAAAGCGGTCTTACCCACACCAGGTTCGCCCACATGCAAAGGGTTGTTCTTCTCCTTACGGCACAACACCTGAATGGTACGTTCCAGTTCGGCATGACGGCCAATGAGCGGGTTGTGTCCATCTAACATATCGTTGACACAGGTTACCAACTTGCGCCACGGTGCAGCCGGTTTGCCATCGACCCCATCGGCATGTTCGAAACTTTCGTCGCTAGCGCTTTCGTAGGCGTCAATAATCATGTTTAGGAATTCAGCCTCGTCACACTGCAGGTGCTTACGCAAAAGGTAAGCCGCCCACGAATCGGGCAAATTCAACAATGCCCTAACGAAGTGAGGCACGTCAATGGCAGAAACCTCGGAATTGACAGCATTGGTATGTGCGGCAGAGAAAAGGCTGTTCATTTGAGCAGAGACCTCGAGTTCAAATTCCTTACCAGCAGGCACATGATCGAGATCGGCAATATATTCAGCAAGGTCGTTCTCAAGGGCATCGACGTCAACCCCAGCCTCTATGATGGCCGAAAGGAACTGTTGCTGCGAGAGCAAACCAACTGCCAAGAAATGCTCGGGAGTAAAACATTCGAAACGATCGTTCTTCACAGCATTGAAGGAATCGTTAAGAGCCTTGTTTAACCAAAAAGATGTTTCCATAATCGATAGTTATTAGTTTTCGGGTGCATAAATGACCTTAAGCGGATAGTTGCTTTGGCGCGCCAACTTCGTTGTCTTCTCAACTTTGGTTTGGGCAATATCTAGCGAATAGATGCCTACCACCGCCTTCCCCTTATGATGGATGTCGAGCATAATCTGTTCGGCATCGGCCTGATTCTTATTGAAAATGGACGTCAAGACCATCACCACAAAGTCCATGGGTGTGAAGTCATCGTTAAACATAGTAACCTTGTAACGACGAGGTTCCTTCAGGTTAGTGTTTTGACGTTCCCTTATAGCTGATTGTTCTTGAGCCATGCGTTGTTAGGATATAAACTATAGAAATTCGTTTGCTCTGCCACCTGACTGCACATAAACGTTTACTTAAGCGATTTCATACGTTTCATAACGTCGAGCAACATACGCCAAAACTTGTCGACAGTTGAAATTTCGACCTTTTCGGCAGGCGAATGCACACCCCGAAGCGTTGGTCCGCAAGAAATCATATCGAGATCGGGATATTTTTCGAGGAAGAGTCCACACTCTAGTCCAGCATGAATGGCACCAACAGTAGGTTGAACACCGAACAAAGAGGCATAAGACTCGACCAAAAGGTCTTTAATAGCCGACTTCATGTTTGGTTTCCAACCTGGGTAACCGTCGCCATGCGAAACCATTGCACCAGCCAACAGGAAGGTTGCAGCCACCTTGGCCTTCACCTCTTCCTTACGCGAAGCAACAGAACTGCGCTGACTAGTGGTTACAAGAATGGTGTTACCCTCTTGCATCTTCACCGAGGCCAAGTTTGTAGAGGTTTCGACCAAGCCTTCCAAGTCGCGACTCATGCCCATAACGCCATGAGGGCAAGCCACCAATGCACGAATGAGCTGCATAGTGGTTTCGGAATCGACAACATATTCAGGAGCATCTTCCACCATAGACTCTACCGACAACTGCAAACCAGGTTCATTTGGGTACTCGTCTTGCAAATTGGCAAGGAACAAATTGGCTTGAATACGTACCAACTCCTTTTTAGCCATTGGCACCCCAATAATTGCATAAGCCTCGCGCGCAATGGCGTTGCGAAGATTTCCCCCATCGAAATAACCCAACGACAGTGGAGCCTGTAGCGATAAGTTGTTGAGAAAACGAGCCAGCAACTGCACCGCATTACCACGGTTCAAGTGGATATCGGCACCAGAATGACCTCCTTGAAGACCATTCAGCGTTACCTTGAAAAAGAAAGAGCCAACAGGAGCGGGATAAGGTTGGTAAACAAACTGGGCCGTAGTATCGACACCACCTGCACAACCAATGCAGAACTCGCCATCGTCTTCCGAGTCGAGATTCAAAAGATATTTAGACTGAAGGATACCAGCAGGCAACTCTTTCGCACCAGACAAACCGGTCTCCTCGTCAAAAGTAAACAAGCACTCAATTGGACCATGTTCAATGGCATCGTCTGCCAAGATGGCCAACATTGCAGCAACACCCATGCCATCGTCAGCACCAAGAGTAGTACCCTTGGCTTTTACCCATTCGCCGTCGACATAAGGCTGAATAGGGTCGTTGAAGAAGTCGTGCTTAACATCGGCGTTCTTTTCACAGACCATATCCATGTGGGCCTGGAGTAGCAAGCTAGGGGCAGACTCATAACCCTTGGTAGCAGCCTTACGAATAATGATGTTACCACCAGCATCGATGGTTTCGAGCTGAAGACTGTTTCCAAAGTCGACCAAATAACTCTTAATCTTTTCTTCGTGTTTAGATGGACGAGGAACCTTACATATTTCAGCAAAGTAATGCCAAATAGCTTGTGGCTGGAGTTTTTCTATTTCGTTTTCCATAAAGTGCATTATCTGTTTTATACAAAGATACAGAAGACAAGTTAAAACTTAAAACTAATAACTGAAAACTTAAAACTGATGAGATGTTGAAAGAGCGCAGGAGAAGCCACACCATAAAAATAGATAGAAGGATGCAAAAGAAAAGGGGTTGTATCAAAATGCATTATGATACAGCCCCTTTAATTATAGAGTTATGTAAAATTCTGATTACTGACGCATCAAAGTGAAGTGACCAGTGTAGATGGTGTTCAATTCCTTGATTTCGATTTCGTACCAGTAGTCGGTAGATGGCATTGGAGTACCATTGTAAGTACCATCCCAACCTGGGTCAGAGCCCAAGAGAGTAACGAGTTTCTTACCCCAACGGTCGTAGATGGTAACCTTTGCATTAGGGAACGCATCGTGAAGAACGTTGTTAAAGAATGCATCGTAAACGCCATCGCCGTTAGGTGAAACAACCGGCTGAATCTTAATGCTAGGAGCAAGAACAGTGAATCCCTTCTTTGTATCGCACTTTGCATCGTCGACAACATAAACAGTGTGACGACCATAACGAACATTTTCAAGACGGTTGCTGTTCTGTCCTTCGCCAGTTCTCTTGTCAACCCAGAAAGTGTAAGGTTCTCTACCACCAACAACCTGAACATCGCGGATGTTGTAATCGATAGAGTCGACACTCTGGATAACAGGGCGTTGAGAAATCTCCAATTCGAATGAGCTAGTAGCCGAGCATTCGCCACGGGTTACAAACACATTGTATTCGGTTGACTCATCAGGACCAACTTGAATCTTTGCAGCAGTAGTATCGCTAATTGAAGCATCCTGTGGTTTAGCAGTCCAGGTATAGAAATCGGCATCGTAAGAAGAAGCATCGAGATCGGCAGTCAAGCCAGCACAAATAACTTCAGGACCTTCAATCTTACCTTCAAGAGGACGGTAAACAATGACATCAACATCGGCAGCAACAGCGTCGCAAATTGCGCCATCGAGAGTAGCCCTTACAGTGTAAGTCAAACGGTAAGAGTTACCAGGCTTATCGTCGTCGAAAGTAGGACGTACAGTAATGTCTTGGCTAGTACGGCTAGAGATAATATCTTGGTTGTAATCCCATTCCAAAGAAACACCGGTTTGAGGGTAAATAGAAGCCAAAGATACTGTCAACTCATCTTCACCGTTAGCACACATTGCCAAGCCACGAGTAGGAACAATGTTTGGAGACTGACGAACTTCAACCTGATAAGACTTGGTTACATGCTGTTCGTCAACACCTTCATCCTTACGGTAGAAGTAGTCGACCTTGTAAGTGGTGATACCAACTTCAGCCGGATGGATCTTGAAGTGGAGCTTACCAAAGTCAGCCGGATCAGCCACCCAACCAGCTTCGTAAACACGTTCAGCCACAGAAGGAGAAATCTGGGTAATTTTGATACCTGCCTTAGTAGGGTAAACGAAATTACCAGTACCAGCAGTATCGATAACAATTTCGCTATCGTCGTTCAAGCAGATAACAGAAGTACCCTTAACATTAAGTTTCAAGCGAGCATCGACAAGAACATCGATGTTAACAGGAACTGAACAGAAGTCCTCATCCTTAACGTCTACAGTAAACTTATGGTCAGTACGAACCTTAAGGTCATCGTAAGAAGCACCTTCGTTTACCGAGCGGCCACCTTCAGTCCAAAGAATGTTAGAAGGTTCGTGGTCGGAAGGAACAGTAAATGTCAAAGGAATAGTCAAAGAACTATCTCTACGAGCAACATACTGTGCGTTATAGTCGAACTTAACAAAAGGACGTACTTTCAACTCATCGATGTCATCTTTCGTAACATCGCCAGTAGAAACGCAGAGGTCGTTATAAGAAACCTTGAACGAGTACTTGCCGTTAAGGTCTGCTGTAGTTTCGGTAAACTCGAGAGTCTTTGAAGATTCACCCAAATCTAAACCATTCTTAAACCACTGAACCTTGTAATCGTCTTTAGGGCAAGCCACGTTAATAGAAGCCTTGAACGATTCGCCTTCGCAGATTACCATGTCGGAAACAGAAGCCAAAGTAGCCTTAACAGGAACACTGTTAACAGTAACGTCGAAGCCTGTAGGACATTCGTTAGTATAAGCTACGTGATAAACTGAAGTACCATCAGTAGGAGTAACCCTCAAAGTGCTACCAGTACCAACCTTTTGGCCGTTCAAAGTCCACACAAAATCATCTTTAGTGTAAGTTACATCGGCCTTTAGAGCGATTTCCTTGCCACAAGAGTTGAACTCGACACCATCGTAAGAAGCCGTTTCAGAAACATTGTCGAGATCAACCTCGCTAAAGTTGACATTACCGACAACAGGACCGTCACCAATTTCAATTGTGTGAGTTTCCAAAGCCTTAACATCGCAAGCACCAGCCTTTGCAGACAACGAATAGATGGTCACCTTCGACAATTCGGTAGTCTGGAATGTATTTTCAGTTGCTTGCTTAGTTTCAGCGCTACTAGTCCAAGTGTATGTAATTGCGCTTGGAGAATAAGAATCAGTTTTAGCAGTCAATTCTACAGAAGTGTTAGGGCAAGTGGTTCTTACGCCATCGATAGCCAAATCTCTAATGTAGTCGACAGTAACAGTAACGTTGACAGGTGCGCTTGTGCGACATTCCTGACCACGAACATAGAAGTAAGCTTCAGTCTTATAAGTACCAGTTTCGGCAATAGCCTTCGCGTCTTCCAATTCAGCATCCTTCAAAGCCTCAACCCAGACCTGGGCAGCCTGTACATCCCAATATTTCTTATCGGTCAAGTCGACAGTCTGTGGTTCACAAACCGGATCAGGAGTAACCATAGACAATTTAGGACGTGCATAAACACTATCGACGAGTTCACTTACACCACTAATAACCTTCTGGCCAGCTTCGTTGGTCTTCATTTGAGCAACATAGTAAGTGTAGACTTCGAAAAGCTTACCAGCAGGAACTGTTGTCTTGGCAGTAGGCGCAGTAGTTAAACCTGTAGCAATCTTCTGTTCATCAGAAAGGCTGCTAGGATCGGTTTCAAACCAAACCAAAGTGTAATCATTTTCGTTTTCACCATCGAGAGTGTTGATGGTAACCGAAGAAGTCAACGCATCAGGAGTTGCGCCTTCACAGTAAGCGACAGAAGAAGTAGTTGGTCTTGGAGAAGCTGAAACTGTTACAGTAACCTTAACAAGTTCGCTTTCGCAACCAGGCTCGCCCTTCATTTTCTGGCTCACATAATAAGTGAATGTTTCATCGCCCATGTCAGCAGAATAAGTTGGTTTAGGCGTGCCAGTCATTTTCTGCTTACTCTCGTCGTACCAAACCAAAGTATGTTCAGGTTCGGCAACAGCCACCTTATTTTCGCTTTGTGCAAGAATATCTTTAAAGCCACCATTTTCGCCATCGGTCTTCAAGTAGTTCACCTTGAAGTCAGATTGAGAAGTAGGTTCTTTAGTCTTAATGACCTTCACCTTAAGATCGCTAGCTTTAGATTCACAAACCTTTTCGCCATTTAAAGCATTCGGATTGTTGTAATAAGCAATAACCTTGTAAGTAACCTCACCTTCCTTTTCAGTAGAAGGATTAAGGTCTGTAAGTTCAACACCATCTAATGACCACTTAACACCAGTAGCAAAAATCTTATTCGCTTCATCGGCAGTTGCAGTAGCCGTCAATTCGGTAGAATTAGCACCCAAGCAATAAGGTCCGTTTGGTTCAACAACCGGATCAGGAACCTTAGCAACAAGGACCTGAATAAGTGCCTTTTCACTTTCAGCCTGTTTGCTCTTCTGGGTTACCCAGCGTTCAATTACGCGGCCGCCATAACGCGCTTTTTCAACCTTTGGAGAAGGAGCACCAACGCCATCTTCAGTTTCGTACCAAACCAAGTCGAAACCTTCGTCAGTCTTAGTTATATATTGAGTAAAGTCAATATCAGTACCTACACAAACTGTATCGTTACGAACACCAGGTTTTGGAGCAGCATTCACGATAACCACAAGCAACTTTGGATCGCTAGGACAGTTTTCGTCTTTAGTACGTACATAGTGTCGGAAAGTATCTGCTGCAGCCAAAGGCTGTTTAGGCGCAGTAGCATTCCATGGGCCATCGGCAGACAAAGACCATTCCAAGTCAGACACATGCTTGACCATAGATTCCATAGAGAAATCTTGTTTCTTAACCTGGAACTCTACAGTATCGCCATTGGTTGTTTCAGGAAGTTTAGCATATTCCCAAATATCGACATCAATTGGGTCGACAGCACTCGTACAGTAGCCAGTAGCATTACCAACCACTTCAAGAGAAGCTGGACTGTAAGTTTCGTTGTCGAACTGGAAAGAAGCGCCAGTTTCATCAAGTTCATTGCCATCGTAAGTCCAAACGAATTTGGTGCCAGCAGGCGCGCCCTTGGCTTCAACTGTAGTGAGGGCACATTCGTTAGTCTGTTCAAGTTCGAACTCAACAGTCGGCTTTTTCTTAATTGTAAACTCACGTCTACCAGAACATTCTTCCTTATTGAGACCAATGAAAGTAAGAACGGTTTCATCTTCAGTTACCGTATAATCTAAAGTCTTTGTAGTTGCAATGGTCTTACCATCGGCATCAACCCACTGGAAAGACACCAAAGTACCATCGGTAGAACCATTCAAGGCGATAACTTCGCCACCGCAACCCTCTTTCTCTTCGTCTTCGCCCATTTCAATAGAGCCTGCACGAATAACAGTAAATGTCTTTGAGATAGAGTAAGCACGACATGGGTCTTCGTAATCGGCAAGACTAGGATTTTCAAGGAACTGATTCAAACCATCAGCAGTAGCAACAACTACACGGAAGTAATTGGTTTCGCCAGGATAATCTTTAGTATTTACGGTATATACGTCTTCAGAAGTAATACCAGTCATGTTCTTCCAAGTTTCGCCATCGGTACTTGTCTGATACAAGTAAGAAGGTTTGCCTCCGAAGAAAGTCTTCAACATTTCAGAAGCCTGTGCACCAATCTTAATCTTACCATCGCCACAGATAGTGGTGTCAGCAGCAAAAGAGTAATCGTTAGAATAAATATCGACACTAGGTGGAGAACAAACCATGAAGCGAATATCGTCGATGATCAAGTCGTTACCCTGCTTCCAGAACTGACCTGAAAGGTCACCTTCACCACCGGTAGACAAAACTTCCAAAATAACATCTGGAGACGATGCAGGCACTTTAAGTCCATCGATATTTACACGGGTCCAACCTTTACTCTTTACTGCAGTAGCCTTACTAGATTCAAGGATTTTATTAGTCTTTGCATCCTTAATATTGATGGTAACCTCTGGGTTTGTACCATCGGACATATTAGCGATGTAAGTTTCGAAGAAGATTTCCTTATCGGCACAAAGTTTTTCAATCTTACGCGAGAAGATTACACCAGTATAGTTTTCGGTAACGTTCATAAACAAAGCAGCGCCACCCTTCTTACCGGTTTCCAAACTTGAGTGGTCAGACTTTACACCATTCATCCAAGTAGCCATTGAATTACCAGAGACATCTTGATAATAGCCACCACCAGGACGAGGAACAACTACACCATAATATCCGTCATTAATTTGACCATTAGAGTCAAATTTCATTTTAGTTTCAGTAGTAAGGTCCCAACTTACATTGGCACGTTCTGGTGCGTACGTAGCAGGAGTCTTCGTAACATTACCTTTAGAATCTTCATAAGTATGTGGATCGGTAAAATAACCAAAGTCTTCGTTAAAGACATTTAAGCGAGACATTGCGTTTCCCTTTTCATCGACACAACAAACCTTAGTTTTTACTTCTACAGCTTCGGCCTTAACGCCATTAACCACACAATAGACAGAATAAGTACCATCCTTCTTAAGTTCCTTATAGATGCTCTTGCCGGTACCAACAGAGGTATAAGAACCACCCGGTTCCTTCATCATCCATTCGTATGATTCGGCATTGTATTCCTTATCGAGAGAGAAGAGCACCTGTTCACCTTGGCAGACTTCCATACCTTGGTTAGAAATCACTTTAGGCGCATAACAACCCTTTACAGTCAAGTCAGAGACCGCAAGCGTTAGACCAGGAGAGAAATTGTAGTTGGTCTTTAGATAAAGTTTAACAGACTCTTCGTTGTCCTTTAACGTACCCTTTATAGTAACAGGAATTACATATTTCTTATTAAAAGAGAGGTCAGCATCGGTCATACCCGCAGGTTTAGTACCATTATTACCATAGCCGTCGGGGTTAGTATAGACATTGATACCAGCCTGACCTAACTTATATGCCTTCTCGAGTTCCTTTGCCAACTCGTTATCAGGTCCATTAAGAAGGGTGACAGTGAGGGAAACCTCGTAATCAGAACCTGGCTTTAAGCCATCGACCTGATAAGAAAAAAGTAGTTGGTCACCACCCTTGGCATCAGACGACACGTGAAGAACCAACGCATTTTCGACCTTATTGTAAGTTGAGTCGATAATCTGCGTATTAGTGGTTACACCATAAGCAGAAAACTCGTAGTTGTTGGTTAACTGTTGTGCAGAGTCGGCATGAGCCAATATGCCAGAGCCGAAGGTACTACCATCAGGACCTTTAGTGATCAACTGATTGAAGTTACCAGCCCAAAGCGTATCGCTATGTGCCTTATCAACGAAATCGGTTCCGCCCACCACAACAGAACAACCTGCCTGGGCAGAAACATTTAGAGGAATAAAAGCCTGCAACACCAGTAAAAGCAACGTGTAGAGTGCTCCAAACCGGCATTTGCGTGTGTTTTGGTTCTCCATAATATTTGTGTAGTTTATAATTTACTTAATTAATAAAGATTTGAACCCACTACAAGATTCACTAATTCAATTTGTAAAGCTAATAAAAAAGTTTTTATAAGTGAATTGGCAACTTTGAAAAAAAGCAAATTGTGGATAACTTTTAAAAACTAGGTACCTGATCTATAGAGATTGCAAAAGCTATAAAGATAACCTCAATAAACCGCCTATTATATAAATAAGGTGTCTCCATTCTCCGTAATTGTCCAGAAAGGCACACCGAACCTGTCGCTATAATTCTTGAAACGCCAAGACGATTCGAAGCCACTAGCCACAAAATGCATAGGAACGAACATGTTCACCTTAAAACGGTCGAGGAACTGCCTTCCGCCCTTCATATAGCCATTGCCAATGCGCCCATCGACAGGGAAGAAAGCCACATCGAACGCATCGGTCAGCTTGCGTACATCTTTCAGTTCACCTAGGAAAGCCTTTTCCTCGGCAATAGGGTCCACACCGAAAGGAATCTCATCGGAATGAATTAACGTGCTAGGTTCTTCGTCGGAAAGGAAACGAGAAAACCAGTTGTTGAGGTCCCCCGCATGGAAAATGCGTTTGCCATCGACGTCAATTATCCACGACACCCCACTATCGTTGCTGCCTGTAGCCGTAACATTCAAGCAGGCGTCGCTCCAAGTGCCACCCTTTGCCAACCACACATCGGCATCGTCTTTATCTGCCCGGTGACGTTTAAGGATGTCTTTCGAAAGGATGTACTTGACATTCGGCTTATTCGCCTTCCATTCGAAAATTTTCTTGGTAAAATGGTCTTCGTGAAAATGGCTAGAAAAGACATACATTGGTTTTGGTGAAAGCAATAAATTTGGCAAAACCTTAGCCGGATCGTGCCAATAGTCGAAAATGAGGATGCAAGCTTCCGTTTCGACAGCAAAACCACTATGAAAAATGTATGTAAGTTTCATTCAAGAAAATTATGCGACACAAAGATATGAAAAAAGCCATATCTTTGCACAAAAAAGGAAAAACAACAAAACATAAACACATGAAGAACAAGAACTACGTATGGTTCATGGCTGCCATAGCTGCAACCGGTGGACTACTATTCGGTTTCGACACCGGCGTAATTAGCGGTGCGCTGCCTTACATGCAAACAGACCTAAACATTACCGATGGCGAAAAAGAGACCATCACCTCACTCGCCCTGATTGGAGCAATGGTAGGGGCTTTGGTTAGCGGATACATTAGCGACATGATTGGCCGCAAACGTGTCATACTTATTGCAGCCGTCATTTTCCTTATAGGTGCCGTGCTTTGCGGAGCTGCGCCAGACGTTACCAACCTGATTATTGCACGTGTGTTCCTAGGAGTGGGTATTGGTATAGCTTCGTTCTCTACCCCACTCTACATTGCAGAGATTTCGCCAGCAAAGATTAGAGGCACACTAGTTTCCATGTTCCAATTGCTCATTACGGTTGGACTTTTGGGTGCATTCCTAAGCGACAGCGCCATTGCAGACGACAGCAACGCGAGCTGTTGGCGTACCATGTTCTACGTTGGCGTCATTCCTGCCATCATCTTACTCGTAGGTATGCTCTTCTTGCCAGAAAGCCCAAGCTGGTTGCTCAGCAAAGGCCGCGAGCAGGAAGCCATAAAGATTATGGAGAAAGTAGAAGACCAGGAGACCATACAGAAAGAGGTTGCACGCATTAAGGGAGACCTCAACGTCAAGAGCCAGGAGATGGGACTCGTAGAAACCTTTAAGCAAAAATGGATGATATACCCTATTATGATTGCTGCAATGATCATGTTCTTCCAGCAGGCAGTGGGTATCAATACCGTTATATATTACGGTCCTGACATCTTTCAGAAGGCAGGCTTCGGCCATGGCGAAGCATCGGTAATGGCACAGGTTAGCGTTGGGGTGGTAAACGTCATCTTTACCATTGTTAGCCTATTCCTAATAGACCGAATTGGCCGCCGCAAGCTTTTCTTCATGGGTATGACCGGCATGACCATTACCCTACTAATGATAGGCTACTGCTTCACACAACTCGACACTATGGGCGAAAGCGGTCGCTACGGCATTGTTGCCAGCATGTTGCTCTACATTGCCTTCTTCGCCGTAAGCATGGGTCCGTTGGGCTGGCTCATCATTACCGAAGTGTTCCCAGTTAAGGTGCGTGGCGTGGGCAGTTCCATCGGTTCAATAGCCAACTGGTCGTTCAATGCATTAATCGTTTGGACATTCTTCAAGATGATAGGCTTCCTGACCACATATTTCGGCAACAACGAGGCCTATGGCACAGCCGGCGCATTCGGCGTATTTGCAGCCGTTGCGGTTATAGGTATGCTTTGGGGCTACTTCTTCTTGCCAGAAACAAAGGGGAAGAAGTTGGAAGACATTGAAAGCCATTGGAGAAACGGGGGAAATCCGAAAGACCTCTGAAAAAAACAATTAATAATATTAACAACATACACAAATGAACATTTTAAGACTAATGACCGGCGCCATTTTGGCCGGTGCGTTAATGAGCAGCTGCACAAGCAACTGCAACGGTGGCAAGTGCGAAAAGGAAAACGCAAAGTGCTGCGAGAAGAAGTGTGAAAATGGCGCGAACAGCACCATTGAAACCATCAAGACACGCAGAAGTTGCCGTGTATTTAACGCCGACTCAATGCCAAGCAAGGAAGTTTTAAGCCAAATTGCAGAAGCAGGCACATGGGCACCAACCGGCATGGGCACCCAGAACCCAATCATCTTGGTAGTAACCAAGAAGGAAATGCGCGACCGCATTATGAAGATGAATGCAAAGGTGATGGGCAAGGAAGACATGGACCCATTCTACGGAGCACCATGCATGATGATTGTGTTGTCGAAAAAAGAAGGAACAACCGTATACGACGGCACTTGCGTTATGACTACCCTAATGTTGGCAGCAAAGTCGCTTGGTGTGGAAAGCTGCTGGATTCACCGCGCAAAGGAAGAGTTTGAAAGCGAGGAAGGCAAGGCAATCTTGAAAGACCTTGGCATTGAAGGCGAATATGAAGGTATTGGTCACGTAGCCCTAGGTTATGCCAAGAGCGAGATTCCTGCACCAGCACCTAGAAAAGCAGACTATATTCATTGGATTGAATAATAAGCGGTTTACATAAACCGTACAAAAGGAAAGGGGAAGTATCAAAACTTATGAATGTGAGATACATCCCTTTCATTTTTCATTTAAACAGCCTATTTGGGTAACCTAAACTAAAAAGTTGTTTAGAATTTTTATGAAAAAATTTAAACAGCTTCTAAAGCAGAAAATAATTGCGTCGAAAAAAAACGAAAGCATAATATTTGCTTTTTTGTAGGAAAAAAGGCAAATTTGCAGAATACTACGTAGAGTAGGTATATCTTGTTAATGGCGACCCATAACATAAGTTATTATGACAGGGCCATAGGCAAGTAACTAAAAAAGAATAAAAAGAAAAAACAATAATAACCACATGAAAAAACGGATTGGAATCGTTGCCCTACTACTTAGTCTTAGTTTGGGCTCGCAAGCAAAGATTCTTAGAGTCAACAATTCGCCTAACATAGAGGCAGGATACAACTCTTTGTCAAATGCATTGCTAGATGCAGCTATAGGAGACTCAATCTATCTGGAGCCATCGTCACAGGCATATGGTGAACGTGACGCATATGGTTTCAACGACATGAAAATCAGCAAGCAGGTTACCATCATTGGTCCAGGTTATTACCTTGCAGAAAACAAGATAACAGAATATGCGACAGGCGAAGCCTTCATAGGCGGAACCATTCATGTGGCAGCAGACAACGTTACCATTAGTGGTGTCATAATGTCGAACGTACGTATTGAAGCGAACAACGTCAACATTCAGCGTTGCCAGATTCTAAACGGAAGCAGCACAGCAGTAAAGATTAATACCGACGTAAACGGTAGCGTAATTGAGCAGTGTTTTGTCGTAGGTGACATTCAGGGCCAGAACTACCCACACAACGTAATGGTAAACAACAACATCATCTGCGGTAACGTGGTAGGTTTAGAAAGAAGCCGTATTGAGCACAACACATTCGGCAAATATAACCGTTTCGGTACCGTTCGCGACTTGAAGTTCTGTACTGTGATTGAAAACATCATGGAAAACCAGAGCAAGAGCAGAATCAACACTTCTGCCTTCGTGAACAACTTTGTTGGCGACTTCACCAAGTTTATGGAAAAGCCAGACTTCACCCTTGATGCAAACTACCGCATCAAGCTTGAATCTCCAATTTCAACAAAGGCAGCCGATGGTGGTCCTCTAGGCGCATTTGGCGGAGAGCTACCATACGTAATAAGCGGTCTACCAGACCTTCCAGTCATTTCGAACGTGACAGGTCCAACATCAGTTAACTCGTTCCAGGGCCTTCCTATTACAGTTACCTACAAACTCGACAGATAAATGAAAAAGCAACTCTATACCATAGCACTTTTGGGCATGAGTGCCATTGCACAAGCCCAGCCAGAAGTAACCACTACCGAATACTTTTTCGACAAAGACCCAGGCTATGGGAAAGGTAAAGTGGCAGGAACAAGCGACAACGGCCGCCAGGACTTCAATGCCGACATCAGCGACCTGAAGCAGGGTTTCCACACCCTAAACGTACGTGGTAGAAACATTTACGGATGGGGACAGACCGTATCGTTCCAGTTCGTGTTGTTCGACAAGGCAAACGAAATTGTTGGTACAGAATATTACTTCAACGAAGATCCGGGATCGGGCAAGGGCGTCTTCACCCCAATCAGCGGCAAAGACACCTTGAACAGCTTCAAGACCAACGTTGCAAATATAAATTATAGCACAAACAACCTAGACCCAGGTTACCACCACATTAGCGTTCGTGCACTGAATGGCGACAAGACATGGACCGAATCCATCACTACCCCATTCGTATACCTGAAATCTCCTGAAGTGCCAAAGAAGGCCGAATATTATTTTGACCACGACCCAGGAGAGGGCAACGGTAAGGTAATAAAGGTCGACGGTACAACATTGGCATTTCCGTTCGAGACCTCGAACCTAAGCAACGGCAACCACGTGCTATATGTTCGTACACAAGACGGTGCCGGCAAATGGAACATTGAAGAAGTCAGCCCATTCACCCTTCAGAAGAAGGATGAAGTAGCAAAAGCAGACTGGAACATTCCGGTATATGTTTCTCCAAACCCTGCGCAATACAGCTTTACCATTCAGTTTGGCAAGCATATTTCTGAAAACGATTCAGTTACAGTAAGTATCTACTCACAGTCTGGTAAGGAATTGAGCAAGAAGAACTACCCAGTAATCAACAACGTTATTACTTTGAGCACAGCAGCTTACTCAAGCGGCTCGTACTTGGTTCAGATTTCAAAGGATTGGTTGAGCACCTCAAAGCGCCTCATCATCAAGAAACGCCAAAGCGACGACAACGAAGAGTAAGGTCAACAGAATGTAAACCAAGAAACGCTGTTGAGCGAGCCAACAAAATGGGACCGATGCAACCCAAAAAGGCCAACGCCAACAGAGTGATAAACAAGATTAAATGGCAGAAAAACTTTTCCTAATTGAAAACGCTGACCCCGTTGTACTATTTGGGGTTAACGAAGAGAATTTGCATCTGATTAAGAACCTACATCCCAAATTGAAGATTGTAGCTCGCGGTAACGCCATTAAGGCAATGGGCGACGATGACGAGATTGCACAATTTGCGCAGGTTCTTGACAAAATAGAAAAGTATTGCACC
Source organism: Paludibacteraceae bacterium (assembly GCA_024401645.1). Classification (GTDB taxonomy): domain Bacteria; phylum Bacteroidota; class Bacteroidia; order Bacteroidales; family Paludibacteraceae; genus Physcocola. The sequence continues at coordinate 18,101 of JAKSKR010000030.1, read as the reverse complement.
AAATACAATTCGCTACCCGAAGAGGTGGTAATTGACTTCATTAAAGGCAAACAGCCCGAAGAGAAGAAAGAAAGCGATAGCCTGATTATTTATGGCGTAAGCGGCAAGCCAATTGTGGCAAGAACACACTCGCAAGCCGACATGCTGAAGGCATGTAACGAGAACGACTTGCTCTTTGCCGTGGGTCCTGCCGGAAGCGGTAAAACCTACATTGCCATTGCAATGGCCGTGAAAGCCTTAAAGAACAAGGAAGTTCGCAAAATAATATTAAGCCGCCCAGCAGTAGAAGCCGGCGAAAAACTAGGCTTCTTGCCAGGCGACATGAAAGAAAAGATAGATCCGTACCTTCAGCCACTATACGATGCCCTGGAAGACATGCTTCCGGCACCAAAGTTGAAGGAAATGTTGGAAGACAACATTATACAGATTGCACCACTTGCCTTTATGCGTGGCCGTACGTTGAACGACGCCTTTGTTATTCTTGACGAGGCACAGAACACCACAACGGCACAAATAAAGATGTTCCTAACCCGCTTGGGCATGAACAGCAAGATGGTCATAACCGGTGACGTCACCCAAATTGACCTACCAAACAGCCAACGATCGGGCCTTATAGAAGCCATGAACGTGCTGAAAAAGGTAAAGGGCATTGCAAAAATTGAATTCGACAAGAAAGACATCGTACGCCACAAACTTGTACAACGCATAGTGGAAGCGTATGACGCAGAAGACAAGCGCAAGAAACTTGCCGAGAAGAAAGCAGAAAAGGAAGGTGCAAGCACCAAAGAAACCAAAGCAACAAAAACAACAAAAGCATAAAAAATGGGAGCTTTAACAAAGACAGATTTCAAATTTGAAAATCAGAAAAGCGTATACCACGGCAAAGTCCGCGATGTGTATAACATTGGTGACGACCTAATGGTAATGGTAGCAAGTGACAGAATCTCGGCATTCGACGTCATCCTTCCAAAGGGTATTCCATTCAAGGGCCAGGTATTGAACCAGATTGCAGCAAAATTCCTAGATGCAACCCAAGACATCGTTCCAAACTGGAAGCTAGCAACACCAGACCCAATGGTAACCGTTGGTTTGAAGTGCGAAGGATTCCCTGTAGAAATGATCATCCGTGGTTATTTGACAGGTTCTGCATGGCGCGAATATAAGGCAGGTTGCCGCGAACTATGCGGTGTTAAGTTGCCAGAAGGCATGCGCGAGAACGAAAAGTTCCCAGAACCAATCATCACCCCTACCACAAAGGCAGCAGAAGGCCACGACGAGAACATTTCGAAGGAAGAAATCTTGAAGCAGGGTCTTGTAAGCAAGGAAGACTATGAACAGGTAGAAAAGTACACCCGTGCATTGTTCCAGCGTGGTACCGAAATTGCAGCCCAGAAGGGCCTCATCTTGGTAGACACCAAGTACGAATTCGGCAAACGTGACGGTAAGGTTTACCTCATCGACGAAATTCACACTCCAGATAGCAGCCGCTACTTCTACAGCGAAGGCTACCAGGAAAAGTTTGAAAAGGGCGAAGAACAGAAGCAACTTTCAAAGGAATTCGTAAGACAGTGGTTGATTGAAAACGGTTTCATGGGCAAGGAAGGCCAGCAGGTTCCTGAAATGACAGAAGCATACGTTAACAGCGTTAGCGACCGTTACATTGAACTTTACGAGCACATTGTTGGCGAAAAGTTCGTTAAGGCATCAGAAACTGACCTTGCAGCACGCATTGAAAAGAACGTAAGCGAATACTTGAAGAATCGCAAGTAATTCACTAGCCTACCCTATAAAGCGGTGTACCATGATAAAAATCATGACACACCGCTTTTTTCATATCTCCCCATCAACAAAAAATGTATAGAGCCATTTCTTCGATAAGAAATTGGCAATTCAAATTTGACTTATCGCCATTCATTTTGTCTAATGGATAAAATCACTTTCTACTTTTTTCTGACTATACTAATAGGCATCGACATTGTATTGATTAACTATGCGGTAAATTATGCAAGATACTTGTACGAACGGAAACGTAGTAGATTCAAAAAGAGCCTGGTAATAAAATCAATAGGCATATTATTATTTTGGTCTGTCACTTTCAATTTCTCTTACTGGCATTTTGCCGAATTTGTAGATGTCATCTGCAATGGTAACGTGAGAACTGTTAAAGTTGAACGCACACAAAGAACCAACAAGGCATACCACGCCTATACCATACTAAACGGAAAAGAACGCAATTTAACATCAATATCAAAAGAATACAAAGTAGGAGATTCAGTCGAAATCATCTACAAAGACTATAATTCAAATATCTTCGACTATAATGGAATGTTAGGGCAGATTTTCATCTATATTTCCATCATGCTCGGCACTGCCTACGGATTAATAAAACGAGTTATGGTGATGGATAGAGAAAAATACTATAACTAGCACCTATCATTAAAGGTGAACTAAAAGAGACACAAAATGATGAGTTTGGTCTAACTAAATGGCAAATTCGTCTTAAAAGGTGAACAATGAAACGCTTTTATTATTAAATTTACCTTATCCCCAAAGACACACAGGGGAATTATATAAACTAACTAAAAATATAGGGAAATGGACGCACAACAGATCATCAATTTGGTTACAAAGAATGCAAGTGCTATTCAGGCATTAACATCGTCAGACTCAAAGATTGATGCCGTTATTAAGCTAATTAAGGCCAATAGCAGCAATACAGGTCTTGCAGGTGCCATTGGTGCACTAGGCAGCTTGTTTGGAGGCAAAAAGAACACCGACATCAGTGCCCTGGTTACCACCGCACTTACCATGTTGAAAGGTCAAGACTTGAACAGCAGCAACATTGCTAACCTTGTATCTACTGCACTAAAGGGAAATGCGAATGCCAACACTGCATTGACCACCATCATTAACATGATTAAGAAATAAAGCGACCGATTCCAAAAAGAATCGACGAAAGAGACGCACTTCGTGACCGAAGTGCGTTTTTTGCATATATTGGAAATAGATATTGGCACAAGTTTTGTATCTTTGAAAATCAAAAAACAATTAATTCAAGACGTTATGAAAAAACTAGTGAAAATATTACCAATCCTAATCGGATTCTTGTTCCTTGGTAACGGTTGCGTAGTTGAGACCGATGATTACTATGACGACTATTATTGGCACGACGACTACCACTACGATAACAACTATTGGCACAATCGTGACCTAGATATATACAACTACATCAGCTATGGCCGTTGGTACCCATACTCTCGCCACGGATTGAGCCAATGCGAATATGACTCATACTTTGAATACCGCAATTGGTACATGCACATGTACGACTGCCACAACTACGAATACGATGGTGGTTCAATCAGCATAGACCACGGCTATATTCACATTCACTATCGTAATGGTGACCACGAAGAGTTCTACGTCAAGAAATTCAGCAACCGAGAACTTATTCTTCAAGCACACGATGGTCATGAATACCACTACCAGAGAGATTGAGTTAACTAGTTTATAAGTTGATTAGTTGATAGTTGACGAGTTGATTAGTTGATTAGTTGATTAGTTGACTGGTTATGGATTTAAACGGGTTGATGAACGTATTGGTTTATTAACGAAAGCATAAATAAACAACAAAGGTGAGCCGGAAACGACTCACCTTTGTTGTTTATAGTGTATTAGACCAATTTACCATTCTGGTAGTTGAGGGGCATAGCGCAAACGGTCGCCAACGAGTTCGAGTTGGGCAGGAAGGTTGTTTGAGAAGACCCCACCTGTGCCTAAACCTTGCGGTAAAGGGTTGTTCTTGAGATAGGTCCACTGTGCAATGGCGTTAAGGCCTACATTTGACTCTAGAGCCGACGTAATCCACCAACCAATACCATTCGCCTCGGCAGCATCAATCCACTCCTGTGCGCCCGAAAAACCACCGTGTAAGGTAGGTTTCAGCACTAGGAACTGTGGCTTAACCTCGCGCACCAACTGCTCACGTTCATCCTTACCTAAAATAGGGATAAGCTCCTCGTCGAGCGCAATAGGGATAGGTGTGTTGGCACACAAACGGGTAAGGGCATCAATCTGCCCAGCCTTGATTGGCTGTTCGATGGAATGAATGCCAAGTTTTGCCAACTTTTCGAGACAAGCAGGCGCCTCTTCTACCGAGAAACCGCCGTTTGCATCGACACGGATGGTGACATCTTGTTCGGAATAACGTTCACGAATGGAACGGATGAGTTCGAGCTCATCTTCGAAATTGATGGCACCAATCTTCAGTTTCACGCAACGGAAACCATTGCGGAGCTTCTGTTCCAAGCGTTCCTGCATTTCGGCCTTCGTTCCCATCCAAACCAATCCGTTGATTTGAATTTCGCCCTTCTGTTCCGTAAAATCGGACTTGAAAGGCTGTTGCTTACCGCCATTGAGCAAGTCGGCCAAAGCCGTTTCTATGCCCATAAGGATGGAAGGGTAATTACGGAAGCGCTCGCGGAAATCGGGTTCATAGGCATCGAAATTCCAGCAGCAGTCGGCAAGCACCTTTTCATAATCGGGCGTATCTTCAACAGACAATCCGCGGAAAAGTCCACATTCGCCAATACCGACAACGTCGGGGTGTTCCTCGTCTTGAATGCGTATGAAGAAGGTCTCCTTCTCGTGCATTACCCCACGCGATGTGCCACCGGGCTCGTTGAACTTAAGCACATAACGTGAATATGAAGCATTTAACATTTCAATTAAGGGAATTTAGGGAACTTTGAAAAATCGGGTTTACGTTTCTGCAAGAAAGCATTGCGTCCTTCCTGCGCCTCGTCCATCATGTAGAACATGAGAGTGGCATCGCCCGCCAACTGCATAATACCTTCCTGACCATCGAGTTCGGCGTTCAAGCCACGCTTAATCATACGAAGGGCCATAGGGCTGCGTTCCAACATAATCTTACACCACTCTACCGTTTCGTCTTCCAACTTGTCGAAAGGCACAACCTTGTTGACCATACCCATTTCGAGGGCTTCTTGAGCCGAGTACTGGCGGCAAAGGAACCAGATTTCGCGTGCCTTCTTCTGGCCAACGATACGAGCCAAGTAAGAAGAACCGAAACCAGCATCGAAACTACCAACCTTTGGACCAGTTTGACCAAAGATGGCATTCTCGGAAGCAATGGTGAGGTCGCAAACCAAGTGGAGAACGTGTCCACCACCAATAGCATAACCATTGACCATGGCGATGGTAGGTTTAGGAAGTGAGCGGATGGCCTTGTGAAGGTCGAGCACGTTAAGACGTGGCACACCATCGTCGCCCACATAACCACCGCGGCTCTTGTAATTTTGGTCACCACCCGAACAGAAAGCCTTGTCGCCCTGACCGGTGAGGATTACGACACCAATCTCTGGCGTTTCGCGGCAAATGGCAAAGGCATCGAGCATTTCCTTGTTGGTTTGAGGGCGGAAAGCGTTGCGTACCCTTTCACGGCAGATGGTAATCTTTGCTATACCTTCGAAGAACTCGAAACGAATGTCTTCGTAGTCCTTTATCTTTTCCCAATTACGTTCCATAAGAATTATTTATTTTGTTTTTTCAAAGTTACCTTTAAAAACTTAAAACATAAAACATTTTTACGAAGAAAGAGGATGCATTGAAATGGAAGAAGTGCAGACACAAAAGGGTTATAGAGAACTTATTTCTTAATTTTCAAAGTGTTGAGGTATTCCTTCTGCTCTGGTGTTATGCGGAAACTTTCCCTAGCTTTCTGTATGGCCTTGTTGTGCGTCCAAGGCTCCAGAACCTGTTTCTGCAAGTAGGGCAAGGTTGCATCCCACTGTTTAGCCAGGGCAGTTGCAAAGAACCAAGCCACCATCATTTTCAGGTAGTAGTCTTCGCCACGAGCCGCAGCCGGCAATTCGAGATACTCGGGCTTAAAGTCGGCATCGAGGTAGAAAGACATGAGCATTTCAATTCCAAAGCGACTGGTATAGACATGGTTAGAGGCACTCCACTCCCTTATCTTTTCAAAGAAGGCATCCTTGTGCTTGCCAAAGATTTTAGGAGACATAATGTCGCAGACCGCCCAATTGTCGACATAAGGCAAGAAAGTTTCGGTAGCCGCAACACACTCGTCGTAGTTCTTCATTTGGGAGACAAGAAGACCATGCAGCATATTCTCGTCGTAATACTTATGTGGCAACTGGGCCATAAACTCCTTATGTTCGGGGTTCTTTATGTAATTCTTTGCAAAGTTACGCAAGACAGGCACCCTTACACCAATGAAAGAATCGGCTGGGATGTTTGGGGTGAGCTTTGCCTGAAATGCGGCATATTCCTTGTCTTGGAGCGCAAAGAGTTGTTTTTGAAGATCGTTCATCATAACATCACATATTTACTTTATAACCGTCTGATTGCAATTCTTTGAGGATTTCAGATATAATATCCATGGCAATATTCTGTCCCCACTTCACAAAATCTTGAGAAAATGAGGGAGCTAGAGAACCCAACTTACTTCCAATAGGTGTTTTATAGAAAGCAATAATTTCCTTGAGTTCGTCTTTAGAAAGGTACTTTATGTAAATTTCGGCGATACTATAAGACAAAGATTCAATCTTAAACTTATCAGTGATTTTTTCATTCAATTTCTCCCACCATTCATCAGGCACATCAGGAGCCATCAGTCTGGCAGATTCCAACATTTGTGGAACAATCACTTCATAGGTTTTATCTACACTCGACAGCTGAAGATACTCAACCGTAAGCTGACGATATTCTTCGTCGACCGACTGTGCCGAAGCATTGAAACCAGAAAACAGGGCAACTACGCAAGCCACCCAAAGATACTTTTTCATTTAGATTAATTTTTGTGTATGCACAAAAGTAAGCAAACAGCGGCAACACTGAAACATTTAAGGCACAAAAGCGAGGGAGAAAGTCAGCAAAAATGACTAACTTTACAAGTTAGAAACAAAAAAACAACAAAAAACACCCAAAAGAAATGAAAGTAGCAGTTATTGGAGGTGGTAACATGGGTGGCGCAATTGCCCGTGGCCTCTATACAAGCGGATTGGTAAAAGCCAATGACCTATATGTAGCAGACAAGAGTGAAGCCGTTTTGGAAGCAACCAAGAAGGACATTCCAGGCGTAAATGTCAGCGACGATGGTAAGAACATTGTAAAAGATGCGAACTACGTTATTGTTGCAGTTAAGCCATGGTTGATGGAACCTGTAGTAACCGACTTGGCAGCATCGCTCGACCCAAAGAAGCATACCTTCATTTCTATTGCAGCAGGTGTTGCCCTTGAAAAAGTGAACGAATACCTTGGCAATCGCGATTTCACCTTGTTCCGCATCCTTCCGAACACAGCAATTGCCATGCTTGAAAGCATGAGTTTCGTTAGTTCGCTTAACGCTAGCAAGGAACAGGAACAGGCAGTGCTTGACATGTTTGGCAAGTTGGGTAAGGCCATTGCAATTCCAGAAAGCCAGATGGCTGCCTTCACCAGCATTTCTAGCTGTGGCATTGCCTACATTCTCCGCTTCATTCGTGCAGCAGCCGAAGGAGGTTGCGAATTGGGTATCCGCCCAGACATCTGCCACGAAGTTGTAGCACAGACCATGATTGGCGCCGCTAAACTCATCCTTCAGAACCACAGCAACCCTGAAGTTGAAATTGACAAGGTAACAACCCCTGGCGGTTGGACCATTAAGGGCTTGAACGCTATGGAAGAAAACGGCTTCAGCAAGAGCGTTATTGCCGGCATTAAGGCAAACAAGTAATTGGTTTATTAATTTAAAAGTTTAGACGTTTATTAGTTTAAGAGTTTAGACGTTAATTAGTTTAAGGGTTTAGACGTTTATTAGTTTAAGAGTTTAGACGTATAAAAGTTTAGACATTAGAAGAAAGAAACAAATATAAAAAGCGGACGGAACGTTCGGAAAACAGATAACAAGATGCTCAGATACAAAAAAGTAACCATTAAGATTGGCAGCAACGTACTTACACGCAGCGACGGCAGTTTGGACTTTACCCGCATGAGTGCATTGGTAGACCAGGTTGCAGAACTGAAGAAGCGCGGCATAGAAGTGGTGATGGTATCGAGCGGTGCAGGTGCCGCTGGCCGAAGCCAAGTACACCCAGAAGAAAAGTTGGATGCGGTATCGCAACGCCAACTCTATTCTGCCGTTGGTCAGGCCCGCCTACTCCACCGCTACTACATGCTGTTTAGCGACCACGACATTCTTTGCGGTCAGGTTCTGACTACCAAAGAAAGCCTTGGCAAACGCGACCACTACCTTAACCAGCGTAACTGCATGCGCGTAATGCTCGACAACAACGTTATACCTATCGTAAACGAGAACGACGCCATTTCGGTTACTGAATTGATGTTTACCGACAACGATGAGCTTAGCGGCTTGATTGCGACCATGATGGACCACGAAGCCCTCATCATTCTCAGCAACATTGACGGCATCTATAACGGGAATCCGAAGGACGAGGGTTCTGAAGTCATCCGCGAAGTGTTACCAGGCAAACGCGACTTAAGCGAATACATACAGACCAGCAAGTCTAGCTTTGGCCGTGGCGGTATGCAGACCAAGACGAACATTGCCAGCAAGGTTGCCGACGAAGGCCTAGAGGTGATTATTGCCAACGGCAAACGCGACAACATTCTGCTCGACCTGATGGACAGCGAGAAGGATACGCTATGCACACGTTTCGTTGCAGCACCAAACCCAACGTCGAGCGTTAAGCGCTGGATTGCCCACAGCGAGGGTTTTGCCAAGGGCGAGCTACACGTTAATGCCAACTGCACACAAACACTTATAGAAGGCGACTCGGCTGTTTCCATCTTGCCAGTAGGCATTGAACGCATTGAGGGCGACTTTGAGAAGGATGACATTGTGCTTGTGTTTGGCGCCGACGGCACCCAGCTTGGTGTTGGAAAGGCACAATATAGCAGCGATGAGGCCAAGAAGGTGATTGGCCAAAAGGGCAACAAGCCTATCGTTCACTACGATTATTTATATTTGTTCAATAACGAATAAGCATTCTGCCGACTGGCAGACAAAGAATAAGAGATGTGTTTCTCAAGAACTGAACCCCGAAAGTTAGACAAATAACTTTCGGGGTTCAGTTCAATTATGATACACCCTCGCCATTATTCATTTTTCGACTGCTGATTGCGACGGCGAGAATAGATGAGGGCCCCACCAACAACCAAAGCCAACACAGCAACACTGATGAGCAACAGAAAAGACAGGTTAGAATTTTCGCGGATGACAGCTTGCTTGTGACGGGCTGTTTTGGTCCTTATAGAGTCGCCTTGGGCACCTTTCACCTCTGTTCCATACGCTTTAAGGGTTTCCTTATAAAGACGCGAGTAGGGACTACGCAACAAGTTAGAAGGTAAAAGATCGTCGTTAAGGGCCCGACTGCCCTTTCCAATAATAAGTTTGTAACACCCTTGGAAGATTTGGATAGAATCCTTCTGCTCGGCATTGACCATAGCCACCAGATTTTTAGGGTACGGTTTGAACCAGATTTCGCTTAAACCCACGTTGCCAGACTTGATGCCCTTATATGTGTCGCCAAACGTGAGGCGGTAGCGGCCAGGCGCTAAAAAAACAGGATACAGAACAGCATTTACCCCATTCCAATCGTTCACAGCAAAAAGAGGTCCCAAACCATATTTATCAGCCAAGAATAGTTGATGCAACGTACGAGTATCCTTATTCATGATAGTCATGGTCTTAACTCTAGCCGTATTCTCCCATGCCGTATCATTGAACACAGGGAATGAATCGGGATTACTTTTGAAGAGCAATTCATTCAGCGAACTAGATATATTTCCGTTAGACACGAAAGGTCCGTAGGCCGCCCGCGTTAGCGTAAATTCAATCCAAGAAGGCGTCTGTGTCACATAAGACGTGTAAAGATTACCGTCGAAGAGTTGCTTAACATCTTGACTAGTGGAAGACTTTACGTCCTTAACAAACGAAAGCGGTTTCTTTTCATCAGGGAACAAGGCATAATCCTTCCTCTCACTATCGGGGATATTGCTAGCATTTAGAATCAAGAAAGAATCTTGCTCCAAATATCGTTTTAAAATAGCATTCTTATCACAGGTTTGTCGGTAAGATTCTTCTAAACTGTCATCATCGTAGAAGATGAAATAGTCGTTCTGTTGCGGTCTATAATTCTGCTTGTAATAAAGGATTCTGCCACCAAACGAACATGAATCCATTTTTCTATTTACAGGGCTTTCCGCATGAGAATCCATTAGCAAGTCGGAACAAAGCATGAACGACTTAATGTTTCCACCCTTCCAAGTTCCACCAGAAGAAATATCGTATTTAATCCTATAATGGTTGCCATTGGGATCTTTGTATTGCAGAGAGCCTATGGGATAGGTAACTACAACCTTTATCTGTTCGTTAGGCTTAAATTTCAGGTGATGGTAGAAATAGACATCCATAAGCAGTCCATCCTTTTCAGAAACAGATGTTTCAATTCCCACATTCTCAATGGGAACATCCTGGCCATTTTGTTGAATGCAGCAACTCAACAAATATTCATAATCGGTTAGGGCCAAAATGTGGTCCTTATAGTCGTTAAAGGTGTATTTCCTCAACCTTTTATTGGCAGCGGCAACAGAAGCCTTGTCGACAGCAAAATCTTCATAGCTGCGGTTTTGGGTTGGAGTAATCTTCTTGTCTAGAGCCATGCTCCACAACAAGTGGTTGTTTCTACTGTTGTAAGCTTCGCTAATCACCAAAATTGAATCGGTCCTACCCGAATCGTCATGGCCCTCATTTAAAGGAAGCCTCACATTAAAGGGGAAAGCACAAGGCGTTACCACGTTTTCGGCGGTGGTATTTGTGAAGACGAAAATAGCCTTAATGCTGTCATGAGTTACAATCATCAACTCCTTGTCTAAGGCAATCTGCTCGTTTGGGGTGCTTGATTTTATGAGTCCGTACGTCCAATCTTCATAACGAACGGAACTGCAATCGTCGGCCCTTACCATTAAAAGCAAGGACTGGACAAGCAAGAGTGTGATGATATGGACAAGTTTATTCATTTAATGCGGATTTTTAAACACAGTGTTCAAACATTATGATACAAAAATAGTACCACAAGTTTCTAAAAACAATAAATTATGCCTAAACTTATACGAATAATGTCGTCAACGAATTTCGCGAATGATACGGATTTTGGTTGACGTTATTGCGCGAATTAACGCCAGGGCGTTGCTAATGGCTTGAATTTAATGCGTACGGCGCATTTTGGTTTTGCCTTGGTGCGGTGGGACAGAGCCCCACCTATGAGAATTGCGGTGGGACGGGAGCCCCACTGCGACATTAGTCAGGCTCGTGCACGCATACGCCCAATGTCGTCAACGAATTTCGCGAATGATACGGATTTTGGTTGACGTTATTGCGCGAATTAACGCCAGGGCGTTGCTAATGGCCCGAATTTAATGCGCACAGCGCATTTTTGGTTTTGCTTTGGCGCAGCGGGACAGAGCCCCGCCGGTGACTAGTGCGGTGGGACAGAGCCCCACCGCGACATTAGTCTTGCCCGTGCACGCATACGCCATGAGGATTTTCTGTGCATTCTGCGTTCAATGTACGATGAACAAATAATGTCGTCAACGAATTTCGCGAATGATACGGATTTTGGTTGACGTTATTGCGCGAATTAACGCCAGGGCGTTGCTAATGGCCCGAATTTAATGCGCACAGCGCATTTTTGGTTTTGCTTTGGCGCAGCGGGACAGAGCCCCGCCGGTGACTAGTGCGGTGGGACAGAGCCCCACCGCGACATTAGTCTTGCCCGTGCACGCATACGCCATGAGGATTTTCTGTGCATTCTGCGTTCAATGTAACGCAGACAATAGTCTTGCTTGTGTGAGTTAGTTCGCGGAACGAAGTGGAGTCAAAACCAAGGTTGAAGCCACAAAATCAAAAGGGGCTGTATCAAAGTGAATTATGATACAGCCCCATATATAGCTTGGAAGCTAGAGGTTAGTCGATAATCTTGATGACTTCGTACCAGATTTCGCCGTCGTAGATGACAGCCTTGTACTGAACCCCGTCGACAATGTAGTAGGTTTCGCCATCGATGATGAGCTTTTCGTAACCTTCAGGAATGCTTTCAACCACCGCACCAACAGGAGCATGAACAACCTCGTACTGGTGGGTTGGAGTCATGCGGTAGTAAACACCGTAATAGTAGTAGTACTGAACGTGGTTAACCACAACGATGCGTGGGTTAGGAATGCTTGCCACACAAACACCAACTGGAGGACGGCTAACAATGTACTTGTTGTTGTGGTACTTGTAGAAAACACCCTTCTTGTAGTAGTAGCTGACGTTGTTGTGTGAAATGTGGTGCGAGTTGCTAACAGCATGGTGCTTGGAAACCTCGTGACCACGTGCATACATCTTCTTGTAGTTGTCGCTAGGAGTTACCTTCTTTGCAGGTAACTTCTTATTGGTAGTGGCAGTTTGTGCATGCTTGCCCTTCTGCTGCATGGTAGGGCCAACGGTGTGGCGAACCGGAGTTGCAGACTTGGTTGAAGTAGAAGCCGCAGGTGCTACCGATGGAGACAAATGCGAAGATGAAGTAGACTTGGTAGGAGCTGCAGAATGTGAAGGTGCAGCTGCCGGCTTGCTGGCACTTGCGCCCGGAGCATTACGTGACGTATTGGTAGGAGCTGGGCTTGAGCCATGCTGTGCAGCACCACGCTGTGCGAACACATTAGCAGAAGGAAACAACATTATGCCAGCTGAAAGAAGCGCTAGGAAAAAGTTCTTATTCATAACCGTAAAATTTAAATGAGTTCAACAAAAGAATTGCGGCAGATTAATCTTTTCTACAGCTAAACAACTGGGGTTGCCAACTACTAGAAAAATAAGAAAAACCTCCTTTTACCCAAGCAAGGACAAAAACCGTGCCAAACCTATCGGATGACGTCCACGTCGGTTATATCTTCGTCGAGAACCAATGCCGTGCTTTCTGCTTCTCCTTGCTTTGGGTTAAGCATACGGTAAGCAGTGGCAAAAGCTAGCAAGAGGAATGACGCTGCAGGGAACACTGGCAAAAGGCAACAAAACATTGCCACTACACAAATAAAACAACACACAACTGCACAAAGGAACAAGGTTAGGGCATTACCTTCGGTAGTCCTCCAGCTCTGTTTAAACGAGTCTATCACCGAAACACCATCTAACACATAGAAATGAGCTAAAGATAAACGGATATAAGGATAAATTAGTAAAACTGCCACTAAGCTGCCACCTACCATACCCAACGTAAATTGAACAATTGAACTTACGATTGAAATACAAAGGAAAACACCCAAGAAAGGCCATAGAGACTTTAGGGCAGAAGAAAAGATTTCGCTTAAATTGAACTCATTGTTATCGACCACATAAAGTGCTGCCCTATAAAAGAATAGCGATAGTAAACACGACAAGACGAATATGACACCATACAAGACAATGAAGGCAATTGGCAAACTATACATAGCATCGAGAGAAAATGCTGATTCTATGTTCTGTATAGCATCAATAGGGAGATCAGTTGAAAATATAACAGCAAAAAATGCCGCATATATTACAACAATAACGCCCAAAGTTAGCGCTGACAAGATGAGCCAATGCTCCTTAAACCGAAGGAATGCAGCATTAAGGACTTCTGAAACTGAAATTTTCTTTTGCATAAAAATTGAAATTAATAGGTAGATTAAAGAAGAAGCTGTTTAAAACAGTTTCTAATAATATGTTGAAAATGGTACCCCAAAACGAGAAAAAAAACGTTTAGGACAATACCTTAATAAAGGTAGCAAAAAAATAAGAAATCTCACATAAAATTCTCAAATAAAAAATTTTTAACAGCTTCTAAAAAACAGGGTTTCCTATACGTTATTCCACATCGGTCTGGTCAATGAGGTTGTTAAGTAAGGCATAGACCGTGAGTCCAGAGACCGACTTAATGCCCGTTTTGCGTGTAATGTTCTTGCGGTGAGTGATGACCGTATTGACCGAAATATCGTGCTGTTCGGCAATCTCCTTGTTGGTAAGTCCCTTTGCCACCGCGACAAGGATTTCCAACTCACGATCGGAAAGGTTGTAACTATCGCCCTCGGCGCCACCTTCGGCATTTAGTTTTAGGGCAGCACTCAACTTCTGCGTCACCGACTGAAGGTCGTCGTACACATCGATGGCAGCGTCGAACTGGCGTAAGGTCTTCTCGTCGAAATGAGAAGAAACGAGGGCAACCAAAGCCGCATTTTCGGGGCAACAGACTGCCGTGCGAACAGAAAGGCGCGCGCTGAAATCGAGCACATAAGGCGAAAGCATAACAATATCGGGATGTATGTGCGAAGCCCGAACATCGTAGGCCTGCAACGAACTGAACGCATAAGCCACTTCGAACTGTCCACATTCACCCAGCATAGACTTCACCCCAGCAGCAATTAAAGGAGCGGGCTCGATGAGTGCGATTTTATACCTACTGCTAGCCATTTTAACACCCTTTCTCTAAATTTATGACAATAGGAACCAAAATGCGGTCTTCGATGAGGGAGTGACGGTTGAGGTCGTCCTCGAACAAGAAAAGGTCGGCCAACGCCTCACGCTGTTCAATGGAGTCCGATTCGGGAACGTACTTGATGAAGATGTTCTTCAAATCGTCTAGCTTTTCCTCGATATCGGTATGGTTCTTCTCGTAGATGCTAATATTATAGTCAGCTTGCGGCCCCTCGGCCTTCAACTTCTGAACATAAGGGAAAACCACCTCCTCTTCATAGTTGAAGTGCTTGACCACTTCCTTAACATACTCGTCGAAGAAACGGTTGAGCATGAGTCCACTCTTACCACAGTCGGCAGCCACCTTATGCACCTTTGACCGGAGACTAGAGATGCGCGCCTTCAGGTAGTCGGTATGCGAATTATGTAAATAATCTATCAATTCGGAAATGCAGATAGACTGAAGTTCTTCGGGTTCGGGCAGATACTCGAAGTTGGTGTAAACATTGCAAACCTGAAGGAATAGGGCTTTCGAGATGTTCATCTCGGTGCACACGTCATCAACCGTTTTCTCGCCAAAGCCAAGCTTAATTCCAAACCTGGGTAAGACATAAAGCAATTTGGAACTAGCCAGAACCATGTCGGCCAGCTTCATTTTTTCTGAAAAGAGCATAAAATTGTTCATTTACATTCAGTGCTAAGTTCGTTCTTTTTTGCGAGAATATGTACAGCAAGGTACCGTTTTTTTTCAAAAAACAAAGTTAAGACCTCTAATAATGGCTATCAATCGCCAAAAATGATGATTGGAAATGCTGAACATCATCAATTATAATGATAATGTTGAATGGTTTTTCAGTCACAATGGAGTTCCCATTGCTCCATTCAAAACGATTCAAACTATCCTAAAAAAATCTCTCATAAAATTCTCCAATAAAAAATTTTAAACAGTTTTTAAATTTCGCTGACAAATGAAATTCGTTAGAAAATGTAGGCAGTTTGGCACAATGATTGCAGGGTTATTAAGTAGAAGGGACTATGACGAGATTCCCCCAACAATAGAAACAGAAGCCACCCTACTTTAGGGATGACAATTAGAGACAACCGGGATTTAATGTCCCAATAAAAATTATGAAGCTTATGAAATTACTTAAGAAATTGACTCCGCTTTTGGCACTTCTCGCATTGCTGAACACCAGCTGTACCAAGGAGTACATCACCGAAGAATACGTTACCGAGAACATAGGTTCACAGGTTCGCACTTTCATCTACGACGTTCAGCCTGCCGATTGGAAGGTGGCCCACTCTGCCGATGGCAGAAACTACTGGTATGCCGAATTCGACAACTTCAACCTCACCAATTCGGTGCTTGAGTACGGTGCCGTAACTGCTGACATACTCTACACCTACGACATTGAGAGCAACGCACAAAGCTGGAACAAGTTGCCTTACGTTTTCCCATTCACCACCGTAGACAATAAGGTTATTGGCGAAAACATCCGCTTTGAATACGAACATGAGCGCGTGACTTTCGTAATTGAAGACCTTGACGGTGTAACACCAGAAGATATTCTTGGCGAGTTGACCTTCAAGTTGAGTATTATTACAAAGTAAGAAGCTGTTTAAAAATAATAGAGAAGGAAGGGAGTGTATCAAAATTGCCAAGAATAGACTTTCAAAGAGATCGAGAGACTAATTGCACAAAGTTATTTAACAGAAAACAGGCCTTTATAAACATAGTTGACAATAGGAAAGGCCTTGGAAAACAGCCATCGTAGATGTCTTAAAAAAAACTCCCCAACGGAGAAAACGAAAAACATCAGAAAACCCGGGTTGATGGCACAAAAGCAAAAGGGAGTGTATCAAAATGAATTGTGATACACTCCCTTCCTTACGTTTATAACCTTGACTACGGAGTTGACTAATGAAAATAGCCACTACCCTATTTCATTCTGTTCTTGAGCAAGTAAAAACAGAGGACAAAAAAGACCGAGACACCAACAATGACGCCCAATTCGAAGATGGGGTTTTGCCAAAGAGGGGATGTCAAATCGCCCTCACTTAAACCGTTTGCCCAGGTGTTGTTCATGCCGAAGATACCCGACAAGACAGTGGCCGGCACGAAGAAAGAGGCAACCATGCTCAAATTGCTGGCTATGTGGTTCATGTTACGTTCCTCGGCCATGGTAACGTAATTGTCGAGTTCCTCAATTTCAGAGTCTAGTTTCTTAACGTAGGTTTCCAAACCGGCAAACTCGTACAGCTTCTTGTAGAAGTCGATGCCTTGTTCTTGAGCCGTCACCTCGTGGAAATGCATCTGGTTGACAAAGCGGATGAACTCACGACGAAGAGAGTTGACGCGTTTCGAGAGGTTGGCATTATCTAGCTTGTCGCTGCTGAGCAACGAGATTTCCTCGGAAAAGCGAAGGACAGAAGCCCTCTGCACCAGCACCATTTCCGCCATACGCACATATTCGGTCTCGAAATTAGAGAGAAGGTGTTGCGGAGCGTCTTCGGTAGTGAGGTAAACGAAAGAGTTACGCGAGAATCCGTATATAGACCCCACGCCTTGCCAGCGCAGGTAGGTAGAATCTTCGATGAGCTTGTTGCGCATTGCCTTGTTGTGGCAATTGACTTGCGCGTCTTGCACAAAGACGTACTTGTACCAGAAGTCGCTTGCCTTAAGCGGTTCAATGTCTTCAGACGCACTGAAGATTTGCGAGAGGTCGTTGTTCTTGAACCAAGAGAGGACAAACATACGGTCGTCGACCACCGGAATGATGTCGATGTTTGGTGCCATGTCGAAGATGAGCTTCGTGACATATGACGCCGGCCTATTGCCAACATCGGTCTTGTAGCTCGAGAAGTCTTCCGAATAATCGCCATTCAAGCCTTCAATGCGTACGAAATCGGGCAAAAGGCGCCGGTACTCCAAGTCTTCAATAAACAACGGATAGACGCGACGCGCAAACTGGTTAATGACGAGCACGTCTTCGGGCTTGTCGTAGGTCTCGTTGGAAAGGTAGAACGACAAGACACCTACGCCAGTGGCATAGATGTTGAGGTTCAGATATTTAAGATGGAGTTTATATTCCTTATTAGCATGTCCGAAAACAAAGGAGACCTCCTTTTCGTCGGTTTCGGAACGTTCGTAGTGGTGGATGAGCGACTCGTCGTTATCGTCGCCAAAGTCGTAAAGAGCATCGTGCGTAAATTCGTAGAAGTAGTTCTGTTCGTTGAACAGCAGATTACGCTCATCACCTTCCTGAATGGATGCCCTCTTCCATTTAGAGCCTGGACGTGGAGAAATGGACTTAAGACTAATCTGTTTCGAGAAGTCTTTCTTCTTCAGGTCGTTGACTTTCCATTGAAAGGGGAAAAGCATTATGTGGCAACTGTGCTCCATTGTCGTTTATGCGTGATTAATTGACCACGCAAAAGTAGCAAAAAATGGGGGTGCATCAAAATGTCAAAAACAGGTTTTCAAGAGAAACATGCAGACTAATCGCACGGAGTTGTTTAGCAGCATTGACAATGGGTAATGGAACAGAGCCCCACCGCGACATTAGTCTTGCTCGTGCACGCATAC
>JAKSKR010000003.1 GCA_024401645.1 Paludibacteraceae bacterium | reverse complement strand
GCCGAACAGAACACGTCGGACGCCGACTTCAGGGTCACTTTCTCGAGTGGACAAGATACAACAGCACCACAATCGATAGTATTTACAACCTTAAGGGTGTCCTTACCATATACTGTTGCGAGAGCAAGATTATTGATAAACTTCTTATTACACTCTACAACCTCAGCCTCGTAAGTATATTTAATAGATTCGTTTGGTTTCAATGCATGTTCAACATCCTTTGCAACAGTAGGCCAAGTTATGCGGCGTGTTGTTTCATCGTACTTACCATCGTCAGAGATAGTAGACACTTTCAACTCTGTTGGAACATCGTCGTAAAGTGTAATATTGAACGCATAGTCGAGTTCGGTAATGAACTGTGTAACCTGTGGGTCGCCATTGTTCTGTTTTGAATAAAGGCCAAAGTAGCCAGCATCGCCATCAGAGATAGCCCAATCCTTCAAAGTAGAAGTCCACTCGTCTTCTTCATCATTACAGTACACATACAAGTGGTTGTCTTTGATGGTAAACTTGAAAGTAGGTTCCACTTCGTCACCAGGGAACTGGGTATTCTTACCATAACCTTGACCAGTTGCCACCATAGTGCCATTATCCCAAACAGTATAGCCCAAATTATTAGGGCCATCGTTATTAACATTCAACTGGATGCAAGCACCCTTGAAATCGGCTTCGCCAGGGGTACCACCCTTATAACGGAACACGATATACAAAGAACTTGAGTTGCTAGCCCCCTTAATCTTTACGTAGGTGCTACCCTCTTTACCATAAGAATATTCAGGAGCACAGAAGTAAGAGCCAGTCTGTGTTGACATTACCAAACCATCGGAACCAATTTTAGGCATGGTACCATTGCCAAGGGTTTTCCAACCATTAGTCGATTTGCAGTTGGCATCGACACGCGTACCGTCAGTGTTCTTGAATTCCAACTCGTAAGATACAGATTCGCCAACATCGGCACCTGTTTTATCGGCAGTCTTGAACAAAGAAGCCTGAGGATCGATAACAGGAGGCAATTCGGCACAAGTCGTCATCAATTCGACCTGCGAAGAGTCTGGAGAATCGGTATCAGACCAAATCCAAGCCACATTCTTATAGAAAGCATCGTCCACATCAGGGCAACCCAAGTCTCGCGCCTTACAAGTATAGACGAGTTTATCCTTTTCACCGACCAACATTTCAGGTATGGTCCAATGAACGATACCGGTATAGCCATCGGCCTTAGGGTTAGCAGCCGGAGTATAGGTAGCCTGAATCTTGTTACCAGCATCGTCCTTCAATGCAGTACTATCATTCCAACCCACCCACAACAATTCGTAAGGGATGGTATCGGCAATAGTCACATTGTAAGCTTCCTTACCAGGAAGAGGTCCACGTCCCTGAATTCTACGCCAGGTGTAACCATCGAACTCTTCAACTAACACCCTGTCGAAGTTCTTCACTTCCGAAGGTTCGCAGACGTGTCTTGTGAAGTTATTAATATCATAGCCGAGGTTATTGACATCGGCCCAAGAAGGCGTTACCGGGTAGAAACTTTCTTGCTGACCGCCATTATCCATAGTAGAGATATTATCGGCAAATGACCAGTCGTCAACCAATCGTTCCTTAAGATCGGCAGCCGGGTTTGAAGACAAGTCTGCACGAATCAAGCCCGGGCCATACACACCCTTATGGCACAAATAAGCACCATTCAACTTATCGTAAACGTGGGTAGAAGGAGCCATAAGGACATTCGCGAAACGAATCATGAGTCGTTGGTTCCACTTTTTACCATCAGGATCTTGCCCCTGTGGGATTTTTTGGTACGAGAAGGTACATGGGCCTTCTGGAGGATTGTAACCATACTTATCCATGTCGTTTTGGTTACCAATCTTAAATGTCCAACCCGTCTTATTCTTTACAGGATCGTAAAGTCCCTTAGCAACACCATCGTACATAAAATATGATACTCTGTAGTTGCTCATATTAATATAGGACTCGTAAGAGTCGTTCCAGAAACGGAAGAACTGCAGGAACGAGTTGATTTGGACCGTAGGGTTGTTTGCGTAAGAAATGCGAACGTGTTCACGTCCACCATTCATCCAAGAATCTTCACCCTCGGACTTATTTTCAAATTCGACAGTGAACGAAACAACGTCGTTTGGATTCATAGACTTCCTACTTGCCGTCTTCTTAATAGACAAAGAACGGCTAGCCAAGATGTCGACACAGTTACGTTCCATTGTATAGGTAGCGTGGTTAGGATACTCGTTACTAACCCAACCGTCGAAGTTTGAGCCTTCAATTGTACTAGTCAAGCAAATGCGTTTGTTCAAAGTATCCTTCACATTAACGGTAAAGAATACAGAGTCCATGGTTTCTTCTAAATGTCCCGTCTTAAAACCAGGGATAGAGCCCACATTCCAAGTAATAGAATGAGTACCCTTATCATATTTACCATTGCCAGTAGCACTAACAAACTCGTAGTTAGGATCGAGTTTGGTTTTTACGACGACATCTTTAGCAGCGAGCGTACCATAGTTACGGAACTGAACACCATAGGTCACGTTGTCGTATTGATAAGCATAAGTCTTATCGACCGACATATAAACCTTGGCATTGGCAATAGGCTTCATATCTTCAGGAGCCGCCAAGTTACCTGAACAAACCAACATACCCAAAGTACGGAACCAACCATGGAAATACTTAGGCGTGCTACCCTCATAACGTTCTTCGTCGTAATAACCAACATTAGTATTATGTCCATCCCACATAATTTCGCACTGACGGTAAATATCGGCCAGCAATTCCAAATCGCCAGAGATGACAGCTGCAGGCGAACCCGCGCCCACAGAATAGTTGGTATGGTAAGCAGATGTAACACCACCTTCGTGCGTCCATTGTTGCGGAATTTGAGAAACACCAAACCATTTAGGCTGTCCCGGATCAGGAGACATACCCATCTTGCTACAAATGATTTCGCCATCTTTTGATGGTTCCTTTAACATTTCAGCATGGCGCATACCCATTAAGTATTCCGAATTATTAGATCCCTCTATAACCTGGTGAGTCTTTGGATCCCAATCGTAATCGGCATTTCCGTGCCACAAATAATCGATAAAGTGACGCCATGGGTAACGGAAATCTTCACCGTCTACATAAACACCAAATTTAGGTTCACCATCGGTTTCCATATCCACTCTGCCGATAGAGCCTATCAAGCCCTGTTCGTAGGCCTTTTTGTTCAACCAGTTACCAGACGCAGCCGCGCGCTTGAACTGATGAATCTCCCAAGGTGCTACTTTCTCATTGTTTTCGTCCACGCCATCGCCATTCTTCAGCCAACGCCAGAACTCTTCAAAATAAGAAGGTGCATCATAGTCTATATAGTTACCGCCATAAACACTATAAAGGTTAGGACCTGAACTATAAGAATTAGGTCCATTGATATTCGGATACATTTCTCTAGCGGCATCGGTAAATCTCCAGCGCGTCAGTTCACCCCAAGAGTTACCACGTTTTTCGTAGCCATCGACACCAACTACGCCACACAGATAACCCGTTAAGCTGCCACTATCTTTATCCCATTGACCTATGGTATCGACCAACGCACCAACAACGCGTTGAGTCTCATATTTTAATGAAATAGGATTTCCTTCCGAATCTTTCACGACTTTGCCATCTTGCATCATCCATTCACCCCATTGCTTGTAGGCAATAAGCATAGCCATGGCTATGTCGACGTCACCATCGGTAGCAGAGTGACTGTCAGAACCATACTTAGCATCGAATGTCTTATCTTTCCAAGCAGCCATATAAGGACCTGCAAAATCGTTTGCATCCAGACCTCTAGTTTTACCGTCTCTAAAACGTTTTACTCCTGCAAAACGAATGTCGTGAACCCACATGTAAAGACCGTTAAAAGTCTTCTGATCAGCAAAAATAGCAGCCGCCAAAAGCGCATAACCATCACCTTCAGACACGAAAGTACCGTAGTTATGGGGGACATCGTCTCGGTTAAACGAAATATAGTCAACACCGCAGTAATTACCTTCGTATCGGCAACGGTGCATCATAATTTCGTACGCCTCACGTCCGGCCTTTTCCATGTCGGCATGAGTTACACCTTCGGCATTGTATTTTGCAAGAGACTTACCACCGCCCTTGTATTCCAAGAACTGTGGATACGGATATGCGGGATTTCCCGAGTTAATTTCCGTCTTAATAAACAACGACGGATCGTACGGCACCGAGCCGTCATCTTGAGCAAAACTCTGTTGAACGGATATTAATCCGAAGGTCAACAGAACGCCCGTAATAATCCTATTTTTAAAAAACTTCATCATAATCATAATTTGTAGTTTGTTGAGTATACCCTACCTAGAGGATATAATACACCCTATTAATTCAAACATCTACAAATATATTCATTTTTTTATGTTTTTCTATTTTTCAAGGAAAAGAAAATCAAAAATCATAAGAAACTGTTAAATTTTTCCGGCATTTCACCCCATTTAAAAATAACAGATTCAGCCAATTAAAGTTGCGATTAGAATAAGTTTGCAAAAAAACATATATCTTTGTAAAGTTATCTGTTGCCAAGGTTGGCACGATTTTTGGCGAATATAAGGTTGAGTCTATCAAGAAAAGACAAAAAATAATATAAACAATAAATTTATGAGATTTCATAACAGAAAAGGTTTAGCAGCAAGCTTAGCACTAATGGGCTTAAGCATGCTACCAACCGTACAGGTTATGGCACAAGACCATGCCTATGACCCATCGGTTTTCGTTAAAACCGACATCAATTCGGGTAATCCGGCATTTCCTTTTCCACAATTCCTAGAATATAAGGGTGGAGGAAAGTCATTGGCCAAGTATAATGCGGAAGGCGTCACCCATGCCGACATGGAAAAAGCCATGCGTGAAGCTTATGTGATGATGACACACCGCTGCCGCTATGCCAACGACACAGTTAGTGGTGTTCGCTACATGACCTACAATAAAGATGTTCCACACAACTATGGAGTTTTCGTGTCGGAAGGTGACGGATACGCATTGCTGGCAGCAGCTATGTTTGCCGACCAACCTACCTTTAACGGCCTATACATGTGGATACACGACAACCGTTTCAGTGGTGTGAAACGTTTTAAGGACGGTAAGGTCCTTCGTGCTGAAGATAGATATTTTACCGGGCCATACATTGCAGGATGGAATTGCGATGAAACGTCAACATCATCAAACTCAAGTCACTCGGCAACCGACGGAGACAACGACATAGCCATGGCCATGCTGATTGCCTACAAGCAGTGGGGCGAATGGATGATGCAAGACGGCAAGAAAGTGTTAGACTCGGAAGGCAACCCCATTTCGTTGAAATATGAAGCACAACGTGTTGTTGGCGCCTTGGTTGATACCATTGCGAACTATGATTCTGGTTCTGGTTTAAACTCAGGCTATTTAAGCGGCATAATTGGTATTGACGGCTACACCAAGTGCGGAAACTCTTGGGGAGAATTGACGCATTGGCGCCTTACGGAAGAGGGAGAGGCTGCTTATCCAGGTCTTAATGGTCCTTTTGGAGGTGGACCTAATCTGCTTTGCATATATGGGCACACGTATATTGATTACGACGCCCCAGCCTACTACACCGAGTTTGCAAAATGGTTAGAAGGTGATGGAGAAGGCACCAATTGGCAAATTAACCAATTTAAGCGTGCAGCGGCATCGGCCAACTGGCTTAATCAAAAGGCTTACGAAGCAGGGCATCAGGCTTCCATTGGTCTTGTTACAATGGAAACCGATGGTGAACCTAAATTTGATGTTTATATAGACGGTGAAGATTTCCGTTACCCATGGCGCCACATGATGGATTACCTATGGCATGGAGATGCCGATTACGATTGGGATCCAAAGACTCACCAGGTGATTGAGGGTACTAACAACTCGGAATACCTAATGGCAATTCGACATGCCGAATTGCTAAAGAATCCATCAAATGATGGCGAAATCATTTGTAGCAAGTTAGGTTTGTCTCCTGATCCGGGACAGCCTAAATGGTTTGGTGTTTCACAAATTCCGCAACAATGGAATCTAGACGGTAGCATACGTTCTGCTTATCATACCAACTACTCGGTAGGTGCAGGTTCGCCAGCCGCCGTCATTTCAGGCGATGAAGAACTATTAAGCGACATCTACCGCCAATGCGAAATTAAATGGGATGGAACCAGCACTGACGTTGGCTTCGATGACGAAGAACGTTATGAAGGCAGCACACCAAAGTACTTCCACGACTGGTTCCGTACATTGGGCATGTTGATATGTTCAGGAAACATGGCAGCGCCATCGGCCATGGAAGCATCGGCCAATGTAAAGGTCTATATGTCAACCGACAAGACCTATGCATACCCTGGCGATAAAATCACTTACGGTGTAAGCTACAGAAACTATGGTTCAGTTGATGCAAAAGATGCCGTAATTACAACAAAGTTGGCCCCTGTTTACACCTTCGTAAGTGCCAAAGGCGACGGCAAATACGATGCAGCAAGCCACACCATTACCTGGAACATTGGTTCAATTCCAGGCTTTAAGACTGGAAGATTAGCAGAGTCAATGGGTTCTGTTGAATTCACCGTAACAGCTAATGACGTGGAGAAGAACGGCATAAAGTTGTGCAGTAGCATTAGCGGAACGAACTTCGATGAATGGGTTAGCAACGAATACCCTAACAATGCGACCTACACCATGGAGCGCAATGTGGTTGACATTATTGACAATCCGCTTGTATTCCAGAAAAAAGCAAACGTAGAAGAAGTTGCCATTAACGACACCATTGAATACACGCTTAACCTTAAGAATTTAGGGATCAACCTCAACGGTGGCCGTAGCGAAGTAAACTTCACAACAGGTCAGTATGAAACAGACTTTGTTGACTATTCATATTATAGGGTATTCAACGATGCCAGTGAAGCCTACATTAACTTAAACAACTACCGTATCTCTTATTTCATTTTCGACACGACTTACACTATTCTAAATGAAGATTGTCCAAGAAAGTTCGCTGTAGATAATACAAATGATCTTAAGAAATGGGGATTTAAAGACAATTCTTTTACCGTTAAAAATGAACTGATAGTACAAGGTAAAAACGAAGATGGCAAATGGAACCAGAAACTAACCATCGGCTTTGACAGCATGCTAATGGCACCAAGTTCTCATTTATACGATCACCTAAATGGTCCGTATCAAATTCATAAAGGAGTTTCAGGTCCATTCTATGTACGAACGCGCCTTGGAAAAATGACTAGCTCTATGGAATGGCCAATAGTAGCAGAAAACTCAGATTGGTCACACGACAATAGTGTTAAAATCAAATCAATCGGCGGCGAATACGAAATATACACATTAATTGGCCCTAAATGGGACTATGACGGCAATGCGTTCAATGTAGATAATTACACCCGCAACGTATGTAGCGACGACGTTGAGAAAAACTTTAGTAGAGTGCTTGTAGAAGAATGGGACGGCTACACCTGGCGCCGCATAGCAGGTATGGGGCCGGGTGGCATGGCGTTCGAAAATGTGGTAATTGTGGATTCAATTCCAGAAGAACTTGAATTGATCGATGTTTCCGGCATGAGAGACTACAAGTACGAAGTTAAGGATGGTAAGCTCTACATTGAAGTTCCCGCCCTATACACCGGACAAACTGAAAATTTCAAATACAAATGTAGGGTTAAGGCAAACAACGCAAACGGTGAAATCGTCACAAACGCAACCCTAGCATCAAACACAGCCAATGCCGTTACCGATAATGTTTCGGTGAAGTTTACAGAAACAAAGATTGAAAAGGTTAATACCGATGTTAATGGCCTAGTGGACGTTTACAACGCTAATGGCGTTCTGTTGAAGAAACAAACCTCTAGCAACAAAGCCTTGAACGGTCTCCCTTACGGTGTTTACATCGTAAACGGCGAAAAAATGGTAAAGAACCAGAAATAAACGGCAGGAAACTGCCAATATAAAAAAATCGGGTCCGCATTAGCGAACCCGATTTTTTTTGCACTTATAAGAAGCTGATTAAAAATTTCACGAAAGAATTATCCCAATTTAGCGTCGGCCTTGGCTTGGAATTTCTCGTTGAAAACGATAAAACGTTCGTGAACTGCCTTCGCCACCAACTCGCCACCAACCTGACCATTATAAACGGAAGCATTGAAAACAAGCTTGCGTCCATCGACAGCCACTAATTCAGACACACATACAACGTTCATGCCGATGGGGCTAGTAGCCAAATGGTCGAGCTCGACACGTGTGCCAACTGTGCCTTGCCCTTCTTCGAGCTGTGAAGAGACACTCATCCAACACGTTTTTTCGACCAATGCCAAAGCAGAGGGTGTTGAGAACACTTTTAACAAGCCACTGCCCAAAGCAGCGGCAGTGTTTGAATCGTTGACGAGCACAGACTGTTCGCCCTTAATACCAATTTCTAACATATATTGCCAATTAAATTACAATCGCAAATGAATGGAAACGTTTAGCAATAAAACGACGTTTTAATCGACAGATTTCACCTTGCACGAAGACAAGTACCACACAAAGCCCTTAACGTTAGCATTAGGGCAAAGCTGACTTACCAACCGCATATAGGTGCGCACCTGTTCCACATGGCGCTTATGCGCCTCTGGCGAGTAGTTTCCCGTTTTATAGTCAATAACGGTGAATGTATTGGTTTTAGCATCGAAAACCAATCTGTCGGGACGTTTTTCTTCCAATTTCTTTGAGGTCCACTCATCGTAAAGAATGATGTTACTTTCGTTCAAGACTTTAAGATGGTCGCCAAACCAATCGTGAAAGAGGTCGGGATATTCGCTTGACAGATTCGAAAAATAGGAAACAGCCTTTTCTACAAATTCATCGGCATCGTCGTTTGGCAATACGCCTTCAAGCACCAAACGATTGACAGCCTTATTCACTTCGAACTGAAGCGATTCGTCGGTGAAATGGTCGATATAAGACAAAAGGCAATGCATTTGAATACCGAAATCGGCTTTTGAGTTATCGACTATAGCCTTGTTGATGACGAACGAATTGGCAGCACTAGACTGGCGGAAGTGTCCCCTAATAGGGAAAGAGTCGCGCTGATTGACCAAGTCGCCAACCACTTCCTCTTTTTTCTTTGAATCGTCGGAAGGTAAGATTTCGCCCAACTTATAGCATTGTTCGACCTTTACCGTATTGCTATCGGCATCGTCTGAAACTGGCTTCGGCACGACATCGTCATCTTGCAAGTCGGTTTCATCGAAGACGGCATGCAAGAGAGTGCCCATAGTCGCCTCAACAAGTTTATCATCCGTCTTCTCGACATACTCGTCAATGACTATAAGGTTATGTTTAGCACGGGTTAATGCCACATAGAACAAGTTGACATTCTCGGCATGAAGTTGAGCCATCTCTTCCCAATACTCATCGGAGAAGGCTGTATCTTGCAATTTTGAGTTAAAGTCAACAGGCATCATAGGGATTTCAAAATCTGCCATTTCATCGCCTAATTTCCCCTTACCAGAACACCAGAAAGAAGTCTTCTTATCGGCAGTGACTTTCCAAGAGCAGTTCGCCAACAAAATGGTGTGGCTTTCCAAGCCTTTAGACTTGTGAATGCTCAACATCTTAACGCCATCTGCCTTCTTCGGGTCGGCAGGGATGCTGACACCCGACAACTTGTCGTCCCAATAACTGATGACGTCGCGAATAGATGCCACACGACGTGCCAAGAAATCGCGCAAATAATCGAAGAAAGCCTGAACATATTCGTCGGTAGGTTCATCGGCAAAAATCATATGATAGATTTCTTCTGCCATATCGTAGATAGGCAAAGAAGGCAACAAATCGCCACGCCCTGTATTCTCGCCATCGACGTCAACATCGCCACGCAAGCGAGCGCACCACCCTTCAACTTTAGGCTCGTCGGCATTAAAGTCGGTGAAATCGGGATTATTTGCATTAAGGTAGCGCAAATAGTCGCACGAGAGTTCCCTCTTGTACAACTCATCTTTAGGGTGAGCAGACGACTTTGAAATGTAGGCATCGACATAACGCAAGGCATCGATAATAAGGCGGACCTTAATGGACGCAGAGAGGAGGAATGCCAAGTCGGAAACGATAGGCACCCCGTTCTGTGTTAGGAACGCTGCAATTTTAGGAATGTCTTTATTAAAACGCGATAGAATGGTCATATCGCTATATTTGACGCCGTTTTTGTGCAAGTCTTCTATCTCGGCCAAAAGGGCCTGAAGCTGCCAAGGCGTTTCCTCTTCCTTATCTTCCTTGTCGGTCAGATGGAATTTGACCTTAACATAACCTGGCGACTTCTCCTTGGCGAACTGATGGCTGGTAGAATAGACATCCTTCAAATATTCGGTATGGCCGTCATTGGCAGCGTCGAGAATAGAGACAATGCTTCTTTTTAACGGCACCTGATAGAAATCATTGGTTTCATCGGAGAAATCGGTTCTAAACATGGCATTGTTAAAGTTCACCACATTCTCCGAGCTGCGGTAATTGAACTGCATGTTGTGTCCATGAATTGGGGTAGGCATCGACAGGCGTTCATCGTTCTCCACCCCATCGTCAGACTGTTTACGAAGCGATTCAATCAAGGTCCAATCGCCGTTACGGAAGCGATAGATGGCCTGTTTAGCATCGCCCACAATCAAGCTACCTGTATTTGAGGCACAACAGTTTTGAATAAGAGGTCTGAAATTCTGGAACTGAACCTTACTGGTGTCTTGAAACTCATCAATCATCATATACCTCAAGCTTTCGCCGATGCGTTCGAAAACGAAAGGAGCGTCGTCGTTAGTAATGAACTTGTGCAAAAGCGGCTGGGCATAAGCCAACATGAAGATGTTGTTTTCCTCCTGCAAGGCAGAGACCTCACGTTTGATGTCGGCCAACAATCCGATTTGATTGATATTCTTGAGGACCTGATTGAAAACAATGATCTGGCCGTTAGCTTCATTAAATACATTGACCACATTGGCAAGACTAGCCTGCAAGGCAACCACATTATTTAGATGCGTTGACTGATGGGCCTTTACGAAGACAACTTTTACCATTTCATCGGGCGTTGTAGCATTTAAGAACTTTGGAACAGTTTTACCCACCTCTTTCGTTTCACCATTGGCAAGAGTTTGCACATAGTTATAAATAGCATGGCTGAAAGAAAAATGTTCCGGAAGCATTCCGTTAGCAGCGCAGAAATTGATGAACTGCGTAGCTTCGTCCTTAATGCGTTTTTGACAAGTGGCACGTGCCACGGCCATTGCCTGCTTAATTAACGAAATACGTTCATACAACTTCGGATTTTGCGGATCATCTTCCAAAAAATCGTCCATTTCATCGTTGGTAATAAGCGCCTCGGAGAAGAGGTTGCTACCAAAGCTAACCAATTCACCCTCGATGTTCCAGTTCTTATTATCGTCAATGCGGTCCTTTACGTAGTCGGACACACACTTGCGAAGTTTCGCATTGTCGCGCACCTTGTTCAACATGCGGTGAGCCGCATCCTTAAGCACGCTTTCAGAATCGAGTTCAACATCCCAATAAGAGCCAATGCCCAATTCTTGAGCCAAGTTACGCAACACCGACTGGAAAAAGGAATCGATGGTTTGAATATGGAAATGGCTATAGTCGTGAAGCAAGTTCGAATAGACAAACCTAGCCCTAGCCACCACGTTCTCTACACTAACATCGAGGCGGTTAGCCAACTGCTGAAGGTAGCCCATCCTTTCATCAGCCTTCTTGCCATCGAGATCGTCATTCGACAACATTTCGAGATTAGCCAAAATACGTTCCTTCATTTCGGCCGTAGCCTTATTGGTAAACGTAATTGCCAAGATGTGGCGGTAATTGTCGGGAATACATTCAACGTTTTTGCCTTCGGCGGGCAAAACGGCATCTTTAAGCAAAAGGCAGATGTATTCGAATGCAAGCCTCCACGTCTTGCCCGAACCCGCCGAAGCCGTAAAAAGGTGCAAGGGCCTGTTACTTTTAGAGCTGTCGCCAGTAATATCCTTCTGGGGGCATGTTCCGTAGTAATTCGGATTTTCCAAATCATTTTTTGCCTTTTCTTCGGCTTTTTTCAATAGTTCTTCAGATTTAATCTCCATATCATAAGAATTTTATATTTACGAAGTTAATGAAATAGGACGACATCACAAACTATCAATATCCTTAATTTTTGTATTTTTGTAAATTAGAACAAAAAAATTTACCGATTATATGCTGAAACAGGGTTTACAACAGAGTCTGCAACAGAAGTTGTCGCCATTGCAGATTCAAATGATCAGAATGCTAGAGTCTACCACCCTAGAGATGGAGGAACGCATCCAGCAAGAGTTGGATGAGAACCCCGTATTGGAAGAGGTTGAAGGCGAATGCAGAAGAGAAGAGCTGCCAAGCGAAACAGAAGAGCACGACGTGACCGACTCGGCCTACGACGACGCAGACTTCAGCATGTCGGACTACAAGACAGACGACGACACCCCAAGCTATAAACTTCGCGACGACAACTACAGCGAAGAAGACCGCAGAGACTCGCCACTAGCAGAATCGGTATCATTACACGACCTTCTTCACGACCAACTAAGACTAAAAAACATTGGCAAGGAGGTTGAAGAACTGGCAGAATACGTAATAGGCAACATAGACCACGACGGCTACTTGAGAAGAGAGGCTGAGTCGATGGTTGACGACTACATGTTCCAAACCGGCAAGCAAATTGCCGACGAGAAGATGAGGGAAGCCGTAGCCGCCGTGCAAAGCCTAGAGCCTGCCGGCATTGGCGCCTGCAACCTACAGCAATGCCTCTTGCTGCAACTGCAACGCAAAAAACAGACACCAGCCGTTGTTAACGCCATTAAGATTCTTGACGGCAACTTCGACGATTTCAGCAAGAAACACTACGACAAGATTATGAAGAAGTTTAACCTTGAAGAGGAAGACCTTCGTAACGTCGTATCGGAAATAATAAAGCTAAACCCTAAACCAGGCAGCAGCCTCGACAGCTCGATGGGAAGCACCAGTGTGCAAATTATTCCCGATTTCATCGTAGAATGTGAAGACGATGAAATCATCCTTTCACTGAACGACCGAAACATTCCAGAACTACGCATCAGCCAAGACTATGTGGACCAACTTGAAATGCTGACACAGTCGAAGAAAGGCATGAGCGAAGACAGAATGAATGCGGCACTCTTTATTAAACAGAAAGTAGATGCTGCAAAATGGTTCATCAGCAGTGTGAAACAGCGCCAAGAGACCTTGCGCTGCACCATGCAAGCCATTATTTCGAAACAAAAAGAATTTTTCAAAACCGGCGACGAGACCAAGCTAAAGCCAATGGTACTGAAAGACATTGCCAACGCAACCGGTTTCGACATATCGACCATTTCGCGCGTCAGCAACAGCAAATACGTCATGACCGACTTTGGCGTGTTCTTACTTAAGGACTTCTTCTCGGAGTCGATGACCACCGAAGATGGCGAAGAGGTTTCGAACAAGGAAATCAAGAAGATTTTAGAGGAGTGCGTACAGAACGAAGACAAACGCAGCCCACTGACCGACGACCGCCTGTCGGACATCTTGAAAGAACACGGCTACGTCATTGCCCGCCGCACCGTTGCAAAATACCGCAAACAGCTTAACATACCAGTAGCATCGCTACGTAAGGAAATTTAACGGCAGCCAAAGAACAGAGATGAAACCAAAAGTAGCGAAAATAATATCATACGCGTTTCACCCGCTATTGATACCCGTTTATAGTGTATTGCTTTACTACACTATTGGGCTTTTCCGTTACATGAATCCCCGTTTCCTAATATTAGGAATACTCTGCACCATCTTCTTCTCGGTGTTAATTCCCCTTCTCAGTTTCCTTTGGTTAAGTGAAAAAGGGTACATTTCGAGTGTAAACATTCCGAAGAAGGAAGACCGCGTTGTGCCTTACCTTATTTGTGCAGCCAGCCTAACAGCATGTTCACTCATAATGGCAAGCAAGCACATCTTCCCATTTGTTTACGGCACACTTGCAGGCGGAGCCATTGTCCTCATCATCTGCGCCCTCATCAACAACTGGTGGAAAATAAGCGTACATTCTGCCGCCATGGGCTGTTGGCTAGGCTGTGTGCTTAACGTTTGGGCCATTGGGCCAATGAGCCATTACTTCCTGAACAACAACAACGCCATTATCATATCGGCCGTCATACTAGTTTCCGGATTAGTAACATCGGCACGCATGGCATCGGAACAAAACACGCCGGCACAGGTTGCGGTAGGCTTCGCCATTGGTTTGGCCATTGGCTACCCTTTCCTCTTCCTCTTCTTCCCTGGGCAGTAAGAAGCTGTAAAAAATAATTACGAAAGATTTAAACTGCTCCTAACTGGCAGATTAGAAATGATATAGAACTTAAGGATAAACTGATATGGATTTTAGTTTCTTATTTGCAAGGCGCATTAGGTACCTTGTGTTCAACATTGTTAAACGGCTGCTTATCTTATTCTTCCTAACTTCCATTATTGGCGTGTTCGTATATAGGTACGTTCCTGTTTACATTACCCCACTAATGGTCATCCGCTACTTTGAACAATGTGGTGACGAAAAAGGCACCAACTTCGAGAAGACATGGAAATCGATAGAAAAGATTTCGCCCGAGATGTATGTAGCCGCCCTCTCGGCAGAAGATGCCAAGTTTATGACCCACAACGGTTTCGATTGGGAGTCGATAGGCGAAGCTTACGAGCACAACAAGACCAGCGACAAGGTGGTTGGCGGCAGCACCATTTCGCAACAAACAGCAAAGAACGTGTTTCTGTGGCCAGGTAGGTCATGGTTAAGGAAGATTATGGAGTCGTACTTTACCGTGCTGATTGAGAAATGCTGGTCGAAGAAGCGCATCCTAGAAGTGTACCTGAACATTGTAGAAACCGGCAGGGGCGTATATGGCGTGGAAGCTGCCGCACAAAAATTCTACAAGAAACCAGCCCGCAAGCTGAACAAGACCGAGGCAGCCACCATAGCCGCATCGTTCCGGTCGCCACTGAAAAGCGACATTGCGCATCCCGACAACAAAATGATACGTTACAGAAACGGCATTGTAAAGAACATGAAATACATAGACAAGATTACATTCGACAACTGAAATTGGATAAAAACAGGAAATCTAGTATTTTTGCACTAGGATGCTATTTAGAAGCTTCTAATTACAGAGATTGGAAATGAGTAAGATATATAAGACACCGCTTTTATACCGCATATTGCGAATGCACTCGAACAACGTGTACCAAAAATGGTTCACGTCGGTTGAGATAAACGGAGAAGAAAGAATACCGGAAGACGCATCTGTAATTTTTGCGCCTAACCACCAGAACGCATTTACCGACGCGATGGCCTTGCTGTCGTCGTCGCCAAAACCTGTCGTATTCCTAGCCAGGGCAGACCTTTTCAGCAAAAAGCTTGCCAACAAGATTCTGCGTTGGTTGAAGATTATGCCAGCCTACCGCATGCGCAACGGCATAAGCAACCTAAAGAAGAATGCCGACTCGTTTGAGCAAGCCGCACAAGTGCTTGAACACAAGGAGTTCTTCTGCCTGATGCCAGAAGGCGGACAGGAAGAGATGCGCAAGCTGCGTCCGTTGGTAAAGGGCATGTTCCGCATAGGTTTTGCCGTGCAAGACCACTACAAAGACACGAACGAGACCGTCTACATTATACCAACCGGCATTGACTATGCCAGCTACGACCACAGCGGCGGCCACATGGTCATCAACTTTGGCAAACCCATTAAGATGCGCGACTACTACGACAAGTACGTAGAAAACGCGCCGGTTGCCTACAACGAGATTAGGGCCGAACTGTACCGCCGCATGAGTACGCTGATGCTAGACATACGCACCGACGACTACTACGACACCATTTACGCCGCATGCTACATCTACAACCTAGACATGCTTGACGAGATGGGTTGGGAAGACAACGAGACCAACCGTCTGGCTGCCCGCCAGCACATTGCCGCCAACCTAGACGAGATTGCCGCCATGGAGAAATACAAGGGCGACATGAAGGAATTAGACACCATGGTGAAGGATTGGATAAAGACACGACCTGCCGTGGAAGAGGAAGCCATCGTTAGGGAATATGGCAACGACTTCGACGGTTCGTTCTTGCGTGCCCTCATCCATGCCTTTGTGTTTGCCGTTCCTGCAGCCGTCAGCGCCATTGTCAATGCCCCAATATTTGCATTGGGCAAGTGGGCTTGCGAGAAGTGGACAGTTGGCACCGGTTTCTATTCAACGGTGGCATTGGCCGTAAACATGGTCATCTTCCCTATCTACCACTTCATACTGATGCTTGCCGTGGGCATTCCGCTCTGCCATTACGACGGGGGGAACTTCCCGGGTTGGGCATACGCCTTGGTCTTCTGCATACTGTTGCCTTGGTCTTACTTCTTCTCGTACCGCTATTGGTGGAACTTCAAGTTCTTGTGGAAACGCGTGAAGAACCTATTCCGCAAAGACGACTTGACCGACAGAATTGCCGACAAGCTTACCGACCTATTCAGCCGTTTGAAGGAAGACCGCAGAAACGGCATCACGCCACAAACAGAAAGCCCTAAAGTGGCAGAAGACGACACGAACGAACAAGACTAACAAGCATGCAAGACAACGACTTCGACATAAGAGACAGCGCCAACGAGAGGGAAAAGGACTTTGAGAACGCCCTTCGTCCCCTTTCGTTCGACGATTTCTCGGGACAAGCGAAAATCATAGAGAACCTACGCATTTTCGTGGAGGCTGCAAAGATGCGTCACGAGCCGCTAGACCACGTCCTTTTCTATGGGCCTCCGGGCTTGGGTAAGACCACCTTATCGAACATCATAGCCAACGAGTTGGGGGTTGGTTTCAAGCTGACCTCGGGCCCCGTGCTCGACAAGCCGGGCGACCTTGCCGGATTGCTGACCAACCTGGAAGAGAACGACGTGCTCTTCATTGACGAAATTCACCGTTTGAGTCCGGTGGTAGAGGAATACCTCTACTCGGCAATGGAAGACTACCGCATAGACATCATGATAGACAAGGGTCCGAATGCCCGCAGCATTCAGATAGACCTGAATCCGTTCACCCTAGTAGGTGCCACCACCCGAAGCGGCTTGCTAACCGCACCACTGCGTGCCCGTTTCGGCATTAAGTGCCACCTAGAATACTACGACGCCGACGTATTGGCAAGAATCGTCTCACGTTCTTCGCAACTGCTCGACACCCCAATCGTGTATGAAGCTGCCTACGAGATAGCCCGCCGCAGCCGAGGCACGCCACGTATTGCCAACGCCATTTTGCGCCGTGTTCGCGACTTTGCCCAAGTGAAGGGAAATGGCACCATAGACATGGTGATTACCGAATATGCACTTAAGGCCCTGAACATAGACACCTATGGTTTGGACGAAATAGACAACAAGTTGCTGAACACCATCATCGACAAATTTAATGGTGGTCCTGTTGGCTTGACAACTATTGCCACAGCCCTAGGCGAAGACCCGGGCACGGTGGAAGACGTATACGAACCTTATCTTATCAAAGAAGGTTTCATAAAGCGTACACCTAGAGGGCGCGAGGTTACCACCCTAGCCTACGAGCACATGGGGAAAACGCGTTTCCCAAGACAAGGCACACTGTTCGATTAAGGGCAAATCATAAAGAATATACTTTTGCTGGATGTTCACCTTCTTCTAGGCCAACAGCCCGAAGATAACCAATAACACAGTATGTTTCAGCCCAATCTCGACATTTGATAAGTGTTGCAATAAAATCATATTTATTTGGGTAGAATAATTTGTGATTTTTACTAATTTTGCACTAGAAATGCGGTTGTATTCCGCATGAACATATTTTATTAGGAAGTGTTATGCTTTCGTCTTGCTAAAGAAAACCTGAGAAATTTTCGAGTAACAACAAGACAGCATGATGGTTCCCGCGCTTTAGTGTGGGTTTCATTCTTGTGTCTATTGTTATGGGTTTTCTCAGGACCTTCTTTAGTAGTCATAAGTATTGGCAGTCCACACTTTCGTTTTTATATAATTGTCTGTCTGGATTGTCACAGACTACGAAAAAACAATGAAAAAATTTATTTTCCCTTTGTGCATTCTTGCACTATCTGCAGGATTTTTCACATCTTGCGATGACGATGACGATGACAACAACGACAATGGCACTATTGTCATCAATCAGAACTTAAAAAAATTGGTTTCTTCGACATATGTCGAAGAAGGTCATGAACGTGAAACCAAATACGAATATGATTCAAAAGGTAGATTGATAAAATCACACGACACTTTTGGTACTGAAGAGTATGCTTATAACGGAAATTCTGTAACCGGGACTTCTGTCACTGAAGACTGGAATGAAGTACTATCTGGCAGACTGAATGCTAATGGCTTTATTGAAACGACGACATCACAAGATAAAATCGATGGCAGCGTTATTGTTAACGAATTCACATATGACAAAGACGGCCATATGATAAAAAATACTTATAAAGAGAACTCGGGAAATCATTCTGATTATTCTGAATCGATTTATGTATGGGAGAATGGAGATCTAGTTAGTGGCACAGAAAAGAATCATGAAGAATATGGTGATGGGAATGTGTTTGATGATGAAAGAAGCTACTCATTCAAATATACCAATGATGTTGTTGCAGAACCTATTGAAAATAAGGCTTGCATCCTATTCGCCTTTCCATATGTGACGGGATTAGGAGAAACAGCTTCTTTAAGAATTTTTTATGGAGCAGCAGGAAAGCATTTGCCAGTTTCTACTATAGATTCAGAAGGAAATGAGAACAAATTTGAATGGACTTTCGATGCTGATGGATATCCTATTAAGGTAGTAGATAAATACTCAACTTTGTATCTAACTTGGGAATAATATTAACTTGGGAATAATATATAAAGAGAATCTCTTCAGTAAACATCTAATATATTATATACAGTATCAAATATAACAAAAAGTGTAAATCAGACGATGAATACAACATATAATTTTGCTGTCTGTCTTCGAACAAAATTTTGGTTTGATATAGTTATTTTTCCTATATTTGTAATATCTATTTGCTGAAATGTATGTTTACTGAACTATGATACAGATTTGCTATTACATTTTAAAACAGAAATATCATCACACATTTTAAATTATCAAAAAAATCATGTCAAAAGAAATTAGTATTGAAGAACTTACAAAACTCGCCGTACAGGGAGACGCTGCAGCTATACGCAAATTGGCCGATATGTACTTTTATGGCGAAGGCGTAGAAGAAGATAACGAAAAGGCTATTGAACTGTATCTAAAATTGGCAGACCAAAACGATTCAGAGGTCAATAAACGGATTGGTGTTTGTTATTCTTGTTTAGAAGATTACGAAAAAGCCGTTGAATGGTATTTAAAAGCCGCTGAACAAGGAAATGATGAAGCGCAGTGCAACTTAGGCACTTGCTATTATAGTGGCGTAAGTGTTGAAAAAGATACTGAAAAGGCTATTGAATGGTACTTAAAGTCTGCAGAACAAGGGAATGCAGATGCGCAAAAATATTTGGGCGATGTCTACGATGAAGAAGAAGACTACGAATCTGCTATAAAATGGTACACCAAGGCTGCCGAACAGGGTAATGACGAAGCGCAAAGTTGTTTGGGTATCTTCTACTTCCAAGGCAAGGGCGTAGAGAAAAATCCTGAAGAGGCTGTGAAATGGTACACCAAGGCTGCCGAACAGGGAAATGCTGTGGCACAGTTCAACTTGGCCAACCGCTATAGTTTTGGTGGTGGCGTGGAACAGGACGAGGAAACTGCTGTGAAATGGTACACCAAAGCTGCTGAACAAGGTATTCCAAATGCAATGTGCAGTCTGGCTTATCATTACCTAGAAGGCAAAGGTGGAACGATAGACCTTGCAAAAGCTGTTGAATGGTTCACCAAAGCCGCTGAAGAAGGATATGCCAAGGCGCAATATGAACTGGGTATCTGCTACTATAACGGAGATGGCGTGAAAAAAGACCTTGTAAAAGCCGCAAAGTGGTGGCACTTGGCTGCTGAACAGGGGCACCAGAAAGCACAGGAAAGTTATGACGAGTTGACGGGAAATTCGGGCAAAGTGGAAGAAGAGGATGAACAGGATGAGGATGAACAGGAAGATAGCGCGGCTCCTGGCTGGGATGCTATTACTGCTGAGTTTGAACGCTTGTATCCAGGCCAGACCAAGCCTAAGCATTATGGAACGGTCATTCCATGGTCATTAGGTGGTAACGATCCTCTTGCTGGTATCAGTGTTTATGACGCTGGAGACTATTGGCACTTTGTAACATACGGTTTAACTGATTTATATGAAAAGGAGTCAGATGACGAAGAATGGAGTGGATATGGCTATGAGATGACTCTCAAGCTGAAAAAGTACGATTTTGAAGATGAAGAGGCTGAAATCAGATGTATTTGCGGTATTCTTCAGTCTATTGCAAGAATAACATTCAAAAGTAACGAGATTTTCCGACCTTACGAGTATATCTACACAGGCCAGAAAGCGGGTATCGATGTTAAACAGGAATCTAATCTTACTGGTTTCATCTGTGTTCCCGATTCCTCAGCTCAAACTATTCACACCCCTAATGGTAAGGTTGAGTTCCTACAGTTAATAGGCATGACCGACGCTGAACTTTTGACATTAAAATCGGGAAAAAGTGTCGAAGATATCTATAAAAAGCTGGGTAGCGACTTGACTGATTATCGTCGAGATTCAATAGTATAGCATTATGTATGCAAATCGTTTCATGGATGCAGTTAGTGCTTTCGTCGTAGCGAGGGGTAATCTAACCAAGCAAGATGTTCTCGATGAAATACAAAGAGTGCTTGCAGTAGACGAACCTTTTGATGGTCAGTTAGAGCAACTATACAGATTTCTGATTATAAAAGGAATAATTACTGAAGTGGAACACATCGATGAGAAAACTGGTGAGGTAACATACACCTGCACCATTCCCGACTAACCATTAATAAAAAGGTAAGCCTCCATACACAGGAAGCTTACCTTTATTTATGGGAATTATATACCAATCGGTAGCAGAATAATAAAATGCTTTTGTAGGCACAATTCGCTCATTTTTTTGTAACTATCATCTTTTATTCGCTCATTTTTTGCTGAATTTCTCTAATAATTCGCTCATTTTTTGCTGAAATTTTCAAATAATTCACTCATATTTTGTAGATTTGCATATATAAATATATGAAATATATGTATTTAAGAAGAAAAATTGATAGTTTTTTGACTGAATGGAAAAAAGATAGAGAAAGAAATCCTCTTATTATCAAGGGTGCAAGACAAATTGGAAAGACAGAATCGATACTTCATTTTGCAAATGCCAACTATGAGAATGTTGTATATGTTAATTTCGTCACCGATGAAAAGTACAAGAAAATCACAATTGATGGATATAGTCCGAAAGAAATAATAAAGAATCTATCAAAACTGAATACAGATTTTAGATTTATTCGAAATAACACATTGATTGTGTTTGATGAAATGCAGGAATTCCCAGAGATTGCCACTTCTTTGAAGTTCTTTAAGATTGATGGCGGCTATGATATTGTTTGTAGCGGTTCCTTATTAGGAATCAATTATAAGCGAATAGAGAGCAATAGCGTTGGATATAAGGATGACTATACCATGTATTCTCTTGATTTCGAAGAATTCTTGTGGGCAAAAGGATATTCCGACCTACAGATTTCCGATTTGTTAGATCATATGCAAAAAATGAAACCATTTTCTGATTTGGAATTAAATGTATATCATAGACATTTCCTCGATTTCTGCATTTTAGGAGGTATGCCAAGGATCATAGTCAACTTTATTCAGGAAAATACTTTTGAACGTACTTTGAAGACGCAGCGTCAACTTCTTCATGATTATGAAGAGGATATAAGAAAATACGCTGAAGGATTGGATCAAGCAAGAATCATGAATGTCTTTCATCATATTCCTGTGCAATTGGCAAAGGAAAACAAGAAATTCCAAATATCTAAAGTTGCAAGTGGTGCGAGATTCAAGGATTATAGAGGGTGTATCGAATGGTTGATTGATTCAGGAATTATCAATGCTTGTTATTGCATCTCCTTTCCAGAGTTACCGTTAAAGGGGAATTATGAAGAAGACAAATATAAGTTGTATTTTGGAGATACCGGCCTATTAATAGCCAGTTTAGACGATGAATCTCAAGATGATTTACGTGTGAATGACAATTTGGGAGTTTACAAAGGAGCACTGTACGAGAATATCATAGCAGAGTCGCTCATAAAACAAGGGTATTCTTTGTTTTACTATAAAAGAGAAGACTCCACACTAGAGGAAGATTTTTTTGTCAGGACAAAGAATTCATTAGTTCCTGTAGAAGTAAAAGCCGTGAGTGGTAGATCAAAATCATTGAGAACATTGATTGACAGTGATAGATACCCAGACATTGAATTTGGCATAAAATTGAGCAGAAATAACATTGGTTTTGAAAATAAGATATACACGTTTCCTTATTTCTGTTCCTTTTTGTTAAAAAGATATCTTAAGAATGTAGAGTGGTAAGATATTTTGTTTACCTAAAAAATCTCTCATAAAATTCTCCAATAAAAAAATTTATACCGCTTCTGAAAATGTCTGATTTTTAAAGAAAAATCAGTAATATTGCTGACAAATGTCGGGAAAAGGACATTGATACTCACTTGAAGCAGATAAAATGAGCAAGGAAATATCATCTATAATCTAAAATTCTAAAAGATAATGGAGAATACCACAATTATGGCAATAACGATTATAATAGCAGCTCTGTTAATCGTATATTTTGGCCCTCGGCTCAAGAAGAAGTTAGAAGCTGAAATGAAAGCTGAACTTGAGTCCATAGTTGAACGTAAAGACTGGGAGGAATTGAGACATTCCGAGATGAAACAGCTCTGCCTGTGTGTGCCTTTAACAGCACTGACCTTAATTGTACTGATTGGTCAAATAATAGAGGAGGGTTCCATCGAGCCGACCACGTTCATGATTTTCGTCATTCTTGCTTATTATGTGTGCATACTCCGCAATAACTGGATTGAGCTAGAGAAGAAAAAAACACAGTTTCGAGAGCAACCGTATGCAGTTCCAGACATTGAAAATCCGGAAAAACTCCTACGGGCATTACGAGAAATTTTGGGAGATGAATGCGAAATAAAATCTCTTGAAGGATACTCAAGCGTAGAAGAAATAACCCAAACCTATCTGTCAGCCAAGGCAGAAGGAGAACAGGCCGGATTCTTCCCCGTAATCTTACAATTGGATAGCAATCTCATTGACAACATTAGGGATGAACTTGAAACAGAGTCGTCTGCAACTCCCCTGACAGGCGAAATGGTCATAGAAAAGAGGCTAAAGGACCTAAAGGAGTGTTTCGCCGATGAAACAGAATGGAATGAGCTCATTGGCAATGAAGCGGAATTGAAAGGCAGTGCAGTGGACACAATGGAAGGAGCAGACATTGACAGTGGGCAATTCGTATTGGTCAAAATAGCGGTGAGAAAAGCCTCGGAGATTTTCGCCAAGATTCCGATGGGAGCGTGGAACGACTGTCCTTCTGCAGAAGAACACCAGGCAATAGCCCAATATTGGAACGAGAAGTATGAAGCTGTGCCCTGCTTTATTTCTTCAGATGTCATCATGTACAACGTGCCTATGCCTGTAGGGCCCGATGTAGCCAAAGCCCTTGCCCTTGAACACACAGCCTATGCCCCCGATATAGTAACACAAGGATGTGAGCACGTCTCGACATTGGCCAAGTCTCTTGAACAATCTACATTCTGGTATTTCTGGTGGGATTAATTAACCTATAGGTTGCCATGTCACCTTATCAAGAAAAAGAACTGCATGTCAAGCATCTGCTAACGTTCGTCCCAAAAAAGGCAAGGCAACAGATACCAACAACAAGGTATTTTCAAAATTGACAAAAAATCTATATCTTTACATAAAGGGTTCAAGGTAGATAATGACTAAAGCCCGTCAACCAAAGCAGAACCTATTAACCAACCATATACCAAAAGAAAGGAAGACCCATGGAAAAGGATGAAAAGAAGAAAGAATTGGTCAGCAAGTTCCGCCAAGTGCTGGAAGTTGCGGAAGACAAATTCACCCCCGAGGAAATAAAGGATCTTCGCTCGGTATTCCAGCATACCGAGAACGTTGCAAGTGAAGACCATGCGCTAGACTGCATGATAAGAGCTGTGAGCACAGCCCTTATACTAGAACAGGAAGTGAACCTTGGCAAGCAGGTTGTTATTGCCAAAATTCTGTTTGAGGCCATAAGAGGCGGATTCATCACCTACGAAGCCGCCCAAAAGCACACCGACGAACTATCGGCAAAACTTCTGGATGGATTGGTAAAGACCGAGGAGTTGAGCGACCAACACAACACGTCGTTCGAAAGCGACAACTACCGCCAGCTACTACTTGCCCTTGCG
Source organism: Paludibacteraceae bacterium (assembly GCA_024401645.1). Lineage (GTDB taxonomy): Bacteria > Bacteroidota > Bacteroidia > Bacteroidales > Paludibacteraceae > Physcocola. The sequence goes on along the minus strand of JAKSKR010000003.1, from coordinate 101,987 downwards.
CACGACGTGCGCGTAATCGTGATACTGATTTGCGACCGACTATACCTATTACAGAACATTGCCAACTATAAGCCAGAAGAACAGGACCAGATTGCCAAAGAGGCATCGTTCCTTTACGCTCCGCTGGCCCACCGCATGGGTCTGTACCACGTAAAGATGCTGTTGGAAGACTTAAGCATGAAGTTCCTCCACTACGACATCTACAAAGAGATAGCATCCAAGCTGAACCAGACCAAACGCGCCCGCGATGCCTACATTGCAGCGTTCATTGAACCAGTAAAGGCAAAGTTAGAAGCCGCAGGATTCAAGTTCAGCATGAAGGGCCGCACAAAGAGCATATTCTCTATCTGGAACAAGATAAAGAAACAGAACACGACCTTCGAGCATATTTACGACTTGTTCGCCATCCGCATCATCATCGATGCACCTTACGAGCAGGAAAAGAGCCAATGTTGGCAAGCCTACTCCATTGTTACTGACATGTATCAACCCAACCCTAAACGTTTGAGGGACTGGCTGTCAATACCAAAGTCGAACGGTTACGAAAGCCTTCACACCACCGTTATGGGTCCACAGGGCAGATGGGTGGAGGTGCAGATACGCACCCAACGAATGGACGAAATTGCCGAGAAAGGCTTGGCTGCCCATTTCAAATATAAAGGCGTAAAGAGCGAAAACGACTTCGACCAATTCCTGGCTAACGTTCGCGAACTTTTGGAACACCAAGAGGACAGCGACGTAAACACGGCCATGGACGAATTCAAGCTCAGCCTTTACGACAAGGAGGTCTTCGTATTTACACCAACCGGCGAGCTTAGGAAATTCCCTAACGGTTCAACAATCCTCGACTTTGCCTTCCAGATTCACTCTCGCATTGGCGCACAATGTATGGGTGGACGCATTAACGGAAAGAACGTTCCACTACGCCAGATTCTGAACAATGGCGACCAGGTAGAGGTCATAACCTCCTCTACCCAAAAGCCAACCAAGGAATGGCTGAACATTGTACAGACCAGCAAAGCGAAAGCGAAAATCAGACAGATTTTGCGCGAACAGGAATCGTCGAACGCCGAAATTGGTAAGGAAACCCTTCAACGCCGCTTCCGCAACTGGAAGATTGACATTGAAGAAGCCATGATGTCGAAATTCGTGAAGAAGTTGGGATACAACAACATTGTTGAATTCTATACCGACATTGCTAACGAGAAGCGCGACATTGTTAAGGTTAGGGACGAGTACCAAGAATTCTACCGCAAGGAAAAGAAGATAGACGAAGTGGTTAGCGTGCAGAGCGCTGCCGACTTTGAACAAAAAGATAACAACAACGAAAAGAATTCGAGCGACGACGTCTTGGTCATTGACCAAAACCTGAAAGGCATACAGTATGAGCTAGCCCGTTGCTGCAACCCTATTTATGGCGACCCTGTATTCGGATTCGTATCTTCGCAAGGCATGATAAAAGTCCACAAAGAAAACTGTCCGAACGCGCCACAACTAATCAACCGTTTCGGCTACCGCGTCGTTAGGGCAAAATGGTCGGGCAAATCGGTTGGCGGCCAGTTCATTGGCACCATTCGCGTAGTGGGAAAAGACGACATTGGCATCATGACCAATATTTCATCGCTCATTCAGCGCGAGACCAACGTATCGCTCCGCTCAATATCAGTCGACTCGGTCGACGGCTTGTTCCAGGGCAACATCAGTGTCAGGCTGAACGATGCTGAAAGCCTTGAAGCACTTATGCGCAAGATTAAAGCCGTGAAAGGTGTGACCAGCGTTGCAAGAGCATAAAGACTAGTTATACAAGAAAAGGGGCTGTATCAAAGTGAATTATGATACAGCCCCTTTTATTAGAAGCTGTTTAAAAATTTTACAACGGCCTTTTAGGACATAGTTCCCACTTGGAAAGGCCTGGAATTGCAAATCGGTGAGGCTTTATGCCGAGCCAAAACAGTCATCAAAGATGTCATAGAAAACTGCCTAACGCAGAAAACGTAACAACGTTCGTGGAGCACCGCGGAACAAAACATCAGAAAACCTTAACTACCATTTGGTATATAAACACCTAAAAAAATTTAAACAGCTTCTTAGAATGTGTTATTCCACCCTTATGGTCATAGGCATGGCAGCTTGCAAGCGTTCGAGTTTAAGCGCCTGCTCAATAGCCTTGCGTTCCCTTTCGAACTGTTTAGGTGCGAACATGCGCACACCAAACGAAGGGGTCTTATCGACAAGTTCTTCAAAGAAGCTCTTTTTAGAAGGATAGTCAACCGTATAGTAAGATTCCAAGCCCGCAATCTTTGCAGCCAGTTCGACTGCATCGTCAAGCGTTCCGAGCTGATCGACCAAACCGATTTGTGCAGCACGAACACCACTCCAAACACGGCCTTGGGCAATATTCTCAATTTCCTCTTCCTTCATGGCACGGCCTTCGGCACAACGCTTCTTGAACAATGAATAGCAAGTGCCAACGTACTGCTGCATGCGGCGTTGCTGAACAGGTGTCATCGATTCCAGTCCACTCAAGAAGTCAGCACTTTCACTGGTCTTCACCACATCATAATCCACGCCAATCTTATCGGCAAGAGGTCCCACATTCGGAATAACGCCAAACACGCCAATAGAGCCCGTCATAGTAGTAGGGTTGGCCACAATGGCATCGGCACAACAGGAAATATAATAGCCACCACTAGCCGCATAGTCGCCCATGCTGACCACCAACTTCTTTTTCTTTTTCAGCAACTGAAGCGCATGCCAAATCTGTTCAGAGCCATAGGCACTGCCACCGGGAGAGTTGACACGAAAAACCACCGCCTTCACCTTATCGTCATCGGCCAAATTCTGAATCTGCTTCACCACCTTATCGGAATTAATGCCATCGATTGTACCGTTATCGATTTCGCCAACCGCGTAAAGGACAGCCACCTCGCCCCCCTCTTCAACAGGAACCAATCCGGCCACATAGTCTTGCGGAGAGACAGCCGGTATCTTCTTTCCCTTATCCAAACCCATGCGCAACCTGATGCTGTTGAGCACCTCGTCGCGATAAGCCAATTTGTCTACCATCTTCAAAGCCAGCACGCTGTCGGCCGGTTGGAAGGAAAGCATGCTGTCGGCAGCCGCCTTCAACAGAGAAGGGGACAACTTGCGCGAAGAAGCCACCGAGTCGGAAACAACCTTCCAAAAATCGTTAACCAGGGCAGAAGCCTGTTCGCGGTTAGCGTCACTCATTTTCTCGTTGGTATACTGTTCGGTGAACGACTTGTAGGTACCCACCTTTACGACCTGCATTTCAACCCCCACCTTCTCGAGAACACGCTTGTAGAAAATGCCCTGGTAAGCCATTCCGCGCCAATCGACCGTGCCGACGGGGTTAAGGAACACACTATCGGCCACCGAAGACAAATAATAGAGCCCTTGCGTATAAGCCCCCGAGTAGGCATAGACAAACTTGCCCGACTTGCGGAAGTCGGCAAGCGCGTCACGAATTTCAGAAAGGGAAGCCGATCCACAACTAACCGCACCCGGTTCAAGGAAAATGCCTTGAATCATGTCGTCGGTCTTTGCCGCCTTAATGGCCAGCAACACGTCGTCGAGGCCAATGGAATAATCTTCTAAACCAATAGAAGCCAACCGGTTATCGGTAGAACGATCGTTAACCACGCCTTCGAGTCGAAGATTCAAGACCGACTTCTTGGTTACCGGCCCTGAAGCCCCATCGGCAAAAGCGGCAACCAACAATAGAATTATGAACGAAAAGAAAAAACACAACGTAATGCCCACAATGGTGGCCACTACCATTTTAAGAAACTGTTTCATAGAAAAACAATATAGAACGATTGACCACAAAAGTAAGAAAAGATGTTAAGAGAAAACGAATAGAACCTATTTGATATGGAAGATATATCAGTTTTTTCGTAAATTTGCCAATTAATTGCGCTTTATACGCACACTAAACAGAAATAAACTAAAAGTAAACTATACAGATGCTAAAAAGACTTGGGCTATCGGCGCTAGCGCTGACATTCTGTGCAACAGTAGCAACCGCACAGCAAGCAAAGAACAATTATGTGGCTCCTGGAATGGACACCGACAACGCTCCAACACTTGGTTGGATTGACAGTGCTTCAATCAACTGCGACATCTTGTCGGCACCAACATACCCAATTGGTTCACCCGTACAGTTGTGGGGTAAGCTAAAAATTGGCAAGAACAAGCAGGGAACCCGTTGCCTATGCGACCGCAATGGCAATCCCGTACAGCTTAGAGGTATGGTTTCTCACGGCATGCAGTGGGCAGGCGTATCGTGCTTGACAGAGTCGAACATCCGCACATTGCGCAACGACTGGAACACCAACGTATTCCGTATTGCCGTATATGTAGACGAAGAAGGTGGTTATGCCTACAACCCAACCCACCGCAGCCGCTACATTGAAGACCTAGTGAAGTGGACAGCCGCACAAGGTATGTACCTTTTGATTGACTGGCACGTGCTTACACCAGGTAACCCAATGAGCCGTGTGTACCGCAACCGCCGCGACAACGGCAAGGACGTAGCTGCAGACTTCTTTACCTACTGCGCACGCCGTTACCAGAAGCAGAGCCATGTTTTGTTCGAAATATGTAACGAGCCAAACGGCGAAAACTACCAGAACGAGAACTTTGGTGGTGGCAAGTGGCCATGGGCTGAACAGCCACGCGTAACTTGGGAAGACCATATTAAGCCATATTGCGAACAGATGTTGAAGATCATCCGTTCATACGACAAGGACGTTGTTGTCGTTTGTGGCACACCAATGTGGGACCAGAACCCAGAACAGGTAATTGGCAAAGAACCAGCTGACGAGAACGGAAAGCTATATGAAAACGTTATGTATGCCTTCCACTTCTATGCAGCTACACATAACGACGGTAAGCACTACGAAACCGCAGTTAAGGCATGGGACAACGACTTTATGACCCGTTTCCAGAAGGGTGACAAGAAGAGTCCTTGCATCTTGAAGGAATTGCCAATCTTCGTTACCGAATGGGGAACAACCGATGCCAGTGGTTGGGCAAACTTCCGTCCTGACCTCAGCGACCGTTGGTTGAAGATTTTCGATGGCGACAACGACGGTAAGCAGATGGTTAGCTGGTGTAACTGGAACTTCAGTGCAGAAGGCGGTTCATGCGCAGCACTTAACTGGAACACCGGTAACATGGAACCATTTGACGAAAAGATTCTTACCGAATCTGGCCGTTACATCTACAAGAAGTTCCACGAAAAGTACCATACTGTAGAAACCGGCTCACAGCAGAGCAGAACTAGCAAGTAAAAAACACATAAAAAGAGGCGCAATACTCCTAAAAAGGGGAGAATGGCGCCTCTTTTCTTATACCTAAAACACATTAATTTCACATGCGTAAAATCTTATTATCTATGGCAGCAGCCCTTGCACTTGGTGCATGTAGCAATTCTGCAACAGACAACAGCAAGAAAGGATGTTGCAAGAATAGCGGTTCAGTTACCGCATCGACCACCTCATTCGGCACAATTGATTCAGCATCTGCCAATGTTGAAATATTGCCAGCACCAACCTACCCAAAGGGTTCGCCAGTAGACCAGTGGGGCAAGCTTAAGGTAGACACCAATGCAACAGGCGTGCGTTGCCTTTGCAGTGCCGACGGCAAGCCCGTCCAGCTTCGCGGTATGAGTTCGCACGGCCTTCAGTGGAAAGGTTGCGCCAACATTACCGGTGCAAACATGAAGGCATTGAAAAACGACTGGAATGCCAACATCTTCCGCATTGCCGTATATGTAGACGAAGAAGGTGGTTATGCCTACAACCACAACCACCGCGACGAATATGTAGACAACCTGGTTAAGTGGACAGCAGAACAGGGTATGTACCTCTTGATTGACTGGCACGTGCTTAGCCCAGGCAACCCAATGAGCGCAATTTACCGCAACCACCCTAGCAACGGCAAGGACTTGGCTGCTGACTTCTTTACCTACTGCGCACGCCGCTACCAGAACCAGAAACACATTCTTTACGAGCTCTGCAACGAGCCAAACGGTGTTGACTACGAGAACGAAAAGTACGGCAACGAAAAGTACCCTAAATACCACAATCCGCGTGTTACCTGGTTGGAAAACATCAAGCCACACTGCGAACAGATGTTGAAGATCATCCGTTCTTACGACAAGGATGTTGTCTGCATTTGCGGTACCCCACACTGGTCACAGCGTCCACAAGACGTCATTGGTCACGAACCAGTTGACGAAGCCGGCAAAGCATACAACAACCTGATGTACACCTTCCACTTCTACGCAGCCAGCCACAACGACGGCCGCCACGAAGAAACTGCCGTTAAGTTCTGGGACGTTAACTTCATGCAGTTCTTCAAGAACGGTTGCGACAGCGTACCTTGCATCTTGAAGAACCTTCCTATCTTCGTTACCGAATGGGGAACAACCGACGCTAGTGGCTGGACTAACTTCCGCCCAGACCTTGCAGACATGTGGATGAAGATTTTTGACGGCGACAACGATGGCCAGCAGGTTGTTAGCTGGTGCAACTGGAGCTTCAGTTCAGAAGGTGGTGTTTGTGCAGCCCTTAAGTGGGACGATGGCAACATGCAGCCATTCGACAAGAACATCTTGACAGAATCTGGTCAGTACATCTTCAACCAATTGCACAAGAAATAAGAGAACACCTCAATAACGAGAAAAGGTGCGCCAGCAATGACGCACCTTTTTCGTTTACTGAACAGGAAGAATTACATGTCGAACTTTTCGAGCTTCATGAGTCCGTTGCTATTGATGATTTCAACACATTCCTTAAATTCAGGTGTTTGCGCATGTTTATCGAGCGATTCCTGATCTTTCCATGTTTCGCAAATCATAAATACATCGGCACGGGTTTGGCTAGCAAACACATCGTAAGCCACACAACCTTCGTGCTTTTGCGATTTTTCGGTAAGTACTTTAGCCGCATCGAGAGCCTTTTTAAAGTTTTCAGCACTTTCTGCCTTGAAGAAACAATTAAGTCTAAGCATAATATTACAATTAAAAGTTAACGATGCAAAAATATAAGAAGTTACCATAAAAAGCGAGCTAGCAGTAAGAAAAACAACCACTAACGAAAACTGACGCAAAACACGAAATTGAGTATATTTGCAAAAAACACAGAAATATGAACAAATACATCTATTATCTACTCGCTGTAGTTTGTGCAGCCTTCCTAGCAAGGCTAGTCCCTAACTGCGTAAACATCACATCGCACTACGTAAACGAAAGCATTGAGCGCGAATACGTTAAAGATTATAGTGTGGTAGACAAAAGACAATCATACAAGAGCACCAAGGGAAGTTCTACCATAGAATTTCTACTGACCGTTAGCTATGCCGACTCGCTTTACCTTGTAGAAGTGCCAGCAACCGTATATGACCAAGCAAAAACCGGATTGGGTGAAAAGCTGACCGATGCGAAACTCATCTACAACAAAGATTTAAAGGCCATTAAATACGTTTCGGAGAACACCCCATTAAGGTCTATGCTGACCTATTGGGCAATGTTGGCCATCTGCCTAACACTGGTCTACTACTTTGTGCACAAGGGCAGAAAAGCGGGAAAAGACGCATGAAAAAGAAACTACTTCGCCTGCTATGCCTAACCTTGCTACTTGCCCTAGTGGCAACCGCTGGGGTATTATACCTGTCGAGCCATAGTAATCCGCACAACTACAAGACCATTGCAGAAGTGCCAGTTCCGAAAGGATTTACACGCGTAAAGGCCGAACAAAACAGTTTTGCTGCCTATATGCGAAGTTTGCCGCTGAAAGGTGCCAAACAAAAGGTGCAACTCTACACCGGTGGCGAAGCCAACTACCAAATAATGAACTATGCCGTTGTAGACCTGCCACTACTGAACAATTGGGAGCAATGTGCCGACGTGTGCATACGCCTACGCGCCGAATACCTTTATGAGAATGGGCAGTACGACAATATTGCCTTTAAAGACGTAAACGGAAAGCTATTAAAGTATAGCGGAGGAAAATCGAGGACCAACCTAAACAGTTACCTGAAAAAGACCTATGGCATGGCAAGCACCTATTCGTTGAGCCGATACCTTCGTTGCAAAGACGATTTAAGTGCCCTTCGACCGGGCGATGTTTTTGTTTACCCCGCACGCAAAGGGGCAAAATATGGTCATGCCGTTATGGTTGCCGACGTAGCCAAGAACGAAAAGACAGGTGAGATTGCCTTTATGGTAGTTGAGGGCAACACGCCAGCCCGCAGCATACACCTTATGCGCAACTTTAAGCATCCGTTCTCGCCTTGGTTCTATGTAGACGATGATGAAAAGGTGGTACGGATTAGCCCCTTCAAGTATTATTACGACGAGATTAGGTATTTTTAGAGTTTAATGCCTTTAGCCACGCTGCCCAAGTCGGTAAAGAAGGCGCGTTCAAGTTTGCCAATCTCGGCAATCTGTTGTGCGACGTCAGCATAAGTGACAGCTTCCTTCCTACGCTTGAAAATAGTAGCCGCATCGGATGCGAATGCACGCCATTTATCGCCTATCATAGTTATTCGCTGTGAGAATTCTTTCAACTGATCTTCGCCCGTAATCTGTGCAGCTTGTTGAAGATAAGCACCATACATAAACCTGAAGCCAGCGCCACCGGTCCCAATCTCTTCTAGCATGCGAATTATCTGTGCCAAGTTAAGGGCCGCCTTTCGGGCACCCAGTTTTTCCTCCCAATGCGCCATCTGTTTAGCCAAATAGTCAATACCATTTACCCCAAAGAAAGGAAGGATGGAAGGTTGCGACGTCATGTACCAGGCATTCTGCTTGAGCGATTTCACCACTAACGGTTTCAGGTCGGGCAACTGTTTAGGTGCCTTGTCGATGTAATACATCTGGCCAAACAACGGATAAGTACCGCCCTTTGTAAAACGCACCTTCTGCAAGTCCTTACGACTAATTTGCACCTTTTGTGTGCAGTTAGGGTCACTAACCGTGTAGAGGTCGGTATTCTCATCGTGCCCCACAATGCAGATGTTATGTCCGTTGAACGGGAAACGGTACTCAATTGGCATATAAGGCAGATAATACATACCCACCACACAACCAACAGGCACACCTTCGTTCAACTTCTTATCGAGCGCCTTCATGGCATTCTCTTCCACCAAAAAGCGTTCGGTGGTGGTTTTAAAGCCAAGCATGTTGGTTACACGCGAGAACAAGACGCCCGGGAACGTACGGAAAGAAGAAACCGGCAAGCCAGCCAGTTTTACAAACGGCATGTGCGAAAAGAACAAGCCGTAAGCCAATCCGAAGATGAGCGGTTCGGGCAAGTCGAACCCATAAAAGCGCAACATATTTGCCACCACCCCATTCTCGCAATGGCCGGCTGGCTTGTGAACAAAGTCTAATTCCATTATCTGCTAATTTTATTTTTCGGGAACCGTTTTAAGTTCGTCGACAGTGATACGAAGGGTTTCGGCATAGGTTTGCAACACATCGGCACCGAGTTTCATGAACTCGTCATATTCCATGTGTTTCTTGACCTTACGCTTGGCAATACCCGAATTGTCGGCCAACATATCAATGTCCATCAAATTCTTTTCCATGTGGTAAGCCAATGGGCTGACCTCGTGACGTAGAACTTGTTGGCGAATGGGTTCGCACTGTTCGTCAATATCGTCGAGAACCGTTTGCAGCGCATCAGCCTTAACGTCCCAACCCTTACTTAAAACAGCCTGGTAATTACCATCGGCATCAACGGCATAGCAAACATCGCTAACCACGGTGCCTTGGAAAAACTTTAAATCTTGCGGTACTTCCTCAACCTTCATAAAAACAACATAACATTAAAAATCATCAACAAACGGTCAGATAGATGTATCCATACGTGAAGCGGGCACTTTCGGGCACCACCACAAGCAGGTGTTCCCCCTTCTTCAACTTGCCCGAATGGTAAATCTCGTCGATCATAGCCAAGGCCGAAACCGAACCGATGTTACCAATACGCGTCAAATTGTAGAACCAGTGATCTTCGGGCACCGAAATGCCAATTTCTTCAATATTTCGTTTCATCTCGTCCTTGAAGAACATCGACGACATGTGCGGCAACAGCCAATCGACGTCGGCACTCTTCAGGTTACGTTTTTTCATTATTCTCTTTAGGAACTCACCACCCAAGCGTACAATGTTCTCGCCCAACACACGGGTGTCTTGCTTTAACGAGAACAACGACATAGGCAGCCACTGGTCTTGCGGGTATGCGTTCCAGCCCTTAAGCGAGCCATCGGGTTGCTTTTCGCCGCCCATATACATACACGTTTCGCGTTCGTTGGCAAACGAAGTCAGTTCCACCCACTCAACCTTTAGCGACAAGCCACTCTGCGCAGGTTTAGACGACAAACGCAGGGCCGCAGCACCATCGCTAAGCATCCAACGCAAGAAGTCTTTCTGAAAAGCCAGAATAGGTCGCTTGTCGAGAGCAATGACGTCGCCCTCGGCCTTAAAGTTTTCGGCACGCATCAGCGCCGAAAGACGTTCAGATGCAGCACAAACCGCTTCGTTGGCATCGCCAGAAGCAATGGCATAGGCACAATACTTCAGTGCCTCGACACTTGTGCAGCAAGAGCCTTGGAAGGAAACGACCTCGAGGTTGCCAGTTTCGGGCAACTCGCCATGCACCATAACAGCGGGCGAAGGCATAATCTGTTCGGGCGAAGCCGTACCATAGGCCAACAGTTCGGCATCGGCCAACCTGAAATCTTCACCTTCGAGGTTGCGAATGGCTTCGGCTGCCATCTGAACAGAGGTATGGGTTACGTTCCCCTGCTTGTCGAGAGCATAGTAGCGTGTCTTTATTCCATTATTACGCAAGACAATGGGGCGAGACAAGGAACGGTGGTTGTTCACCAATCCCAAGTAATCTTCCATCTCGTCGTTAGGAACAGGCGAATTGGGGAAGAAGTGAGACGTCTGCGTAATGAAAACGTTATTCATTAAAAGGTAGTTCGTTTAGTTGAGAATTACTTAGCCGTGATGATGACTTCGGTACGGCGGTTTTGAGCACGTCCTTCAGGGGTGCTGTTAGTTGCAATAGGCTTATCGGGGCCAAAGCCCTTATATGAGAGTCGTTCCTTTGCAATGCGGCGCGCCACCAAATAGTCGTAAGCCACCTTTGCACGGTTTTCCGACAAGGTAACGTTATAGTCGTGGTTACCCTTACCGTCGGTATGCCCTTCGAGACGGATGTGAACCTGTGGATTGTCTTTCAGGAACTTCACCAAACGGTCGAGTTCGTGGTGCGAAGCCGGACGGAGGGTGTACTTGTCGAAGTCGAAGAAGATGTTCTTCAAGGTTATCTTCTTACCCACGGCAATCTTCTCCATGGTAACACCCTTTTCAGGGAACTTCACTTTCTGCTTTTCGTCGAAATATTCCGAATAGAACAGGTAGCCCTTACGGTCGACATTCACGCCAGCATCCTCACCTTCGGGAACACAGCTGATGAATTCGCCAGTCTTGCTGTCGCTGACACTCTTGAATACCTTTTCGTTACTCTTGATACTGTAGACATCAATCTGCGCCATAACGGGCTGTTTGGTCTCGGCATCGATAATCTTACCCTTGGCGTACTTCATGTGCTTAACAGGGCGGAAGTTTCCAGCCTGCAGTTTCAGTTCGTAGATGTCGCGGCCACGGCCCTTGGTTTCTTGACCATTACTGCTGAAATAGGCCTTGTCGCCATAGGCATTGACAACGAAACCAATTTCATCTTTACAAGTGTTGAGCGGATAACCAATATTCTTCGGATCGGTCCAACCACCCTTGCCATCCTTATAGGTTACGAAGACGTCGTAATTACCCAAGCCACCGCGACCTTTTGACGAATAGAAAAGCGTCTGGTTATCGGCATGGATGAACGGAGAAAGTTCATCTTCCTTCGTGTTGATCTTTGGGCCGAGGTTCTGCGGGTTGCTGAAAGTCAACAATCCATCGTTACCAATGGCAACGTCGACCACCCAAATATCAGACTTACCTACACCACCAGGACGGTTGCTGGCAAAGTAAAGCTTATCGCCAGTAGGGCTAAGGCTAGGATTGGTTTCCCAATATTTAGAGTTAAGCGGAGCACCCGGCACAATAGCCTTGCTCCAACCGTCGCCCTGACGGATAGAGTAATAAATGTCGCAACCGCCACTTGCACCCTGACGGTCGCAAGCTACAAAGAACATGTAACGCCCGTCGAGCGAGAAACTTTGTGCGCCCTCGTTGTGAATGGTGTTGATGCAGTTGCCGGCATTCTGGGTTTTAGGCCAAGAACCATCGGCAGCCTTCTTATCGACATAAATATCTTCGTGCACGCCCTTACCGAAGGCACTTTCGCCTTCGCGCTTATTTAGCTTAACCGTTGTAGAGAACAAGCCTTCGTCGGCAGTAAGGCTTGGCCAATAATCGTCGAACTCGGTATTGATGTTAGGCCCCATGTTGGTAGCCACAAACGGAACAGGCGACTCCATAAGTTTAATGGCAGCCTCACATTCCTGAATTTTGGGTTGGGCAATCTTATAATAGCCCGTTTCAGTCTGCGGAATCTGCTTGTAGGTATTGATAGCCTCTTGGTAGTTACACGATTCGTGGTAAGCCCTAGCCAAACGCATCATGGTATTCCAGTAACGTGGCACTTTAGGTTTAGCAATATACTGCAAAGTTTTTATGCACATAGACTCGTTACCCATGCGTGTATAGAGTTCGGAAAGTGACCAAGAAGCGTCGACAAAGTCCTTATTGCTATGGATGAGTTGCTTAAAAATGGGCATAGCCTCGTTGTAACGGCCCTCGTTCATTAAGATGACCGCCTTTTCGTATTGCTGGATTTCTTTCTTGGAAGCTTCGGCAAACGCCTGACTAACAAAGGTGAAAGAAGACAACAAAGACAAAACGCCAATGAGTAAATGTTTCATTTTCGAAAAGTTTAAGCTGGTAGGCTACATCACTAGTGTGTAATCTACCCCTAATTTACATGTTCAAAGAAACGAAAAATTTTAGGGAAAAGCAAATGAAATTTCCCTAGGGCAGCCCCCCTTGGCCACACAACGAGGCGTAGCGGTGCGACTTGCTGGGTGTGTAGACATAGAAATAGACCAAATAATCGGGGATTTTTACCCCTTGAAACGAAAATACATAGTATTTGAAACAAAACTCCGCATATATGATGATTTATGGCTATAAATTAGCAAATAGAATAAACTACACTAACCATGAAATACAATACTCACGAAGAACGCGTAGGCAGACGTTCGTTCAGGACAATTAAGCAACTACTTTTGCTGACATTCCTAGCCATTGGTATATGCAATGCACACTCGGCAGGATACAGCTTGGTATGGCAAGACGACTTTGGCGTAGTGCCAGATTCACAACGCATGGACTTTCCCGATCCTAACAAAAGCATGCCAGGACACACCTACGAAAGTGACACAGCAGTAAGCGTAAACGATGGTAGTTATGCCATTTCTAACAGCACAGCATGGTGTCTTAGCAGGGTGAAAGGGGAAACTTTTTTCAGATTGAGTCGCGACCATACAGGAAACACCGATGGTGGCATGTTGATAGTCAACACAAAAGGACAACTAGACAAAAGCGTCATCTATGAACAAAAAATAGATTTTCCACTATGTAAGGAAAACACCTACAAACTTGTTGTTTATGCTGCCAGTATAACAAGTTTTGGATGTATTAATGCGAGCCTTATCATCCGCCTTAAAGACGAAGATGGAAACGCCATTCCCATAAAGACAACAGCAGGCGAAATAACAGAATTAGAGACAGGAGACATTCCTTTCTGGGAAGGTTGGGACAACGACGACCCGAAAGCCATGAGAGACTGGTCTGAATATGCTTTAGAATTCGAGTCAGGCAACCACAAATCTGTTACCATTCAGATTGTAAACAACGCATTTTGCACAACAGACGGAAAAAGATTCTCGGAACTTACCCAAGCAGAACTAGACCAAAAGCAGGGTGGTTGCGATGCCGGCAATGACTTTGCCATAGACGACATTATGCTATTCCGTTACGACGACGACAAGGAAGCACCAGAAGTTGTGGTATCGGCACATACGGTTTCTAGCGAAAAGAGTTCAGACTGTATTTACATGTCATCTTACAGTATTCCTGACGCCACCTTGTCTGCTTGGAAGGAAATCTATAAAACCATCTACCTACTTTGGCAAGAAAGTGAAGACGGATTTAAGTGGAATGAGATTGCAGGTGCAAGCGGAGAAGACGCCACCACCATGAAAGCAGAAGTTAAAGCCAACAAGACGATGCGTTACCGCGTAATTGTAACTGGCGGTAAAGATCTTGCACAAGCCAAAGAAGTAGCAGAAGAGATTGCATTAAACGGAGGTCCGAAAGATGGATGTTGGAAGTATGCTATCTCTAACACTTTGGCAGCGTCAAAGCCAGCACCAGACTGCACATTCTCGTTAGACCTAAAAAGTATTTTCAATGAAGACTTTGGCACCATGCCAACCGGCATAGAAATCGTTGAATATAAAGGGAATAATGATTTCACATTCCCTTCAACAAAAAAATTAGATGGAGGAAACGCAGTTCTGACAAACAATACCGAAAACCTTGAGTATAACGTTTGGGGACCACAGCCATCGGGCGACCCTTCGAATTCAGGAAATGGTGCAATGTTGAATGTTATTACAAACGAGAAAAAGGCCATCATCTATCAAGAAAGCATTAGTGGTCCTTTCTGTAATTGTAAGGCATACATTTTCTCATTCATGCTGAAGAGAAACCATCTTTATACTTCTACCGACATTACAGCACAAGTTTTAGATAAAACGTCGAACGTCATTGCTTCATATCCAATATCAGACTACAGTTTTGAGGAATGGGACCGTGTTTCAGTACCATTTGAGCTCGACAAAGACTATACAGGAAACATTACCATACAAATTCTATATACAGGAGAAAAAAAGGTATCGTACCTAATAGATGATATCACAGTTCGCGTCTGCGGTGACATCGTTCCACAAGACTCCATCTACATTGACAAGGACGTGGACTTGAAATCGCTCACCAACTTTGACTGCACCGAAGAACCCGGCCACACCATTGACATGAGTTCGATGGATGGCTGGAAAGACTACCCTAACGCAGCCATTGTTTGGCAAAGCAGCACCGACGGTGGTGAGACTTGGGAAACATTAGCCGCAACCGGCAAGAGCATAAAGTTTGCCACCGAAGACGGCGGCGACATTACCTACCGCGCCATTATTGGTGAAGATGCAGCTACAGCAAAAGCAGTAGCCAACGGAACCGCTAGCGACGGTTGTGGTGTTTACCTTATTACCAACAGCGTTTACCTGTCGTGCACCGCACAATGCCACTTTAATGACGAAATGTTGGTACTGTGGAAAGACGACTTCGGTTCGGTACCTGCCGGCACACGCAAACAGTGCGCCTACCTGAAAGGCCATACTTTTGAAAAGAAGATGAGCGAAAGCGTTAACGATGGCGAATATGCCGTTGTTAGCCGCATGAAAGATGCCGGCACCTGGTTTGCAGCCATGGACGGCACCGACCACACCGGCAACGCCGACGGCGGATTCCTAGTACTGAACGTAGACCCAGACTATAAAGGCAAGATCATCTACGAACAGACTTTAGGTTTCACCACTTGCGACGAGACCTCTTACTTCTTCTCGTTGTGGGCATCGTCTATTTCGAAACGCGTTGCCAATGGCGAGACCGACGGCGTGCTCTGCAACCTGACACTCGAAATTTCGGACGCAGCAACAGGCGACGTACTCGCCTCAATTGAGACTGGCGACATACCGAACGCATCGTCATTAAGCGGAAACATTCCGTGGAAGAACTACGGCATCAGCTTCGTAAGCAAGGGCGAGAAGGTGAAGTTGAGAATTTATGACCACGCCGGCAACGGCAAGAAGGGTAACGACCTTGCCCTTGACGACATTTCGCTAATAGCCTGCGAACAATCTGCACCAAAAATTGAGCTTGCCGTTGATGGCGAAGACGACGTAACGGGCATTTGCAACGAGACTACCTACACCCTTAACATGGGGGACATTGATGGTTGGAAAGATATTTATGGAAACGATGTCTACTGCCTGTGGCAGAAGTCTGCCGATGGTGGTGAAACATGGGAAACCCTTAACACCAAAAGTGGAGTTGCCACCACATATGGCCAACTAGAGGTGACAGCCCTACGCAACATGCAAGAGGTGAACGACTCGCTGGTTAATGTGGGCTACCGCTACCGCGTGATTGTGGCCGGACCAAAAGACGAGGTGACCGAACAGATTGCACAACAAGGCTACCCAAACAACGGTTGCTACCTTTACCGCATTTCGAACGTAATGACCGTTCGTTGCGAATGTAACGCACCAGAGTTTGAAGCCGCATCGGACAAGAAGTTCGACATTTGCGAAGACGGTGAAGACATCACCCTAAAAGTAACAGAAACCAACACCGTAGCCCTTGACTCGGCCTGCTGGTACACCAAGCAGCCAAAAGATGAGGAATGGACCCTATTGAAGAAATATGAAGGAGAAAGAATAACCGATGCATCGTTTGAGCGCACCATCACCCCAAGCGACTCCATCAAATACCTTTTCCTTGGTTATAACGAGACCTGCGCATCAGACTCCGTAATTTTCGAAGTAAACGTAGAAAAGCCAATCGTATTGAAGGACCTGGTTTCTACCATTCTTTGCGTAGGAAGCGACACAACCTATAAGGCAGAGCTTGCCGAGGGTTGCCTAGGCAAGCCACTCAACTACGAATGGAACGGCACCAGCAGTACCAAGGAAACCTTCGAGATTGAGAACATAGCACAAGATGTTACCGTAAAACTAGTAGCAAAGGGAGCCATCTGCACATCGGAACCGGTTACAGCAACCGTTGAAGCCGAAAAGGAGACCAAGATTGAAGGCACGCTTACCGACACTGAAGTATGTGCCTTGGAAGAAACCGAGTTCGACTCGAAAGCCGTTGCAGCAAACATACAATGGTACCAAACCTATTCAGGCAAAAACATATTTACCGCAATTGAAGGAGGAACAGAAGCCAAGCTTATCTGCTCGCCAGACAGTTCACGCACCTACAAGGTTGTGGCAAGCGGTGTTAAATGCCCAAGCAAGGAACTTAACGTAAACGTAGAAGTGCACTACCCTGCAAAGATAGAAGCCAGCATAGACAAAGAGGCATACTGCCTAGGCGGCACATCGACCATCACAGCAACACTTGACCACGTCACCTCGTTGAGGTGGATGGCAAAGGCAGAAGGTGAAACAAATTTCTCCGTTGTAAAATCGGGAACATATCTCGAGACGGAAACAACAACCAGCGAACAGTTCTCACCAACCGTCACAACCGAGTACATCGTGCAAACACCTAGCGAGGGTTGTGCGGCCGCACAGTCTGACGTTATGAAGGTGGTTGTTGAACAACCCGTGAACTTTACCTTAAGCGCCGACAAGGCTCTCATCTGTAAAGGCGACGTAGTTACCCTACAATTTGAAATGCTTGACGGCGTTTTGGAAACCGCCGAAGGTAACGCCAAAGACGTGGTAACCACAGGAACCTTGGCTGTTACACCAACCGAGAACACCACCTACGAGCTAAAAGTAACCGGAAAGCTATGCACAACCAACTTAACAAAGACTGTTGACATAGACGTGGAAATACCAACCACCTTTGGCGTACTTACCACACCAAAAGCGGTTGTTTGTGAGCAGACAGCCGTTGAGCTGAACTGCGACGTTACCCCTAGCAATGCGCCGTACCGCATTATGAAGAGTGACGACGGAAGTAGATTTACCGAAATTGCAGAAGCCGGTGTAGCAACAGAAACCTGCTACTACAAACTGCAAAGCAAGGCCGGTGAAGCTTGCCAAGCTAGCGAATCGAACACGGTGAAGGTTGAGGTTGAAGATTCCGTGCGCTACACCTTTACGGCCAACAAGGAAGCCATCTGCCTAGGCAACGAAATAGAATTGACATACAAGAAGAAATCGGGCGAAATTGTGAGCAGCGAGATTAATGGCGACCAGAACATCACCATTAACGGCAACAACACCTACTACGCAACGCCAACAACAGCACCAAAATCCATTTACGAGGCAGTTGTTAGCGGAAAAGAATGCCCAGAGGTTAGAAAGTCGATAGAAATTGAAGTACAGAAACCTGCTACGCTTCAAATTTCGGCAGACAAAGAAAGCATTTGCGTCAACGACAAGGTGAACATAACACTAACTGCCCAAGACGCACAGTCGACCCAATGGTTCAGATCGACCAACGGCAGCGACTACTCTGAAATAATGACCGACGGCACCAACCTAATGCCACAACAGAAGACGTGGTACAAGGTGGGCGCTATTGGTAGCGAAGCATGTGGAAACGGCATGTCGAACGCTGTTGTTGTAGACGTTGAAGATTCCATACGCTTCACTCTTAAGCAACCAAACGAACTGATATGCAACGGCACAACCATTGCTAGTGAGATAAAGCTAGAAAGTGGCCAGCCAAAAGATATTTCTTGGGATAAGAACGGTGCAAACCTTGCGAACACCCTTACCATAAGAGATATGCCAACCGACGAGCACAACAAGTACGTTGCCACCGTAACTGGCAACATCTGTCCGGCAGTCACCAAACAATTCGAAGTGAATGTTGAGCAGCCTGCAAGCATCAGCCAATTCAATGCTTCAGCAACGCAAATCTGTATCAACACAGCAGTAGAATTGACCATTGACCAACAGAATGCACTTGGCCTAGTATGGGAAAAGCAAGTAGGTAGCGGCAACTACGAAACCTTCAGCGAAGCATTGACTGCCAGCCTAACAGACCAGCCAACAGCCAAGACCAACTACCGCGTTCGCACAACCGGCTCAAAGGTTTGCCACGATGCCACATCGCCAGTCGTCAGCGTAAACGTTGAAGATTCGGTTAAGGTTACACTCCCTGCCGACACCTTCGTATGCAACGGCATCAACATGGTACTTAACGCCAAGGTGACTGGTACGCCAAAAACCTTGACATGGACCAAGAAGACCGAAGAGGGCGAAGAAACAATGAGTACGACAGCGAAGAGCTTTACGGTTAAGCCAACCACCACCACCACCTACAAGGTTGTGGCACAAGCCAGCCAATGCCCTAATGCAGAGGATGAGATGACGGTGAACGTGGAAGATATTCCAGAGTTAAGCATCAGCGCAAGCGCAGATTCGCTGTGCGAAGGGGAAGAAGTTACCCTAACAGCCACCTTCGTAAACGACACCTCAATTGTTTGGATGAGCCGCTTTGCAAAAGGCATCGTATTTTCAGACATTACCAAAGGCGCACCTAGCATTAGCGAAACACCAGGCGCGTCGATGGAATACATGGCAACTGGCGTTACCGAACACGGCTGCAAGGTGAAGTCGGACGTAATTGCAGTTGCCGTTAGTGCTAATATTACAGCCATTGCCGACAACATCAGCTTCTGCGAAGGCGACAGCTCGGAGTTAAAAGTAACAGGCGAAGGTGCCTATAAGTACGAGTGGTATGCCGACCAAGCCCACAGCGAGCTACTTGGCAACAGCACCACACTAAAGGTTAACCCAACAGAAACCACCACCTACTACCTGGTAGTAACCAACGGAAGCTGTAAGGAAGAACTTATGCCAGAGGCTGAAGTGGCTAGCAAGCCGAAGATCATCGGCCTAGAAGACAGGGCTGCTAGGGAAATAGAGGTAAATGCAACCAGCACCAATGGTGCCCTTGAATACCACTATGGCCTAGACACAGACTGGACCAGCGACAACGTATTCACCAATTTCTACTTTGGCAAGCCATACACCATTAAGGTGCGCGACGCACTGGGTTGCATGACCGACACCACCTTCACGACGTCGACCTACGACATTAGGGTGCCTTCGGTTGTATCGCCAAACGGCGACGGTGTAAACGATGCCTTCGAAGTGGTGAATTTTGGCAAGTATCCTAATTCAGTCATCCGCATCTACGACCGTTTCGGCAAGTTGCTCATCAAGCAGACATCGGAAGACTATAATGCATGGGATGGTACCTACAATGGCAACAAAATGCCAAGTACCGACTACTGGTACGACATTTGGATTGAAGAACTAGCCCAATATTTTACCGGACACTTCACCCTTATTTGGGGAGACTAAGATGCTGTTTAAAATTTTACGAAAGAATTCTTATTGGGCATTTTATGAATCTTTTTTGTCTATTTTGAATGGTTTTTCAGTCACAATGGAGTTCCCATTGCTCCTTTCAAAACCATTCAAACTATCCTAAAAAATCTCTCATAAAATTCTCCAATAAAAAAATTAAACAGCTTCTAATAACAACAAGAAAAGGCTATCAGCATCGGTGCTGATAGCCTTTTTCTTATACACAGAGCTTATTCTACAGGAATCTGAATCTCGGTCAACCATTCCGCCTCATTTTCCATGTTCCAAGCGCCATCGATGTAGCTGAAACGAGGAGAACCGACAATTTGCAGACCTTGTTCTTGAATGTATGACAACACCTTGGTCATCGATTCAGGGAATGTGGCATACGAGCCGTAATGGTTAAAACACAAGGCCTTCGGGATAGCAGGAGCCTCGTAGAACTTGATGATGTCGGTATCGTCGTGCATTTCACCAACCGCTTCGCAATATTCCACGTCGAAGTTAGATTCCTTGTGTTCCTTATCGTGTTCAATGCTGTAGCAGTACTGTGGTTCAGGGCAAGTGCACCCCACACGCATCATTTCAGGCCCAATAACGCCAACACACAATGCCCCCAAATCGTTGTAACTTTTGATAACTTGACGGTGACTAGCCACAATGCGGCTTGCAATACTCTTAACTTCGAATGTCTGTTTCATGTTTTTTCTGTTTTGCGAGAATTCTTCCAAACATTGCAGTTCGTTCAGTTGCTGTTGCAAACGCGTCAATTCGTTTACGCACTCTGCCATCTTTTGCTGGATGGTCTCAATATTCGGTCGATCGTCTCCACGCGAAAAGATTTCGCAAATTTCCTCAAGTGACAATCCGAGTCTTTTCAAGTGCAGAATACGATTCAACCTTTGAGTTTGGTCTAGCATATAGTAGCGGTAGCCTGTCCATTCGTCCACCTCGGCAGGTTTCAGAAGTCCCAACTCCTCGTAGTGCCTTAACGTCTTAACGGTAACTCTGCAAAGTTTCGAGAACTCTCCTATTTTAAACTTTTTGTTCATACTTGTAATTGTTTGTTTGCGCATCCATTGAATTACAATGCAAAGTTAAGCCCTGCCGTAAGGGACGAGTCAAGAGAAATTTTCACTTTTTTTGAAAAAAATTAGCAACAGACAAATTCGCACCTAATTTTCAGAAAAAATCAGAAGCGCGCCAATATCAATATCTATTGATTTTGAATTATTTGTGTTAACAGTTGGGAATATTCGTCACCAATGGGCATTTCATAATTGACCGTTATCACCTTCCTTACGCAAGGAACTTCGGCTTTTGTTTTAGGATTATAACCAATACGTTTTTCTTCTTGAAAGTACGCACATATGCCATGTCTTTGCCAAGAAGGCAAAGTCGTATAGTCGATACCATACTCTAGCAATAGATCGCGTTTTTCTGGATTAGACATGGTTTTGATAACCTTTGTAGCCTCGGCAACAGAATGACCATTATTTCTCAAAGCCCAATAACAATGACCATTCAAAGAATTTCGATGCGAATCCTCTTGTCTCCACCTAAAGTAATCGACCACGTCATCTAAAGTAGGCAAAGGAATCAAACGACAATCAAAAACACCCAAACGTTCAGCTTGTAAAGAAAAAAAAGAAGAAACCTCACCCGAAAGAATTGTTAAGAGTTTCCTTTCCTTGCGATTAAACAGTTCATCTTTCGGATGAAAAAGCAAAGAGATCTCGTCGCTTTGTGTATAACCAAAAAGAACACGAAAATCAGTACCCATTATATGTTTCAATGTTTCGACCATAATATCACGAAACTTCACATCAAAAGGTCTTTCTAAATTCCATTCCTTCTTTGTTAACCTTGTAAATCCATGTCCATCTAATCTTGCTAACAAATAAATGTCTTGAGGCATAATCCTATCCAAAGATTTTTCAAAAGACCTCATTCTATTATCTAAAACATCAAACTCCATAATTAATCTCTCCAATTATCAATTTCAAATCCAGTTTCTGATATTCTCACAAAAAAAATTTCATCAAAGCCCTCATCTTGCGACGGAAACTCAAGTTGCTTTTGAGTGCTAATGATGGCACACTTCGGGACTTTCCTATCTCGACCTTCATTTCTTTGAATACAATCACTCAATCTGCTTTGAAAGAAGATACCAATAATTCTATAACCATGCACTTTTGCCAAAGGGATGTATCGTTCCCGATCTGATTTAGAAAAATTAGTGTTATCAACGACAAACGAGTCAAAATTGGCAACACACTCATCTAGTAGTTGCTTTTCTTTTCCTCTTGAACGTAAAGTATCTAGATTTATATGACAGATACCTGATAGAAAAGAGTTATAGAAAGTTGTCTTTCCGCTAGCTTGTATGCCCACAAAAATAATAGCAATCCCTTTCTTCTCGACACTAAAAGGAAGGTTGCCAGGAACAAGAAAATCCATATCTTATATTTTTCTGTTAATATATAAAAAAGGTAAGCTTCCAATTCACAAATATAATTCTAAATGGATATTTACAAAAAAAAAGAGCGGTACGAAACTCACGTTCCACACCGCCCACGACAAGAAACAAATAACACTACGGGTGTCCCCCATTAGGGGACTAGATGTAGTATACTATTCATATAAGCCTACGCTTAAATACAAATCTTTTGGTAGATATTCAATGTTGAATATATTATAATTAAGACAGTTAATCTCATTATTTATAAGCCTGGTCGTGAACACCACGAACAGAACGTCCAGAAGGATCGAGCGAATTCTTGAAGCTTTCGTCCCAAGCAATGGCAGCAGCAGTACTACAAGCCACAGAAGGTTCAGAAGGAACAGTGCTAGCAGCGGCAGCACTAGGGAAGAGCTCGGTGAAGATGCTACGGTAGTAGTATTCTTCCTTCGTCATTGGCGGATTGATAGGGAAACGCTTTGCAGCATTAGCCATCTGTTCGTCAGACACCAACTTGCTGGTCTGTTCTTTCAAAGTGTCGATCCAAGAGTAGCCAACACCATCGCTGAACTGCTCTTTCTGGCGCCATACGATGTCGTGTGGCAAATAGTCTTCGAAAGCCTTACGAAGTGCGTGCTTTTCCATCTTGCCTTCGCCAGCGCGGCCACTCAACTTTGCTGTTGGGTTGAAACGCATTGCGATGTCGAGGAATTCCTTATCGAGGAATGGCACACGACCTTCAACACCCCATGCTGACAATGCCTTGTTGGCACGCAAGCAGTCGTACATGTAAAGCTTGCCCAACTTGCGGACAGTTTCCTTGTGCAACTCTTCGGCATTAGGTGCCTTGTGGAAATAGAGGTAACCACCGAAGATTTCGTCGGAACCTTCACCCGAAAGCACCATCTTGATACCCATAGACTTGATGACACGGGCCAAGAGATACATAGGAGTAGATGCACGAACGGTTGTTACGTCGTAAGTTTCGATATGGTAGATGACGTCGCGAAGAGCGTCGAGACCTTCCTGAATAGTGAAGTTGATTTCGTGGTGAACGGTACCAATAGCATCGGCAACCTCTTGTGCAGCCTTTAAGTCAGGCGCACCCTTCAAACCGATAGCGAAGCTGTGGAGCTGTGGCCACCAAGCACGCTGTGTGCCTTCGCTTTCTACACGGATGTCGCTGAACTTCTTGGCAACGGCAGAGATGACAGAGCTGTCGAGACCACCAGAAAGAAGCACACCGTAAGGAACGTCGGTCATAAGCTGACGCTTAACAGCCTCTTCCAAACCAACGCGGATGTCTTCCTCGTTAGCCTTGTTGTCCTTAACAGCATCGTATTCTTCCCAATCGCGCTTGTACCATTTAACCATCTTGCCACCATCGCCACTATACATGTAGTAGCCTGGAGGGAATACACTGATTTCGGTACAATAACCTTCGAGAGCCTTCAATTCAGAAGCAACGAAAAGGGTACCCTTAGCATCGCGGCCATAGTAGAGAGGAATTACACCAATTGGGTCGCGAGCGATAAGATAAGCATCGTTCTCAACATCGTAAAGAGCGAAAGCAAAGATACCATTAAGGTCTTCGAGGAAATTGACACCCTTCTCGCGGTAGAGAGAAAGCACAACTTCGCAGTCGCTTTTGGTTAGGAACTGATACTGACCTTTCTGACGGTCGCGTATAGACTGATGATTATAAATTTCGCCATTAACAGCTAGAACCAACTTGCCATCAGCACTGTAAAGCGGCTGCTGACCAGACTGGGGGTCTACGATAGCCAAACGTTCGTGTGCCAAGATAGCCTTCTCGCCACAATAGATGCCAGACCAGTCTGGACCACGGTGACGGATGCGCTTTGACATTTCCAACATTTGGGGGCGAAGCGCTTGCGCGTCTTCCTTCAATTCAAATGCACCAACGATACCACACATAGGAATTTTCGTTTTATAAGGGGGTACGGAAGACGTACCCCCGTGAGTTATGAATATTCAGTAATTATTTGTTCAAATAAGCGTCGATATCCTTTGCAATCTGTCGACCAGAAGCCAAAGCTCTTACAACAAGGCTAGCTCCAGAAGCAGCATCGCCTGCAAAGAATACGTTGTCGGCGCATTTAGGTTGTTCAGGTTTCAAGAAGCCCATTGCCAACAAAACCATGTCGCACTCAATAACTTCCTTCTTGCCAGTCAAAGCCATGATTGGACGACCACCCTCTGGGTTTGGCTTCCATTCAACCTCTTCAACTTCGGCACCTGTCAACTTACCGTTCTTACCAATGAACTTGTTGGTAGTTAGCAACCAGCGACGATCGCAACCTTCCTTGTGGCTTGAAGTTGTCTTCAAGACAACAGGCCAGTTAGGCCAAGGTGTAGCCGGATTGTCATCAACTGGCGGTTTAGGCATGATTTCGATCTGGGTAACGCTTACGCAACCCTGACGGTGTGCAGTACCGATACAGTCGGAACCTGTATCACCACCACCAATAACCAATACCTTCTTGCCCTTTGCATTAACCAACTCGTCCTTTGAGAAAGTCTGGCCAGCAAGAATGCGGTTCTGCTGTGACAACATTTCAAGAGCGAAGTAAACACCCTTTAGTTCACGACCAGGAACGTTGAGGTCGCGAGCGGTTGGAGTACCGGTACATACAGCGTATGCATCGAAGCCAGCAGGCAAGTTAGTGATGTCGATGTCTTGGTTGCACTTGAATTCGATACCTTCAGCCTCGAGCACTTCCTGACGGCGATCGATGATAGCCTTGTTGAGCTTGAAGTTAGGAATACCGAAACGAACAAGACCACCGATAGCTTCGTTCTTTTCGAAAACGGTTACAGTGTAACCCATCTGGTTAAGACGGCAAGCTACTGAAAGACCGGCAGGGCCAGCACCAATTACAGCCACCTTCTTACCATTTCTGGTTTCAGGAACCTCTGGTACAACGAAACCTTCCTGGAAAGCCTTCTCGATGATTGAGCATTCGTTTTCGCGAATGGTAGTAGGCTCCTTAATGGTCAAGTTAAGTACGCAACTCTTTTCGCAGAGAGCAGGGCAGATGCGACCTGTGAATTCAGGGAAGTCGTTAGTCTGGCGAAGCACGTCGTAAGCCTCTCTCCAGTTGCCCTTATAGATAGCGTCGTTAAAATCGAACTGTTTGTTGCCAAGCGGACAAGCCCAGTGGCAGAATGGAACACCACATTCCATACAGCGTGAAGCCTGCAACTGACGATCGTGGTCGTTGAGGGTCTGTTCAACCTCACCGAAGTCGTTGATACGGTCGTTGATAGGACGGTAACCGGCGTCCTTTCTTGGTATAGTCAAAAATGCTTTAGGATTTCCCATTTTAGTAATCTTTTGAAGTTTTTGAAATATAATGAATGGACTGCCGAATTAGTAGTCACGGCTGATATCAGAGATTTTCTGCTGCAACTTTGCAAGCTGTTCTTCCTGAAGTACGTGCTTGTACTCGATAGGAGTAACCTGGATGAACTGTTCTACGTAGTGGTTCCAGTCGTCGAGCATTGTACGAGCAATCTTTGAACCAGTGTAGAGGTAGTGTTGACGGATGAGTTCGTGCAACTCCTTACGAGCAGCAGTTTCCTCGATCAAGGTCAATTCAACCATGTCCATGTTACAGAAGTAGTCGAAGTCTTGGTTCTTGTTCCAAACGTAAGCAACACCACCAGACATACCAGCACCGAAGTTACGGCCAGTTTCACCAAGGACAACCACACGACCACCAGTCATGTATTCGCAGCAGTGGTCACCAGCACCTTCAATTACGGCAATTGCACCAGAGTTACGAACACCGAAACGTTCACCAACGCGACCGTTAACGTAAAGTTCGCCAGTAGTTGCACCGTAAAGACCAGTGTTACCTGCAATGATGTTGTCTTCGGCAGCGAAGTTACTACGGATAGGAGGGATGATAGAGATGCGACCACCGCTCAAGCCCTTACCGAAGTAGTCGTTACATTCGCCTTCGAGCTTGAAGTTAACACCCTTCATAAGGAATGCACCGAAACTCTGACCAGCAGAACCCTTGAAACGAACATTGATTGTTTCGTCTGGCAAACCTTCTTCGCCGTACTTCATGGCAACTGCACCAGAGAGCATTACACCCACAGCACGGTCGGTATTCTTAAGACTATAGTTGAGAGAAACTTCTTTCTTTTCGTCGAGAGCAGGCTTAGCCTCCTTCAACATGTCAACGTCGAGCACGTTGTCGATTTCGTGGTTCTGAGCAGTAGTGCAGCAGATGTCTGCGCCATTCTCTACGCGGTGCAAAAGACGACTGAAGTCGAGAGTTGCAGCCTTAGAACCTTCCTTACGAGGCTTGATTTCGATGAGGTCGGTACGACCGATGATTTCCTTCAAAGAAGTGAAGCCCATTTCAGCCAAGTATTCACGAACTTCTTCAGCAACGAAGCGGAAGTAGTTAACTACATATTCGTAGTGACCACGGAAGCGTTCGCGAAGCTTAGGATCTTGTGTTGCAACACCTACAGGACAAGTGTTGGTGTTACACTTACGCATCATTACGCAACCCAATACGATAAGTGGAGCTGTACCGAAACCGTATTCTTCAGCACCAAGGAGTGCCATGCTGACTACGTCGCGACCGGTCTTCAACTGACCGTCGACCTGAACACGGATGTAACCACGAAGGTTGTTCTCGACGAGAGTCTGGTGAGTTTCGCTCAAACCAATTTCAGGAGAGATACCAGCGAAACGCATTGAAGAAGCAGGAGAAGCACCAGTACCACCTTCTGCACCAGAGATGATTACAAGGTCGCCTTTTGCCTTTGCCACACCGGCAGCAATTGTACCAACACCGCTTTCAGCAACGAGCTTGACAGAGATTGCAGCCTTAGGGTTGACGTTCTTCAAGTCGAAGATGAGCTGAGCCAAGTCTTCGATTGAGTAGATATCGTGATGAGGTGGAGGTGAGATAAGAGAGATACCCTTGATAGAGTGACGAGTCTTGGCGATGACAGCGTCGACCTTGAAACCAGGCAACTGACCACCTTCACCAGGTTTAGCACCCTGTGCCACCTTAATCTGAATTTCTTCTGCATTTACCAAGTATTCGGTAGTTACACCGAAACGGCCAGATGCAACCTGCTTGGTCTTTGAGTTAAGCGAGATGCCGTCGAAAGTGCCAGTGAAGCGTTCGTTGTCTTCACCACCTTCACCGGTATTGCTGCGAGCACCCAACTTGTTCATTGCCAAGGCAAGTGCCTCATGAGCTTCCTTAGAGATAGCACCGAAAGACATTGCAGCAGTTACGAAGTGCTTAACGATAGACTCAACCGGTTCGACCTTGTTGATGTCGATTGGATTCTTCTTGAAAGAGAAGAAGTCGCGGATGAACAAAGGATCTTCCTTCTCGTTAACCAACTTAGCGTAAGTCTTATACTTTGCGTAGTCGTTCAAGCGTGTTGCCAACTGCAAGTTAGCGATAGTTTCAGGGTTCCAAGCGTGCTTTTCACCGTCTTTGTGGTAAGCGAACAAACCGCTGCTTGGAAGAACTGGGCTAATCTTAGAAGCGAAAGCTTCGTCGTGCATGCGGATAGCATCGCGAGCAATTTCCTTCAAACCAATACCACCGATAGTGGTCTGCTTGGTACCGAAGTAAGTGCTAAGAAGATCTTCGCTAAGACCGATGCTTTCGAAAATCTTGGCACCACGGTAAGAACGGATAGTAGAGATACCCATCTTAGCCATGATCTTGAGCAAGCTCTTATCGACAGCCTTGATATATTTCTTTTCAGCAGATTCGTAGTTTTCCTTGATCTCGCCCTTCTTAATCATGTCGTTGATGACAGCGAAAGTCATGTAAGGACAGAGAGCAGAAGCACCATAACCCAACAAGAGGGCTGCGTGCATAACCTCGCGGATTTCACCAGACTCGATGATGATAGCAGTCTGAACACGCTTCTGAACAGAGATGAGGTACTGGTGAACAGCACTTACTGCCAACAAAGAAGGGATAGCTGCGTGAGCCTCGTCGATGTCGCGGTCGGAAAGGATGATGTAGTTAACACCGTTGTCGACACTTTCTTCTGCCTTCTTGCAGATTTCGTCGATAGCAGCCTTCAAGCCAGATTCGCCCTTTGCCTTTTCGAAGAGGATAGGCAACTTAACGGTGTTGAAGCCCTTGTAACGGATGTTACACAAAATGTCGAGCTGGGTGTTGTTAAGAACAGGCTGTGGCAAGCGAACCATCTTACAGTGGTCAGAGCTTGGAGAAAGGATGTTCATACCAACAGCACCGATATATTCGGTAAGGCTCATAACCAACTCTTCACGGATAGAGTCGATAGCAGGGTTGGTTACCTGTGCGAACTGCTGACGGAAGTAGTTGAAGAGCAACTGAGGTTTTTCGGAGATAACAGCAAGAGGAGTATCGTTACCCATTGCAGCAACCGGTTCGGCACCAGTAGAAGCCATAGGAACGATGGTACGCTTGATGTCTTCCTGAGTGAAACCGAAGTGGAGCAACTTGCGGTCGTAGTTTTCAACGTCGTTGCTAACCTTACGTCCACTCTTCAACTTGTCGAGTTCGATACGGTTAGTAGACAACCACTGGCGATAAGGCTTCTGGTTGCAGAGTTCGTCCTTAATTTCGCCGTTATAATAGATCTTACCTTCTTCGGTATCGATAAGCAACAACTTACCAGGCTGCAAACGACCTTTCTGCTTGATTTCAGAAGGTTCGAATTCGATGGTACCAACTTCAGAAGCAACCAACATCATGTCGTTGTTAGTGATGAGGTAGCGAGAAGGGCGGAGACCGTTACGGTCGAGCATACCACCAGCGAAACGACCATCAGAGAACAAGAGGGCAGCAGGGCCGTCCCAAGGTTCCATAAGGATTGAGTGGTATTCGTAGAATGCCTTCAAGTCTTCGCTGATAGGGTTCTTTTCGTTGAATGGTTCTGGCACCAACATGGCCATTGCGTGAGGCAAGCTCATACCAGACATTACGAAGAACTCGAGAGCGTTGTCGAGAGACGCAGAGTCTGACATGCCAGGCTGAATGATTGGGTGAATCTTCTTAACGTCGCCAAGGGCTTCAGAAGAAAGGACACTTTCACGTGCCTCCATCCAAGCACGGTTACCACGGATGGTGTTAATTTCACCGTTGTGGCAAAGGAGACGGAAAGGCTGTGCCAAAGACCAGCGAGGGAAGGTGTTGGTAGAGAAACGAGAGTGAACCAACGCCAAGCCACTGGTGAAGTAGCTATTGCTCAAGTCAGGGAAGTATTCGCGAACCTGCATAGAGGTAAGCATACCCTTATAGATGATGTTCTTGCTAGAAAGCGAAACAATATAGAAATCTTCGTCCTTAACACGATTTTCAATCTTCTTACGGATAACGTAAAGGATACGGTCGAAAATATCGAGCTTGTCGTTAGTTACGCCGGTAATGAAAATCTGCTTAATGTCAGGTTCAACAGATGCAGCAGCCTTACCCAAGCATTCAGAGTTGGTAGGGACGTCGCGCAAATGCATAAGCGTGAGGTCTTCCTTTTCAACTTCCTCGATGATGATGTTAAGGATTTCTTGCTGCTTCTTCTTATCCTTTGGCAAGAAAACGAGACCTGTACCATACTTTCCCTTTTCAGGAACAGGAATACCTTGAAGAAGAATGAATTCGTGAGGAATCTGCAACATGATGCCGGCACCGTCACCGGTCTTGTTGTCGGCTCCTTCAGCACCACGATGGCGCATGTTTTCAAGAACCTTCAATGCTGAATCCACGAGCTCGTGACTCTTGTTGCCGTGGATGTTTACCAACATTCCGACACCACACGCATCGTGCTCGTACTCGGGATTGTAAAGTCCCCCTTGCGTAGGATAATTGCTTTGCATAATTTGTTTCTTTTATGGCTCTATCTTAACAGCCGGTTATAAAATCTTGTTAGTTTACAAATTTACTTATGGAATATACTCTCGACATTCCGAATGCAAAATTACTATTATATACAATGAAGATAGGAATTGGCATGTTGATAAATAGTAAAAAATGGCACTAACTTTCATTTTATAGAAAAATTAAGCCAAAACACTAAAAAACTATAAGCAATAAGGAAGAAATTCCTAATAGATTAAAACTTTCGAAAAATTTATCAACAGAGAGAAATAAATTCAAACTGACAGAAATAAAAGTAAAACACAGACATTTTGTAAAACTAAAATCGGCAAAACGCATAAAAAAGTCAAAAAAATGGGGCAAAACAGCAAACACGTAACACAAATAAGGCATAAAAGCGACCAAAAGAACGCATAAACACTTACAAAATGTAAAACACGGCACACAAACCGTGAGCTACAAAACAAAAAGCACCAAAAAGAGAGATGAAAGGCAAACAATTTGCTTATATTTGCCCAAACTATTTAAAACACATAAAAAAGACAACATTATGCGCAAGGTAATAGGAATAGGCGAAACCGTATTCGACATCATCTTTAAGAACGGACAACCCATTAGCGGAAAGCCCGGAGGTTCGGTATTCAACGCAATGGTTTCATTAGGCCGAATTGGCGAACACCCATTATTCATCAGCGAAGTCGGCAACGACAAGGTCGGTGAAATGGTTCGCGAATGCATGAACGACAATGGCGTATCGACCGAACTGATGTGCACCTTGCCACACGAGCACAAGTCGGCAGTAGCACTCGCCTTCCTCGACCAGAACGAGAAACCAGAGTACATGTTCTACACCGACTACCCTAACTATGGCCGACTAGACTACACCATGCCCGACATTAGGGAGAACGACATTATTCTTATAGGTTCGTTCTTTGCCCTTAATGAAGAGCTGCGTACCCCACTGATTGAACTGTTGAGCCTAGCGCGCGACCGAAAGGCCATCGTTTACTACGACGTAAACTTCCGCAAGAACCTTGCAAACGTAGTTCGCCACCTGATGCCTGCCTTCCTTGAAAACATGGAGTACGTGAGCATCTTTAAAGGCAGCGACGAAGACTTTAACTACCTATTCAATGAAAACGACAGCGACCTTACCTATAAGGAGCACATCGATTTCTTCACCAAGAACTTCATCTACACAAGGGGGGCCGACGGCATCACCCTATACAGCAACGGCAACGCGCCAAAGAATTACGCAGCAAAGGTGGTTACACCTGTAAGTACAGTTGGCGCTGGCGACAGCTTTAACGCTGGAGTGATTTACGGATTGCTCCGCTACAACATTAGCTACGACGACCTTAAGATGGGCCGCGTACCGGTGGAAGTGTGGGACAAGGTGATTAACTGCGGCGTAGAGTTCAGCTCATTCGTATGCACCAGCCTAGAGAACTACATTTCGAAGGAATTTGCTAACGACTTCAAGGCAAGACTATAATGAATATTCCCCGATTAAAAGGAACAAAAACGTTTGAAAACATAGAAATTTCGACCGTTGCTCCTTACATAGACTGGGTATTCTTCTTTAAGGCATGGGGACTGCCTGGAAGATTCGATGGATTGGATAATTTTTGCGGATGTGAGCAATGCTTACAGAATTTTTTGGTAACCAACCGCAAGTATGGAACCGACAAGGCACGCGAAGCGATGAACCTGTTTGTGGACGCCAGGAACATGCTAAAAAGAGCAAAGGATGAAAACCTTCTACACATTAGGGCACGAATCGTGTTCAGTCCTGCCCATAGTGCTAACGAAGGCATTATGCTCACGCCCGAAGATGGCGAAGATATCTACTTGCCCATGTTAAGGCAACAGCACCCTAGCGAACTGGTAGGCAAGTGCATCTCGCTAGCCGATTTCGTATCGCCCGAATCCGATTTCATCGGTCTTTTTTCTCTATGCATAGACGGTGCCGACCAGTTGAGCGAGCGTTACAAAACCGAAGGCGACCTTTACAACTCGATACTGATTAAGAGTGTTGCCGACCGACTTGCAGAAGCAACAGCCGAATGGCTACACCAGCAAGTACGCACCACCTACTGGGGCTATGCCCCCGACGAAAGCTTTACCCCGAAGGAACTGATGAAGTTACCTTTTAAAGGCATACGTCCAGCCATTGGCTACCCAGCCATACCCGACCAACGCATAATTTTTAGAGTGAACCAACTTTTAAAGATGGAAGAGATTGACATGCACATCACCGAGAACGGAGCCATGCAGCCAAACGCATCAATTTGCGGACTCTACATCTCGCACCCAAAGTCGTTCTACTTTATGGTAGGTAAAGTGGGAAACGACCAACTCGACGACTATGCGAAACGAAGTGGAAGCGACAGAAACGAGTTGGGGAAATGGCTCATGCACAACATTTAGAAGCTGTTAAAAAACAAAAAAGAAAAGCCTCTTTCAATTTTTTAATCCAACAATAATTAGCTACCTTTAGGTAAGGACAATAGTATTTGATAAGTTATGGAAAGAGAGCATGAATTAGAAACACAAGCCTACAAATTGGGCGATTTAATCGACCTAATTGCGCTTGAACGATTAAGCCTGGCCGTACCCGTAGACAACAAGCCATGCATGTCGCTGGTTGACTTTACGAGTCAGTACATGCTGTCGTACATTACAGCAAAGAATATTGGTCCTGCCAACTACCGCGTTAAAACCGTGATTAAATCGCCATGCCTTATGGCAGTGGTTAGCGGCGACCACTTCAAGGTGGCACGCATTAGCAGCATGAAGGGCTTGGAAGAAGGCGTTTACGTAGACCGCATACCGTTTTTTGCCTTTCACATAAAAAACCACAATGTCGTCAACGAAGACTACCTGTTGCGAGAACTGGTGTCGGACGATATGAGCCAGCAGTTGAAGCGCAACATAAAAGAGACAGAGCAGCCACATAAAATAAGCGATTTAATCGACGAAAACGACTTACTTTCGTTACGCATAGACTTACCAAGCCTTGAAATGCAAGACATGGTAGTGAAGAACGACATGCTAGACCTTCTGCAAGAGCTGATGAGCCAGAAACAGGCCGATTTCGAGAATTACCAAAAGGACATTCACCTGAAAAAGCATGCCGTTGGACAAACCATATTCAACCTGAACAATTGGTGGAACACATTGCAGAAAGCAAGGCAAGAAAACAACGGTGTGCTGAAAGATGACACAACAACCGGCAAGATTCGTCCTGTGGCCGTAGGGGAAATCTACAACCGCATAGGCGAAACGCTGAACATCATCTCGAACCAGATAAACACCTTCACCATTGGCGATGGAATGGAGAAAGAAAAGATTGCTCTTGCCCCATTCATCGGCGAATACATCAACAGTCACCAAAGTCCAATGTTTACCTATAAGTTCGATGAAACGGGCAAATATGCAACCGATGACTTTAAAATGAAAGGCGAAAGCGTGCTTCACAAAGGCGATCCACTCGTTTACCTCGACTTTCCGAAGCAAGCACTCAACCAAATACTCGACAACATTGTGAGCAACGCCTGCTCGCACGGATTTTCGGGCATTGAAGACAAGAACAACATTATACGCATAGAATACAACAGCATAGGCAGCACCTGCACCCTGACCATTGCCAACAACGGCAAACCGTTGCAAAAAGGCATGTCGGAAGAAAAAGTATTCATGTATGGCGGATCGACAGCCGTAGGCACCGATGGACACAACGGCCTGGGCGCCTTCCAAATAAGGAACCTCATGAGCCGATTTGGCGGAACAGCCACCATTGACTGCAACGATGCCTCGGAATACCCCTTTGCCTACGTGCTAACCTTCCAAAACTGCATTTCTTACACCTAAAAACAAAAGAACCATGGACACAAACGAAATAATGAAAGTGCTTTGGGTCGACAATGACCATTCCATCGTAGAAAGTACGCAAATGATGGCAGAGCAATATAACATAGACCTACCATGCTTTCCGAACTGGGAGGCTGCAGAAAGTGAGTTAAAAGACCATTTCAACGAGTTTTCTGCCATCATACTCGATGCCAACTGCGAGTTTAGCGCCGACAGCGTGGAAGACAAGACCTTCCTGGCCTACGTTATGCCACGCCTGGCAAAGATATTCGGCGAAAAACATGCCGAGCTGCCATGGTACGTATTAAGTGCCGGCACCATGGAACAGTTTGACCTGGTCTTGCAAATGGTGAACAACGACGACCGCAAAAAGCACAACGAAGACTGGGGACAACTACTCTACTTCAAAGACAAGCGAAACACCGATGGAACCACCGATTTGGACTTACTTTTCTCCAATATTCGCCATTCCAACGATTCGAGTTACACTACCAAGATTCGTGCACTATACCCAGACGTCTTCAAAACGATTGAAGAACGCCAGAACATGCTCGACAAGGAAGTTGCCAACCTACTCACCCCAGTGCTGAAAGCCATGCACTTCCCCGAAACCGTTACCACCGAGTTCAGCCTGTCTAGTTTTACCCAATTAAGGCAAGTTATTGAATACCTATTCAGAGCCTGCAACCAAACCGGACTTTTACCCGATGAATGCGCCATAAATGGTAAAATAAACCTACAAGAATCGCTACGTTACCTATCGGGGGAAGACACCAAGCACCTTGGTGTCAGATACGGATCGTATGCCCTAGGCGACCACCTATTCCCAGAAATCTTAAGCAACAACCTGCAACAGATACTAAACACCGCCAACGCATGCACCCACACGGCAGACGAAACGGTAGACGAGTCGAAAAACGTTGTCGACTATTTTGCAACTGTTGGAGGTAGCCGTCAACTTTTCAGTTTCGCCCTTGAACTATGCGATGCCATAATCTGGTATGGCAAATACATCGGCAAGCACCCCGACAGAGACAAGAACATGAAATGGTGCCAAAAGGTGAAAAAGAGCGAATCGAACGGAAAAAACTTCATTCGTGAAAGAAGTGAAAAGAAGAACAAACCAGCTAGTCACCCGAAAGAAAACATACCGGTTGGCGGAGGCAAGAACTACTACGACATCATACCGAGAGAGGAAGAACAGATGGAGCCAATTGGCAGCAGCGAGCTGAACAAGGATGCCTTTGAGCACCAAATGATGTGCGTGGAACGCGATGGACGTGGCAACTGGCACTGCGGCAAGTGCCTGATTATACCCCACACACCACTACAAGAAGGCGACCGGCTTGAAATTTTCAACATTGTAGACAACATAAAAGACACCAAGGGAGCTTATCCGTTATTCGCAAAAAAGTATAACAAACTGAACTTTTAGAAGCTATTTAAAAATTTTACGAAAGAATTCTTATTGGGCATTTTATGGATCTTTTTTGTCTATTTTGAATGGTTTTTCAGTCACAATGGAGTTTCCATTGCTCCTTTCTAAACCATTCAAACTATCCTAAAAAATCTCTCATAAAATTCGCCAATAAAAAAATTTAAACAGCTTCTTAATAGAAACATTTGCAAAGAGGACAAATAAAAGCTAACTTTAAGTAATCTCTAAAAAAGACAAGGGACATCTTAGAACAAAAAAGACATAAAGCGCTTATGACAAACGACAAGCCACTACCCATAAAAATATTATTAATGCCAATAGCATTCCTCTATTGGTTGGGAACCAGCATACGCAACTGGCTATTTGAAATAGGCCTTTTTAGTCAAAGAAAGTTCGAGCACCTCACTGTCATTTCAATAGGGAACATCAGCATGGGCGGAACCGGAAAGACCCCATTTACCGAGCACATTGTGCGCATGCTGAAAGAAGACAACAATGTAGCCATTTTGAGCAGGGGTTACAAACGCAAGACCAGCGGCTACCTGCTCTCGACAACCGAAAGCACGGTTAAGGAAATTGGCGATGAGCCATACCAGATGAAACAGAAGTTTCCGGATGTAGCCGTTGCGGTTGATGCCAAACGCACACGCGGCATTTCGAAACTGATACAGGAAGTGAAGCCAAGACCCGATGTTGTGGTACTAGACGATGCGTTTCAACACCGCTACGTCAAGCCCGACATTGCCATTCTGCTGGTTGACTACAACAACCTAATCACCAACGACCACATCTTCCCAATAGGCAGATTGAGGGAGCCGTTGAAAGCAAAAGACCGCGCAAACATAGTAGTGGTAACCAAGTGTCCACCAGATGTTAAACCGATAGAGTTACGCATAATTGGCAAGGAGTTGAACCTATACCCCTACCAGACACTTTACTTCACTACCATAAAATACCAAAAGGTCACACCGCTCTTCCCCGAAGAGGCTGAAGAACTGGACGAAACCGAGCTAAAGAACCATTCGGCAGTTGTTGTAAGCGGCATTGCCAAACCTGAATTGTTTGAGCAAGAAGCCCAAAACATCTGCAAAATGACCACCAACTTGCGTTACGCCGACCACCACAACTTTAAGGCACGCAACTACAAGAAGATGTCGGACGAAATGAATGGTTTGACAAACGGCATCATCCTCACCACCGAAAAAGACGCCATGCGCATGAAGTGCGACGAGAAACTGCCACAGGAACTGAAAAAGAAAATTTACTATATACCACTAGAAATAGAGTTGGTAAATAACGAAGAATTGTTCAACAAACAAATTAGAGACTATGTTAACAAAAATAAACAGTACTTGCGAATATCTGAAGAATAGGACCAAGGAGCGTCCTGAAATTGCTATCATATTGGGATCTGGATTAGGCGCACTAGCCGATGAAATAGAGGTAAAAGACGTCATTCCATATAACGAGATACCAAATTTCAAGACCAGCACAGTAGCCGGCCACAAAGGCCAATTAGTATTTGGAAAACTTGCCGGAAAGGATGTAATGGCCATGCAGGGTCGCCTTCACTTCTACGAAGGTTACAGCATGGACGACATTACTTTCCCCGAGAAGGTGATGAGAGCATTCGGCATTAAGTACTTGTTTGTGTCAAACGCAGCAGGAGGCTTAAACGAGAACTTCAAGGCAGGTGATATTATGATTATTACCGACCACATCAACCTGTTCCCTGAACATCCACTTCACGGTCCAAACATCGATGAATTGGGCGTTCGTTTCCCAGACATGAGCAACGCATATAACCGCGACCTCGTTGCAAAGGCCGAAGAAATTGCGCACAAGCTAGACATTCCTTACCAGAAGGGTGTGTACGTGGGAACACAAGGACCTACATTTGAAACCGTAGCCGAGTACAAGTACTTCCGCTTGATTGGTGGTGACACCTGCGGTATGAGTACCGTGCCCGAAATTATTGTTGCACACTGGTGTGGCATTAAGTGTTTCGGTGTTTCGGTCGTTTCAAACATCTTGGCAGAAGCGGGTGTTGTTGAAAACAACCACGAAGACGTACAACGCAACTCGTTGAAAGCACAGAAGAACTTGTCAACCCTCTTCCGCGAGTTGGCAAGAGCATTGTAAACAACGTTACAATAGAATAGAAAGGGCACAATCTTTAGCCAATGGCTTGAGATGTGCCCTTTTATTTTGTGGAGTCTGCAAAAGGGATATTGACGTTGCAATGAAAAAAGGCAACGAGCTATGAACTCGTTGCCTTACATATTCAGTAATTATGTTTTGTTACTTTGCACCCTTCAGCACTGCGTTCCAAACAGAGAGCGATGGACCCTTGGCATTGTCGCCACCAACAAGAACCAACTTGCTGTTGGAAACAGAGAATGCACCAATGTTAGAAACAGAGCCAATAGCTTCAGGCAAAGACTTGTGCCAATTGTCAGACCAAGACAAGCCAGAATTGCTAGAAGAGTAATAGGTA
Source organism: Paludibacteraceae bacterium (assembly GCA_024401645.1). Classification (GTDB taxonomy): domain Bacteria; phylum Bacteroidota; class Bacteroidia; order Bacteroidales; family Paludibacteraceae; genus Physcocola. The sequence continues at coordinate 63,606 of JAKSKR010000003.1, read as the reverse complement.
GAACAGAGAGAACCATCGACACTAGTGCCACCAACTAAACCAATTTCGCCACTGACCGACACCAAGGCAGCGCCATTGAGAACCGGCAAGTTACCCTTATCGGTAGTCGTAATCTGCAATAGGTTGCCATACTCGTCGACAGCCCACAAAGAAGCCTTCCTGCCATCGTTACCATAAATGTAACCAATCTGCGTCTTTGTTCCTGTAAGAGACACTAAACTAGAAAGTTTGCCAGTAGGGAAACCAACCGGCAAATCTGCAACCTTTTCAAATGAAGAATCGAGGCTAGCAGTTGCATAAAGGGCGTCATCGCTAACAGCCCAATACTTATTGCCATAGAAGAAAAGCAAATCCTTCAGGTTTGCATCGTTTGCCACAGTTTCACTAGTAAAGCCATTGGCAGGATCAAGCAAAAGGATACCATCTTCGCCTATCAATGCGCATTTAGAGTTGAGCGCCGTAAGGCTTGACCAATTGAAAGTACCACTCAATGCCGTAGAAGTCCACTTTTCGCCATCGGCAGACGAAAGTACATAGCTTTCGCCAAGCGTATTGGTATAGAAATAGTGGATGTTACCTGCAACATAAACCGAACGAGAAGAAGCCACATCGCCTACAACAGGCAAAGAAGAAGCCGCTGTCCAGTTGAACGCACTAGCATCGAACTTATGCACCCTTACATCAAGTGTATATTCGTAAGAGTTTGAACCATCGACCGAGAGGGTGCGGATTTTCAAATTAGTCAAATCGAGTTTGGTAGAATCAGCTCCATTGTTAGGGAAATCTACCCAAGCACCATTCTTAAAGACCTGAATGCTAGGGGCAGCATCGTATCCGTAAAAAGAGATAACCTTGGAAGTGATATCGGTACCGTATGGGAGGGAATCGTAATTGAAAATAAGATGTTCGACCTCGTTAACAATAAAAGTCGTAGTCACCCCACGAACCATTACAGTTTCGATTCGGGGATCGGTTTTAGCATACTTGTTTTCATCCTTGTCGTCCTTTTTACAGCTTACATTCACCAAAGCCATAGAAGCGAGCGACACCAATAGGTACGATTTAAAATTCATATCTAATTATCTTTTTTTCAAAAAATAGCACTGACTATCATTAGTTATTAACGTTAGAAACTCCGTTTTCTTGTGCCTTTGGCAAAGAAGAAACCGGATTGTTCTTCATAAACTTAACGAACAAAGCCAACAAAGCCGCGGTAACAGCAAAGCCAATGAAGTTGGCAATTAGAGGCCACTGTTCGATGTAGAGAGAAGGATGGTCTACCTGGTTGTGGAACAACATAGAGAATCCCTCGCCAGACTGCATGATGAATGTTGTGCACACACAAGTCATCCACAAGGCAGGAATCAAGGTTATGATGTAAGGCTTGTTGATCTTATAGAGCCACAAGGTTATTGCCCAGAATGTGAAAATAGACAAAGTCTGGTTCAGCCAAGCGAAGTAACGCCAAAGAACCGAGAAGTCTACCACCATTAAGATAGCCGCAATAACGAACAAAGGCACTGCCAAGATTAAACGGCGAACAACAGTGTCTTGCTTGAAGTTCATGAAGTCGGCAGTAATGAGTCGAGCAGCACGGAACGCAGTATCGCCAGAAGTGATAGGCGCAGCCACAACACCCAAGACAGCCAAGAAGGCACCAACCGTTCCTAACCAACTGCTACAGATGGTATTGACCACAATTGCCGGATTAATCTTGCCATCGGCACCAGTCATTGCCTGCAACAACCTTTCGTAAGGAGTGCCATCGCCAGGCAAAGAATCGGCAAACTTGATGGCAGCCGCAGCCCAGATGAGCGCCACCAAACCTTCGGTAATCATAGCCCCATAGAACACAGGGCGGCCAAGTTTCTCGTTCTTAAGGCAACGCGCCATCATAGGGCTTTGGGTTGCATGGAAACCACTAACCGCACCACACGCAATGGTAATGCACAAGCCAGGGAACAAACCTATACTCTTTGGATGATGGTTAGTGAAAGCCTCGGTAATTTCGGGCAATGAGCCCGCTTGCGTAACGACGCCGAACAACACGCCAATTGCCATGAAGATGAGGGCTACACCAAACAATGGGTAAACACGCCCGATTAACGCATCGATTGGCAAAAGAGTGGCCAAAATGTAGTAGAAGAAAATAACAAAAGGCCATGCAGAACCACCAAAAAAATTCTGCATAGGGCATAAGTCATCGAGCAGACTAGCAGGTGTGGTTACGAAAACTGCACCCACCATGACCATGAGCAAAAGCGATATGAAACGCATTGAGAAACGGCCAGCAGAGCCCAACTCGGCACCAACCACTTCGGGCAAACTAGCACCACCCTTGCGCAAGCTAATCATACCAGCCAAATAGTCGTGAGTAGCACCACCAAAAATGCAACCCAAGACAATCCAGAAATAGGCCGCAGGTCCAAACAAGATACCTTGAATGGCACCGAAGATAGGGCCTGTGCCGGCAATATTCAAGAATTGAATTAGGAAAACCTTCCAAGAAGGCATTGGCAAATAATCAATGCCATCTTGTTTCTCGTAAGCAGGAGTCTGGCGGTCCTTATCGGCGCCGAACACCTTTTCTACAAATGCTCCGTAAATAACATAGCCCAAGATTAGGAGGGCAAGAGCCGTTAAAAAAGTTATCATCTCTTCTATTTGAAATTTTATGCAAAAATACGGCAAAAAGGGTTATAGTTGAACGGTATTATACCAATAAAAACACGTTATGGCCAAACACACCCTATAAGTTAGGCAAACTCATGCCCGTAATTTTCTGGTAGAGGTCGAGCGCATAGATGTCGGTCATGCTAGACACATAGTCGAGCACCGCCAAAATGCGATCGTAAGGCTTTTCGGCATACATATCGTACTGATTAGGCACGCGGAAAAGCAACTGTTGCGAATAGGCCTTCTTGGGTTGGAAAGCCGCATTGACCAAACGGTCGATAAGGGTATAAATGATATTATAACCGGCAATCTCGATATCGACCACCGCTTGTGACTGGTAAATCTTGTCGAACGACACCTTTGAGCACGTCTTGTAGGCATTCAATACCCTTTCGGCAACACTGTTTATAAGGCTACCTTCGAACTTCCCATTCAAGATGTCCTCCTCGTTTTCGATGAAGACGCGCGAACATTCCCTTACCAACTCACCCACCACGCTACTGCGCAAATAGGCAATCTGCTCGTTCACATCGGCAATATCCTTCATGTGTTCGCGACGGTGAGCCTGACGTTCCTCGTCGAAGAACGCCAACATGAGGTTTATGGTTTCTTCGGTAGAAAGGATGCGCAACTTGTGTGCATCTTCAATATCCATAATTTCGTAACAGATGTCGTCGGCAGCCTCGACCAAGTAAACCAGCGGGTGCCGTGCAAAACGGCCAGGCTCAATTTCTATGATACCCAACTCATTAGCAATGCGCCTGTAGCCCTCCTTCTCACTTTGGAAGAATCCGAACTTATGTTTCTTAAGTTTTTGTATGTAAGGCGATTCCCAAGGATATTTTACAATAGAGGCAAGAGTTGAATAAGTAAGAACAAATCCGCCAGCACGGTGCCCAACAAACTGATGCGTCAACAAACGAAGCGCATTAGAATTACCCTCGAAGTTGACAATATCGTCCCACTCGGCATCGGTCAACTTATATTTTTCCTTAAGCGAAAAACCATTTCCCTCGCTAAAGAAGCTGGCGATAGCCTTCTCGCCCGAATGACCGAAAGGCGGATTACCCAAGTCGTGCGCCAAACAACCGGCACTGACCACAGCCCCCAATTCACCGATAAACGGTCCACCTTCGGCACCATACTTGTCACTTAAGAAATGGCTTACACGTTCGCCCAGCGACCTGCCCACACAACTAACCTCGAGGCTATGCGTAAGGCGGTTGTGTACGAAAATGTTGCCTGGCAAGGGGAACACCTGTGTCTTGTTCTGCAACCGGCGGAAGGTTGGCGAGAAGATTAGACGGTCGTAGTCGCGCTGGAATTCAGTGCGATCGGGATTACTTTGGTCGAGATGCTCCAATCCGAAACGCTTGGTAGACAAGAGCTGTTTCCAATTCATCATAGGTATAGCCATTTATTGTTTCTATGTAAAAAACAAACGGAATCCACAACTGCGGATTCCGTCATATATGCGTTAAAAAAAGATTTACCAACGGTAACCAACTGTAACATACAAAGAGTTGTTCTTCAAAGAAGGGTAAGACTCGCTATATGTCTTTTTGTAATAATCAGCTTCGCTAGCATCGAACTTTGAGTCGTTAAACAAGTTAACCAAACCCATTTGGTAACCTAAGGCAAACGACCACTCAAAGTCGAAATCGTAACCTAAACGGAAATTAAAGCCGAAGTCGAAATTGCGGTATAGAGCATGTTCCCATTCGTGACCAGGAGCGTTAAGCTCATTTACGAAAGCATTAACCTTTTTCCTTCCGTTCCAAAGTTCAGCCTCGTCTTTTGCGAAAACACCCAAGCTGAGAACAGGACCGGCAGAAATATAGGCACGACCAGTGGTTTCGCGAGAGAAGTTCATACGCTTGCTGAGCTTAACATTGATAGGCACATCGAAATAGAAGAGATGGTCTACAACGTCATATTCGTAAGGCTTGCCAGGGTCATTAACCTTATTAGTCGTCTTTTTAACACCCATTTGAGCATAGCCACCACCACGGGTAGAGAAGAGCAATTCGGGCTGGATAGAGAACCACTGACCGACAGGGATGTCGAAATTCAAACCACCACGAATGCAAGGTACATTGTGGTTGTTAGCTGGGGTGCTATTGTAATAAGAAACACCGCCACCGAGTGTTACACCGATAGTTGTCCAACGATATTCCGGCAGTGCCTTTTGGGCATCCATTTCAATAATATCGTTATTTTCGTCGAAGTAGTTGGTGGTATCAACAGGAGCTTCGCTTATAGTCTTAACAGTGTCTTCTACCGCAAGTACTGGAGTTTCAGCAGTAGCGCTTGTAGCATCTTCAACAGTTGCAAACAAAGAAGCAGTCTGTGCAACCAAGAAACCCAATACAACAATTCTCTTTTTCATATTAGAAATTACTTATTTATAAAGCGTACTGACAAAGATAATTAAAAATTATTTAAAAGACCAACTGTCAACACGTTAAAAGAAGAGGACACAACATTTAAATATGTGTACACTTGTTCATGAGGTAAGCATCGAGCAACGTCATGGCAGCCATAGCTTCGACAATAGGCACTGCACGTGGCAAAACGCACGGATCGTGACGGCCGCGTGCCTTAATGCTAGCCTCGTTACCATTCAAGTCGACGGTAGCCTGCTCACGCAACAGCGTAGCAATAGGCTTGAAAGCACAACGGAAATAAATATCTTCTCCGTTAGAAATACCACCCTGTATGCCACCAGAATAGTTGGTCAACGTGCGGACGTGACCATCCTTACCCGTGAAGATGTCGTTAACTTGCGAACCACGCATGCCAACACCCGCAAAGCCCATACCATATTCGAAGCCCTTGCAAGCATTGATAGACAACATGGCGTTACCCAACATGGCATGCAGCTTGCCAAAGGCAGGTTCGCCTAAACCAACAGGCACACCCTTTGCCACACAAGTGATGACACCTCCAATAGTATCGCCATCGGCCTTTACCTGCTTAATGAGTTCTTCCATCTGCGCAGCCATTTCCACATCGGGACAACGAACGGCATTGCTTTCGGTTAATGAAAGGTCGAGCAGATTGTATGGAGTTTCGACCACCAAATTGCCAACCTGCGAAGTGTAGGCCTGCACGGTGATGCCCAACTGCTTAAGCGCCAACTTGGCAATGGCACCGCCAACCACACGCGAAAGGGTTTCGCGCGCACTTGAACGACCACCGCCACGATGGTCGCGGAAACCATATTTAGAAGTATAGGTATAGTCGGCATGAGATGGGCGGAAAACCGTCTTCATCTCGTCGTAGTCGTTAGAATGCTGGTTGGTGTTGCGCACCTCGAAAGCAAGCGGAGTGCCTGTGCACTTACCCTCGTAAACGCCAGAAAGGAATTCGACCTTGTCGCCTTCCTTGCGTCCAGTGGTAATGGCACTCTGACCGGGTTTACGACGGTCGAGTTCGCTTTGAATGAAAGCCTCGTCGAGGACTAGACCTGCCGGAACACCGTCGATGATGCCACCAACAGCCACGCCATGGCTTTCGCCAAATGTGGTAATCTTGAATATGTTACCGAATGTGTTGCTCATTGCTATGAAATGCTATTAACTGTGGCAGCAGCCACCCTTCTTTTCGCCGCCACCGCAGCAACCACCTTTTTCTTCCTTGTCGCCACAGCCACCGCAGCCGCCGTTGCAACCACCGCCGCAACCGCCGCAAGTGTGAGGTTGAGTAGCAGCAGCCATTTCTTCGGCAGTAGCCTCACGAACCTCGATTACCTCGCCAACGAAGTGCAAGGTTTCGCCAGCCAAAGGATGGTTGAAGTTCATGAGAACGACATTCTTCTTGCTGTCGATTTCGACAATAGTACCATGACGGACGTTACCTTCAGAATCCATCATAGGAAGAGTGTGGTCAACAGCAACAGTAGTGTAGTCAATCTTACCCTTTTCGTCGCGGAAAACATCGAGTGGAATGTTAGCAAACATGTTAGGGTCTGGCAAACCATAAGCATCTTCTGGCTTAAGGCAGAAATCGAACTTTTCGCCCTGTTCCTTACCCATGAGTGCTTCTTCGAATTTAGGGATCATCATATCCAAACCAGGAATGAAAGCTAAAGGGCGTTCGGCAGATGCCGTTTCCATAACGGTAGCATCGTTTTCGGCTTCGCCTACGATAAGGTTGTAAGACACAGCCACAAATTTGTTGTTTTCTATCTTCATACTTAATAAATTATCAAAAAATAAAAAATCAGTTAATCCAACCTTTCTCGCGATACCATTGGATGCACTCGTCGAGACCAGCTTCGAGCGGATAATCGGCCTTAAACTCGAGTTCGTCGACCAACTTTCTGGTATCGCACTTCCAGTTCAGCGACGAAAGGATGTTGTACTTATCGTTGTTGAGGGTTGGGAACTTACCGAACCAGCTGCCCACCTCTTCCATAATGGCACAGATGCCTTTCACCAAGAAGCAAGGCACGCGCAACGGAATGGTCCACGACACGCCTAACTTGCGTTTAGCCAAAGCGGCATAGTCGTCGCTCGTCCAAACATCGCCATCGGCAACAAAGTAAGTTTCGTGTATCTTCTGCTTGTCGACACAAGCAAAGATGACCTTTACCAAGTCCTTTACATAAATAAAGGTAATGTATTGCGGTTTGAAACCAATAGCCGGATTAATGTGACGCTGCAAAGTCTGCAACATGACGAAATAATCTTTTTCACGCGGCCCATAAACACCTGTAGGACGAAGAATGGTGTAAGGGAAATCGGGCAAAGAACGGAAATAGTTCTCGGTCTTCAACTTACTCTGTCCATAAAGCGTGTTTGGCTTGGGCTCGTCGGTGTAGTCAATCTGTTTAAGGGAAACAGGGTCGCCCGACCCCATTGCAGACAAGCTACTCATATAAACGAACTGTTGAGGCACCATGCCGGTTTGACGCAAGGCTTCAACAAAGTTCTTGGTATATTCGAAATTGACACGGTCGAAATCGGACTTTTCCTTACACTTGGTCAAGCCCATTATGTGCACAATAATATCCCAGCGACCAATCTGTTGCTTCATTTCCTGCAACTTCGCCACTAATTTTTCGGGCGAAGCATAAGGCAAGTCAACAAAGTTGGTACCGGGTTTATCGAGGTACTCGTGACTACTGCTAGCACGCACGCCAGCCCAAACCTCGTAACCACGGCGCAAAGCCTCTTCAACAGCAAAGCTGCCAATAAAGCCAGAAGCACCGGTAATTAAAATCTTCATATCTTAAAACTAGAAACTTTCAAAATTATTTAACGCCCCCATAAAGCGAGCACGCACCAAACATGAAGGTACAAACCGAAACGGACGAGAAACCGCACTCCAACATAAGGCTAGCCATTTCCTGCCCTTGAGGGCAAGCGGCAATGCTTTCTGGCAGATATTCGTAAGCCCTTAAGTCTTTAGCCACCACCTTCGCCATGAGCGGAATGATGCACTTGGTGTAGAACTTGTAGCCTAACTTGAAAAGCGGATTGGTAGGTTCGCTAAGTTCGAGAATGAGCGCACGCCCACCCGGACGCAAAACACGGTTCATTTCGCAAAGCCCTTTCTTCAAATCAGAAAAATTTCGGACACCAAAAGCCACAGTTAGCGCATCGAACGCATTATCGTCGAAACGCAAGGACATGCTGTCGCCCTGTTCCAAGGAAATGATTTTGTCCAATCCCTTCACCTCAATCTTCTTCTTACCCACCTCGAGCATTTCTTTCGAAAGATCGATGCCTACAATTTCTGTCGGCTCCAGCTCTTCGTAAGCACTAATTGCAAAGTCGGCAGTACCGGTAGCAATGTCGAGCATGCGTTTTGGCCTAAGGTCAATCAAAGAACGCAAGGCACTACGCCTCCAGTTACGGTCTTGGAAGAGAGACATCAAATGGTTCATTGTGTCGTACTGTCCGGCAATCTTGTCGAACATTTCCTCAACTTGTTCAGTCTTGTTATTGCCCTTGCTTTCGTAAGGCAACACCTTTTCAACTTTAATATCTGACATTCGGTAAAGAGATAGCGACAGGGTGCAAGAAGGCACACTATCCAATTTTTTACAAAAATAATGAAATTTTGCAAGGTGCCTATTAGTTTGCTTACATATCGTAAGCCGAATTTTTAGTCGCCTATATATAATAGGTATGAAAAAATGTGAAGAATTACGATTTAGAACCAAACGCCAAAAGCCGGTTACAAATTGTAAGCGGCCATTTTTGTCGAAATTCCACAATTTAACGGGACAAAAGCGGATTTTGAACCCGTACAAAGGGGAATTTACACAAAAACGACTCACAAAAACTGCAAAATCGACCTATAACAATGGGCAAAATCACAGAAAACGAAAAACCGACGGAATTTACATAAAAATAAAAGTTATCAACAATCACTAAACAAACGAAAAATCTATCAATTCATAAGAAAAACAACGAAAAAACAGATAAAATTATCATAAACATTAAAAAATAATGTGTTATAAGGTAAATTTTAGATGTCACACCACAAAAAAGGTATAATTTTGCAACGTCGATAAAGAAACGCAGTCGACACAAAAAAGAAACAAAATAATTAATAAATAAAAACGCTAATTTTATGGCATCATTAAGATTCAAAGTTGTAAAGGAAGCATTCCAAAAGAGACCCGTAGAGGTTCCAGCTCCCGAAGTACGTCCTTCTGAATTCTTTGCGAAGTACGTATTCAACAAACAGAAAATGTTCAAGTACCTTCCATTGAAGGTTTACAAGAAAATGATCGACGTAATCGAGAATGGTGCACCACTCGACCGTGCGATTGCAGACGAAGTTGCACAAGGCATGAAGACTTGGGCAATGGAACTTGGCGTAACACACTGCACACACTGGTTCCAGCCATTGACAGAAGGAACTGCTGAAAAGCACGACTCATTCATGGAACACGACTGGAAGGGCGGTATGGTAGAAGACTTCAGCGGTAAGGAACTTGTACAGCAGGAACCAGACGCATCTTCATTCCCTTCAGGTGGTATCCGTTCAACTTTCGAAGCACGTGGTTACTCTGCATGGGATCCAACATCACCAGTATTCGTAATTGGTGACACTTTGATGATCCCAACCATCTTCGTATCATACACTGGTGAAGCACTTGACTATAAAGTACCTTTGAAGAAGGCAATTACTGCAGTAGACAAAGCAGGTACAGCAGTAGCAAAATACTTTGATCCAAACGTATCAAAAGTTACCGCAAACTTGGGTTGGGAACAGGAATACTTCTTGGTAGACGAAGACCTCTTCGCAGCACGTCCTGACTTGGTATTGACTGGCCGCACTTTGATGGGTCACAACTCAGCAAAGAACCAGCAGATGGATGACCACTACTTCGGTTCAATTCCTGAACGTGTAGCAGCATTCATGCGCGACTTGGAAATTCAGGCACTTGAACTTGGCATTCCATGTAAGACCCGTCACAACGAGGTTGCACCTAACCAGTTCGAAATTGCTCCAATCTTCGAAGAATGTAACTTGGCAGTAGACCACAACATGTTGTTGATGAGCTTGATGAAGAAGATTGCACGCAAGCACGGATTCCGTTGCCTACTTCACGAAAAGCCATTCGACGGCATTAACGGTTCAGGTAAGCACAACAACTGGTCATTGACCACCGATACAGGCGTACTTTTGCACGCACCAGGCAAGGATGCAGCTAGCAACTTGCGTTTTGCAACCTTCATCGTAGAAACATTGATGGGTGTTTACAAGCACAACGGTTTGTTGAAGGCATCAATCATGAGCGCAACCAACGCACACCGTCTTGGCGCAAACGAAGCACCTCCTGCAATCATCTCTTCATTCTTGGGTTCACAGTTGTCAGCATTGCTTGACCACATTGAAAAGAATGACACCGAAGATATTTTGAAGCTTTCAGGTAAGAAGGGTTACAAGCTCGACATCCCACAGATTCCTGAATTGATGATCGATAACACCGACCGTAACCGTACTTCACCATTCGCCTTCACCGGTAACCGTTTCGAGTTCCGTGCTGTAGGTTCTGAAGCAAACTGCGCATCAGCAATGATTGCATTGAACACCGCAGTAGCAGAAGCATTGACCAACTTCAAGACTCGTGTTGACGAATTGATCAAGAAGGGTGAAGCTAAAGAAGCAGCTATCTTGAGCGTACTTCGCGAAGACATCAAGACTTGCAAGCCTATCCACTTCGACGGTAACGGTTATAGCGATGAATGGCAGAAGGAAGCAGCAAAGCGCGGCCTAGACTGCGAAAAGAGCTGCCCACTCATCTTCGACAACTACTTGAGCGAAGAAAGCATCAAGATGTTCCACGACATGAAGGTTATGGAAAAGAACGAGCTTGAAGCACGTAACGAAATCAAGTGGGAAACTTACACCAAGAAGATTCAGATTGAAGCTCGCGTATTCGGCGACATGGCAATGAACCACATCATTCCAATGGCTACCCGTTACCAGAGCGCCCTCATCGACAACGTAACCAAGATGAAGTCAATCTTCGGTGACAAGGCTGACAAGTTGAACGCAAACAACATCATCATCATCGAAAAGATTGCAGAGCACAACGCATTCATCGCTGAAAACGTTGCAAAGATGGTTGAAGCACGTAAGGTTGCTAACAAGATTGAAAGCGAACGTGAAAAGGCAATCGCATACCACGATCAGGTTGAACCATACATGGAATCTGTACGCTACCACATCGACAAGCTCGAAGAAATCGTAGAAGACGAAATGTGGTCACTTCCTAAATATCGCGAAATGCTCTTCATCCGATAAGAGAGTACTCTTACACAGAAAACTGTGTTTGATTTTAATAATTGCTAATGCTGAAAATCCCCTCGCTGATATAGCGCGGGGATTTTCGTTTTTAAGGGAAAAGCACTCATAAAATTCACCAATATAAGAAATTAAACAGCTTCTAACTATCTTTGCAAAAAATTTGAATAATGAGTGACCCTAAAGATATAGTAACAGGCAACCTTCAAAGGCAGCAACAGTTGCTGAAAATGGAGTACGACTTTGAGAAGAAGGCCTACGAAGAACGTTCGAAACTGACCGGAATAGCATGGAAAGTGAAACGCGGCATTTGCTGGTTTCCTCTAACCCTGGGCCGCACCTACTACAATTCGATCAACCAATATTGCGTAGACGTCTTCAGGACAGCACCAACAGAAGAACAAACACAAGAGGACACTGAATTTGAGTACGGCAAGCCTGTCAGCTTCTTCACCCAAAGCGGACTAGGCGACGCCAAACTGAATGGCGTAACCGGACAGATAAGCTACGTAGACGGCAACCGCATGGTGGTAGTACTGAACCGGGAAGAAGAAATAAACGTGCTGAAAACAGCAGAGAACCTGGGTGTGCAACTCTACTTTGACGAAACCACCTACCAACTGATGTTTGAAGCACTGCGCAACGTGGAACGTGCCAAAGGCGACCGCACAGCACAGCTGCGCGACATACTGATTGGCACACAACCAGCCAACTTCAGAAACAACGCACCAATTAGCTATCCATGGCTAAACCCTTCGCAAGAAGCTGCCGTCAACAAGGTGCTGAACGCGAAAGACGTCACCATTGTGCATGGCCCTCCGGGCACCGGAAAAACAACCACCCTAGTTGAAGCCATCTGCGAGGTGCTGAACCGAGAAAACCAGATACTGGTTTGCGCACAGAGCAACATGGCCGTAGACTGGATAAGCGAGCAACTGAACGACCGTGGCGTGAGTGTGTTGCGCATAGGCAACCCCACACGCGTTACCGACAAGATGCTAGGCTTCACCTATGAACGCCGTTTTGAAGCACACCCACTCTACAGCGAATTGTGGAGTGTGAGGCAAGCCATGCGCCAACTACGCAGCCAAGCAAAAACAGGCAACAGGCGCGCCATACACGAAAAAATAAACAGCTTGAGGGATAGAGGCACCAATTTGGAGCTTTGCATACGCCACGACCTGTTTGACCAATGCCGCATTGTGGCCTGCACACTAACCGGAGCAGCCAACCGCCTACTAGACGGCATCCGCTTTCAATCGGTCTTCATCGACGAAGCTGCACAAGCGCTAGAAGCGGCATGCTGGATAGCCATTAGGAAAGCCGACCGCGTGATTTTTGCCGGCGACCACTGCCAACTGCCGCCAACCATAAAATGCATGGAGGCCGCACATGCCGGACTGGATGTTACACTGATGGAGAAGGTGGCCAAACGCCGCCCCGACTGCGTGCAACTACTCGACACCCAGTACCGCATGCACGAAGCCATAGCCAAATTTCCTTCCGACTGGTTCTACCAAGGGCAACTGAAATCTTCGCCAAGCGTTAGGTTCAGAAATATATTGGAATACGAAGCACCTATGGTTTGGCTTGACACCAGCGACCTAGACTATAATGAAGAGGCAACTGCCGACTTAAGCGGACGCTACAACACAGAAGAGGCAAAATTCATAGTTAAAGCTCTAGAAGCCTATGCCGATAGCGTGAGCATTAAGCGCATACTAGACGAACGCATTGACTTTGGACTGATTTCGCCTTACAAGAACCAGGTGCAACGCCTTCGCCAACTAGTTAAGCACAGCGCCGCCTTGAAGCCCATAAAGCGAGCTATAACCGTAAACACGATAGACGGTTTTCAGGGACAAGAACGCGACGTTGTACTCATTTCCCTAGTCCGTGCCAACGAGGAAGGTAACATTGGTTTCTTACGTGAATTGCGACGCATGAACGTTGCCATGACACGTGCAAAAATGAAGCTGATAATTGTTGGAGCAGCCGACACACTTACACGCCACCCATTCTACAAAAAACTATATGAATACGTGGAACAAGACGGCAAGATAGAAAGGCCAACACAAGCCGAGGAAAGAGAAGCAGAAACAGAACAGGAAGAATGATGGGACCAACCCAATGGGTTAGTCGCTAAAAAGTAAATGGGGTTGTACCAAACGGCACAACCCCATTCTTGTATAATTGAATTCAATTAGTCGTTGAAGTCAACTCTAGGAGCATGAGCAGCTGCAGCTTCAGCCTCGAACATAGACTTGGTCTTGAAACCGAAGATTTTAGCAGTGATAAGGCCAGGGAACTCGCGAACAGCGGTATTGTATTCTTTAACAGCACCGTTGTACTTCTTACGAGCTTCAGCAATGCGGTTTTCTGTACCTTCTAATTGAGCCTGCAATTCCTTAAACTGGTCGCTAGCCTTCAAATCAGGATAATTTTCAGAAACAGCAATCAAACGGCTCAAACCAGAGTTCATTTGAGAAGCAGCCTCGTTCAACTTCTTCTGGATTTCAGCAACTTTTTCTTCATCGAGATCATCGATGTTAACGTTAATAGCACTGCTAACGTTAGCACGCGCACGGGTGATAGACTCGAAAGTTTCCTTTTCGTGTTTAGCATAACCCTTAACAGTGTTTACCAAGTTGTCGATAAGGTCGAGACGACGCTGGTATTGAGTCTGAACGTTTGCCCAAGCTTCGTTAACCTTCTCTTCCTGTCCTACAAAGCTATTATAGCTACAGCTAGACATGTTGATTGCCAAGAATGCCACAACCACGAACTGGATGCAGCGAGCGAATAAGTTTTTCATCATTAATTTATTATTAGAATTTCAATTATTAATCGTTAGAAACGGCTACCTGCGCCACCGCCACCAAAGCTGCCACCACCAAAGGAAGAACCGCCACCGAAGCCGCCACCGCCGCCGAAGCCACCGCCAAAACCACCGCCGCCATAAGAAGAACGAGGCGTATGGTCGATAATAGACTTACGGGTAATTGTACGGCCGCAATGGCTACACAAATAATTCCTTAATATGGTTTCCTTATAACCTGTGCGGTAACTTTTTTGACCTACCGATTGGAGCTTTGCCTTGCAATAAGGGCAACGACCGCTGCGATAAACCGAATAGATGATTAATGCCAACGGAATACCCAATATTAAGATGATGATAATCCAATCGGTAAGTGTCAGTTCCAAATCTTCAATTTGCTCTTCCATTGGAGCAAAGCTTTCAGTGCCGCGAAGTTGGCCATAAACAGCATCTACACCAGCCATAATGCCTTCGTCCCACCTATTCTCTTTCAAATAAGGAACCATTCGCTGGTACTGAATGCGTTTACAGATAGCATCGGGCAGATCGCCTTCCAAACCTTCACCCGTAACAAAACGAATGGCACGCATGCTGCGAACCAACAGGATGACCAATCCGCTATTGTACTTCTTTACGCCAACGCCATAGCGGTTACCAACCTCTTCAGCAAAATCGTAATCACTTTCAGGACTGATGCTATCGACCGCCACCACCAACACTTGAATGCTGGTGCTGTCTTCCAATTTTTGCATCTTGCTACAAATGGAACTGACAGTAGCTGGGGACAAAATACCATCGGGATTACAAACAAACTTTGCAGTGCCACGGGTAACAACCGGCAAACTTTGGACCGTATAGACTTTAGCATTGGCATTAAAGAATGCCAACACCGACATAAGCAACGTTATGAATAAAAACTTCTTCATACCTACAAAGATAACATATACAAGGTATAAACAAGCACTATAACCGGTTTAAATGTTTTACAAAAAAAAGACATAGACATATTTAAAGGGAAAATGAACTTTAAAACACTAAAAAGAGTGAGTAAAGAGCCATCTGAAAATTGCATTTTTCAGTCATTTAGGCCTTTAGTTAGTCTTTTCGCCACCAAATTAAGCATATACAACTAATAACCAGAAATATAAATCAACACAATATCGACTGCGAATTAATGCCGCAAAATTATGTTATATAACATTCGCATGAAAAACTTGGAAAATTCTTTCATTAAGCGACCGGGAATTGAGTGCCCTTTCGTTGGTGACAAGCCATGCGCGGAAAACGCCAATCGGGCCAATCGGCAGGTTGATGAAAATAGGCAAAAGACAAGCGGTTGGCACTCCACTCGGTCCAAGTATCGCAATGATAAAAAGACTTGCCGCCATGCAAAGCCGCCTTGACCGCACTCCACAAGCTAACCGGAGCAACTTTGAACCAGAAGAACCACCAGCCAAAATAGCGCCGTTGCAAAATGTGTCCGAACTCATGTCGCAGAAGATAAACATTGTCGACAAGACTAGGACTACACAAAATACCCACCCCTGGCAATGTAACGGCACACGATCGGCATGAAAAAGGAGGAATTGGTACCGCAAAAACCCTTACACCTTCGAAATACTTCATTAAAGAAACTTAAATCTTATTTGTGGCCAAAGTTAATTATTTGTTGGTAAAAAGAAAAATAGGTATTTTTGCAATTTGTATAAACATAACGTCTAATAAAGACAAAAAAATCGTTATCGTGAATAACCTCGTAACACGTGCACTATCGGGTGCCATTTATGTGGCAGCAATGATATCTGCAATAGTAAGTGAGAACACAATACTATTTGCTTGTATTTTCACAGTCACACTAGCAATGGGCTTGCGCGAGTTCTACTCATTGTGCAAGAACATTAACGGTGCGAACCCTCTTGACAAGCTATGCATTGTAGCAGGCATTATTGCATTCCTTTGCAGCATAGTAGCCCCAGTTTATGGATTTTACGCATTCTTGCCGTTTTGGGCAATATTATTCATTGCAGAAGTCTTTAGAAAAGGCGAAAACCCAATGCACAATCTCGCCTTTGGTTTGCTAGGCCTAATGTACGTTGCATTCCCATTCTGCTGCATGAGCCAAATATGGCAAATGGGTTACTATTACCTATTGGCTTTCTACATATTCGTATGGGTTAGCGACACAGGCGCCTATTGTTCGGGCAAGTTGTTTGGCAAGCACAAGATGTGTGAACGCATATCGCCAAAGAAGACATGGGAAGGAACTACCGGCGGATTGGTATTCTCGCTAATTGCCGGCTACATAGCTTCAAACCTAATTACGGGAGTTAACAATCCATTAGGCTTAAGCACTGGTCTGTGGATGTTGTTTGCAGCAACCTCGTTTGCCATTGGCACACTTGGCGACCTTGTGGAGTCGGTCTTCAAGCGTTACCTTGGCATTAAAGATTCCGGCAAATTCCTACCAGGGCACGGTGGTGTGCTCGACAGGTTTGACAGCGCCCTATTGGGAGCACCGTTCATTTTGTTCTTGCTCACAGCCATAAAGCTATGCTCGGAAATGCTATAAGTGATGTTTGACAACATAGCAAGGCTCATTCGCAAGGAAAAAATAGCAAGGAATAAAAGCATTTTATTAATTTTGTAAATAAAACAGATTACTGATGACAATAAATAAAGAAGGTAGAGGCATACTTATAACATTGGCTATATTGTTCATTATAGCCGACCTTATTGTTTATTATTGTTATCAAGACGCCTCAATCGTCTACAAATCAGTTATTACGGGAAGCATTTGCATCTACTTGTTCTTCGTCAACTTCTTCAGGAACCCTAAACGTGTGTTCGAGAATTACGAAGACGGTATGATTCTAGCCCCAGCCGACGGAACTGTTGTTGTGATAGAGCCAACCGACGAGAATGAATGTCTACACGAACGTCGCATTCAGGTTTCTATCTTCATGAGCATTTTCAACGTTCATGCCAACTGGTACCCAACAAAGGGAAAGGTGACCTACTACGTACATAACAACGGCCACTTTATGAACGCAAACCTTCCGAAATCGAGTAACGAGAACGAACGTTCGACCATCATAATTGAGACCGCCGACAAAACCCGCATCTTGATGCGCCAGATTGCCGGAGCACTGGCCCGCCGAATCGTAACCTATGCAAAAGAAGGTGAGCCTTGCGACATTAACCAACAGGTTGGTTTCATTAAGTTCGGTTCGCGCGTCGACTTGTTCCTTCCGCTAGACACAGAGATTCTTGTTAACATGAAACAATCGGTAAAAGGTAACCAGACCGTTATTGCCCGATTGAAGAAGAAGGAAAATTAAGGTGAAACACTCACCGTATTTTTAATACCATAGGTTAACTACCAAAGAAACTGGATATATGAGCATTGTTAAGCATATACCAAACACCATTACATGCTTGAACCTGATTTCAGGCGCTATTGCATGTGTCCTTGCATTCAATCATCTTTACTTCTACGCTTCGCTAGCTATTTACTGTGCATCTATCTTCGACTTTTTCGATGGTATGGCAGCACGTTTGCTACACGTATCATCGCCAATAGGGAAAGAGTTAGACTCGCTGGCAGACGACATCAGCTTCGGCTTGGCGCCAGGCATGATTCTATGCGTATGGCTTAAGGAAGTAACAAACGCAGACTTGTGCGACCCACTGCCATACCTTTGCTTCATTTTAAGTGCATTTGCAGCAATACGTTTGGCAAAGTTCAACCTAGACGAACGCCAGACCAGTTCGTTCATCGGCTTACCAACTCCGCCAGTCAGCATGTTAACAGCATCGCTGATTGCCTTGTTCGACACCGAACACATTTGGGGCACCTACAATGTAGAATGGTTGCGTGGCATTGCATCTAACCCGTACGTCATTTTGGCCTATGTAGCCATCTTCTCGTACCTAATGATTTGCGAATTGCCAATGTTCTCGCTTAAGGTTAAGCACCTACACTGGAAAGGCAACGAGCCAAAATACATCTTAATAGGTTCTTCAATCTTGTTACTAATTGGGCTTCAAATGGCAGCCATCCCTGCCATCATCTTACTGTTCATTACCATGTCGGTAATCATATACCTTTTCGGCAGCAAGAAAAAAG
Organism: Paludibacteraceae bacterium; assembly: GCA_024401645.1. Taxonomy (GTDB): domain Bacteria; phylum Bacteroidota; class Bacteroidia; order Bacteroidales; family Paludibacteraceae; genus Physcocola. The sequence continues at coordinate 45,214 of JAKSKR010000003.1, read as the reverse complement.
AAGCGTAAAGAAGTTGAAAACATGTGTTGTAGAATAGGAAAATAAATGCCGTTAGGGTTACCTGATTATCTACACTTTTGTATAACTTTGACAAGATTAAAACGAAAAAAATAATTGTTCAAATAAATATGGAAAAACTCGAAAACCTAGTAGCAGAAAACCTGCTAAAGATTAAAGCAATTAAGGTACAGCCAGAAAACCCATTCACTTGGGCATCTGGTTGGAAGTCACCAATATACTGCGACAACCGCAAGACCCTTTCATACCCAGACATCCGCACTTTCATTAAGATTGAAATTGCACGCATCATCCGTGAGAAATATCCAGAAGTAGAAGTAATTGCCGGTGTTGCAACTGGTGCAATTGCACAGGGTGCTATGGTAGCAGACGAACTTGGCCTTCCATTCGTTTATGTTCGTTCAGCTCCGAAAGACCATGGTTTGGAAAACCTTATTGAAGGCGACCTTAAGACCTCACAGAAGGTTGTTGTTGTTGAAGACCTCATATCAACTGGCAAGAGCAGCTTGAAGGCAGTAGAAGCCATCCGCAAGGAAGGTTGCGAAGTTCTTGGCATGGTAGCAATCTTCACATACGGATTCCCAGTAGCATCTGACGAATTCAAGAAAGCCAACTGCGAATTGACTACCCTTTCAAACTACGAGGCAGTTCTTGACCACTTGTTGAAGAAAGAACTCATCAGCGAAGATGACAAGGTTACCCTTTCTGAATGGAGAAAGACACCTGACACTTGGGGTAAGTAATTAAATTAGATTAAGAAACTAAAAGAGACGCAAAAAGGCATGCAAAAACTGCCCTCTTGCGTCTCTAACTATAAATAAGAAGAAATGGAGACCTACGAAAGCAGCGTCAAAAAAGTATATGCAAAGGCAGACGACATCTACAAAGTGGTGTCGGACATGAACAATGTGGCTAAAATGAGAAACATGATTCCTGCAAACATGAAGGAAGAACACGGCGACAAGCTTAAGATTCTTGAAAGCATGGAATGCAATACCGATTCAGTCTTCTTTGAAGCACCAATGGTTGGCAGAATGGGAATCCTCATAGTAGAAAGAGAGCCTGGCAAACTCGTTAAGTTCGGCGGACAGCCTTCACCATTCGAATTCAATGTTTGGATTCAGATGAAGCAAACCAGCGACAACGAAAGCGCCATTAAGCTTACGCTAAAAGCCGACCTTCCTTTCATGTTGAAAATGGCCTTGGGTTCTAAAATTAAAGAAGGACTTGAGAAAATGGCTGACATGATTGCAAAAGTAGACTATTCGAAACTGGGACAACAACTTGTATAAAGCTAAAGGGGATGTAGACACATCCCCTTTTTTCATATCAATAATCATTTGAATCTTACTGCAATACTAGCCAGATTACCTTATAGCCCCTTCTAGCCTTAACAGATATTCCTTTCTGTCTAGCCCGCCTGCATAACCCGTAAGATTGCCAGTGGCACTTAACACCCTATGACATGGCACAATAATGCTAATAGGATTGTGTCCGACAGCGCCACCAACCGCTTGAGCCGACATTTGGGGTAAAGACATCTGTGCAGCAACAGCATCAGACAACGCCTTATATGAAGTTGTTTGCCCATAAGGGATAGTCAACAGCAGCTTCCACACTTTCAAACGGAAAGGAGAACCAATAAAAGACAACTGGGGTACATAGTTTGGGCGAGCACCTGAAAAATAGTCGTTAAGCCAACGCACCGCATCATCAATAAACATAGAAGATCCTGCCGTAGCAGAAGTTTGCAATACACTAGCATAATACTTCTGCCCTACGAACCAAGCACCAATTAGCCCGCCCTTGTCGCTAGCCAATAACATTTCGCCAATGGGAGAATTGTATCTAGAGTAAATTTGCATAAGTATATAAAACAAAAAACGGAAGAATTTCTTCTTCCGTTCAGTACCCAGACCCGGGATCGAACCGGGATGGATTGCTCCACTGGTGTTTGAGACCAGCGCGTCTACCGATTCCGCCATCTGGGCATTAAGCATTCGGTATCGCTTGATTGCGGTGCAAAATTAGGTAATATTTTGAACAATGCAAAACATTCAAGCATTTTTTGTATAAAAAATTTCCATCTTACTGATAATGAATATGGGGAAAAGTCATACGATTATTATTGGAACTGTGTTTTCCGAAAAGACAAGCGAGAAAAACTAACCACAGAAGCAACACAAGCAATAGCCGCAGCTACCAACAAAGACATACGAGGTCCATTGTCGGGGAAAACAATAAAGACAAAAGCCGCAATAGAAGCTCCTGTTGTCTGCCCTAGTAGACGTGCCGTAGCTAACATGCCGCTAGCACTTCCACTACGCTCACGAGGCGCCGAGCCTACGATAGCGCTGTTGTTTGGAGACTGGAACAAAGCGAAACCGAAACCGCACAACAACATGCGCCAAACGATAGAAAACGTTGACGGATTACCCTGCAAGGAAAATAAGAGAAACAGTCCGCCAGACAAACAAGCCAACCCAACACCACCCATGGCACCCGCATGAACCTTTTCCGCCAAGAATCCGGCAACGGGTGCAATAAAGATAATAATGACAGGCCACGACGTCATAAGCATTCCGGTTTGCGATTCAGAATACCCCAGAACACGTTGGAAGAAAAAAGGCAAGGATATAAGCGCCAACATTTGTGCCAAATAGGAACAAACACTAGTCATGATGGAAACCGAGAACAAAGGTATGCGCAACAAGTCGAACGGCAGAAGCGGATACTTTGCCGACAACTGGCTACGAACAAAGACAAATGCCACCGGAACGAACAACGCACCAAGAACGACCGTCGACCAACAGGACCATCCGTGCGTAAAGCTTTCGAGTGTAAAAATCAGCAAGCCGAAAGTAGCAGCACTTAATAAACTATATTTGAAATTGAACTTCTGCCCAATGTTATGTTTTTGGTCACGCGGTAAAAAGAACCATCCCAGGGCGAAAGCGAACACGCCAAACGGCACATTGATGGCGAAAAGGATATGCCAGTCGAAAAACATAAGCAAAGCACCTGCCACCGCAGGTCCAGCCGCCGCCGATGTTGCAACGACAGAAGCATTAAGGCCGATGCCACGCCCCAACTTTCGCTTTGGATAGATTAAACGAACCAGAGTTGTATTGACACACGTAACGAAAGCAGAGCCGATGCCTTGGCACACACGCGCAACGACCAAAACCGGAAAACTAGAGGAAAGGGCGCAAGCCAAACTAGACAACGAAAAAACAACAATGCCAACAAGATAGACCTTACGGTAACCGAAAATCTCGCCCAATGCGGCAAAAGGCAGAATGAGCATGATGGTAGCCAATTGGTAAGCATTGATTACCCACACAACAGTAGAAGCTTCGACGCCCAAGTCGGCCGAGATGGTAGGCAAAGAGACATTGGCGATGCTGTTGTTCATTACCGACAAGAAGATACCACACCAAATACCCAGCACCGCATATATGCGGCGAGGCATAGGCAAGCCGTCGGTTTGAATATCGGCATTAGGATCAAGAACAGTTTCCATCGGCAAATGAAAATAAATAAAAAGCGCCAACTGCATTAGCAATAGGCGCTTGAACAAAGAAGCGGTGAGAGGGGGATTCGAACCCCCGGTACGGTTACCCGTACGTCAGTTTAGCAAACTGGTGGTTTCAGCCACTCACCCATCTCACCATAATGAGACAAATGCTCGACATCTTCTCGTTTTGTGACACAAAATTACACTACTTTTTGAACTTTCCAAAATATCGAGCAATATTTTATTACATTTTCTTTACTTTTGGCATGAAAAAGCAAAACTTTAAGCTGAAATAAGAAACAATAGATATGAAAAAATGGATTATTGGCGGTATTGCCGCCATAGCACTAATAGGTGCGGGCATCGGTTACTATGGCTACAGCACCCTAATGACACCAAACATTCAGGTTCCGACAGACGAACAGAAATTCCTATACATTCGCCATGGCGACAAGTTGGACGATGTTGTGAGCGCACTGGAAAAGACCGGCACCGTTAAAGACATCAATTCGTTCGTAACAACAGCCAAGCTGAAAAAATATGACAAGCATGTGAAAAGCGGGTGCTACCTGTTGAAAGACAAGATGAACAACTTTGACCTTGTGCGACTTTTGGCTAGCGGTAACCAGACAGAAGTAAAGCTGACCTTCAACAACAAGCGAACAGCCCCCGAACTTGCAGGAAGACTAGCCGAAGTATTGGAAATGGATTCAATTACTGCCCTAAAAGCCATTAAAGACGAAAAGCTGTTGAAACAATGGGGCGTTGATGCCAACAATGCAATAGGACTGTTCGTGCCAAACACCTACAAGGTGTATTGGGACATTACGCCCGAGAAACTTATGAGCCGCATCAAGAAAGAATATGATGCATTCTGGAACGAGAAAAGAAAGAACAAGCTGGCGCGTACAGGCCTTACCCAGCAAGAAGTATCGGTATTGGCATCGATCGTAGAAGAAGAACAGAACCAGAAGTATGACGAGCAACCACTGATTGCCGGACTATACATTAACCGCCTGCGCAAAGGTATGAAGTTGGAAAGTGACCCAACCGTGAAATATGCGGCAAACGACTTTACCCTTCGCCGTGTACTTAACGAGCACCTACAAACTGACTCACCATACAACACCTACAAGTATGCAGGTTTGCCTCCTGGCCCTATTCGCATACCTTCCATCCAGTCAATTGATGCAGTGCTGAACTACAAAGAAACAGACTACATCTATATGTGTGCGAAAGAGGACTTTAGCGGTTACCACAACTTTGCAGTGACCGGTGCAGAACATTCGGCCAACGCAGCACGTTACCATGCCGCCCTCAACAAACAGAAGATATACAAATAAAGCAAGATGAGGATATTTGCGCTTTGTACCTTGCCAGTGTTGGCAATGAACGTAGAAGCGGCTGAACCACTTACGCTGGAGCTTGACACCACAACTACCCTTTTTGGCGAGACTAAACAAGCCATGTGGGGTATGCCCGATTCGAGTTCAACACTTTGGGAAGAACAAGACTTTAGCAAAGCTTTGAACGACTACCTTATGTGGGATGGCTACCGCCAAGGTGCAAAGAATGTGACAAACGACTTAAAAGGTTACGAAGCAAACGCCATAGACCTATATTCGTCTCACATTAGGAAAGGCGACAATGCAATGCCCTACAATGGCGTATTCGGCCCTAGAAACAAGCGACTGCAAGTATACGTTTCAGACTACACAAGAACCGGTGCAGACAATGCCATAAGAGTGTTTGGCGTAACCAAACGCGGCAAACAAACACATCCCTTTACTGGCAGCATTAAGGTTCAGAAAGTGCTACAAACCCCTAAAGCAGCCGAATTGAGGACAAAGACAGACACAGCGTCATACACGCTACTGGCAACTTACGAACTTGAAGAAGACCGGAACGAAGAAGGTACTGGCATACTAAAAGGTAGCTACTATGCGAAAGTAAATGTTCTTGCCACGTTCAACTTCATGACAAATGAGCTGAAACGTCAAATATTAACCGACAGAGACGGAGCAGACAACTACGGATACAGCAACCGAAACTTTGTGGGCACCTGGACCAGCTACAGAACCGGCGAAACCCTAAAAGCCATCTGGGGCGACAACCTACTGCCATTTTCGCTAGACTTTAGAATTGGCATAGGCGAAGTACTAAACGAAAAATATGTAGACAACGATTGGAAGAAATATTCGGACAACGACAGCGAGATAGAAGCCGTTTACGACGAAGAAGGGGAACAAATAGGCATTAAGCAAAAAGATGAATGGTGGAACAGGTAGAAATGTCTGCCAACATCAGAAAAAATAGAGAATTATCTACCCCACCCTTTAACTTCTGCCAATAATTGCCTAATTTTGAATATAGAAATGATTATGGACTAATATTTAGAATTATGCTGGACAGAATTAAGACTTTCATTAAACACAAAGGATTATCGGTACGCAAGTTTGAGCAAGCCCTAGGCATGTCGAACGGGACGATACACAACGCCACCGTAAACGGTTCGTCCATTTCCAGCCAATGGATGGGCAAGATAACCGAACAATATCCCGAGCTAAACATCAGCTGGCTAATCACCGGCAAGGGCAGCATGATTAGCGGCAAGAGCAACATCGCAAAAAATAAGATTCCTTATTTCAATGTAGACTTTTCGGGCGGCTTCGTAGAACTGTATAACGACCAGACACAACACCCAACAGGCTTTGTTGACATGACAAACGTACAAGGCGCACAGCTATGGTGCAACATAAAGGGCCACTCGATGGAACCCACCATTGCCGATGGCGACCGAATAGCACTACAGAACGTAGCACCAAACGACAGCATAAACTACGGAAGCATATATGCCATAGTTACCGATGACGGATTAAGAACCGTGAAACGCATTGAACGTTCGGAAAACGAAGGCAAGTTACTGCTTGTAGCCGACAACAAAGACTATAACCCAGTGGAAATAAGCAAAACTAGTATTACACACTTGTTTAGGGTTGTAGCTCACCTTGGCGTCTTCTAGATTTTTTTTCAAAAGGACTCTCTCATCAGGGTATTTTCAAAAAACAGTTGCTACAGCATAGATGCATTTTTTATAAATTTGCTAAAAACAGGACAAAACACAAATAGACATGAACAAGAGACTATTACCAATTGCTCTTTTCGCCCTACTTTGTACAACGGGCTGTAAGAAAGAGTACGTGACTAACGAATACATAACGAACAACCAGTACATAAACAACGTGTACGATTCAGAATACTACTCTACCATCCTTAACAGCCAAGAGGAGATAACCATGGACGTGAGACCCGATTACCTAAAGGAAGGTGACACGGTAGCCGTTTGTGCAGCATCAAACGCAGTAAGCGAAAGCGACGTTGCCACAGGCATTGCCACCCTTAAAAGTTGGGGACTAAACGTAAAGCTTGCCGACAACCTTTATGAAAGCGACGGCCGCTATGCCGGTAGCATAGGCAAGCGCGTAGAAGGCTTACAGAAGATGATAGACAACAAGAACGTGAAAGCCATCTTCATGGCACGCGGCGGTTACGGAGCATCGCAAATATTGAGTTACCTAGACTTAAAAGTGATGCAGAGTAATCCGAAATGGCTTATTGGCTACAGCGATGTTACGGCACTGCACATTGCGCTTAACAACCTAGGCGTAGAAAGTGTGCATGGACCAATGATGCTAGGATTCACGAAAGACGAAGAAAGCGCAACCGCACTTAAAAACGCTCTTTTCGGCAAAGGCTACGACAAGATTAGCATTGCGGCAAACAAGAACTGCGTGGCAGGCACAGCAGAAGGCCGACTGGTTGGCGGCAACCTCTCACTCATCTACAGCGAAGGCGGCACACTTTTCGACCTTAATGCAAAAGGCGCAATATTGTTCATTGAAGACACAGGCGAAGCCAACTATGCCATAGACCGCATGCTTACCAACCTAAAGTTAAGTGGAAAACTTGACGGCATTAAAGGTATTGTGATTGGCCAATTCATCAACAACACCCAAGGTAGCGACAAGAGCCTAGAAGAAATCATAAAAGAAAAAGTGGGAGACCTGAAAATTCCGGTTATGTATGGTTTAGAAAGTGGACACGCCACCAAGAACCTGCCACTCTACCTAGGACGCACCGTAAAACTTACTGTTGACGATACAAACGCAACGATAGAGTTCAAGTAAGACTACGTCTATGGGATTGGCCACGCTCAAAGAGAAAATGAAGCAGACAGTTAAGCAGTTGTTACAGATAAAAGCTGTAAAAAAAGTACTTAACAAAGCCAAGCACTACCATAGAATCTACCAAGAATGGCTATTCCAAAGCAAGCTTGTTCACGTAGACCGAAAAAAATACCTGCGGTACAGGCTGAAGGGTGTTTGTACACCCGAAGAGATAGAGGCGGCCATAGAGACGAGTCCGATAGCAGCCATAGGCAAAGAAAGGACAAACAAACTGATTAGGCGCTGCATCTGGAAACACTCGTTATTCACAGCGGCGCTGTCGGCACTGGCAGCCATTTCGAGTAACACCTACGTACAGATTATTTCGATAGTCTTCGACCTTCTGCAATTTCAGCTGATGACCTACCTGGTAGTTCAAAAGCTTCTTTACCTACACGGCTACCACGACCTTCGTGATAAGGACGGAAAGCAGATGCGCAAAGCCGCCATTATGATGAGCGCCATAAGCTTACTGATGATAGGAAGACACCGCGTAGGCAACATGATGAAGAAATTGGCAAAGTCGGCGGCAAAGAAAGCAATAAGAGCCTATACAAGAGTTGGCGGGCGCGTGATCTTGACCAATTTCATACGACAGGCATTCAAGTGGCTGGGCATTTCGGCCACACGCGACACCATAACGATGTCGGCAACCATTACGATAGGCATAATGTGTGCCATACTGGCGGGCATCATCAGCTTCTGGCTATTCTACCCAATGTGTAATCGGCTCAACAGAAACATGACAAGTCAAGATTTAGATACCATAAGCAAAAAGATAAAAGAAGACATAGAAGAGAAATCCACATGAAAATGGGTGCGTTGACCGATAAAATAAAAGGAGGAATTAATTGGGGGATGGACCTTTACACAAAGGTGCAGAGTCTTGCCTTCAAGATTCCTTTTGTGCGCGTTGACGCTAAAGACTACCTTACCAACAAACTGGGATCGCTATGCACCCCCGAAGATTTGGAGCTAGCCATAAAAGGGAACCCAGTAGAGGTAATAGGGAAAGACACCATTCACAAAATTGCGCGAAAGGCCATTTGGAAGCATGCACTAGCAACAGCAACCATATCGTTCATATTAGCCATACCCTGCAACTTCTACATTGAGATGGGATTGTTGATTATTGATGTCGTTCAGTTCCAGCTGGTAGTATTCATTATAGCCCAGAAACTCATGTATCTTTATGGGAAAAAGATGGACAAAAAAGATGGCGACCAATGCAATGCAGTACCAACACTGCTAGTTGTAAGCGCCATTATGATTGGCGGTAACCGAATAACTCACACGCTGAAAAGTGTGACCGGCAGTGCTGCCAGAAAAATAGTATTGCAAGCATCTACCCGAGCAGGCAACCGCATACTAGCCATCAACTTCATACGCCAAACGTTTAAATGGTGTGGCATAGAAGTCACCAAGAACACAGTTGTGCTTTCGTTTACGATCATCATCGACTTCCTTTGCTGTCTGATTTCCGGATTAATAAGTTTCTGGCTGATTTACCCAATGTGTAACCGACTCGTCAAACACTTTGAAGAAGAAACATAAGGAAAGTCCTAGCGACACCACGCTAGGACTTTCTTTTTTATACAGGTCTCTAGACTTGGACAACCGTGATATTAACGATGCACTTGAAAGAAATAACCCTGTGAAATGATATAAACAAGCTTCTTTTGCATGAAAATTTCAATTATTACAAACCAATACAAGAAGACCATGCTACCATAAGAAAAACAAGAGATGAAAGGCATGCGAAAAAATATTACCGAAGGAAAATTACTATCCATTCGCAGAATATAAAACATTAGCAGTAAACAATTTATCCTCACCACATTTCACAAACGTTTCACAAATAAGTAACTATATTTTTTTATGCCACTATTTTTGAGTAATTTTGAATAAATTACCATAATTAGGTAACTGTGCAGTTTAAAGATATATATGGACAAGAGGCCGTAAAAGAAAGGCTTTTGAAACAAGTTCGCGAGGGACGAGTTCCTCACGCACAACTCCTTTGTGGCCCCCAAGGTTCACAAAAGCTAGCCATAGCCCTTGCCTTTACACAATACATCAACTGCAAGCAAAGGACCGATACGGATTCGTGTGGCGTATGTCCTTCGTGCAAAAAGATAGCCGGTTTAATCCACCCCGACGTTCACTTTGCCTACCCCATCGTGAAAAAGGGAGACAAAGACACCTTCTGTAGCGACTATGCAGCCGAATGGCGTGAAATGGCGACAAAACATTCACACTTCAAGCTAGACCAGTGGTTAGACTCGATAGGTGCCGACAACAAGCAAGGCGTTATTTATGCACAGGAGAGCGAGGAGATAAACAACGTCTTGGCACAGAAGGCCTTCGAAGGAGGCTACAAGACAATGATAATCTGGCTACCCGAGAAGATGCACCAAACATGTGCCAACAAGTTGCTGAAAGTAATAGAAGAACCTCTTGGAAAGACCTTATTCCTCTTGGTTAGCAACAATCCGGAAGACGTGTTGGGCACCATACTCTCGCGAACCCAACGCATTCCCGTTCCACCAACCGAAGAGAACGCAATTCAACAATACTTGAAAAGCAAATACCCTACGCTAGACGAACAAGCGATTGTTGACACGGCACACCTTGCCAAAGGCAGTTTGATAGAAGCCGACGAAATTGTTACAGGGAGCGGAGACAGCAAAGAATACTTTGAACTTTTTGTTAGAGTGATGCGAGCCTCGTATGCCCGAAACGCCAAGCAGATGAAGGAATGGTCGGAAGACATGCACGCCTTAGGCAGAAAGAGGCAAATCAGCTTCCTTGAATATGCCCAACGCATGTTGCGCGAAAGTTTCATTTCGAACTTAAAGCAACCCGAGTTGAACTATATGACCAACTATGAGCAAGCCTTTGTTCAGAAATTTGGTCCATTCGTTAACGAACGTAACATTGCGGGACTAACACGAGAGATGCAACTTGCCCAGCGTGACCTAGAGCAAAACACGCAAGCCAAGCTAGTATTCTTCGACCTAGCCCTAAAAATGATAATGCTAATTAAACAGTAAAACCGTAGGCTACCGACTACCAGGAAACACAAAACCCCGATAGGGCAGCCGAATTAGATATATACACACAACAGATTTATGAGTTCTTGTAATCAACAAGGCTGCAACATGAATAGTAGAGGTTGCAGCAAACGAACAAATAATAAGTTAGACACTTTTGACTGGCTTTGCGACATACCGGAAGCCCAAGCGGCAACAGATTTCGTTGAAGTAATCTTCAAGAACACCCGCAAAGGCTACTACCGCAACACCAACAACCTTCAGTTGCAAAAAGGTGATATGGTAGCCGTAGAATCTACGCCTGGCCACGACATAGGTACCGTTTCGCTAACCGGACAACTTGTTCTTCTACAGATGAAGAAAAACAAGATTGACCCAATGCGCACCGAAGTAAAGCGCATTTACCGCATTGCACGCGAAGTGGACCTTGAAAAGTACGAAGAGGCCAAGTCTCGCGAACACGACACCATGTTGCGCAGCCGACGCATTGCCGAAGAGCTTCACCTAAACATGAAGATTGGCGACGTAGAGTATCAAGGCGATGGCAACAAAGCCATCTTCTACTACATTGCCGACGAACGCGTAGACTTCAGACAACTCATTAAAGTGCTAGCCGACACCTTTAAGGTGCGTATTGAAATGAGACAGATTGGTGCACGCCAAGAGGCCGGCCGCATTGGCGGTATAGGTCCATGTGGACGTCCATTGTGCTGTTCCAGCTGGATGAGCAATTTTGTTTCAGTATCGACATCGGCAGCGCGTTACCAGGAAATTTCACTAAATCCGCAGAAGCTTGCAGGCCAGTGTGCAAAGTTGAAGTGCTGCCTGAACTTTGAAACCGATGCCTACATGGAGGCACAGAAGGAAATTCCGCCACGTGACATTCCATTGGAAACAAAAGACGGCACATTCTACCACTTCAAGACCGACGTCTTTGGCAAGACCATGCAATACTCAAGCGACCCACACTTTGCTGCAAACCTTGTTACCCTAACTACAGACCGTGTTAGAGAAATACAAGCACTAAACAAGCGCGGAGAAAAGGTAGACAACCTGCTTGACGAAGAGAGCCAGCAACAACAGCGCGAACGCAACAACAGCGAAGGCTACCAAAACGTTGTGGGACAAGACAGCCTTACCCGTTTCGACAAGAAGAAGAAACACAAGAACAAAGGCAACAAGCACGAGAACAACGAAGGCAACGGGGCAAACGACAACCAGAAGAACGAACAGCCACAAAGCAACGTTCTGCAAGAATCTGGCGAAAGCACTGCCAACGAACAGAACAACGACCGCGGCGACAGACATGACCGCAGAGACCGTGGCGACAGACGCGACCGCAGAGACCGCGGCGACAGACGTGACCGCAGAGACCGTGGAGAGAGGGGTGACCGTGGCGACAGAAATGCACAGAACCAAAATGGTGAACCGCAGCAGCCTAACACCAACGGCGATAATACGCAACAACCTGCCGACAATAGCCAGCAGCGTAACGACAACGGAGAACGTAGGGACCGTGGCGACAGACGCGACCGTGGTGACAGACGCGACAACAGACATGACCGCAGGGACCGTGGTGACAGACGCGACCGTGGCGACAGACGTGACCGCAACGAACGCCGCGACCAACGAAACGGCGAACAGAATGCACCACGAAACCAAGAGAACCAAAACAACGGAGGGAATGAAAATGCATAAAATAAGATATGCCGTGCTTGCACTTGCTGGACTGATGGTGACCGCTTGTTCGGACAACACCGTATTCCAGGAAAGCAAGGATATGCCAAACGCCGTTTGGGAAAAGGATAGCGTGGCAAACTTCGTATATAATGCGACCGACACAACGGGCACCTTCGATGTTGTGATAGACATTAGAAACCAAAACAACTATCCTTTCCAGAACTTCTGGTTATTCGCCAATTTCTATTCACCCAAAGGCGATGTGTACCGCGACACCCTGGAATGCGTTTTGGCAGACAACAACGGGCGCTGGATAGGAGAAGGGCTAGGTTCCACACACCATTTGCCAGTCTCGTTCCTTAAAAACATCAAGTTCCCCAAGGCAGGGAAATACCGCTTTGAGCTAATACAAGGTATGCGCGTAGATTCACTACCAGGCATATCGGACATTGGTGTTCGCATAAACACCATTAAGAAGTAATTGGTCGTAAAACTTTAACATAGAGTCAGGAGATGGGAAAAGGAAAATTAGCAAAGTTCAGCGATATGGATGCGTTTGAGAACGTATTCCAATATACCTATGGCGTATGGAGCGAAACAGGTAAACCCTTTGAGAAAAAAGGTCAATGGAGTTCTTACTTCGGCAATAACAACCCAATAGTCCTAGAATTGGGATGTGGCAAAGGCGAATATACCGTAGCACAAGCCGAGCTAAACAAAGACAAGAACTACATTGGTGTAGACATAAAGGGGGCACGCATGTGGACGGGCGCAAAAGATGCCCTACAGAAAGGCTTGAAGAACGTAGCATTCATAAGAACCAGCATTGAAATGATTAGCGCATTCTTCGAGAAAGGCGAAGTGAGCGAAATATGGCTTACCTTCCCCGACCCACAGATGAAGAAACAGAACAAGCGCCTAACTAGTACCGGATTCCTTCGCCTATACCAACAAATATTGGCAACCAACGGCATGATGAACCTTAAAACCGACAGCCAGTTTATGTTCACCTATACCGATGAGCTTATTAAAGCCAACAATATAGAAGCCGTTGAACGCATAACCGACCTCTATGCTTCGGCAAAGGCAAACGACCCGGTTTTAAGCATTAAGACCTATTACGAACAACAATGGTTAGGCCGTGGCATCACCATCAAATACATCTCGTTCAGATTAGACGACCGTAAGAACTTTGTGGAGCCCGACGTTGAAATTGAATACGACTCATACCGCAGTTTCGGCAGAAATGCGCGTACCATCTTACCACAAGGCAAGCAAAAGGAGCCGAAAACCTTTAAGCAGATTACCGAATATGTGCGTGAGCACTTGGCAAAGGTAAAGTTCAAGACAAAACCAGAAGGACTTTATGAACCAATTGCCTACGAACTCTGCGAAATTGGCGGCAAACGTTTAAGGCCGGCATTCGCCCTGTTTGCATGTCAACTTTTCTGTGGAGACATTAAGCCTGCATTGTCGGCAGCCATCGGCTTGGAGATGTTCCATAACTTCACTCTATTGCACGACGACATTATGGACAAAGCCGACAAACGCCGTAGCAAACCAACCGTACACTGTGTTTGGGATGAAAACACCGCAATCCTTTCTGGCGACACCATGATGGCAAAAGCCTACGAACTGATTGCGCAAACAAAGCCAAAGCAATTGCCAGCCGTTCTTCGCCTATTCAACGAAACTGTCATTGGCGTAATGGAAGGCCAGCAATATGATATGAACTTCGAAACTAGAGACCACGTCACCATTGACGAGTACCTGGAAATGATACGCCTAAAGACAGCCGTCTTACTAGCTGGTTCACTAAAAATTGGTGCAATTTGCGGTGGAGCCAGCAAGGAAGATGCCGATGCCCTTTACGAATTTGGTATTGGCGTGGGCCTATCGTTCCAACTATGCGACGACGTGCTCGACGTTTACGGCAACACCGAAGTCTTCGGCAAGAACATTGGTGGCGATATCGTAGAAAACAAAAAGACATTCTTATACCTTAAAGCCCTTGAACTAGCCAAAGGAACTGCAGAAGAAACTTCGCTAATTTCATGGTTCAAGAAAGCAGAATTTGACCGCCAAGAAAAGATTAGTGCAGTGACTGCCATTTATGACCGCTTGGACGTTAGAAAGGTCACTCAACTAGAAATGGACAAGCAGTACGAAGATGCCAAGAAGGCATTAGAAAAAACATCGTTGAGCAAAGAACAGAAAGAGCAATTACTGCAACTCGCTAACGATCTTTTGAAACGCGAATCGTAACCATTGGTCAATAGTTGTTTCTCATAATTAGAAAAAGTAATGCCTTACAGAAGATTACCAAACACCAACCGAGCACGATTAAGAGCGCTATCCGACGTCGTATCGGTTGGACGAAAATATGACGATGCTTATGCCCTAGCCTTTCCGTACCAGCTGTTAGAGCAAGCCAGTCTTTTGCTGCCTAGCTACAACAGGAAGGTGACCGAGTATGAGCAGAGCCGTTCTCGCCAATCGGAGAATAGCCGTGGATGCAGCGAGGAAGCACGTATGGCCCGCATGTATGTCTCGCACTTTATTCAAGTGCTTAACATGTGCGTACAACGTGGCGAGATTAAGGCAGAAACAAAAACTCTATACGGACTTGACCCTGAAAATTTCAGCGTTCCAGATATTGCCAGCGACGAAAATCTTTCAATTTGGGGCAAAAAAGTGATTGAAGGAGAAAAGCAACGTAAGCTTCAAGGTGGCGTTCCTATCTACAATCCACCAATCACAAAAGTATGCGTCTACTTCGACCAGTTTATGGATAAATATAGCAACCACCGCGTACTGCAAGAAAACACCAGCAGAACGTCGAAAGGCATTGCAGAAATGAACAGCATAGTAGACGACCTATTATTGGAAATCTGGAACGAGATAGAAAAACATTTTGCCGATTTGCCAGAAGAAGAAAAATTAAGACATTGCTGCGAATATGGCATTGTGTACTACTACCGAAAGGGCGAAAGACCAGAGATGGGTAAAGTGAATGCGAAAACGACCTAAACAACTGCAACCTTGCAACATGTAGAGGTTTAATTTTTTTTGCATAACTTAATGCCAAGATTATTAATAGAACTAAAAACAACTGCATATGAAAAAGTGGATTATAGCAGCACTCCTCTGCCTCTGTGAGATGGCAGGTGCACAGAACCTTATAGTATATAACGTTACCGGTAGTGCAGAAAAACTGGACGGAAGTAACTGGAAAGCCCTAACCCGCCGCGAAACGCTGAAAGAAACTGACGTGGTTAGAGTTGGCAAGAATTCAGCATTAAGCATTCTTGACAAGGGAAGCAGTAAAGTGTATGCCCTAAAGCAAGGCGAAGCCCAAAAAGTAGGAGACTTGATAGGTGACATTAGAAGCAACCAGAATTCAGCATCTGGTAAGTATTTCGACCACATGGTTGGTTCGTTATTCAACGGTAGCAGTAGCACCGTTAGCCATAACGCAGGAGGTTGTAGCTATCGTGGTGCCGCCATAGAAAACGACATGGCAAGAACCATCGCCTTCAAACAAGCTAACAACTCACTCGTTAAAATCAGCAACGGCACCAGCGACTACAATGTACGCTTCGACGTTATTGACCGAAACGCAGACACTACCCTTTCAAAGGTGTTTATTGGTAAGGAAGCATACTTCCGCATTACCAACAACAGCGAGGTTGACCTATACGTGAACATTATTGACGTAAACGCCGAAGGCGAACTTTACGACTGCATGCCTGTTGACGAAGGTATGACTTTAAGTCACTTGCTAATTCCTGCAAAGAGTACAATTGACTTGAAAGATTACCCAATTGCATTTTCAGAACCAGTTGGTACCGACCACTTACTCTTATTGGCATACCCAGAACCATTTGACTTGAGAGTTGTAAACAAAGTATTGTTAACCCCAGGCCTTTCTGCAGCTAAGAGTTGCAAACTTGGCATCTACAACAAGAGCGTAAACATTGGTTACTAAACAGACATAGCTGACCCAGAAGTCGCTTATAACAAAAGAAAAATCCCCACCCTCTTTTTTCATTGAGGGTGGGGATTTCTCTTTTGACAATATAACTTTTAAGAAGGCATTGACTTCAATTCTTCAATACACTTCTTCAAAGAATCTTTCCAATAAGGAACAGTTATACCAAATGTGTTCTTAACCTTGGTCTTGTCGAGAACAGAAAAATGAGGGCGCTTAACCTTAGAAGGGAACTCGTCGCTATGGCAAGGTTGAATATCGCAAGTGTTACCACTCATTTCACAGATTTCCTTTGCGAAATCGTACCAAGATATAACGCCTTCGTTACTGAAGTGGTAAATACCCTGCTTATGGAGCATGTTTTCTTCGATGACCTTGTAAATTACAGCTGCCAAATCGCCAGCATAGGTAGGAGTACCAACCTGGTCGAACACAACCTTTAGGCTATCCTTGTCGGCAGTTAACTTCTGCATGGTCTTAACAAAATTCTTCCCGAATGGAGAGTATAACCAAGCAGTACGGAAGATTAGGAATTTACAACCAGTGGCAGCAATACTCAATTCTCCAGCCAACTTAGTTTTACCATAAACGCCATTAGGTGCGGTTTCCCAATCTTCTTGACATGGAGTACATTTATCGCCCTGAAAAACGTAGTCGGTAGAAACGTGAATTAAGGTTGCATCTACAGCCTTTGCCGCAACAGCAAGGTTTTCGGCAGCCTTATTGTTTAGCAGGTCAGCAAATTCAACATCATCTTCAGCCTTATCCACATTAGTATATGCAGCACAGTTGACAATGACATTGACCTTATTTTCCTTTACCATAGCCAAAACAGCATCAGCATTTGTGATGTCAAGTTCAGCCACATCAGTAAAGATATAGTTATTGGCGCTTTTAACGGACACACGGCGCATTTCATTGCCGAGTTGACCATTTGCACCAGTCACAAGAATATTCATCTTTAAATCAAAAAAATAAACGTAAGGATTATTCAAATACCTCAGCATCCAACAATTTAGGTGACACGGTGTCTTTTGCAGAAAGAAGTACATCCTTTTCAGGAACACCCCACTCTACATTGATAGTTGGATCGTTGAAAACAATACCAGCTTCAGCTTGTGGCGCATAAGCATTGTCTACCTTATAGCAGAAAATAGCTTCAGGACTCTTGACAACAAAGCCATGTGCGAAACCACGTGGAATGAACAACTGTTTCTTGTTCTCTTCTGACAATTCTACGGCGACATACTGGCCAAAAGTAGGTGAAGACTTACGAATATCGACAGCAACGTCTAAAACGCAACCCTTAACTACACGAACCAACTTTGCTTGAGAAAACTCGCCCTTCTGGTAGTGTAAACCACGAAGTACACCATAAGATGACTTCGATTCGTTATCTTGAATAAACTCAACATGGTGTCCTATGTGCTTATCAAACTCTTCCTGACGGAAAGATTCAAAGAAATAACCACGGGCGTCGCCAAACACTTTCGGTTCGATTACCCAAACACCTTTGATTTTCTGTTCAACAAATTCCATATTCTGATATCTTATTTTCCTTCCATTTCAAGCAATGAAAGAATGTATTGTCCGTAAAGTGTTTTCTGCAAATCGTTACCATGCTTACGCAAAGTAGCATCATCAATCCAACCATTTCGCCAAGCAATTTCTTCAATACAAGCCACGTAGAACCCCTGGCGCTTTTGAATGGTAGCAACGAAATTACCAGCTTCGAGCAAAGAATCGCAATTACCAGTATCTAGCCAAGCAAAACCACGGCCAAACAACTCAACATGCAGGTTACCTTCCTGTAGATACAACTTGTTCAAGTCAGTAATTTCCAATTCGCCGCGAGGAGAAGGCTTTAATGAAGCAGCTTTCTCACAAACGGTCTTATCGTAGAAATAAAGTCCAGGAACTGCATAATTAGACTTAGGAACTGCCGGTTTCTCTTCGAGCGATACAACCTTACCATTTGCATCAAACTCAACAACGCCATAAGCTTTCGGATCCTTTACATAGTAACCGAAAATAGAAGCACCAACTTCGCGAGAAGCAGCACGTTTAAGCATTGCAGAGAAATTTTGTCCATAGAACATGTTGTCCCCCAAGATAAGGCAACCTGCATCTCCGTTTAAGAAATCAGCTCCTAAAATAAAGGCTTGCGCCAAACCATCGGGACGTTCTTGAACGATATATTCAAGACGCATACCCAACTGCGAGCCATCACCCAATAGACTTTCAAACATAGGCAAATCGCGCGGTGTAGAAATAATCAACACTTCACGAATACCAGCTAACATCAAAGTGGAAAGCGGATAATAAATCATCGGTTTATCATAAACCGGCATTATCTGCTTTGAAATTGACTTAGAAAGAGGATACAAGCGTGTAGCGCTACCTCCAGCTAATATAATACCTTTCATTGATTATTTAATTTAGACTTTTAACCTTTTCATTTGTTATTCTTCATCAGCAGATGAAGAGCCATAACCATAAGAACCATAGCCTCCGTATGAGCCGTAACCACCATAAGAACCATAGCGACCATACGAGCCATATCCACCATAACTATGTGATTTACTATCGTAAGTTCCATTAAGTATGGTAGCCATACTCTTGAATGTATTGCTCTTATACAACGATTCAAGTTCAGGCAATGCTTGGCGAATAAACTTACCCTGGCGAATGACGAAAATCACCAAGTCAGCCTTCTTACCCACGATAGATGCATCGGCAACAATATTTAGTGGAGTACAATCGATGAAAATATAATCGTACATCTTCTTAAGTTCCTCAATCATAATTTCGAGCTTATCAGTAAGTAAAAGCTCGGAAGGATTAGGAGGCATTGCACCACAAGGTAAGATATCAAGATTGTCGTTTAATGAAGACTTAACAATCAACGACTTTAAATCGTTAGATTGCCCATTAAGATATGTTGATAAACCTTGACGTTTATTTGCCAACTGTTTACTCAATTCAGCCTTACGCATATCGGCATCAATCAGCACAACCTTCTTACCCGTTAACGCAATACCTAGTGCCAAGTTAGCTGATACAAACGTTTTACCAGAGTTAGGGAAATAAGAAGTAAACATCATGACACGCCCACTCAAGTTAGCAGTCATAAAGTTTAAGTTAGAACGAAGCACACGAAACGCTTCGTTAGAGCCATCGCGTTTCTTATCTTCAACAACTATACGTACAGGAAGAGGGTGTTTGGACTTATCTTCAATTTTTCCACAAAGAGGTATATCTCCCAAGTATGGAATAGAAAGAACAGCTAGGTCTTTCTTGCCACGAACTGTACCATCCATTAAATCGCGAATCAATATAAAAATAACCGGTAGCAAGAAACCCAAGAATAAACATATAGCTAGAATGCGCATCTTTTGGGGGCCTACAGGCTTATCTTCAGCACGAGGTGGAGTCAACATACGAATGTTGCTGACCATTAGATTACCAGAAAGCTCATTTTCTTCACGCTTCTGTAATAAGTAAAGATAAAGGCTTTCCTTAATTTTCTGTTGACGGCCAATGGACAACAAATATTTTTCCTGTTTTGGATTTGTGGCAATTTTCTGTTGAATTTGAGATTCTTTAGCCTTCAAAGTTTCAACAGTCATAGTTGTTGTTTTTATAAGATTATCAAGAGAGTTTTCAATAGAAACACGCATTGCATCGATTTGAACCTTCAAATCGATGACTAATGGATTCTTCTCACCACTGTTAACCAACAATCGTTCGTACTTCAAAACATTGGAATTATATTCGGTTATGAGGCTACTAACACTAGGATCAGTCAAGCCAGCATTTGCAGGTAACATGGTCGGTTTAGAAGAAACCGAAGATGCCAAGCATTCTTTCACAAACTTTGCAATATTTAATTGGTTCATTGCATCGAGTGTACGTGAAGAATAAGCAGAAGACTCTCCCATATAAGAGTTTCCCGCAACTTGAACATTTGTTAGAAGTTCATGACTTTTATAACGTTCAATATCATTATCAATGCCTCCAAGTTCCTGTTCAATGATCATAAGACGACCATCAATAAACTTAGATGTAATTTCAGCTGTTTGTCTTTTATCATCTATAGCCTCGCGGGTATATATTTCAAGCAGATTATTCAGGACATCAGTAGCTTTATCTGTCGACAAATCTCGGTATACCATAGAAATTACAGTGGCCTTTTTTGAAACCAAATCGGCCATCAAATTTGAAGACAACAATTTTGCCATCTTATAAGAATCGGACTTGGTAATCAAAATGTCGTCTCCAAGCTGTTTCGGTTTAAATTCAGACGTGTAATTAATACTAACCGGCCCTACTGGTGTATTGACTACTTGATTAGGACGAGCTTCGATGATAGTATCACATACAACTAACTTTCCAAGTAATTTATCAACTACCTCAAAATCTGACAATAAAAAGGCATCAGCACCCTTCATATTGACATTAAACTTAAAAACGTCTTCATCCTTTAAACTAGAGAAATGAGCCTTTAATGGGGTTTTATTATACAACTCTACCTTTTTAAGAAATTGCTTGTCGGTATAAGTTATATCTAAACCAAGTTGCTTAACCACCATATACATAAGATATGGAGACTTAAACGCCTCAATTTCGTCATCGACACTCGACTTTGTCGTCATGATACCCAAATCAGAAAGTTCAGAAGAAATGCCACCAGTTCCTCGTCCTTTTCTATCGTCCTTTACAATGAAGGTAGTAGAACTAGAGTATATCTTGGGGGTATGCCTTAAGTAAAGTAATGCCAACACCAAAAAACAAGCCATGGATAAAATTATCCATAACTTGTTATTAATGATAATATCAATTATACTTCTCCAGTTAATGCCATCTTCCTCTTCGTCTTTCTGGATGGCAGACATGTATTTGTTGTTCTCCTCGAACATATTTAATATTGAAAGTGTTATATGAATGATTAATCGTGGCGATATCTATACATTGCTAACGAGAATGTAGCCACTGAAGTCAAACAAGAAGTAACGCTCAACCAAAACGATGGATTCTGCACTGCATTACCACCCACTGTACTCTGGTTAGCACGTACCTTGCTTGGAGCGACATAAACGACATCGTTCTGCTTCAAATAGAAAGCAGGCGATTGGAAAATACTATCAGAACGTAAATCTAAACGATAAGTAACTCTATTGTTTTCCTGTTCACGAACAACGTAAACCTCGTCACGACGACCATGTATAGTCAAATCTTTTGCCATTGCAATCGCCTGAAGTACGTTAACATTGTTATCAGTGATAGTATATGTACCAGGAGCACTAACTTCGCCTAATACATAAATCTTCAAATTTGAGAAATTGACCGTAACCACGAAATCTTGAATCAGCTCAAGTTCCTTAATCTTATTAGCAATGGTTGTTCTTACTTCTTCACGAGTAAGACCTTCGACTGGAATTGAGCCAAGGATAGGGAAATCGATTGTTCCATCGTCATTCACCACATAAGTGACAACACTATTAGATGTGTTGACTGTAGACGTCTGCGAATGAAAAGACACAATTGGCATATTCAAGATGGCAGCCAATTCAGGATCTTTACATGAAACTATAATTTGCAACTGATCACCTGGCTGAACCTTAATCTTATTAGCATTAGCAATAGCCTGTATTTGTTCTATCTTGTTATCTTGCAAATACACAATGTTTTTACGAGCATTACAAGAAGAGAGCAATGCACATACCGAAAATAAGAACAATAATTTTTTCATTATCACTTGAAATGGAATTTACCTACAAAGTTAATATTAAAAACACAAGAGCCCAAATAAAATCGACGTCAGTCCGCCATTTAGAAGGGCTGGGAACACAATCTGTTCATTTTCGTTTTATACCCAATGTCTTAAAGACGGCTCCCACAATCTTATCAATATCAGAAATTGATAACGACGAATTAGATGGAAGAATCAAGCCATTGGTGCAAATATCCGACCCTACCATACAGCCATAGAAGGGAAAATTTTTATATGGATCTACGGTATGTAGAGACGGCGGGAAGGCGCAACAATCTTCAAAGCCAGCATCGGCTATTGCCTGAACAACCTCGTCACGTTTGTGCGGGAATAGCCTTTCTTGCACCACCAATGGTGAGTAAGCATGATTTGGCTGAACGTTAGGCACCAGGCATTTATAGAAATTTACACCTTCTATATCGCTAAATGCAGACGTATAAATGTCGAAGACACGCTTTCTAAGACTCAATTCTCGACGAAACTCCGAGAGAGAGAAGGTTCCATCTAAATCTCCTCTGTATCCGAGGCCATCACGTTCAACAAGTTTTTGAAGAAGATCGTCGAATCGGGGAACAGAGTGAACCAACAGTCCAAGACCTGACTTGTTCATTTTCGAGCCTCGAATGGAGAAGATGGCATATTGTCCGAAAGTACCGCAGGCCTTACCATTAAAAGATGCGCCCATTGAACCTATACAGTCTTCTATAAGGGGGATATGGTGTCGCTTTGCAACAGCCACCACCTCATCCATAAAGGCAGGCACGCCCATATAATGTTTTACAACGATGGCTTTAGGTCGGCAGCCCTTTGTCAGCACACACTGATTGATTGCCACCTCAATCATCATCGCAGATATATTCCAGTTAGCAGCTTCACTATCGATAAGAATAGGCGAAGCACCCAATTTTATGATCGAATCAAGGGCCATTTTAGCCCCGATAGCCTGCGTAAGAACAAAATCGCCTTCAGCCACATTACAGAACTGCAAAGCTAAAGAAAAAGCATCCCCTACCGAATTCAAAACCTTGAATTTGGTATCATCCCCTAGGTATTCTCTAATACTACCTTCCGAGAAATCGGGCGATAGCAAGAAACTATTTAAGACGGAGTATTTTCTTAACCTTTCGAGATCCAATGTTAGCCGAGTATCTTAAATAAATGCGATTTAGTTTCTGCGGTTACCCATGAATCGCAACAAGTACAAGAACAAGTTGATGAAGTCGAGGTACAAATCGAGTGCACCGTAAACAGCCAACTTTGTCATTGACTCTTGGTCTTCTGCAGTATAAGCAATTGCTTTCAGTTTCTGGGTATCGTAAGCCGTTAAGCCAATAAACACGACAACGCCAATAGCACTAACAACGAGTTCGAACATTGAGTTCTGCAAGAACAAGTTAACAATTGATGCTATAACTAGACCAATAAGTGCAAAGAACAACATCTTACCAATTCCAGTAAGATCTTTCTTTGTTGTATAGCCATAAAGGCTCATAGCACCAAAAGTGAGTGCAGTAACGGCAAACGTACTAACAATAGAGCCCAGTTCATACACAATAAATATAACACCCAAGGTCAAACCATTCACAACTGAATAAATGACGAAAAGTGTTGTTACGACAGAAGCAGACCATCGGCTCATGCCAGCGCCAATAGCGAAAACCAAAGCCAATTCAGCACCGAACAAAATCATTGGTGTATAGCCTGTAAAAATGGCTTTTGCAATAACTTCGTTATGACCAGTTAACCATGCAGCCAATCCAGAAAGGACCAAAGCAAAGGCCATCCAACCATAAACTTTTGTGAAAAAAGCAGACAATCCGAGAGTGTAATCAATCGGGTTTCCAGCAGAACCACCAAATTGTGGCATGTCATTATCATTAAAACTCATAGTAAATGAAATTAAATTACACATTAAGAAATGTACAAATATCGTTCTATTTTTCAAATATTACTAAATTTGCAATGTAAAAAAACATTAAAATGGCTCTCAACTACATCTGGGTTGGATTTTTCCTAATTGCATTCATCGCCGCACTGACAAAAAGTATCTTTTTCGGCGACTGGGGAGTATTCGAACGCATAATGAACGGAACTTTTACCATGGCTAAAGTCTCGGTCATGGACATTGCCTTACCCCTAACCGGTACTATGATATTGTGGCTTGGATTAATGAACGTTGGTCAGAAGGCTGGTGCAATCAACTTCCTAGCAAGAATTATTGGACCATTTTTCGAAAAACTTTTCCCAGAAATCCCCAAAGACCATCCTGTAAACGGGGAACTTGTCATGAACTTTTCGGCGAACATGCTTGGACTTGACAATGCCGCCACCCCACTTGGTCTGAAAGCCATGAAAAGTCTGCAAGAGTTAAATCCGAACAAAGATTCTGCCAGCAACGCACAAATCATGTTCTTGGCCTTAAACACATCGGGGTTGACCATAATGCCGATAGCCATCATGACACAAAGAGCCATATTGGGAGCAGCAAATCCTACTGATATTTTCATACCGTTGCTGCTATCGACATTTGCATCGACCATCATTGCAATTCTTTATGTTGGCATACGCCAAGGACTTGACCTAACCAACAAGATAGTAATGACAACATTACTTTCGGCAATAGCCTTTATAGCCGCATCCATCGCCATATTCTGGGCATTAGGGAATGGTGCACAATGGAATATTGATTTTTTCAGGATTCACTACACCATCACCAAAGAAACCATTGTCATTGTTTCAAAAGTAGCAAGCAACTTCGTGCTATTCTCCATAATTATAGCGTTTTTAGGAGTAGCCCTATTTAAACGCATCAACGTGTACGAAGCATTTATCGATGGCGCCAAGGATGGTTTTCATACATCAGTTAAAGTAATGCCCTACTTGGTGGGAATGTTAGTTGCCATTGGCGTAATGAGAGATTCTGGTGCGCTCAATTTTTTGTTAGACATCGTAAAATTCAGCTTGGGTTGGCTAAACGACACCCGATTTGTCGATGCCCTGCCAACGGCAATCATCAAGCCATTGAGCGGTAGCGGAGCAAAAGCCATCATGATAGAAACAATGACCACATACGGTGTAGACTCGTTTCCGGGGAAGCTGAGTTGTCTGTTCCAAGGAGCAGCCGACACCACGTTCTACATCATAGCCTTGTATTTCGGGTCAGTAGGTATTAAGAAGACACGCTACGCAGTCAGCGCAGGTTTAGTTGCAGATATAGGCGGTGCCATTGCAGCAATTTTTATTGCGTATGCATTTTTTTCTTAACTTTGGTTACTAAAAAACAAACGAACACGGATGTATCTAATAAAATGCACCAAATGTAACACTCTGGTAGAGGTGAAAACCGAGTTTTTGATGTTGTGTCCGAAATGCAAGTCGAAGCTCGAAAACAATTACCAAGAATGGCGACAGAAAATAGAAAATAAAGGCAAGAACTTCCAGGTTTATCTGAAAGAAATCTGTATTTCTTCGGAAGAACTAGAAGAGCAACAACGCCATGAACGCTTGTCTGCCTTATATTCTCCGAAGAAGAACAAGGTGCGCAAATACGTAAACCTTGCATTCGGTGCCATTGTAATCCTTGCCGCCACCTTATTGGCAATCAGGCTAGGAAGATTGACCGGAGAAGGTTGGATGCGCAATGCGCTTATGGGCATAAACGTTGGCATAGCTGCTGCCAGTTTTATTGCCAATGCCATATACACATTAAGGAGAAAGAAGTTCCAAAACTTCTTTCCGATATGGTTAGGACTGGCCGTTACATCACTAATTCTACTAGTAGATATGGTGTTTTTCATTTTAACAGATAACTTATAACGCAAAGATTTCATATTTTTGTATTTCTAACTGACTAAAAATAAAACAAGAGATATGGCAGAACACTTGTGGGATAAAGGAAAGACCACTAATGAAGATATTGTCCGCTTTACAGTAGGACGTGACCGCGAACTCGACCTGTATTTAGCAAAACACGACGTTCTCGGTTCAATGGCACACATCACCATGCTTGAAAGCATTGGCCTAATTGGCAAGGAAGAGCTTCCTGTATTGCTTAAGGAGTTAAAAGGCATTTATGAAATTGCCAAGAAAGGCGAATTCGTAATTGAAGAAGGTGTTGAAGACGTCCACTCGCAAGTTGAGCTTATGCTAACCCGTAAGCTTGGCGACCTTGGCAAAAAGATTCACAGTGGTCGAAGCCGTAACGACCAGGTGCTACTCGACATGAAGCTCTACACCCGTAGCGAGATTGAAGAGATAGTGTACCTTTGCCAACATCTCTTTGAAGTGTTGATTTCGCAGAGTGAAAAATACAAGAACGTGCTTATGCCGGGCTACACCCACTTGCAAATTGCCATGCCTTCGTCTTTCGGCCTTTGGTTTGGCGCATACGCAGAAAGCCTAGTTGACGATATGGAGTTGCTTTTGGCAGCTTACCACATCACCAACCGTAACCCATTAGGTTCGGCAGCAGGTTATGGTTCATCTTTCCCTCTTAACAGACAGATGACCACCGACCTTCTTGGTTTCGACTCGATGGACTACAACGTTGTTTACGCCCAAATGGGTCGTGGTAAGATGGAGAAGACCGTTGCCATGGCATTGGCCAGCATAGCAGCCACCATTGGTAAGCTTGCGTTTGACGCATGTATGTTTACCAACCAAAACTTCGCATTCATGAAGTTGCCAGACGACTGCACAACCGGTTCTAGCATCATGCCACACAAGAAGAATCCGGACGTATTCGAGCTAACTCGTGCAAAATGCAACCAGATTCAGAGTGTTCCGCAGCAGATAATGATGATCATCAGCAACCTTCCTGTCGGTTACTTCCGCGACTTGCAACAGATAAAGGAAATCTTTATTCCTGCAATTGACCAATTGAAGGACTGCATTAAAATGGCGACCTACATTATGGACAAGGTTACCATTAACGACCACATTCTTGATGATCCTAAATACGACTTCATATTCAGTGTGGAAGAAGTAAACCGTCTTGCAACAGAAGGCATGCCTTTCCGTGATGCTTACAAGAAGGTAGGTCTTGATTGTGAAAACGGCAGATTCAAGCCAAACAAGAACATCCATCACACCCACGAAGGTAGCATTGGCAACCTTTGCAACGACCGCATAAAGGCTTTGATGGATGCTACCATTGGAGATTTCCACTTCGAAAAGGTAGAAAATGCGGTTAACAATTTATTAAAATAAAAAGAGACACATCATTTTATGAACAAAAGCACAGACGATAAGAAGATTATTGAAAAGATAGTAGAAGGTATTCAGGACGTTAAAGGTAAGAAGACAGTTATTGTTGACATGACAGACCTTGAGAACTACACCTGCGGGTACTTTGTAATCTGCGAAGGTGAATCAAGCACCCAAGTCAACTCAATTGCCGAAAACATTAAAGACCACGTCCGTGAAGAACTTCGCGTTAAGCCTTTTGCTGTTGATGGTATGGCAAACGCAGAATGGGTAGCAATGGACTACGGAACCATTATTGTTCACGTATTCCAACCAGAAGCACGCGCTTTTTACCAACTCGAAACCCTTTGGGAAGACGCTACCATCAACGAGATTCCAGACGTTGACTAACACAGAAAAAACTGTTTATGGCAGATAACAACAATAATAAGTTACCAAAATTCAGTATGAACTGGGTGTTCGGCGCAATTGTAATTGTGCTGATTGCCCTCAACTTTCTAGACTATGGTGTAGTGTCGAAAGAAATAAGCTACAACCAGGTTCAGAAGCTAGTAGAACAAGGTACTGTAGAAGAAATTACAGTAACCACGAATAAAAAGACAGCCTTATTACGCATTAAGGCCGACAAGGTTGGTGTTGCATTTGGCGCCGATTCTGCAAAGTACAAGGCAAAACCCTTCATGACTGTTGCCATCCCTTCGCCCGACAAGTTCACCGAGAACCTTACCAAGTGGCAAGACAAGTACAACGAGAACAAGCCAGAAAACGAGCAAAGCGACATTAAAACCACCTATACCGAAGAACAGGACTACATTGGTAGCCTTCTTATGACCTTCGGGCCTATTCTTCTCATCGTCGGCCTTTGGATTTTCATGATGCGCCGAATGAGTGGCGGTGGTGGTGCTGGCGGTGGCATCTTTAACGTTGGAAAGAGCCAAGCAAAGATGTTCGACAAGAACTCTGCATCTCGCGTAACCTTTAAGGATGTTGCCGGGCTAACAGAAGCCAAAGAAGAAGTTACGGAAATAGTATCGTTCCTTAAAGATCCGAAACGTTACACCGAACTTGGTGCAAAAATTCCAAAGGGTGCCCTTTTGGTAGGTCCTCCAGGAACAGGTAAAACCCTATTGGCAAAAGCTGTAGCCGGCGAAGCCAACGTTCCATTCTTCTCAATGGCAGGTTCCGACTTTGTGGAAATGTTTGTAGGTGTTGGAGCATCGCGCGTACGTGATCTCTTCCAAAAAGCAAAGGAAAAAGCACCATGTATCGTTTTCATCGACGAAATTGATGCTGTGGGCCGTGCCCGCGGTAAGAATCCGAACATGGGAAGCAATGACGAACGCGAAAACACACTTAACCAATTATTGACCGAAATGGACGGATTTGGTTCGAACAGTGGCGTCATCGTCATGGCAGCAACCAACCGAGTAGACATTTTGGATAAGGCATTGCTTAGAGCAGGCCGATTCGACAGGCAAATCAGTGTAGACCTTCCAGACGTACACGACCGAAAGGAAATCTTCGAAGTCCACTTGCGTCCACTCAAGCTCAACGAAGAACTCGACATTGACTTCCTTGCACGTCAAACGCCAGGTTTTTCGGGTGCAGACATCGCTAACGTATGTAACGAAGCAGCCCTAATTGCCGCCCGTAGAAAGAAAGAAAAGGTTGACAAGCAAGACTTCCTTGATGCCGTTGACCGAATAATAGGCGGTTTAGAGAAGAAAAATAAGATTACAACAAAGGAGGAAAAACGTAGCATTGCGGTTCACGAAGCCGGACACGCAACCATTAGCTGGATGCTACAATACGCCAATCCATTGGTTAAGGTTACCATCGTGCCACGAGGCAAAGCACTGGGTGCAGCATGGTACTTGCCAGAAGAAAGACAGCTTACGACATCGGAACAAATGCTTGACGAACTTTGTTCGTTGCTAGGCGGACGTGCAGCTGAAGAATTCGTATTCCACAAGGTATCGACCGGAGCCTTGAATGACCTTGAACGTGCCTTTAAGATGGCTTACTCAATGGTTGCCTATTACGGTTTCAGCGAAAAGTTGCGCAACATCAGCTATTACGACTCAACTGGAGCCTACGACTATGGCTTCAGCAAGCCTTATGGCGCACAAACTGCCGAGTTGATTGATGCCGAAGTAAAGCGCATCATAGACGAACAGTACAAACGTGCGACACAGATTCTCACCGAAAACAAGGAAGGTCACGAAAAATTGGCCAACCTACTTTTTGATAAGGAAGTTATCTTTGCCGAAAACCTAGAAGAAATATTCGGTAAACGTAAATGGCAGAGTCGCCAAGACGAGCTGATTGCAGAAAAAGAAGCTTCAGACAAAGAGAAAAGCGAAGATGAATCGGATGTTCAAAATTCAGGTGAATCTAACGATACCGAGATTAAAGCAAACGACGAATCTGGAAACGATAATACTGAAAAAAAGGACTAAACCTTTTTGGATGCAAATGAACACACGAAACAAACGCCATTTCGGAGACAGCCAATACAAAATTGGTATTCGGGGTGGCGTTTATAATTAAAAGATAGATTTATGAAGAAAATTATCTTATTTGCAAACGCATTGCTTACACCAGCATTGGCATTAGCAGGTTCAATACACGGCGTTGTGAATGACGATTCTGGCGCCCTACCCGATGCCGATGTCCTCATCTACAAACAGAGCGATACTACCAGGGTATTAAACACCGACATGACCACCATAGATGGTCATTTCCAATTCAATAATCTACCTAATGGCCATTACATGATCAAGGTAGAATTTATGGGCTACAAGACCAAGAAGATTAACGTCAGCCTAACCAGTGCAAAGCCCGACATAAAAGCCATGAAGGTGAATATGAAGGATGATGCCAGCATGCTACAGGGTGTAGAAGTCAAAGGACAGCGCACATCGCTACACGTAGATGCCGATAAGAAGACCTTCTTGGTCAATTCAAGCGCAGTCATAGAAGGTGTTTCGGTTAGCGACCTTTTACGCGAAGTGCCATCGGTAGATGTTGACGTTGAAGGTAACGTATCGCTGCGCAGTAACGAGAACGTAGAAATATACATTAACGGCAAGCCTGCCGGATTTGGCGAAGGTAACAGTGCCGAGATTCTTGAACAACTGCCAGCAAACAGCATTGAGAGGGTTGAAGTCATAACCAACCCTTCATCTAAATACAATGCCGAGGGCGAAGCCGGCATCATCAACATCGTACTTAAAGACGACCATTCGAAAGGTTATTATGGAAGCGTAAACGCAGGACTATCGGTGCCTGTTGATGGACACATAACGGGTAGTCTAGGCGCATCTATCACCTACACCAACAACAACTGGACACTAACTGGTGCCGCAGGTTGGCAAGGACGTGGCAACGAAGGTAGCATTAAGCGAAACAGAAGGAACTACCTACGCGACACCACCTACACCCAAAGCGATGCAATTACAAATCGCGACATGAACAGCGAATTCTTACGTCTAGGAGCTTCTTATAGGATTAACAAGAGTAATTCTATCTCTTGGACCGGATTAGGTTCTCTAGCGCAGCGAGATTTCGTTTCGGACTATGTTTACACCTATGGCAAGATCAACAATGGTGTGACCAACATAAACCGCTACAATACAAACTACACAACCACCGATGGCGACCGTAAGGTTTTAAACACTAGCCTAGATTATAATCACGACTTTGCACGTGAAGGTGAAAATCTTCGCCTAGCAGTCTCTGCCAATAGCAGCAAGAACGACAACGAAAACCATTACAGCTTAACGGAGTTAGATTCGTTACGTCAGGCAGTTGGTAACAGCAGATCGTTTGAGGTTGAGAACAGGAATACCAACACCACAAACTACTCGGCACAAGCAGACTACACATTGCCAATGGGCAAAAGCAGTAAGATTGAATTGGGGGCTAAAGCCGAATGGCGTAACGACCAGACAAAAACAGATACTGTAAAATTTTTCGAAAGAAATGCCATAGAAGGAAATTTCAAGAAAAACAACTATTTGTACGATGGTGAAAAGCCAGCTAGCGTTAACAACGATTTCGAGATGCGACAGAACATCTATGCTGCATACGTTTCATTCAGTAGCACCATCAACAAGCGTTTCAAATATAACGTTGGTTTGCGCGGAGAGTTAACCGACATGAGTTGGGAGCAGAACATCACAAACGACAAGAGTTCGAAAGACCCCTACTTCCACCTTTTCCCTTCGGCATTCTTCAGCTACACCATTAGCGACAAAGACGAGATTCAGTTGAACTATACCCGCCGATTGTCACGTCCACGCATGCATTCCATTAATCCTTATGTAAATACCAGCGATTCGTTGAACTTGCGTTACGGTAACCCCGACCTCGATCCGGAATTAACCCATTCCATCGAATTCAATTACGTTAAGAATGTAGAAGGTGACCTTTACACCGCATCCATCTACTATAAACTGACCAACGATGTTGTAAGCCGCTACACATGGGTAGACGGTCAAATTTCGAATACAACTTTCGGTAACTTGAGCAAATGTCAGCAAGAAGGTCTTGAACTCATAGCGAAGAACCACATCAAGTTCCTAACGCTCACGTCGAACGTCAACTTATACTATTACAATTTGGAAGGCGGACATTTCGACATTAACGTCGTCAACAGAAACGGTCACATTGAAAAGAAAGCCGTTTACCTAGACGATAATTCAAGTTTCAGCTGGACCGCAAAAGTCAGTGCAGACCTTAAACTGCCACTAGACATTGCCGGACAGATAACTGCCAACTACAACTCGCCAAAGGCAACAGCACAAGGTAGAAGCCACCACATGTTTACCATGAACGCCGGATTAAAGCGTTCATTCCTGAAACGTAAGCTTTCGGCTAGCTTTAACGTCCGTGACATCTTCAATACTTTCCGATTCAAGTCTGACACCCATGACGAATTCTTCGATCAAGAGAACGACATGAAATTCTTCGGCACAACCTTCAACCTAGGCTTAAGCTACAACTTCGGCAATATGGGTGGCAACAGCAAGAAGAAGAGAGATGGCGGTGGAAACGAAGACATGGAAGACTTTGACTTTGGAGGAGAATAAAAATATTCCCGATTATGAGCCAAAAGTGTTTCACCAACGATAAGTGTCCCTACTACCCCTGCCACCAAGAAACCGAAGGAATGGCATTTAATTGTATGTTCTGCTATTGTCCGCTTTATGCCCTTGGCAAAGAATGTGGAGGGAACTTCCAATATTTGCCCAATGGTGTAAAAGACTGTAGCAACTGTAACCTGCCACACCGTGGAGAGGATGGTTGGGAACACGTAAGGCAACACATTGGTGCACTCATCAATCAAGTAAGAGAGGAACCAACAGAGCCCCCAAAGGGAGGAAGAGGCATACCTTGTTGATACAATGAAAGAATTGAAAGCACTACCACTAGAAGGTATTATTCCGGGAGGGGAACGCTACGAAGAGTTCCAACCCAAACGTTTCAAACAGCTGCAATATGCAGATGGAATATTGTCGTACATCTTTGACAATAAACTTCAATTCTTCAAAGTCGATGAAATGGGGCTTCATGCACTCTGTAAACACGATATCGAATCTATAAAGCATCTGATTGGTAAAGAATATACAGAGAGCACGACTCTTCACACCGTCCACGATGAAAACGGACTTTTTTGGATAAAACTTAAGGAAGAGATTCTCTTCGTCAATCTCATAAGACTAACAATTGAAAACAGGATAGGGATTGATGCCGATTGGGAGGGTTTCGACTATAATGCCAAAGCAAGACAGTTCGCATTCATTAAGGGGAATGGCCTGTACCTTCTAGATTTAGGAGGAAAAACTGGAAAAGTATATGAATCAGATAACGATGCAATAACCGCTGGACAAACCGCAGCACGAGACGAGTTTGGCAACGAAAAAGGTACATTTTGGAGTAACAATGGCAAGCACTTGGCATTCTTTGTTACCGACCAAAGCCACGTTACCAATTATCCACTTGTCGACATTGAAGATCCCATTGCAACAGTACGCAACATTCGCTACCCTATGTCAGGGAAAGCAAGCGAAGAAACAACATTAGGTATTTATGACCTAACCGATAAAAAGGTCACATTTATTGAAAAGCAAGGGGCAAAAGAAGACTATCTCTGCTGCATAAGTTTCACTCCCAACGATAATCAGCTAACTGCAGCAGAACTAACAAGAGACCAACAACATTGTCGCCTTAACCTTTTCGACGTCAAGACAGGAAGGTATGAAAAAACTGTTTTGGAAGAGGACGATGACAGGTACACCGAACCCGAACACGCACCGGTCTTTATTGGAGATGGCCATCATTTCATTTGGCAAAGTCGCAGAAACGGGTTTAACCATCCTTACCTTTGCTCCATAGACCATCGGGACACGACACAGCTGTTCAATCTTGACAACGAAATGACTCGGTTGGTAGGATTCGATGAAAACGACAAAAAGTTACTAATTGAGTGTGTTTACCCAAACGTTCATTCAAAGTCACTTTTTTCAGTCAGTCTAGATGGAAAGTACACTTTACTATCAGAAATGGTTAGTGGAACACACAAGGCAACACTTCTTAATGATGGATGGTTCATCGACGAATTCGAGTCGCCATCAATACCATATAGAGTCAATTTATGCCGATTAAATGGAGAAATTTCCACACTTGCAGAAAGCACATCTCCACTAGTAGGATATTCATGTCCCGAAACAGAAATAGGCACTTGGCAGTTAAATAGCTATGAAATCTGCTACAGGTTGGTAAAGCCACATAACTTCGATGAAAAGGAGAAATATCCTATGGTCTGCTATTTCTATGGAGGTCCGCACGTACAACTCATCCGTAGCGATTGGAACAATGGCACGGCCGGATTTGAATATATGATGGCACAAGCCGGTTTCCTAGTTTTCACTATCGATCCAAGAGGAAGTGCCAACCGTGGCAAGCGTTTCGAACAAGAGATTTGGAGAAATATAGGGGGACCCCAAATTGAAGATTACATAGCCGCAGTCAACCGAATCTGCGATGAAAAGGCATATATCGATAGGAATCGCATAGGCGTCAATGGTTGGAGTTTCGGTGGATTCATATCAACAAGTTTAATGCTAAAGGCAGGAGACCTCTTCAAAGTAGGGGTTGCAGGCGGTCCTGTTACCAACTGGCGATTATATGAAGTGATGTATACTGAACGGTATATGCAGACCCCAGAAAAGAACCCGCAAGGCTACGACGAACATGACTTGTCGCACTACGTTCACCAGCTTAAAGGTAAACTGATGCTCATACACTGCAACACC
Organism: Paludibacteraceae bacterium; assembly: GCA_024401645.1. GTDB lineage: Bacteria > Bacteroidota > Bacteroidia > Bacteroidales > Paludibacteraceae > Physcocola. The sequence goes on along the minus strand of JAKSKR010000003.1, from coordinate 10,432 downwards.
GATCCGGTGGTACTGTGGCAAAACAGCCTCAACCTTCTCAAGCAAGCCGTAACAGACGACAAGCAGATAGACTACTCGGTCTACGTAGGCTTTCCGCACAACGTGCGTGGTTCCAAACGCGTCCACCTTATGAAAAAGATTAGGAACTACTTTGTAGACAACTTGTGAGAACGTAGAACGGAATTTTGTATTAAATTTGCAAAAAACGCAGCTATGCATCACAACGAAGAACACGACATAGAGCAGCAGATGCTCATTCATGGTGTAAAACCTACCGCAACACGTCTCTTGGTGTTTGAAGCGCTCAGAGAGGCCGAGGATGCGCTTAGTTTAAATGATTTGGAACAATGTTTAGAGACCGTAGACAAAAGTACCATCTTTCGCAGTCTGACCATCTTCAAACAGAATCACCTTGTTCACGAAATTAACGACGGCAGTGGTAGCCTAAAATACGAGCCATGCTTGCACGACCATGAGAATGAGGAGGGCGACAGCGACCAACACACCCACTTCTTCTGCACCGAATGCCAACACACCTATTGCCTAAAAACCATTCAAGCCCCAATAGTGGAATTGCCCGAAGGTTTTTCCGTAACAGGCATTAACTATGTCTTGAAGGGCATTTGTCCCGACTGCAGGAACAAGAAATAAAGGGAAATATCACCACATTTTGGTATAAGAAAGCCTACAAATCACAAGAAATGGCTATTTCGCCACATACAACAAGATTGTAACTTTGCAATGTAAATAAGAAAGTTAATAGCCATAAGGTTTTGTATTTGTTAGTATGTTTTCTGCGCCTTTGTTAAAAGACCGCAAAAACGCAAACCCCGGTCACCGTAAAAGGTACCGGGGTTTTTAACTTATATCTTATCAATTTCATCTACAGTCAAGCCTGTAACATTTGCAATAAACGACAGGTCTGCGCCTAACGCTTTCATTTTCTTAACGGTTTCAATCTTTTCATTTAGGGCACCTTGTTCCATGCCTTTGGCCATGCCTTTTTCCATGCCTTTTTCCATGCCTTGCTCCCAACCTTCTTCCCAACCATCATTTTTGGCTGTGTTAATGACGTCGTTCTGTATACGGATTGCGTCTAGATGATTCTCGTAAGCCAAACGTTCTTCGGGAGTCATTTGAATGTACTTGAGTTTTTCCCTAGCTGCCTGTAATCCTGGCACAGTAGTATCGTCTTTTATATAGCCATCTTTAATATAGTTCATCCATTCTTCAATTGGCGTCTTTGCCAATTCATTGAACTGGTTCACCCTAATAAGGTAATATTCGGGGAAAATAGCGCTAGCATCCCATTTTCGGAAAGAGCCAAGGTACTTCCTACTAACAGTAAGTTTATCGTTCGTAAAGACTCCAGTAAACTCCGTAGTACCGTGGTAAAGGTAATCGCTGCCACTGCCCATGTCGAAATAAAGGATATTGACAGAGTAAACCTTCTTTACATTCTTATAATCGTCACCAAGAGAGATGTGTTCACAAATCGTCTTACTTACCCCATAGAGTATCCTTTCCAAGAAATAAACTTCTCGAGAAAGCTGAACCTCAACAATAATGATTTCATCTTTAGAATTGATTGCCTTGACATCTACCCTATTAAACTTATCGTCGTAAGATTCCTGATTGCTTTCACTCTCAAGAATTTCCTTTATGGTGATTTTTTCTTCTAAAAGAACTGTCAACAATCCTTCCAGAATATCGAAGTTAGCCTTATCGCGAAGCATGCGTTTTACGGCCCAATCGAAATGTATATATTTTTCTGAAACCATAGCTTTCTTGTAAGTTGCTGAAAATTTGAAAGTAAAAGTAAAAATATTTTTCCAAAAGAGCAAGATACGCTCAATTATTATAGCACAAAAAGCCAACACCGCTATGGCATTGGCTTTATCTGTTTCTTATTAGGGCCTTAATTGAAAAGGTGCTTCATAATCAGGTCAGTTGCACCACTATTAGCAGCTACAAACTGTTTTGCGATAGCCGAAGTTTCAGCCAAGCGAGCAGATTGAGGCGTCATTAGGCTATCGAGCACCAAAGTAAGCTGCTGAAGGTCTTCAATGTGAAATGCGCCACCTGCCTTTTCCATCTCAACAGCTTCGCGGAACTTATGGTAGTTAGGTCCAAAAACAACTGGCATACCGTAAACAGCAGGCTCTAGAATATTGTGGATACCCACGCCGAATCCGCCACCAATATAAGCCAATTCGCCATATTGGTAAATGCTTGAAAGTATACCGATGCAATCGATAATCAGCACATCGGCCTCTGCAGCGCTTTGTTCAGTAGCTTTTGTATAGCGAACACACTTGCGTTTCAGTTTGCTAATGATCTCCTCAACGTGAGCATCGTCGGTTTCGTGAGGGGCAATAATAATCCTGTAATCCTTCTGATTGAAATAGGTAGCCAACAAGTCCTCATCCTTTGGCCAAGAGCTACCAGCAATGAGGATGGGTTGCTCGCCACGTTTGAAGGCTTCGCAAATAGGCAACTTCTTGGCATTCTGGGCAATGGCAAGCACACGGTCGAAACGTGTATCGCCACAGGCTGTTGCGTTTTCAACGCCAATGGTTTTCAGCAAGTTTACCGACTGCTCGTCTTGTACAAAAAGGTGCTTGAACGTCGTCAGAACATTTCTGTACCAACCACCATACCACTTAAAGAAGGCTTGCGTTGGAAGGAAAATGGCAGAGACCATATAGGTTGGTATGTCTGCCGCCTTCAATTCGTGTAAGTAATTAATCCAATATTCATACTTCACGAAGACCGCCATCTGTGGCTTGCAAATTGCCAAGAACTTCTTGGCATTGCCAACGGTGTCCATAGGCAAGTAGCAGATAACATCGGCCCCGTTATAGTTCTTGCGGATTTCATAACCCGAAGGCGAGAAAAACGTCAAGAGAATCTTGTAATCGGGATGTTCTTGCTTAATACGTTCCATGATGGGACGTCCTTGTTCAAATTCACCGAGCGACGCCACATGAAACCAAATGTACTTGGCATTCGGGTCAATCTGCTGTTTTAACTTGTCGAGCAAGCCTAATCGGCCATCAACAAAGAACTTGGCCTTTTCATTGAACATTGATGCCACACGCACCAATAACCAATACATCCAAATGCCGAGACTATACAAATAACGCATAACTTGTAATTTAGTCAGCCTTTCAGCAACCTGTAATTATTTACTTAATAACCTGAAGTGCAGCCTTTACGCGCGCAATGGTTTCTTCCTTACCAAGAATAGCGGTAATGTCGAACATATGAGGGCCCTTAGCAGCACCAACCACAGTAATACGGAACGAATTCATCACTGTACCGGTATTGTAACCATTGTCTTCAATCCACTTCATCACAACAGCCTCGGTATTAGCAGAGCTGAAATCTGAAATGCGGTCAAGAATGTCGCAAAGGTTGGTAAGCATTTCGTTGCTTTCAGGCTTCCAACGCTTCTTAACTGACTTTTCGTCATATTCGGTTGGGCGTTCGAAGAAGAATGAAGTTTCATCCCACAAATCTTTGGCAAAGTTCAAACGGCCCTTTACCAACGATACGATGTATTTAGCCTTTTCGCGGTCGCACTGAACATTGTGTTCAGCCAAGATAGGCATATAAAGGTCAGTAACCTCATCGTCGGTCTTGTTAATGAGGTATTCGTGGTTATACCATTTTGCCTTTTCGTAAGCAAAACGGGCACCTGCCTTACTAACATGTTCGAATGAGAAGAGGTCGATAAGTTCCTGGAAAGTAAATACGTCACGGTCTAGACCAGGATTCCAACCCAGAAGGGCCAAGAAGTTAACCAATGCCTCTGGCAAATAGCCTTCTTCACGGTAACCGGTAGACACGTCACCAGTCTTAGGGTCAACCCAACGCAATGGGAACACAGGGAAACCAAGGCGGTCGCCATCGCGCTTGCTGAGCTTACCATTGCCTTCTGGCTTAAGCAACAAAGGCAAGTGGGCAAACTGTGGCATTGTGTCTGCCCAACCAAAATAACGGTAAAGGAGAACGTGAAGCGGAGCAGAAGGCAACCATTCCTCACCACGAATAACGTGAGTTATTTCCATCAAATGGTCATCTACGATGTTTGCCAAGTGGTAGGTAGGCAATTCATCGGCAGCCTTGTAAAGTACCTTATCGTCGAGAATGTTTGAGTTGATAACAACCTTGCCACGCACCAAGTCGTTCACCTCAATGTCTTCGTTTGGTTCAATCTTTGCACGCACAACGTACTTTTCGCCAGCAGCAATGCGCTGTTCAACCTCTTCTTTCGACAAGGTCAAAGAGTTCTTACCCTGTACGCGGGTACGTGCGTCGTACTGGAAGTTAGGTGTTGCCTGACGCATAGCTTCCAACTCTTCAGGTGTATCGAAAGCAATGTAGGCGTTGCCAGAGTCGAGCAACTGCTTAACGTATTTCTTATAGATGTCTCGACGTTCGCTCTGACGGTATGGTGCATGTGGGCCACCAATGCCAACACCTTCGTCGAAAGTGATGCCTAACCATTTGAACGATTCGATGATGTATTCTTCTGCACCAGGAACGAAACGGTTAGAGTCGGTATCTTCTATACGAAGAAGGATTTCGCCACCATGACGTTTAGCGAACAAGTAGTTGTAAAGAGCAGTACGCACGCCACCAATATGGAGGGCACCGGTTGGGCTTGGTGCAAAGCGCACCCTTACTTTTTTGTCGGTCATCTTATTAGTTAATCTTAGTTTGTTTTCTTGAAATATAATAAATCGTGCAAAATTAGTGAAAACTGAGCAAAGGACAAGCAGTTTTCGTCTTATAGCGCCTTGTTATAGCAACGGCGACGCAAGTAAGGCTCCTTGTCGTAGTTGTTCCACACGCTTACGGCTTGCATGTTACTCTCGAGCTGCGGGTTGCTAACGGCATATTTTACGCCATTGCGAATGTAAGCCTTGTTCATTTCCACATAGTAGAGCGAATGCACGCCACGTTTCTGCCAATCAGGATGCACGCCGTTCAGATAGAGGTCTATCTCATCGGTCTTGTTCATGGCACGCAAAATGTGGAACCAACCAAATGGGAACAACGATCCCTTTGCCTTCTGGAAGGCGCGAGACAAGGTTGACATGGATATTCCGAAGGCAATCACCTCGTCCTTCTCATCGACAACCAGACAGATGAACTGCGGATTTACAAAGGAGAAGTAATCCTTAATGAGCTTGTCTATTTCCTTTTCTGTCAATTCCGAGAAACCATAAAGGCCAGCAAATGCCAGGTTTAAGGTATGGAACAACGACTTGGCATAAGGCAATATTTCCTTCGACTTCTTAAATGTCAATACCCTAAGGTTATATTTTTGGGCTATGAGCTTATTGATGCGCTCCATCTTTTCGGGCACTTCTTGCGATGCAGGGAAGCGGTATTGCAGCCAGTCTTCCGTACCTTCATAGCCAAGCTGCTCCATGAATTGTGGATAGTAAGGATAGTTGTAGATGTTGGCAATGGTTGGCAACTTGTCGAAACCTTCCACTAGCATACCTTCGTTATCCATATCGTTGAAACCAAGCGGACCGGTAATGTACTCCATACCCTTGCTACGGCCCCAATCTTCCACCTGTTTCAAGAGGGCTTTTGCTACTTCAATATCGTCAACGAAGTCAATCCAACCGAAACGGACTTTCTTACCCCACTTTTCGTTGGCAAGGTGATTGATGATGCCGGCAATTCTACCGACCAGCTTGCCGTCTTTATAAGCGAGCCAATATTCAGCTTCGCAATGTTCAAATGCGGGATTTTTGGTCTTATCTAGGTTTTCCATTTCGCCACTGTTGAGAGGTGGTACCCAATAGGCATTACCCTTATAAAGTTCGAACGGGAAGTGGATGAATTTCTTTAAATCGCTCTTAGTTTCTACAATTTTGAGTTCAATCATGGCGTATGAGATAAATACACGCAAAATTAAGGAATTATGGGGGGAATAAGGAGAAATGAATGGAATTTTTGAGCCAAGATCTTCCACTCTATGCTTTTTCTATAATTAAAGAAATGTAACTCGTATATGTAGGAGCGTGACGTTCCTGTTTATTCTTGTCAACGAATTTCACGAATGATACGAATTTTCAGTGTTGACAATGAATGGCACTAAGGATGGCAAGCCACCACTAATGAACACGAATTAACCACATAGGGATGGTTGAAGCGATAACTGTTACTACTGTTATAAAAGGACATGTTCGTCACAAAATTGTGGGAGGCGACCAGAAGTTCGTCACAAAATTCTAGTGCTTGGGATAGTAGTAACCGAAAATCTTTTGGAGGGACGTATAGGTAAAGAAGTAGAGAGAATAAAGTGCGTAACGTGGAGTCAGCTTACAGAGACGGCCGAAGCGACGGACAATGCCAAGCACCTTTTTGGCAACCACCAATGGCGAATTGCTGCCACCAACACGTTCACCATATTGGCCAAAATTACCTTCTTCGAGCAACAGATTCCATAAGCAGGGGAGCTTAGATAATAGTTTTTCGTTATAGAAAGGAAATTCTTCTTTCGGCAACCCCAATTTTTCGACCGCAACAGTACCAACTAGCTGCCAAGGTTTCAACAAACCCAGGTTTTGCAAATCGCTATAAAGTCTTTGGTTGTCGATTAATTGATTCTTGTAGGCAGAATGAAGGAGCATTGTCCAGTCCATAATTTGGCGGAGGCCGAGTCCCCACTCTACCAAATGGTGCCACAAGTGCATGAAAACATAGAGCACATTGAACTGAACATGAGGCACCGATACATTATAGCCATTTATAGAAAGGCTTTCTAGAGATTTAATGCCATGCAACCATTCTGCAATAAAGGCATTTCCTTTCTTTGAGATAAAGGGACTCACCCATTCAAGGGCAATTCTGTGCAATTCTACCTTCGAATGACCGAAATGGAATTCATAGTCCTTAATGATTTCTTTGGCTTCTGTCGATGCTTTTTTCCCAATTAACCCATCAATACATATTCTTGCCTTGTCATAATCACTTGGCCCAATATAAACATCAATATCGCCACAAGCGCGAGTTAATGGGTTAGGATAATACGATGCGTTACACTGGCCTTTCAGAAGGATTGGGTGAAAACTATTTTGTTGTAGATGCGTAAAAACCTTAACGAGATCTTCATTCTGCAATAAGTTCTCCTTAAACACATAGCCCACCAGCTTGGTCAACATTAGTACTTGGTCCTGCGGAATGTTGAGTTCGTCCTTATACTTGAGCGCAACCTCAGCACCCAACGCAGGGACAGACTGACGCATAAGATGTTCAACAATGACATTCCAGCGAGCCGACTTAAATTTCGACGGTTCGAACGATTCTTTCCACAACGCAGTGCGAAGAAGTGCGAGGAATAAAGATTCCTCTTGTGGTGTCATTGTAATAGTATTCATCGACTAATCACACAAAGCATTAGTTTTTACTTTTTAGCTTGTTAAGCCTTCTTCTTAAGCCATAGAACTTGTCTCTAATATAACACAAAGGGGCACGGAAGGGGTAGATGAAGAACTCCACATAGCCATAGAAACGCAATAGCAGGCTGTCCATTTGGTAGGTTTTACCATCACGTTGTACGGCAGTAAGCACCCCTAGTATCTGGTCTTCCTGCACACCGCGTTCCAGGTACCATTGGTTGTCGCCACACATCACATAGGAGTCCTTACACACCCACATAACGCGGTGCATGATGTACTTGCCATCCCTACGCTTAAACAAGGGAACGTCGAGCCATTTAAGGCGGTTGGCAGATTTGCGTTTAATGATGAGCAAATCCTTGCCCTGCCTTAATAAAGGAAGCATGCTTGTTCCCACATTCGTGTAAACAAGCATGCCTTCTTTTTCTAGTATTTCTTCAAATGATGTTGTAGTCATTCAAATAATAATTAGGAAATTTCATACCAATCGGTAGCAAAATAATGAAATGATAGTTTGTTAACAGAAAACGGCCTTTTGGGACATAGTTACCACTTGGAAAGGCCTGGAAAACAGCCATCGAAGATGTCTTTGAAAACTGCCTAACGCAGAAAACGAAAACATCAGAAAACTTAACTACAATTTGGTATATAAACACCATTATTATTTAGGGCGCATTCCCTCGTAAGCCACAAGGGCAGCCTCGGGATCCATATTGCAACCCAAACGGTAGAATTCGACCTTTTTGCAAAGTTCGTTGAGTAGACTTAATGTTTTAAGTTTCAACATGGGGTCGAAGGGTTGGTAGGTTTGAACCAAGAGGGTGTCGAGCATTTCAGCGGAGCTGAGTTGCTTTATTTGATTGGTTGCGCTACGTTCAAGCCAACAAATGGCCTTAAGCGGGCAACTCATATTCTTACCCAGTCGGTGCTTACCGTTCCAAGGAGTGCCGTAAGCCAAAGCCTTACCATCGGCAGTAAAGGAGATAAACGGCTTATCGTCGTTCACCATCACCGCCTTGTCGCCAAAGTGTTCCCGCCACAAGCGTGTGTGGGTACTTTTACCAGTACCACTGCGTGCCGTGAACATATAGGCAACACCATCGACCGAGATAACAGAGCCATGCATCAGCAAGATGTCATATTGCAAAAAGGCATCGGCCAATTTTCGGTGCACGGCTGTCACTTCCAGCGAATGGTCGGGGTACTTAACCACATTAAGCCCTTCCGCCTTTTGGCTCGATTCAGACAATTGTGCCTCTTCCACCAAATCATCACCAGTGATGGTGATAACTAATTCGGGAGAATCGGTCGTCACATACTCAACCGCAAGTTTATGGAAATATTCGTGCGTCGTAGAGATTTGGACTACATGTTCAGCGAAGCGGTAGTTGTTGGTAATCATTAGTCTTCAACAATAAGGTTTTCGGACTTGAGTTTAGCAACAATTTTATCGACCTCGGTCTGTAGTTGTTCCCTAGTGGCATTATACTCCAAAAGCAAGGCATCGACCGTTTGTTCAACGGTCATACCTTGCTGGAGTTTTTCGAATATATCCTTGCCCGTCTCGTTGAGTTTAATAAGCCCACGGAACTTTTTAGCTCCGTCACCTACGGCTACCGCCATATAGGTGTCGGCTACTTGTTGGAGGACAAAGGTATATTTAATGTGCATGATTAATCATCTTCTTCTTCCTCTTCTCCAGGAACAACTTCACCACCAATACCGGTATTGCCATTATCAGTATCTGAAGTATTCCCATTAGATGTATTAATTAACAAAACATCTAATTCAACAAAATACAAAGAAGGAACAACAAATCTTTTCTTATTCATCTTCAAGTTCATCATTACCAGACTCTGCTCCAGAACCTGAGGAAATTTCACCCCAATTTTCTGTGCTTTCTATACCATTTGAAATAGACGAAGAAGTTGAAACTATATCATCACATTCAAAAGTAACTATCTGAAATAAAACATTTTTAAAATCCTTAAACATATTAATCTACAATATCACCAGGATTACCATCAATACCTGAACCAACAACAATATCAATATTATTGTTAAGTCTAGTTACTTTTGATCTAACAATTTCCAAATCTTCAGTAAGTGAATAAAATCTTTCACCAGCATCCTTAAAAGTGATATCAACTTCATTCAACAAATCAGGTGTGTCATTCTTATAACCTTTAGAATAAGTATTTGGAGGTAGCACAATATAAAAAGCCTTTCCTTCTGGTCCTACAACAACGCCATCACCTAAATCTAGAGAAACAGATTGCATACCTGACAAAGACGGCATTACTAATGAAGGAACTTCACCTTCAAAAGTAGCAACTCCCTTACCTCTAACTCTATGTTGTCTTGACTTAAACTTAACATTTGTAATTGTTTGAGGCACATCACAAGTAACAACAACCTTCAAAATACCACACAAGTTATACAGAGCAAGAGAACCATTATTAGACTTTGCCATCATAGGATAAGCATCATCAGATACAGTACCTTCTTCTAAATACTTTTGAACAGAAGGCAATGTTATGTCAAAACCATCTACACCATTAAACGTAGCATTTTCACCAGGGTAATATGCTAACTTTGGTCCATCAATAACAACTTTTTCCTGACCTGCAACTCGAGCTAATTTTGCATTGACAGGACCTGAAACAGTGGTAACATACTTTGATGTTGTTGTGAAATCGGTAATCAAGATAGTGTCATTTACCATCCAAGACCCAACATAATTCACCTTATTGTCAATAAGTGTAGTCTTTAAGCCATTAGCACTTTCTGCAACATCTCCAAAAGAAACTGTTAAGCCACCAACTTCCGACTGATATTCCTGCGCAACTTCCTCATTCTTACAACTTGTGAAAGAAATCAAAGCACCAGCAAAAAAGAATAAATATTTATTTGTAAACATAAAATTCTAAAATTATCAATAGTTAAAAGCATTATTCTTGAGGCATTTCTGCACCCATATCGCCACTTGTTGCAATTACGTCTGC
>JAKSKR010000029.1 GCA_024401645.1 Paludibacteraceae bacterium | reverse complement strand
TTTTACATTTATTTGCATACGAAAAGAGGGCATATCAATTTTGATACACCCTCATTTTGTTATGCCTGTGCTGGGGTCGCAAGGACGCGGCACGTTTTTTTGTTGAAATTAATCAAGAAAGATAATCAGATATTATGAGAAAAAGACTATTAACATCAATCGTCCTGCTGTTAGGCTCGCTGTGTGCCAACGCCAAGGAGATGGACGGTGTAACCGTCAGTGGCAAGGAGGGTATCTACACCTATGTGGACCTCGGTTTGCCAAGCGGCACCAAGTGGGGCACCTACAACTTAGGCGCCACCAAGCCGAGCGAATACGGCGACTATTTCGCCTGGGGCGAGACCAAGCCGAAGGAGGTGTACAGCTGGAGCACTTACAAGTGGTGCAAGGGCAGTGATGACAGCATGACCAAATACTGCAACAAAAGCAAGTATGGCACCGTAGACAACAAGACGGTGCTGGATGCAGAGGACGACGCTGCGACCGCGAACTGGGGCAGTGCGTGGAGGATGCCGACATTTGATGAAATCAAAGAGTTGATTGAAGGTTGCGACTGGGAGTGGGTTGAGGACTTCAACGGCAGTGGCGTGAACGGCCAGTTGGGCACTTCCATGAAGAACGGCGCCACTATCTTCCTGCCCGCCGCCGGCTACCGTGACAATTCGGACCTCTACTTCGTCGGCGTCAGCGGCTACTACTGGTCGTCTTCGCTCGGCGAGTACTACCCGTTCAGCGCGTGCTACCTCTACTTCGACGTTGGCGGCGTCTACTGGAGCAGCTACGGCCGCCTCAGCGGGCGAAGCGTCCGTGCGGTTTTGAGATAGCGTCCATTGTCCCTCCCCGCAAGGCGGCCCCAGCCGCCGACCGCAAAGAATCACTCGGGTGGCTCCCCCAGCCACCCGTAGCGCAGGGAGAACTGATGAATCGAGCAAAGGAATAAATAATTAAAGATACAAATATGTCGGAATCAAAAAAGCCCCGGATGCAGGGCATCGTTGATGAAGACTCGCAGCGTGCGTCGCTGGATGAGTGGCGGAGGATACGGCTGTACCGTTAGAACGGATTTCTACGTGCATACAACCGCAGTTGCTGGCTGCAGCACATCTTCTTCCCCGAACTGAAGGTGCAGCACCGTGTGCTGGCCGGATGCGACGAGCCGGTGGCATACATCGGCTTCCCCGACCGCAAATGAGGTAGACATATATTATCATTCAATCCAAGGTGGCACTGCACAGCAGCGGTGCCACCTTTTTTGCCCTTGTCCCTAAACAACCATCTTGCGTCCTTCCTTCTTACCAGAAAAATATTTTTGAATAGGAAGATACTGTTTGAAGGCGAACTTGACAGAATGGTGACCAAAATCAGCTTCAGGGGGTAGCTCTCTCAAAAGAAATGGGAAAGGCGACATTTTCACAAAATGACAATGCTGCGCTTTTTTTCAAGTGCCAACTTGTGTATAGTTCCCTTTATTTTTGTGATATAAACGGAGATTCAATAGATTCTCCTTTTCAAAAAGTAATTTCTTAATTCTTTTTTCATTTTGCTTTTTCTTTTCGTTTGCCTACCTTTGTAGAAGGTATGCTGCATTTGATGTGCTGCATACTTTTTTCTTTTTGTACACATATAAAACAAAATATAAACTTGATAATATGGATTTAATCGAAAGCATGGAGGCGCGTGCAAAGGCTAATTTGCAGCGTATAGTATTACCAGAAGGAACTGAAGAAAGAACATTGAAGGCTGCCGATATTGTTGCCGGCAAGGGTACTGCTAAGGTTATCGTTCTTGGCGACAAGGCTAAAATCGCTGCTATGGCTAGCGAATATGGCTTGAAGAATATGGATAAGCTTACAATCATCGACCCTAACGCTAACCCAGATGCTCAGAAGTACATCGATCTTTTGGTTCAGTTGCGTCAAAAGAAGGGTATGACTGTTGAACAGGCTACCGAATTGGTTAAGAACCCACTTTACCTTTCTTGCCTTATGATTAAGGCTGGCGATGCCGATGGTGAAGTAAGTGGTGCTGGTAGCCCTACTGGCGACACCCTTCGTCCTGCATTCCAGATTATTAAGACTCAACCTGGCGTTTCTTGCGTTTCTGGCGCTTTCTTGATGATTTTGAAGGATGATACTTATGGTTTCGAAGGTAAGATGATCTTCGCTGACTGTGCTGCTACTCCTAACCCAGATTCTGACCAGTTGGCACAGATTGCTGTTTGCAGCGCAAAGACTGCTACCGACGTGTTTGGTTTCGACGAAGCTCGTGTTGCTATGCTTAGCTTCTCAACTAAGGGTAGTGCTAAGCACGAAATGGTCGACAAGGTAGTTGAAGCTACTGCCAAGGCTCACGAAATGGCTCCTGAACTCAAGCTCGATGGCGAACTTCAGGCCGATGCAGCTCTTGTTCCGAAGGTTGCTGCTCTTAAGGCTCCAGAAAGCAAGGTGGCTGGTACTGCTAACGTTCTTGTATTCCCTGACTTGAATACTGGTAACATTTCTTATAAGTTGGTTCAGCGTTTGGCTGGTGCTACTGCCCTTGGCCCATTTTTGCAGGGCTTGGCTGCTCCTGTTAATGACCTTAGCCGTGGTTGCTCTGTCGACGACATCGTTAAGACTGTTGCCATCACTGCTTGCCAGGCTATTGCTGCTAAAAACTAATTAGTTTATAGTATATTGTAAAATGGGGCTGTATCATAATTCACTTTGATACAGCCCCTTTTGATTTTTTTGCATCAACCTTGGTTTTCTTACGTTAAGTTTTTTTGCGTTAGGCTTTTTTCTATGGTGCCAAAGGCACCTGTTTTGGCTCGCTTCGCATCACCGATTTTCAATTCCAAGGCCTTTCCAATTTTCAACTATGCAATAAAAGGCCTGTTTTGGCTCGTTTCACTTCACCGATTTACAATTCTGTTAAACAACTTCTATCAATTAGTCTGCATGTTTCTCTTGAAAACCTGTTCTTGGCATTTTGATACAGCCCCATTTTTTATTTGCTTTCCATCGTTTCGTTAATCTGTTTGTTTAGTCGTTTCCTGTAGAAGAAAAAAGATACACCCAAGCAGAACAGCTCGCCAACAAAAAGGCTCAACCAAATGCCATCTTCAAAAAGTTGTGGTAGTGTTAGCACTGCCAAGACTTGGAACAGGAATGTTCTGCAAAATGAAATAAGTGCCGATATGCCGCCATTCCCTATTCCTGTAAACATAGACGATACGAATGCGTTGAATCCCATTATTAGGAATGAAAGCGCGTAAAGGCGGAAGGCGTGTGTGGTTAGTTTGCACAATGTGGCATCGTAGCCTACAAAGACATTTGCAATGAGTGGTGCGAAGAGTAGCGCGGCAGCAAACATCGTAATGCCAAACCAGTTGATGAGGTTGCGGCTCTTTCTCCTTAAACTATGCAATTCTTCTGTGTTTCTCGCGCCATAATGGAAACCCACTATCGATTCCAGTCCCGTCAGGTAACCCACCACAAGGCTCGTAAATACATAGTTGACGTACATAATTACGCCGTATGCGGCAATGCCATCTTCCCCAAACAGTCTTATGAGCTGTAAGTTGTAGAGTATGGAACAAAGCGGTGCCGATATTTCTATCACCATGTCGCTTGAGCCGTTAATGAATATTTTTTTCAGCACGTAAATGTTCCAGTGGGGCAGGGTAAGGTGTAGGGGGATGTTCTTGCTTCGTAAGAAGAATATAAGTGGTCCTAGGCTGCCCATCATACTGCTGACAAAGGTTGCCCATGCTGCACCTTTCAGCCCCCAACCGAATACGTACATAAACAATACGTCTAGTCCAATGTTGGTAATGCCGGCCGCCAATACAAACCATAATCCTATTTTCGGGCGCTCGGCTGTGATGAGGACGGCTTGCAGTAGGGCTTGTAACACAAACCACACCATGCTAAGCATGTATGTTCTGCCATATTCTGTACAGAGGGGTAGTAGCGACTCGTTTGCCCCCATCAGTTTTGCAAGGTTAGGCATGAATACTATTCCTAGTGCCGATGTCGCCAAGCCTATTATTGTGGCAAGCAATACCAGTACGGTGAAGGTACCATGGGCTTGCCGATAGTGTTTTTGTCCTAGCTTTCTGGCTAGGTAGGCTGCTCCTCCTGTTCCCAACATGGTGCCAAGGGCGGTGCACATGGTTGGCAGGGGCAGCACAATGTTCACGGCAGCAAACGCCTCCTTTCCTACTATGTTCGACACACACAATCCATCTACCATACCATATACCGATGCGACTAACATCATAACGATGGTTGGTAGGGTGAACCTGATTAGGCGTTTATAGCCAAAGTGGTCCGATAGTTGTATGTCTGGTTTCGTACTCATAGCTTCATTTTCTCGCCTTTTATAAATATATAATTTTTTTAGGTTAGCAGTTGTTTGAAGTCGTATAATTTTTTGGGGAGAATCATAATGGTGATTTCTTTCTCCCTACTTTAAACGTATTTAAATTATCCATTTTTTTGCGAATATGTGTTGCAGAATATGTTTATATGTGTTCGCACGATGAAATGGCGCTTTTTTAATCTCTATTTATTTTAAGCATTTGTTTTCCGAAAGGTCGTCTTTTAGGTTTTGTCACTATGAATTTGTTATCTGTCAGCACACATCTTTTGCCCTAGATTCATATTTTTCAATTATTGGCAGATTACTTTGCGTTAATTTCAGTCAAACTACCTAATTTTGTAAATTGAAGGAGAATGGAACATTCTTCATTAGTTGGGGAAATATATTAAATGTTATTATATGAAAGTTTTAGTACTAAACTGCGGTAGCTCTTCTATCAAGTTCAAGTTGATAGACATGCCTGCGAACAACGTTCTTGAATCAGGTACACTCGAAAAGTTGGGTTTGCCAGATAGTTTCATCAAATTTAAGAAAGGTGATGCTGACAAAGTCCAGATCGACAGAAAGATTGAAGACCATTTGGCTGGTATCAACTTCATCTTCGAAGTCATCACTGGCAAGGAAACTGGTGTTCTTGGCTCTTTGGCTGAACTTGATGCTGTTGGTCATCGTGTGGTGCATGGTGGCGAAAAGTTCGCTAACAGTGTGTTGATCGATGCTGACGTTATTAAGCAGATTGAAGAATGCAAGAAGTTGGCTCCGCTTCATAATGGACCTAACCTTACTGGTATTGAGGCTGTTGCTAAAATCCTTCCAAACGTTCCACAGGTTGCTGTGTTCGATACTGCATTCCATCAGACTATTCCTGATTATGCATATATGTATGCGCTTCCGTACGAACTTTATAAGAACGATGGCATTCGTCGTTATGGTTTCCACGGAACTAGCCACCGCTATGTCTCTGGCCGTGCTGCTGAAATGACTGGTAAGAAGGACTGCAAGATGATTACCTGCCACATTGGTAATGGTGGTTCAATCTCTGCTATCCTCAACGGTAAGTCTATCGACACTTCAATGGGTCTTACTCCGCTCGAAGGCATCATCATGGGTACCCGTTGTGGTGACCTCGACCCTGCTGCTGTTACTTTCTTGCAGGAAAGCAAGGGCTGGTCTGTTAAGGAAATCAACAACGTAATGAACAAGAAGAGTGGTTTGGCTGGTTTGTCTGGCATCTCTTCCGATATGCGCGACATCGAAAGCGCTTGCCAGGCTGGTAACAAACAGGCAAAGTTGGCATGCGATATGTTCATCTATCGTGTTAAGAAATACATCGGCTCTTACGCTGCTGTACTTAATGGTCTCGATGTTTTGGTGTTCACAGGCGGTATGGGCGAAAACCAGGTTCGTGTTCGTAAGGAAATCTGCGACAACATGAGCTACCTTGGCATTGATGTTGACGACCAGAAGAACAACGACCTTCGTAAGAATGGTGGTGAAGGCGACATCTCTAAAGATGGTTCAAAGGTAAGAATCCTTGTTATCCCTACCGACGAAGAATATATGATTGCTCTCGATACATTAAATATCGTATCAAAGCTTTAAGAGAAATCATATTATTTAATACAAGTGAAGGTGTGTCATAATGTAAGATTGTGGCGCACCTTCTTTATTTATTGGCGATTTTGTGTAAGTTTTTCTATCTTTTGGTTTGTAAAACCATGTTTTTTTTCATGAAATGGTAAATTTATTTTGTGTGTAAAGTGAAAATGTTTACCTTTGACATATATTTTAATATATACAAGTTGAGAATATTAGTATTTTAAACTTAAATATGTTAATTCATATGGTTTTGTGAAGGTCGATGTTAAACTCGCATCGCCCGGTAATATGTTTTTGTGTGCATTTTAGAACGAAGACTAACAAATACTCGATTGGCGCATTTTAGGTGATGTTTTTTAGTGGTAAATAAACTGCTTGAATTTGTGTGTTAACGTGCAAAGGTCGAGGAGGATATATAAACAATTTTATTAAAAATGAATTTACATTTAATCTTAAGAGAGATACAGCTCTTGTTGTTCTCTTCGGGGCAATGCGCCCTAAATGGAAGTCTGCGAAAATGGCTAATGTCGCTATTCTTGCTCTTTTGTAGTTTGTTCATGTCACAAAATGCAATGGCGCGATACGCTGGTCAGGATTTTACTGGTGATCCTAATCGCTTTAATGCTGAATGTGAGGCTGGCTCGGGCTACGTGAAAATTACTGTACTCTATTATTGGGAGGACTGTATAGCAAGTACGGGCGATGCCCACATCGATAACATAACTTTGTCATATGGTTCTTCCCCTCTTTGTAAAATTTCGTATGGTGATGCTGGTCGTTACTCTTTCTCTAGTGTCTTGAATACTAGCTCGGGCATTATTTCTGTTGGTGGTGAATATGGTAAGGGTACCATAGTGTCAAATTCTGTTAATGCATCAGCGTTTAAATCAGATGGGAAAAAGAAGTATATTGAACTTTATTTCTATCCGAACAATCTTTCGGAAGATAAGGTGAAGATTTTGTATGGTACTTGGCATTATTACTATGCTAAAAATTATACAAACAATATTCTAGCCGAAGAAAAAAACATTAATTGGAATGGTGTAACTAATGCATCCCCAATAACTTTAGATTCTTGCGAACTTGATTTCAAGAACAAGCAAACAATAATATACGGTACCAGAATTCGTAAATATGCCATCGATATGGCTGGTGCTGAACGTTATTCACTTTCGCCTGAAGGCGTGTATGGCTATATAAGTCAAAATGTAGAACGTACCATCAAATATAAATATACGGTTCAAGGCATTAAGACCGAGGCCATTTCTTATACTTCTAAATATAGTTATAAGGCTGCAGGAAATCTCTACGGACATACTTACGAGTGCGCATCCTCTACTTATAAGGTGCCGGCTTTTATTTACCCAACCGAAGCTAAAGCCATTTATAATTCCGAGAAGAAGGTTGTAGACGTCTCTTGGAAAACTCCTGGTGTTTCTGGTACTGCTGGAATCGATTATCTGAATTATGGATATATTGTTAAGAGAAAAGCGGTTGGTTCTGATGTTTGGGAAAAGGTTTTCGAAACTAACGATGTTAATGTAAAGTCTTTTGTCGATGAATCTTTTGTTAAATCAGCAGATGTCAATTCTTCTTATGTATATAGGGTTGAAAGCCAATATTTATCAAAGAAGAATTACACGGGCGATAATTATACACAGGAAACAAAACCAGTGTTGGTTAGTACCAGCCATCTCAATGTCTGTAATTTAGAATTGGATATTGATTCTGCCCAGGCTGAAGTGACTCTAAATTGGAATGTTAGTGGTAGCATGTGGGCTAGTGGTAGTTCTTTTACCATTGTCCGTAGAAATACCCAAACTAAAAAAGACGAGGTCTTGGCTGAATTTACCGATTCTAGCAAGGTGGTTACTGCTAAAAGTAATGAAGGTGTTTTAAGTGGCTCGTTCGTCGACGATGGGGTTGTCTTATGCACTCAATACTTGTACAAAATCTATGTGACAGCCGGAACTGCGTATGGTAATCTTGGTAGCTTGATTTCCGATACTATATTATTGTCTGAAATTGGTAGGATAACCAATATCAACTGCTCTAAAGGCTATTATCCTGATAGGACTGAAATTAACTGGACGGCAAAGGGTGGATTTGAGGTCTTTGTTGTTGAAAGAAAGTTAGTCGAGGAGTCGGATGCCTTCTATAAACAGATTGCAACCGTTGTCCCTAACAAGGTGCAGGAAAACTATATGTATGAAGACAAGACTTGCATTCCGGGTAAAGTCTATGTTTACCGTGTGTATGGAAAGAAGGACTGCGGAAATAAAACACCTATATCTAATATTCTCTCCAATATTGGCTTTAGAACACCTACGGGTGAATTTAATGGACGTGTGACCTTTGAAAATGGACAGTCGGTCGATTCTGTTGAAGTTTATTTAGATTCGGAAGAGACTTTGGCTTCTCTGTCTGTTCGTCTAAATAAGGCTGGCCTAACTACCACAGTCCCTCAATTGATTGGTGCAAATGCTTTGACGTTCCAAGCTTGGATGACATTGTCTGAAAACACCAATTGCACAGTAACTTTGGGCAACTGCTCATTTGCTTTGGGCAATGAAGGTAAAGTTTCCTTAAAGGATGCGGAAAGGTCTGCTGAATTTAATTTAGATTCCCTAGAGAATGCTTATTATCATGTTACTGCCATATATTCTCCCGATTATTTAGCATTTTTCTTGAATGGCAAGTTGGTTGGCGTAGACTCTACGGCTACCACTGTTGCAAACACTTCGGCAAAATGTGTGATAGGCGATGGCTTTGTAGGAAACATCGACGAAGTGAGAATCTGGAGCAAGGCTCTCTCTGCTAATGAAATCCGTAAAGATTATTCTCGTTATTTGGTTGGTAACGAACATTCGTTAGTTTGTTATTATACGTTCAATTTCTTGGCTAATGGTGCTTGTTTCGACATGTCTCATACGTCAACCGACTATAATGGCAACGATGGCGTACTTGGTGTTGGGGCTACTGCTAGCGATTGGGTACCGTCTGAACTGCAGTTGGCCTACAAGGGCATGACCGATGCGTCTGGCACTTATTCTATTCGTTCTGTACCTTTCTATGGTAACGGCACTGCCTATTCGCTGACACCAAGAAAGGGTTCGCATCAGTTCTCTCCAACGCAAGAAGTGCGTCTTATCAGTGCAAGTGTGCAAAGCCACACTGTTAATTTTACCGATAACAGTTCTTTCCCTGTTAGTGGTATCGTATGCTACAGTGGTGGTACCTATCCGGTAGAAGGTGTTCAGTTTACCATCGACGGGGTTCCTGCTTTGTCAAATACTGGTGAATATATCGTGACCGATGCCGATGGTAAGTTCGCAATAAGTGTTCCTGTTGGCGTACATGAGGTAAAGGCTGTTAAGAATGGCCATACTTTCGAACTTGACGGGCGCATCTGCAACAGCGATGGGTCTAACCGTAATTACCAAGACATAATTTCTGGACTGAAACTTTTCGATAATACGAAAGTGAAGTATATTGGTCGTATTTGTGGTGGTACGGTTCAAGAAGCATATCCGGTTGGCTTCTCTCTTTCAAAAAACAACCTCGCAGACGATATGCAGGTCGTTCTTTCTTCTACAAGGCCTGAATATTCTTTGCAGACTGAAGGTAATGTACATACCGATACTACTGCTCATGCAATTCTTTCTGGTGTATTGAAGAAGAACAAGAACGCCAAAGCTTTGACCTCCATTACCGAATTCAACAAGAACGACGTTACAATTCATGTCAACAACACAACCGGTGAATTTGTTGCTTGGGTTTACCCTATTGAATATAACGTAAACTTGTCTGTTTATGGTCACGATGGCATTATGGGCGACAACTCGTCGCTCGACTTGTCGCCTTATGCTTTGTCGAAATATGAAACTTATGAATATCAAGATTCTGTCTTTGCTAATGGCAGAGATTCTTTAGAAGGCTACAAGCTTGTGACGATTACCGATACTGTCGATTATATTCAGAAGCAAGTCTTTACGAAACGCTATAGGGCAAAAATGGAAGTGACTCCGTTGGCTAAGTCGGGTCGTGAACTCAAATACTTTGGTGCTAAAGATTATACTTTCTGCAACCTTAAGGGCGAAAAATCAAATGTGCCTTTATATAATGAATCGGAAAAACAGTATTTGTTCGGATTGCCAGTCTTCATGATGAACGAAACCTATAATTTGCGTTACGACGTCTTTGAGGAATATCCTTATTATGTTGATAACAAAATGAATGTGGACGCAGATAAAACCGATAGGGTGGCTGTTGATGAAGTTGATGTTGCGTTTATTAACAAGTTGGCATACTCATCTGAAATCGATACGGTCAATCGCATTTACTCTTTCAAGGTTGGCGAGCCAGATATGACTACTGCTATGGGGACTATTGCTGCAACATTTACCTATGGCGATAGTGACAACCCTACAAGTGTGTCATGGGAAAATCCACTAGGTAACGAGAATGGTGAGGCTTATATCTTTGGCTCTCACCAAACAGGTACAAACTTTGTGACGGGTGGACCTAACAAGATGCTCTGTGTTCTACGCGACCCTCCTGGCTCTAACAGCTATTCTTACTTAGAGAAAGGAACTTCGTTCACCCAGTCTTCAACCTATACGGGTTCGTTTAACCAAGAAGGATCGGAAAGTTGGGCTACGGGTTATCTGACAAAAACTGAAAGTATAACCTTGGCGAATGCAGGAACTACTTCTTCCGGAACTGCAAATGTTGTAGTGGGTTCAAGCTCTGGTATAGAAGCTGGTATTGTGCACGAAGAGGAATATACAGGTTCTAACTCGAAAACGACCAATGTGACATTGACCACTCGTATTCAGACCAGTGAAGACCCTATTTACGATGGTGCCAATGGTGACGTTTATGTGGGTTATTCAACCAACATTTCCTTTGGCTCAACCAATAGTGTGGTTGCTGTGCCAATTGCGTTGTACGACAGCGTTGGTGGCGACGGCTATTATGAACAGACATACGCGAAAGCAAACGATTTTGTAATAGTGAAGACAAAGGGTGTAAGCGCTCTAGAAAACTTCAACACAATGTTTGCTTATCCGCAAGTGTATATTGAACAGACCTTGTTGCCAAACCTGGAAGATTTAAGAAACTCTTTGTTGGTTCTTCCTGCTGAGGCTGCCGATGATTCTACAATGCAGAAAAAGGCAGATAGTGAAATGCAAAACTATTATGTGTCATTGGTTGCTAACACCGATTCAACTTTTGGCCAAGAGGGTAGCTATAAGGTGTTCTATTCTAAAAACATTGTAAAGAGCGATACTATTCACTATTTGAATCAAGCTATTGAACGTTGGCAGAAAGCAATGAGCGACAATGACAGTATTAAGGCTAGTGCACACAGATTGCTTCAGAACTACTCTTTCCAGGCTGGTGCAAATATTGAATATAGCGAGTCTTATTCTTCTAATTTGGCATCTTCTCATTCGTTTAGTGTGAAAGTTGGTGTTTCGCTGAATGATGATTCTGAAGTGGATATTCTTGGTGTCCATTCAAAGTTTGAGTACAACGAAGAGTTCTCAACAACCCAAGGCGGCGAATTTGCGAATGAAGCAGAGGCTTCACATTCCAAAGGTTTCGTATTGGCGGAAGATGGTGACGATGACTATTTAAGTGTAGATGTACTATACGAAGATCCAAATTTCGATGAAACTTATGTAAACTCTGTTGGTGCCGGTAGTGCCGATACTAGCAAGTTGCAGACCAAAGACTTCTATCCGACCTTCGTGTTCCGCACACGTGGTGGTGCTACCAGCTGTCCTTACGAAGATGCTTATAAGGCGGTACACTGGAAGGGACATGAAGACAAGGTTATTAGTGCGGCTACCATGAAGTTGGAAGAACCTTCTATCGATATGCCTAAAAAGTTCATCGAAAATGTTCCTTCTGGTGAAGATGCTTATCTGACCGTTTATTTGAAGAATAACTCTGAAACGGGTGAAGACCAGTGGTTCGACTTGCGTATTGTCGATGCTTCTAATCCTTATGGTGCAGTTCCTAGCATCGATGGTAACTCTATGTCTGGTTTCGCACTAGAATATTTGGTTCCGGCTGGCGATGTTTTAGAGAAAACTATAGCAATAACTAAAGGCTCGGTCTTGAACTACGATAACCTTGGCTTGGTACTTGCTTCTAAATGTCAGGCCGATCCTACCGGCTTCTTGGATGTGATTGCCGATACTGTTTTCTTCTCGGTTCACTTCATCCCTTCTTGTTCCGACGTCTCTATTGTTAAGCCTACCAATAACTGGACTTACAATACCAATTGTGCTACCGACACTATCGATGGCGTTGAAAGACATTATATGCCAATTACTATTTCGGGCTTTGATGTTAACTATTCCGATTTCGAACACTTGGAGTTACAATATAAGCCTGCTTCTGCTTCCGACAATGAATGGATTACTTTGGGTTACTACTACAAGGAAGATTCTTTGGCACAGAAGGCCGTAAACAATGGATTTAATGCCTTTACCATTTCTTCTGAAGATGCTGGTAACATTTATTACAACTTCTATATGGATAACCTTCCTGACCAGAAGTATGACTTGCGTGCTGTCTCTTTCTGTAACATCAACAACGAGTTGTACGACAATCCTTCTGTAGTGATTTCTGGTATTAAGGACATGTACAATCCGCGTTTGTTCGGTGCTCCTAAACCTGCCAACGGTGTCTTGACTATTGAAGACGATATTCGCATCGACTTCAACGAAACCATTGCCGAAGGCATGTTGACGGTTAACAATTTCGAGGTAACTGGCATCCGTAACGGTGCAGCTTCTTCTCACGATGTTGCTATTGCTTTAGATGGCGAGAACGACTACTTGGTTACCGAGGCAACCCGCAATTTTGCAAATAAGGATTTGACCTTCGAATGTTGGGTTAATTTCGACTCTTTGCAGAATGCTACTTTCTTTAGCCATGGCAATTCTGGCGAGTCTATTGAAATGGGCATGAACACAACTGGTAATGTGGTTGTTAAGTTTGCAGGCAAGGACTTGATTTCCAAAGCTCCGGCTGCTTGGGAAAAATCTTCTTGGAACCATGTTGCCCTAGTTTACGACAACGCGAACCAAGATGTAACTGCCTATGTAAACTATGTCGCATCTATTGACAACGCAAAAGTTGGGGCATATACCGGTAACGGTGTTGTGGAGGTCGGCCGCAGTGTGTCAGCCCAATCAAACTACTTTAATGGTAAGGTCGACCAGTTTAGAATCTGGGACGAAGTCCGTTCAATATCTACTATCCAAGCCAATAGCGCTACACAACTTTCGGGTAACGACCTTAACTTGATTGCTTACTACGAAATGGATGAGGCTAAAGGTAGTGCAACTGAAGACAAGGCACGTGGGGCTAACCTGGTGATGAAGGGTGGCTCTTGGGCCTTACCAGAAGGTCGTTCGGCTTCTTTTAATGGCGATAGCTATATGACAATGAATGCAGCTTCGGCAATTATAACTTCCGACATGGACTTCACTTTAGAGTTCTGGTTTAATGCTGCCGCTGGTGCCAAGAGTCAGACCATCCTTTCTACAGGCGATGGCGTAAGTGATGGTGCAATCAATGTTTCTAATGTGTTTAGTATTGGATTTAATGCTGATGGTGAACTTGAATTCCGTCATAATGGTAGTTCAACTGCCGTAAATGGAGACTTTGCCGATAACAACTGGCACAACTTTACGTTGGCTGTTAATCGCTCTTCTGGCATTGCACGCATCTATATGGACGGAGCTCTCAATACTTATTTCCCTGCCGATAAGGTTTCTCGTCTTTCTTCCGACAAATTGTATGCCGGTGCTCGTGTATGGCACCCTGAAGTAAGCTCCGTCGATTCTATTGACCATTACTTTACAGGTATGGTCGATGAAGTCCGTCTCTGGAAATTATACCGTCAGCAGTCACAAATCGAGTCGTTCTACAACCAAAAGGTCGATGGCGACGAAATGGGATTGTTACTCTATTACCCATTCGAACACTACATTCAGTGGCAAGGTACTGCCGAAATGCAGTTTACATTGGCAGACAAGGCTAACGCAAATGTTGCCGATGCCGAAAAGGTTGGCAATGTAGAGGCTTCGACCAACATTCCACCTGTTAAGACCAAGGGCGCTGTTTCTTCTTTGCTCTACGATTGGGTGGTTAACAACGACGCTTTGATCATTACCCTCAAGGAACAAGATTACCGTATTGAGAGGTCAATTGTCAACTTTACGGTTAGCAAGGTTCAAGACGTGAATGGCAACTACGTTGTTTCTCCTGTTACTTGGAGCGCTTACATCAGTCGCAACCAGTTGAAGTGGATGGACGATGCCGTATCAATCAACAAGAAGGCCAACGAGCCATACAAGTTCGAGGCGCAGATTGTTAACAATGGAGGTACTGTTCTCAACTATAATCTTAACAACATGCCATCTTGGTTGAGTGCGTCAGTCGAGTCTGGAGTTATTAACCCATTGCAGAAACAGACCATCGAATTCGAAGTCGATCCATCATTGGCTGTGGGCTCTTACGACGAGGTTATTTATTTGACCAACTCAAATAACGTGACCGAACCGCTTAATCTGAATGTTACAGTTGAAGGCAATACTCCTAATTGGAAAGTCAACCCAAGCATGTACCAGAATAACATGATTGTGTACGCGCAGTTGAAAATCGACAACGTGTTCTCGAACGACAAGAGCGACATGTTGGCTGCCTTCAACAATGGCGAGTGTGTGGGCGTGGCAAACGTAACCTACAATAAGGCGTTAGATATGTGGTATGCTATGATGACCGTTTATTCTAACACTGAATCGAACAAGCTTGAATATAGAATGTGGGATGCTAGTAGCGGCCGCGTGTTAAGTGCAGTTCCTTCTGTCAATTTCAGGTCCGATAGCATTGTAGGTACACCAAATGTTCCGGTTGTGTTCTCTAACGGTACGCTTAAGTACCAGAACATTCAGTTGAACAAGGGCTGGAACTGGGTAACCTTCAACTTGCAGAACGATGACGATGCTTCTAACTTGAATGCTTACTTGGGCATTGGCTCATGGGGTAAGAATAGTATTGTTAAGAACATGACTGCATCTGCCAACTATTCTGTTGAAAAGATGACTTGGTTTAACCCTAAATCGCTCGAAATTAGCAACCAGTCAATGTTCAAGGTTTATTCCGACGTTGAACAGACCTTGTCGGTGTCGGGTGCCGACATCGATTTGAGTGCTACCGAAATTAATGTGAATGGCGGTTCTTGGACCTATCTTCCTTACTTGCCAACTCGCAGCATGGCCTTGAAGGCCGCTCTTGCAGGCTTGGAGGCACAAGAGGGCGATGTTATTAAGTCGAACGAGGGCTTTGCAATGTACTATGGCAACGAGTGGATTGGTTCGCTCGCTAGCTTGCAGCCTAACTGTGGTTACATGTACCGTAGCAAGAGTGCTACTGCCAAGACATTCAAGTATCCAACTTCGGCTACCGAATTGCGTTCTTACCAGCCTGCAGTTGCAACGAAGGCTTCGGCTTACGAATCGAACATGAACATTGTGGCCTATGTACCTGAAAAGGCCGACGACGATGTGGTTCGTGCATTTGTAGGTGATGCCCAGAACGAGGTGGTTGAGGTTACCTTGAACGACAGTTATGCCCTTCAGTTCATCAATTTATCGGGTAAGGCAGGCGATGTTGTGCGCTTCACCTTGGAGCACGACGGTGTCACTTACGAGGCTACAAGCCAAATGTCGTTTGTTGGCGATAAGGTTTGCGGTACTCCAGGCACTCCGGTTGTGTTGAACTTCAATGTAAACGGTGCAACCGAGTCGTTGGTTGCTTATCCTAACCCTGTTGTCGACGTGTTGAACATTTCAGGTGTGGTTACTGCCGGTGGCGAAGCTACAATTGAACTCATCGACGTTGCGGGTAGGGTAGTTTACACTGCAAGTGTGGTAACTACCAACAATGTAATGGCCGAAAGCATTAACATGTCTGGTCTTGCTTCTGGATCTTATGTGTTGAAGGTTACTCAAAACAACGAGGTTAAGACTTTCAAGGTTGTAAAGAAATAATTAGGTTAATATGTGGTTTACTCACTCAATTATAAGGAAAAAATGAAAACTTGGATATATTTTGCAATGGCTGCCTTCTTTTCTGTGGGCTTCTCATCGTGTCGCGACGACTATAGTTCCGACTTCGATGACTTAAGGAGAATGGAAGAACAGTCAGCCTCTAAACTCGACAGTCTAGCCAAGGCGCAAGACGATCTACGCCAGAAACAGGAAGCTTTGAATAAGCAACAAGCCGAGCTTGGCAAATTACAGAAGGAGTTGCAAAAGCTGCAGGAACAGTTAGATTTGTTGGGTAGCGGCACATCGCAAGACTCAACTGCCGTTGGACAAGAACAGTTAATGCAAGAAATTAAGAAGTTGCAGGCTGAACTGGCTGTTAAGCTAGATGCCTTGGCTAAAGCACAAGAAGAATTGCAGAAACTTCATGGTTCTGAATCAAACGGAGAGGGCGGCGAGTTGGTCGACACCACTGGTGTCGGCTCCGTAACCCCAAACACTTTCGACAATCCTGGTTGGACGCCGATTGCGGCAACTGGCGACTATGCCTATACCATGACGGTGACCTTTGAGTTGCCAACCTTGTTGAAGTTGTCTGCTACTGCCGACGATGTGATTGCTGCCTTTGTTGGCGATGAATGTCGTGGTGTTGCAAAGTGGACCGATGGCATATATCTGCTCGACGTCATTGGCACAGGCAACGAGACTGGTCCTGTCTCCTTCCGATATTGGAATGCTGGCAACCACTACATGTACGAGTCTTTGATTTCTATACCGTTCACATCCGACTTCATTTACGGGGTGGTTGACGAGCCAAAGATGTTTAGCTGCAAACAGAAATAAAAGGCGTTGAATGACGGAAAGTAAACGCTAGACAAATAGTGATATTTTGTTTTAGTTTAGAAGGGGATGGATCATAGTTCATTATGGTTCATCCTCTTTCTTTGTTGTGGCATTTCCTACGCTTTTGTCTTCTATAGATAAGTGGCTAACTTAACTTGTCAGAAGCATGTTGTGGCTTAAATGTTTCCATTTTGCTCAACGCATATTTAAATGCCAGTTGTTGTTGTGGACGTATATGTTCTGTGTGAGCCTTTTGTGATCTTAATAATGTAATGCATCCATTCGGTGCGTGTTTGTTGTTTAGCATGCTTTAAAATGCCAAATATGACAATCTGTTTTATCGCCTGCTGCCTTTTGTTGCGGCTTGTGTGGCAGTTATTCGAAAAGAGCAATGGGAAACTCCATTGTGGCAGATGTGCCAATCAAATATCAACAAGAGTCCTTCAAATGGCAATAATGAAAAATCCCCAATAGGGTGACCTATTGGGGATTTCTATGATGTTTTGTCTTTTGCTGTTATTAGCGGCAGAACTTCTTAACCTTACACCAAGAGTAGCCAAGCATGGCTTCGTGGGTACCAGAGTTGTGACGCTGAATATCGGTCAAACCAAGAGTGTAGGCGTAACCAATGTGGAAACCCTTGTAGTTGATACCACCCATTGGTGAGAATGCCAAACCTTGTGAGTTGTCTGGATCCAAACCGTGGCGATATGCCATCTGCAACCAGTATGAGAAATCAGGATTGTCTGGCAATACCTGCTCGTACTTCAAGTTGATGTCCAACTGGCGGTTATCGTTTTCATCGAACTTGAACATTGCCGATGGTTCGATGTCGATTGTGCTGTTAACAGGGAAAGTGTAGCCTGCGAAGATGAAGAAGGTCATTGGACGAATAGGTTCGTCTGCACCAAGCTGTTCAAGTTCGGTAGGCAATAGGTTTGCAATTGACAAACCTGCAAAGAAACGATCCCACATGAAGTAGGTGCCGAAGTTTGCGTTGAAATATGTACCCTTATCTTCACCACCGTTAACGATTGTGTTATCGCTCAATGCATCTTCGTCTTCAAACAATTTTGAGTCGAAGCCGTAGTGATTGATGACTGCAGAAAGACCGAATGACAACTGACGCTGCAATTCACGATCCTTCATGAAGTAACCGTAGTTCTGTGTAAGAGGAATGTGGTATGCTATTGAAACCTGACCACCCTGGCGAAGTGAATAACCGTTCTTGTCGTAGTAACCGTAAGCACCTAAACCGAGGTTCTTCAAGATACGGGTGCGGAAACTCAATGTTCCGGTAATTGGAGAGTCATCCATACCTACCCACTGCTTCTTGAATGTACCCATTACGTGTGAGCAACGACTCGCACCGGCTACTGCTGGGTTTACGAGGTAGTAGTTCCAAAAGTATTGGTCGTAGACAATCTCGTCTTGTGCTTGGCTGTTAAACAATGGTAATGCTAACAGAAGCGCAGCTATTTTGTGTTTGAACTTCATTTTGTATCAGATTATAGTTCCTTTGAGACTATAAAATTAGTCATTTTTTTCCGTCTTGCACGCAAATTTACATTAAATGATGAAATATTTTTATTTTTTTTAAACAAAAATCATCATTCCATGAATCGAACGTACTTCTCTTTTGTTGCTTTTGGTATGCGCCATGACAGCAAAATGTCGTGTGACATGCTCGAAATGTCGCTGACTTCACCCATGCCATATTCAAATGCGTAACCGATACGGAATTGAGAAATTTCAGCACCTACGGTAAAGGTCAAGTCGTTTGATGACCACTGTGCATTTACGTCCGGACGATAGGTTACACCGCCCCAGAATTGGCCGTTATAGAATACTGTCGCGTTCAATTCTACTTTGTCGACCTTGTTACGGTGCATGTAAATTAATGCAGGCGCTAGGTCTAGTTTTCCGCTCAATGGGAACAAGCCACGAACGTATGAATAGAAGTGACGACCTGCCTTTGCGGTAGATACGTCTTCTTCGTTATTGGTAAGGTGGGCTACTGAACCACCAAACATGATTTTTGGTGTAGCCAACTCAAAACCGAGGTCAAAGTCTGGGTAAAGGTCTGTCTGCGTCTCGTTAGGGAACGATGCCTGGCCTCTTTCTTCTTCGTCTACCAATGTGTGCTTTTCTGGTGACCAGTAGTGGTAATAGATACCTGCAGAAAGACCCATTGAGAGCAACATACTTTCGTTGAGGTTGACGTGGTATGCATACGCTGCCTTACAGTTGTAGGTGCGGTTGCTGATACCTAGGTCGTCGTATAACATGGTTAAACCCAAACCTGAACGTAGTGACTCGAAGTAGTCGCTTGCATTCAATACACCAGATTTTGGTGAGTCTTCTACATTGGTCCACTGCCAACGGCCCAACAAGAACAAGTCGATGTCGTCGCTGTTACCTGTTGCGGCTGGGTTCATATTTAAACGTGAGAAGAGTTGCTGTGATAGCATCAGGTCTCGCTGGGCGTTTGCGGTTAGGCTCATGGCCAGTAAACCGATGGCTGTTAATATCTTCTTCATAATATGTTGTCTCGGAGATTAGTCGTTAATGATTCTGATTTCAGCACGACGGTTTTGTTCGTGCTCTGACTCGTCTTGGGCGTTCTCGATTACCAATTCGTGGAAACCCTTACCTACTGCAGTGATGTTGTTTGCAGGAATGCCACGGCCGATAAGCATATCGCGGATGTAGTCGGCACGTTTAGATGATAGCTTCATGTTGTAGGAGTCGCTACCACGGGCGTCGGTGTGACCGCTGACCTCAAACTTTGCGCCTGGGAACTCGTTCATAGCTGCAACCAACTCGTCAATCTGCACTTCGTATTCAGGCTTTGAACCTGTACCGTTAAAGTCGAAGAAGAAGAGCACCCAGTGGAAACCCTTTGGTTCTTCAAGCGTAACGTCTGGGTTCAACTCGCCTTCTGCTGTAGCGGTGAACGGTGCCGGACGGTAAATGTCGTCGCTACCTACACCACCTGAACGGTTCGACATGAATAGAACCAACTTGTTGTTACCTAAAATGTTGTAGTCGTTGGCGTTACTGTTGAATACTGAACTCAAATGTTCTGGCTCGCCCCAAATTTCCTTTTCAACTTCTTTCGAGGTCTGCTTCACTGTGTCTACTTCCAACACGGTGCGCTTGGTCAATTTCGAGAAGTAAATATCCAAACCTCCCAAACCGCCTGGACGGTTAGATGCGAAGTAAAGGACGGTGTCGCCTGAACACCAAGGGAAGTCTTCACGTGCGCTACTGTTCATCTTAATGACGGTGTCGCTCGCATTTTCTGGCATCTTCCAGTCGAAACCGATGTTCGAATCGCCACCGGCACGGTCAATGTACCAAATGTCGCGACCACCCTGGGTCTGTTTAGGGAAGTCGGCCGAGAAATAGATTCTCTTACCGTTGTTTGCTATGGTTGGGTTGAAGAAGCCGGAAATGGTGTTGTAACGGAAGGTCCATCCTGCCATTCGGGTGGTAGTGCCCTTAATTGGCTTACGGATCTTGTTCAAACCTTGAATCTCAAGCTTTTTAGGAAGGCCAAAGTCTGCGCCTTCTTTCTTCATTTCGTAAAGGTCAGAATTACCAACTTCGTCGGTGTGGGCGAAGATGACGCTGTTGCGGCGCTGGTTGTAGGCAAATGTGCCTTCAATGCCCTTGTCGCACAATTCTTTACATACTTCAAGCTTTTCTAGGTCAAAAGCATCGCCTATTGTTGCAACGTAGGCGGTGTCGTTTCTGAAGAATACAACCTTACCATCGCGGTACATTGACATCGGCATTTCTTTTGCAGGTGTGTTTACCTTTGAAGGTGAGAACTCGTAACCTTCAATAAACTCTTCGTGAATTGCCGAAGCACTGGCAAACATGGCTAACATACCCAGTGTGCATGCAATTCTTCTGTTGTTTATCATAATGCTAAAACGTTTTGTTCTTTTCTTTTAACATGTGCCATGTACATTTTTGCCTGCCATCGGGAAAGACGGTTTACAGTGTTCTGGTGTGTCCTAGCTATTCGCCCGAATGTAACGGGAAAAACCGACAGCTCATAGCCGAATCATTGTAAAGCCTCTTTTTTCGTGGCTGTGTTGATAACTTTTAGGCCAAAGTGCACATAGTTCACTTCTTGAAACTGCAAAATAAATATTTTTTTGTTATACGTGAAAATTTTTTTCTTGGTTTTTGAGCTAACCAATAATAAGTTTTGAAATTTTATGTCCGCTTGGTTTTCCCCGTTGTCGTCTCTTCGAATTTTTCCAAATAGGTTACGGATTTTGGCGACTCGTATTTTTCAACCCTTTTCTTAATGGCGTCTAGCAGCGCTTTTTCATCGTCTTCTGCTAGCGGACTTCCTTCAATTTTCAGTACTAGACATGAGCCTAATCGTTTGTCGGGCTCTCCTTTTAGGTAAAAGCGTCTATCGGGGAACAGGTCGCTAATTTTTTTCTCTATCTTTTCGGGGAAGAGTTTTATGCCTCCCGAATTAACCACGTTGTCCCAACGGCCTTTCCAACGGAAACTGGTCGAATTCAGTAACTCTACTACGTCGTTTGTGACAAATGGAGCTTGCTGAATGTGCTGCGCGTTTATTTTTAGGCAGTCGCGTTCGTCGGTTTCGAAGGTGATGCCCTTCAGTGCCTTGTATGTGAGTTCGCCTTCGCCTATTCGTGCAACGGCAACGTGCGAGAGGGTCTCTGTCATGCCATAGGTAAGGTAGGCGTTGCTCATGCCTAAAGCAGTTAGCTCGTCTTGCAATTCTTGGTTAAGCGGACTCCCACCTATTATTAATGTGTCAATTCCTTTTAGTCTTTCCCGGCTTTTGCTGTCGATGTGCAACAGCGCTTCTACTTGCATGGGTACAAGTGCGGCGAATTTTATCTGGTCGTCCCATTCGGGGAGCGACTTCACGTCGGCAATTACAATCCGAAGGTTGCCTACAATGGCTCTAACCACCACCATTTTGCCGGCAATGTAGTCGGTTGAAAGGCAAAGTAGTATGGTGTCGTTTTCTTTTAGGCCGAAGTGCTGGTTGGTCAGTTGGGCCGATGCTGTCATGGCGGCTTTTGGCAGCATTATGCGTTTAGGCTCGCCGGTCGAGCCCGATGTGTGTCCCCAAACGTGGCCTTCGCTGTTGCTCCATTCACGCATGAATGTTTCTATTGGGGTGCCTGCCCATGTTTGTTGGTCGGCTAGTGCATAGGTTTTGCCTTTGTAGGTGAAAGTTGCTTTTGTCTGCATCTTTTCGGTGGGGTGTTAAAAAGTAAAAAGGTCGCTACCGTTAGGTAACAACCTTTTCTGTGCGGATGACGGGACTCGAACCCACAAGCCTCACGGCACTAGATCCTAAGTCTAGCGCGTCTACCAATTTCGCCACATCCGCGTGTTCGAAATTTTCGAATGCAAAATTAGCGCATTTTTTCAATATTCCAAAATTTCGGATGGATAATTGTACCTATTTTTCAATTTTTTCAAATCCTTTTTTTTTATTACCTTTACCAAATTGTAATAATAGATTAATTTTCATTGGTATGCGACCTGCAGATGATAAATATATGGATGAGGCGG
Organism: Paludibacteraceae bacterium; assembly: GCA_024401645.1. Taxonomy (GTDB): domain Bacteria; phylum Bacteroidota; class Bacteroidia; order Bacteroidales; family Paludibacteraceae; genus Physcocola. The sequence goes on along the minus strand of JAKSKR010000029.1, from coordinate 15,098 downwards.
AAAATGAAGAAATAGAAGGTAATGGCGACGGACCTGTTGCCCATTCCGACTATAAGGCCCCTGACTTGAATGCCGAAGGCGTGAAGTACCAACTCTCTGGTATGTTCAAGCAGTGGTTCCTCGACTATGCCTCTTACGTTATCCTCGACCGTGCTGTCCCACACATCGAAGACGGTCTTAAACCCGTTCAGCGACGCGTCCTCCATGCTATGAGAACCATGGAAGACGGACGTATGAATAAGGTGGCTAATGTGGTTGGTGCTACCATGCAGTACCACCCGCATGGCGATTCGTCTATTTATGGCGCCTTGGTGCAGATTGGCCAAAAGAACTTGATGGTCGACACGCAAGGTAACTGGGGTAACATCTATACGGGCGACGATGCGGCGGCTGGCCGTTACATTGAGTGCCGACTTTCGAAGTTCGCTCTCGACATTGCCTTTAATAAGAAAATTACTGAATGGAAGAAGTCGTATGACGGACGTAACGACGAACCGGTAACCTTGCCGGTTAAGTTCCCTTTGCTGCTCGCACAGGGTGCGGAGGGTATTGCCGTTACTCTTTCTTCTATCATCTTGCCTCATAACTTCAACGAACTTATCGATGCCTCTATCGCCTATCTGAAGGGTGAAGACTTCCAACTTTATCCCGATTTTGCTACGGCGGGTATGATTGACGTGGGTAAGTATAACGATGGTGCTCGTGGCGGTCGTGTTTTGGTGCGTTCGCACATCGAGAAGATTGACAACAAGACGCTCGAGGTTAAGGATATACCGTATGGCGAAACCACCAAGTCGGTTATCGCTTCCATCGTCAAGGCACAAGAAAATGGTAAGATTAACATCCGTAAGGTCGACGACGATACTTCCGACAAGGTTTCTATCGTCATTCAGTTGGCGCCTAACACGTCTTCCGACAAGACCATCGATGCCCTTTACGCTTTCACCAAGTGCCAGAAATCCATTTCGCCGGTTTGTTGCGTTATTCAAGACAAAAAGCCGCGCTTCTGCACGGTGAAGGATTTGTTGCGCGAATCTACCGAACACACAAAGGACCTTATTCGCCAGGAATTGGAGATTCAGTTGGAAGAGGCTCGCGAGGCTTTCTTTAACTGCTCGTTGGAAAAGATCTTTATTGAAGAACGTATATATAAGGATAAGGAATACGAAAACGCGAAGGACCTCGATTCTGCTTTGGCTCATATCGACAAACGTTTGGAACCTTTCAAGCCTACGTTCTTGCGTGAGGTGACACGTGAAGACTTGCTCCGTCTCGAAGAAATCAAGATGGCGCGTATCCACCGCTTCAACGCATTCGAAAGTGAAGAGCGTTTGGCTGCCCTTCAAGACAAGATGGACGAGATTGCCGACCACTTGAAGAATTTGGTGCCTTATACCATTGCTTGGTTCCAGTCGCTTCAGTCTAAATACGGTAAGAACCGTCCGCGCCTGACCGAAATTCGCAACTTCGACACCATTAATGCGACCAAGGTTGCCGAGGCTAACGAAAAACTTTACGTGAACAAGGAAGAGGGCTTCATTGGCTACGACTTGAAGAAGGATGGCGAGTTCGTCTGCAACTGTTCCGATATGGACGACGTTATCATCTTCTTTAAGAATGGAAAGTATAAGGTGGTGAAGATTGCCGACAAACTTTATGTGGGTAAGGACATTCTTTACCTCAACGTCTATAAGAAGAAGGATACCCGTACGGTTTACAACGTGGTTTACCACGATGGCCGTGGCGGACCTTATTATATGAAGCGTTTCGCAGTGCCGTCTGTTACCCGTGACAAGGAATATGACCTTACCCGTGGTACGGCTAATTCTAGGGTGGTTTACTTTACGGCTAACCCGAATGCCGAAGCCGAGGTTATTAGGGTCGTGTTAAGGCCGCGCCCACGCTTGAAGGTAACCTCGTTTGAACGAGACTTTGGCGATTTGGCGGTTAAGGGCCGTCAGTCTATGGGTAACCTCTTAACCAAGAACGAACTCCACAGCATCGTCTTGAAGCGACGTGGCGGTTCTACGATGGGCGGACGACAGGTATGGTTCGACTTCGATGTCCTCCGTCTTAACTACGATGGCCGTGGCACGCATCTGGGCGAATTCCATTCCGACGACCTCATCTTGGTCATAACCAAGAATGGCGAGTATTACACGACTTCGTTCGACGAGAACAACCACTTCAACGAGAATTATCTCCGAATCGAGAAATACGATCCTAAAAAGATTTGGACCGCTGTGTTGTTCGATGCTAACGAAGGCTACACCTATATTAAGCGCTTTGTTATTGAACCTTCGGCAAAACCGGTTAATTTTGTGGGCGACAATCCGAAGTCAGAGTTGAAGTTGCTTACCGATACTTACTATCCGCGCATCGAAGCGCACTTTGGTGGCGCTGATGCCGAAAAGGCTTCGGTTGAGTTCGATGTCGAATCCTTCATCTCTGTTAAGGGTATCAAGGCCAAGGGTAAGCGCCTGCACCAAAATGTGGTGGCAGAGGTTGTTGAACTTGAGCCAACCCGATTCCCTGAAGAAGAGGAAGAAGGCAACGATGAGGCTGAGGACGAAAACGCCGAGGACTTTGTTGAAGACGATGGTGAAGATAAGGAACCAACATTATTCTAATACTGTTGCATTATGAAGAAACGTATTTTCAAATTGGTGGCTTTCTTGCTGCTGATGCTTTCGGTGGCAAGTGCCAATGCGGCTGGCTATACCGAGTTTAATAATCTTTATCCCGACTGCGAGGATAATGAGCCTTCAAAAATCTACGATCCGAACGAATGGCCTCCGGGCTTGCGCACCCCATTGTTCCCTAATGGTGGCGATGTGGAGTTCTTGCGCTACATCCGTTCTCACCTCGAACAAGATTACCCAGATGTGGTCGACTCTATTGTTCCTTCTTCTTTGCCGGGTTACCCCGACAGGGTTTACCGTGCGAAGGGCATGGTTCAGGTGCACATCACCATCGACCGTTGTGGAAGGGCTGTCAACCCTATCGTTACCAAGAGTTGTAACGACAAGTACGATGCGGCTGCCCTAAAGGTGTTGAGCGACTTGCCGCTCTTTAAGCCGGGTGCGCTCAATGGCGAACGTGTGAAGGTGGGCTTGCTAGTGCCTGTCCGCTTTGTTCGCAGCACCATGCCGGTTAAGAACGAATGGGATACTGGTGGCGACTCTGGTTGGGGCGACAGCAGCTCTTCCGATGATTCTTCCGACGATTCTGGTTCCGACGATAGTTGGGGCAGCTGGGGTGGCGCTTGGTAAGGCTCTGGCTACTAAAATAGGCGAGGCTGGTAATTGTTTAGGTTGCCGGCCTCGCTTTTTATAGAGGTTACGCCTCTGTCTTTCTGCTCATGTAGAAACTAATGTTATTTTTATGGCAAAAATTAAATCGGTATATGTGTGCCAAAACTGTGGCGCCGAATCGGCAAAGTGGATTGGCAAGTGCCCTGCTTGTGGCGAATGGAACACCTATGTTGAACAACTGGTAAAGAAGGAGTCGGCTGCCCAGTCGGCTGTTTCTTCGGTGGTTGGCGATACTAGGGTGAAGTCGAAACCTGTGCTTATTGGGCAAGTCGAATTGGCTCAAGAGCCCCGCATCGATATGGGTTCTGTTGAACTGAACCGGTTGTTGGGTGGCGGATTGGTGCCCGGCTCACTTACCCTAATTGGTGGCGAGCCTGGCATTGGTAAGTCTACTTTGGTTATGCAGGTCGTTTTGGGCATTAAAGGCAAGCGTACCTTGTATTGCAGTGGTGAGGAGAGCGAAAAGCAGCTTCGCCTACGAGCCGAGCGCTTGGGCAATGTCGACAATCCCAATTGCTACATCGTTAGCACCACCATGCTCGAAGACATTTTTGTTCACATTAAGAACGTACAGCCCGACATCGTCATTGTCGACTCTATTCAGACGATTTCAACCGAGAATATGGAGTCGGGTCCTGGCAGCATTTCGCAGGTACGCGAATGTGCGGCTCAAATATTGCGCTATGCAAAGGAGAGTGGTGTCCCTGTCTTGTTGATTGGCCACATTAATAAGGACGGTAACATTGCCGGCCCAAAGGTGTTGGAACACATTGTCGATACGGTTCTCCAGTTCGAGGGCGACCAGCATTATCTCTACCGCATCTTGCGTTCCATTAAGAACCGTTTTGGTAGCACGTCTGAATTGGGCATTTTCGAAATGATGCAGAATGGCTTGCGCGAGGTGACTAATCCGTCAGAAATGCTCATGACCGACAACCATCTTGGCTTAAGCGGCACAGCTATTGGTGCTACGGTCGAAGGGGTGCGTCCGTTCCTCATCGAGGTGCAGGCCTTGGTCAGCACAGCAGCTTATGGCACGCCACAGCGCTCGTGCACGGGTTTCGACAACCGACGCCTGAATATGTTGCTGGCCGTTTTGGAGCGCCGTGTGGGGTTCAAGCTTTCGCAAAAGGACGTTTTCTTGAACATAGCCGGTGGCGTGAAGGTTAACGATCCGGCAATGGACCTTTCGGTCATTTCTGCTATCTTGTCCTCCAATATGGATATTGCCATCGATTCCGAGACTTGCTTGGCTGGCGAAGTGGGCCTAACGGGCGAACTGCGCCCGGTTACTAGGGTTGAACAGCGCATTTCCGAAGCAGAGAAACTCGGCTTTAAGCGCATCATTGTTCCATCTTTCCGCAATACGCAGGGGGTGACCGGTTCAACCATACAGGTCATTACGGCACAAAAGGTAGAAGATGCATTCAAGGTATTGTTCGGATAATTGACGGGTTGACTTATGTTGCAAGAAACAAAGGCGATAATTCTGATGCGTAAGCCGTTTAAGGACGAATGTCTTATTGTGGCGGCCTATACCGAGCTGCTCGGCCGTGTCGACTATGTGCTCTATGGTGCCCACAACAGGCAGAACGGACGCAAGTTGGCTTTCTTGCAACCTATGTCTATTGTCACCATCATTGCCGACTATCGACCAAATCGCGAAATGCAGGTCATTCGCGACATTCAGTGTGCAGTGCCGTTGCCCTCGCTTTTGGCCGACCCTTCGAAGAACACTGTGGCTTTGTTCTTGGCAGAGTTCCTAACGCACGCCTTGCGTACCAACGAGCCAGATGCCATACTTTTCCAGTTTTTGCACGATTCGGTCATGTGGTTGAATCTAACGTCTTCGCATATTGCCAATTTCCACATATCGTTCTTGGTCAGGTTGAGTGTCTTCCTTGGCTTTATGCCCAACTTGGGACCCTTACAGCCCAATATGCGCTATTTCGATTTGCTGCATAGCGACTATGTACACTATGCCAGCCCCAACGCCGAACTGATTGACCAAGACGAACAATTGTTCTTGCGAAAGCTGTTGCGCATCAATTACCGCAATATGTTCCTTTTCGTAATGTCGCGCGACGAACGGAGTAACCTGCTAAACCGCATAGTGCATTACTACCAGCTGCATATTCAGGGCTTCGGCCAACTTAAAACACTCGATATTCTCCACGAGGTGTTCGATTGAGCCTTTACTTTGGCTACGTCTACTGTCTTTCACATTCTTGTGACGTTCAGTCCCAGAATAAAATAAAGCCGTTGGTTATAACCAACGGCTTTGTGTTTCAACTTGTTCTAATGGGCTTAAAAGCTGCCCTTTTTATACAAATTCATCACCCATCTGAATCTTCGTGTCGTTCACAAAGTCGCGGATGCGTTGTTCTTGGTCTTTCTTGCAGATGAGCAGTACGTTGTCGGTTTCGGCAATGATGAAGTTTTCGGCACCTTGAATGACTGCCAGCTTACCTTCTGGTAGGGTAATGATGTTGTCTTTGCAGTCGTAAAGGAGCAACTTGCCCTTTTGGCGTACGTTTGCTTCTTCATCTTTGTCGCTCAATTCGTAAAGCGAGCCCCAAGTGCCAAGGTCACTCCAGCCAAAGTCGGCTTCAATAACCTTCACGTTCTTGGCTTTTTCCATAATCACGTAGTCGATACTCTTGTTGGTGCACGACTGGTAAATCTTGTCAATATAGCCCTGTTCGGCTGGTGTGTTGTAGAACTCCATGCCCGAACGGAACTTTAATGCCATTTCAGGGGCATAAAGGTCAAACGCGTGCGAGATGGCTTTCACGTTCCAGATGAACATACCCGAATTCCAAAGGAAATCGCCACTTTCAAGGAAGATGGTTGCCATTTCCAGGTTTGGTTTTTCGGTAAAGGTCTTTACCTTAAAAACGCCATCTTCACTTTCTCCGTCGGTCTGAATGTAGCCATAGCCTGTTTCTGGACGGCTAGGCTTAATGCCGAGTGTCAAAAGGTCGTCGTGGTTTTCGGTGTAGGCCAACCCTTTTTTCATCGATTCCACAAACTCGTCTTCCTTAAGAATCAGGTGGTCCGATGCGGCTACTATTATGTTTGCGTCGGGGCAAAGGCTCGCAATCTTGTAGGTTGCGTAGGCAATGCATGGCGCTGTGTTTCTGCGTGCGGGTTCTAGTAGAAGCTGCGAAGGCTTAATCTCTGGCAGTTGCTCGAGAATAAGGTCGCGGTATGACACATTCGATGCAATAAAGATGTGGTCAGCTGGCATTAGCTTCAACATTCGGTCGAATGTCATCTGTATAAGGGTTCTTCCAGTGCCAAATAGGTCTAGGAATTGTTTTGGGCGTCTTGAGGTGCTGAATGGCCAGAAACGGCTGCCAACACCACCGGCCATAATCACACAATAGTTTTTCTGTGGCATAATCTTTCGGTTTATATCTTCTATTTGCGAATATAGTCATTTTTATTAGGGTGGCAAAGTGTTTCTACCTATTGTACGGCACATTTTAAACAGTTTCTAAAGCTTGTCAAAGTGCCTTTAGCCTTATCTAAATAACAGAACTCGCACCTTTTTACTACTTTTGTGAAATTTATTTTGCAAAATGCCGAAACTCTCAAATTTGAAAGATAATGTCCTATTTGTGAACATCACGTCGCAAGGCTTGGTGCAGATTGCCAATTATCTTATCCCGCTATTGCTCATCCCTTATGTGACACACAAGTTGGGCACCGATGCCTTCGGTAAGGCTTCTTATGCACAGAACATCGGTATTTTCCTAACGTTGCTGGTTAACTATGGTTTCGACTATTCGGCAACCCAGCAGGTGGCCCTAAACAAGGAAGACCATGGTAAGTTGCAGACCATATTTTCTACGGTCATCCTTTTTAAACTGTTTCTATTCCTTCTCTCGTTGCTTATTGTGGGTGTTCTTTACCTAACGGTCGAGAAGGTGCACGCCGACGTCGCCCCATTCTTGGTGGTGGCATTGTTCAACTTGGGTTGGGTTTTGTTCCCTACGTGGTTCTTCCAAGGCGTTGAGCGCATGGCTAAAATGAGTATGTTCACCTTTTTTGTCAAGCTGTTGGGCGCATTGTTGGTCATTGCCATGGTATCTAAACCCGAAGACTATTGCAAGTACCTGGTTGCCTTAACGGTTGCCAATGTGTTGGTGGGGTGTTACTCTTGCTATTACCTTATGAAACAGTACGACTTGAAATGGCAAACTCCCGAACCGTTCTCTACAAGCGAATCGGTGCGTAAGGGCTTCCCCATTTTCCTGAATGCCATCCTCATTAACTGTAACACGTGCTTGGGTGTGTTCCTCATGGGTTTCTATATGTCCGATGCCCAAATTGGTATTTATGCAGGTACCCAGAAGATTATTACCGCCATAATGATGGTGTCGTACCAACCGCTTATGATTGCGCTTTTCCCGCGCGTGTCGCGTAAGTTTCACGACTCTAAATACGAAGGATGGCTTTTCTTTAAGAAGTGCTTGGGCTACATTGCCCTCTATGCCACTGCCGTAAGCGTTGCGACTTACGTTTTCGCACCTTTGGCTGTTAAGATTATATTGGGCAGCCAGTTTGCCGATGCGGTCAGTTTGCTGCGCCTATTGGCCGTTTACCCTTTGTTGGCATCGTTAGCGTCTACCCTCACCGTTCACGGGCTTTACGGCTTGCAGTTGCAGCGTTTTGCTCCGCTAATTGGTGGCGCGGTTTGCGTTACTAGCGTGGTGTTCAATTATCTGTTCGTGCCAACCATGGGCGCTGTGGGTGCTATTTATGCATGGCTTATCTGCGAAGTTGTCGAAATTTCTATTGCAGTTTCACTACTTATGTGGAAAAAAGGTTCGATTTGTTTACCTTTGTCTAAATAATTCATATCTGAAATGTTTATTTATATCATCATAGCGCTTTTAGTCACTCTACTGGCTATTTCTTATCCAAGGTTCGACCGCGACTCTAAATCGTTAGCCTATTGCTTGGCTTTTGTGGGCTTGTTTGTTTTTGTTGGCTTTCGTGGTGCTAATGTCGATTTGGACTACCGCGACGTCTATATCTATTTCAGCAACAAGGTGCCCGATGCGCGCTATATGTTTCGCGATTTCCCTGGCTTTTTGAACCATCTGCCGCCGCCAGAACTCAGCTTCTGTGTGTTGGTGTCCCTAATCAAGACGTTTACGTTAAACGTGGTGCCTTATGTTGTCTTTATTTACGCTTTCTTTTCTGTCATGTTGAAACTGAAGGCGTTGCGCCAGCTTACGCAAGACGAGGTTTTCGGTTTTGCTGTGCTCGTCTGGTTCTCAAACCTCTTCTTCTTGCAGGAAATGACGCAGATGAGGGCTGGGCTTGCGGCCTCCATCTTCCTATTGGCTATTCCTTCTATCCTTGAACAGAATCTCAAGCGTTACGTGTTGCTAATTCTTTTGGCAACCGTCATTCACCGCTCGGCTTTCATTGCCCTACCGCTTTACTTCCTAGGTACGCGTAGCATCAACTTCAAGTTTTGGGTGATTGCTGTCATCGCAGTCTTTGTTATGGCAAAGATGCGTATCGATATGCTTTCTATCATCCTCGACTATAATGTGCCTATCTTGCACCATAAGTTGGTCATTTATCAGAAAATTCAGGGTTGGACCAAGTTCGAGGTTAACTTGTTCAACGTCATCATCATTTTGCAGTTTTTGGCGGCTTGTGTCCTTTATTGGAAGCGCGAGGTGGTGTTGCCAAGGTGCCCTCACCTTTACTTTCTCATTAAAGTGTGCATGATTAGTGTGATGGCTTATTATTTCTTTGTACGCATTCCGGTGTTCGCATTCCGTTTGAGCGACTTCTTGGGCTGCGTTACCATCATTCTCTACCCAATGCTTTACTATGTGCTGAAGCCGAAGGAAATGGGCCAACTGCTTGTGGTGGGCATTGCGTGGTGCACAATGCTGCTCAACTTGTTCCACAACAATTTGATGAAACCTTATTACATGTGCTTTTTCGATTGAGTAGGGTATGACGATTGCTATTCTTCTGGCCACATATAACGGCATGGAGCGCCTTCCGCATCTGTTGGATTCAATATTGGCGCAAACGAATAACGATTGGACCATCTTTGTTCACGACGATGGCTCAACCGACGGTACGCTCCATTTCTTAAAGACTTTCTCGGCCGAACATCCCGAAAGGATGGTTGTTTTGGGAGAAGATGTTAAGCACTTGGGTGCAAAGATGAATTTTTGTTGGCTACTCAGCAATGTGGAGGCCGATTACTATATGTTCTGCGACCAAGACGACGAATGGTTGCCTAATAAGGTGGAAGATACGTTGGCACTTGTTCGTAAAGCAGAAGCCGAGAATCCCACTTTGCCTGTTTGTGTTCATACCGATTTGGCAGTTTGCGACGCTAACTACAATGTTGTTCATCCTTCTCTTTGGAAGTTGTCAAAGGTCAATCCTTCATGGCAAGAAGACCCATCGATGTTGTTGGTGGCAAATTGCGTGACGGGTTGTACCATGATGTTTAACGAGAAGGTAAAGGCTTTGTCGGTCAATATTCCCGACGTAGTGCCTATGCACGATTTTTGGGTGGCATACCAAACAGCTAGCAATGGTGGCATACTGACCCATCTGCCAAAGGCTACTATTCTCTATTGCCAGCATGGCGGTAACGAGGTGGGTGCAAACAACGTTGGTTTGGGCTATGTTTCAGGCAAGTTGCTTGGCTTAAAGAATGTTTGGAAGGCAAATTGTCAGCAGTACAATATGGCACATTCTTTGGCAAAAATGTCGGTATTTCGATATGTTTGGCTGAAATTTGTGTTCGAAGTCAAAAGGATGTTTTAAATTTACGATATGAAGATATCGGTTGCCATGGCTACATACAATGGCGAGAGGTTCATAAAAGAACAGCTTTCGTCTATTCTTCACCAGTTGTCTGCTGGTGACGAAATCGTTGTGTCAGACGATGGCAGTACCGATGCTACCCTCGAGGTCATTCGCCAGATGAACGAACCGCGCATCAAGGTCTTTAAGAATGAGGGCCGACACGGTGTGGTCCCTAATTTCGAGAATGCGTTACGCCATGTAAGTGGCGACATCATCTTTTTCTCCGATCAAGATGATGTTTGGCATTCCAGCAAGGTGGCGTCATGTGTTGCGGCTTTGCAAGATGCCGATGTGGTGGTTCACGACCTTAAGTTCATGGATGCCGATGGTAAGGTGTCGGAAGAAGGCTATTTCGCATTGCGAAACTCTGGCCCTGGCTTCTGGCACAATTTGTACAAGAATTCTTTTATGGGTAGTTGCATGGCGTTCCGCAAGTCGGTCCTGTCGTATGCAATGCCTTTCCCCGAAAATATTTTGTGGCACGATATGTGGCTCGGTCTAATGGCTGAACGCCATGGCCGCACGGCCTTTATCCCCGACCAGTTACTACTTTATCGTCGTCATGGTGGCAATGCATCTCCAACTGGCGATCATTCCGATTTCTCGTTATGGAAACAGTTCAGCTACCGTTTTACCATGCTTTCCAATGTCGTTAGAAGGTTATAATAAGTCTTTTGCGACTTTTGGAACAATTTTTTTAAGCCTTTACACAAAAAAATAGGTTTCTTATATACTTTTCGCCTAGGTTTCTCGTTTCATAAAACAAGTGCACTAAAATTTGGCTAAAACCGCATTTTGATGTAATTTTATGAACTAAATGGGACTCGTCCCTAGGTTCAGTAAGGCTATGTTTATGCCATATTTGTGGACATTTTAGGTTATTGATGTGAACGCTATGTAGTTACATTTTTGACCGGTAAATGCTGAACTTTGCTTTTTAAGATGAATAGGGTTCCTATATATCATGAAAAAGGTGAGTTTGAACTAAACATAATTGGACATACGAGGTTAAAATAATTCCTATAGCACACCCAAATGTTAAGAAGTGTTTACAAAAACGTTCTTTCATCTGACCGTGCTCATTTGAATTTCTAAATGATTACAGTATCAATAGTAACATACAAGACTGATGTCGAAGAATTGAAGAGGTGTTTTACATCTCTCTCCTCTCCGTTGATTAAGACAATTTATATTGTCGACAACTCGAACGAGGCGTCTTTGGCTGATTTCTGTAAGAACTATAATCATGTCGTTTATATCGGCAGCGAAAATGTGGGTTATGGTTCAGGACATAATAAAGCGCTGAAGTTAGCGTCGAAGGACAGTGATGTAGATTATCACCTTGTCCTCAACTCTGATGTCTATTTCAAACCTTCCATTATTGATAAGATTGCTGAATATATGGACAATAATGCCGATGTTGCCCAAGTTCAGCCTTATGTTTCTTATCCTAATGGCGACCAGCAAGAAACTGTAAGACTTCTACCTACTCCTATCGACCTTATCTTCCGTCGTTTCATGCCTAAATCTATGGCTAAACGACTCAATTACAGATATACTCTGCTCTTCTGGAATCATAAGACTCCTCTTAATATAGCTTATCATCAGGGCTCTTTCATGTTCTTTAGGCTTTCTGCCTTCCAAAAGGTTGGAATGTTCGATGAAAGATTCTTCTTGTACCCAGAAGACATCGATATTACCCGCCGCATGCACAAGTACTATCGTACGATGTTCTGGCCTGAAGTCAGCATTGTTCATGCACACCGTGCCGCTTCTTATAAGAACAAGAAGATGCTTTTGGTGCACATGTGGAACATGATTAAGTACTTCAACAAGTGGGGTTGGGTATTCGATTCTGAACGTTCGGAATGGAACGAGCAGATTTTAAAAGAATTAGACTATAAAGGATACAACGAATGAATTATATAATCTTTGGCGGAACTGGCTTTATCGGTAATCATTTAGCTAACTTGTTGCACGAACAGCATCCCGAGGCTTCAATTTGGAACCTCGATATTGTTGATCCTGCAAAGTTGGTTGGTATGGACGAAAAGGCTTTAAGGGAATATACAACCATTAAGGGGTGGAAGTCGCCTGTTGTCGATGGCGATACCCGTAAGGCAACTTTCGTTTACTGCGACGTTCGCAAACCTATCCAGAATTTGCCTTTCACGCCTACTGCTGAAGATGTTGTATTCAATTTTGCAGCTGTTCACCGCACACCGGGTCATCCCGACGAGGCTTACTTCGAGGCTAACATTCGCGGTGCCGAAAATGTATGCGCTTTTGCCGAAGCTTATGGCATAAAGAATATGGTGTTCACTTCTTCTATTGCTCCTTATGGCGCTGCCGAAGAGTTGAAAACCGAAGATACCTTGCCTACTCCTAATACCCCTTACGGTATTTCGAAGTTGGTGGCCGAAAAGATTCACCAGACTTGGTTGGCTGGTGCTGCCGACAGAAAGTTGACTATTGTTCGCCCTGGCGTTGTTTTCGGAAAGGGTGAAAATGGCAATTTCTCTCGCCTCTATTCGGGCATTCGTAAGCACATGTTTGCTTACCCTGGTCGTAAGGATACCATTAAGGCGTGCATCTATGTGAAGGAATTGGTTAACTTCATTCTTTGGAATGTTGAAACACGTCCTTCTAAACTCGAGATTTTCAACTGCACCTACGAACCTGCCTACACTATTGAACAGATTGTAGGCATCATGAAAAAGCAGACTGGCTTAACCCAGTTCGTACCTTACATCCCTAATTTTGTAATTCAACCGCTTGCTTTCTGTGCTATGCTCGTGGGTTCTCCTATGGGTATTTGTCCTGCTCGTGTTAAGAAGTTGCAGATTTCTACCAACATCTGTGGTAAGAAGTTGGCTGCTTCCGGTTACAAGATGAAGTGGACTTTCGAAGAGGCTATTGCCGATTGGTTTGCCGACAACAAGGGTACCTGTTTGCAGTAATTCTATCAGGTTGTCGCTCTCGCTATTGCGTTCTCTGTGCGACAACACAATCCCTTTTTTGCTTATGGTAAATAAGATTGCAGATTTTGCCCTTTGGCTCCGTTCTAATCAGAGAATAGTTCTCGAGGTCTTAACTTGCATTCTTGCTTTTTCCGTACCGTTCCCTAAAGGTTTTTCTGCCTATACGGTTGGTACGTGGTTTGGCATGTCCCTACTGTTGTCGTTGGGGCACTGGCGCAGCAATGTTGTGGCTGCGGTAGGTAGGCGTAGTACGTGGCCGTCTGTCTTGCTCTTAGCGCTATTTGCATGTGGAATGTTCTCCATGGCTTATGCTGCCGACTCCCATTTGGTTACACATCGGCTTTTTAATGCTAGGTTTACCCTTTTTTGCATTCCTTTGGGTGTTTTAATTGCCAACATACAGGTCCCTCTGTCTCGTTTGCTAAAGTCTTATGTGTTTGGTGTTGCTGCATTTGTGCTTTATTCCTATTTGGCAGTAGCATTCATGATGCACGGCAACTATTTCCTAGAGGCTTTTTCGGGTGACACTTGGGCAGGATTGACCCACTTGTTTGGAGCCATAACCAACAGGGCATATACCAATACGGGTGTTGTTTTGGCTATTGTTTCAATTGGCTATCTTGCACAGAAACAACATATATCTCGCCCTTTCTTCTGGGTGTATGCTTTCATTCTCTTGCTTTTCTTGTCGTTTCTGTTCATCAACACTTCACGCATGGTGCTGGCATCTGCGTTTGTGGTTGCAGGCGTCGCTGTAGTCTCTTTTGTTACCACCAATCACAAGGCGTTCCTTATTGGCTTGTTTTCTACTGTTGCCGTTGGTTGCCTTGTCTTTTTTACCGATAATCGCGTCTCACAGTCGCTGCATCTGCTTTATCAGTCCTTCCACGATGGTTCGGTCTCATTTTCCGATCCTCGTTTCAATATCTGGAAGGCGTGTTTGGCTATAAATCCGCATACCTATCTTTTCGGATTCGGTGAGAATAATGTCGATTCCTTCCTGTTCGCAGAATATGCTCGTATGGGGTGGGCCGAAGGCGTGGCAGAACAGTATGGGTGTCACAACCAATACGTTGAGCTTTTCCTAGAGTTGGGTTTGCCAGGTTTGTTGCTTTTCGTCGCATCTCTGGTTGTTGCCCCTTTCTGCGTTGAAGGTAAAAAGAAAAGGTTTGTGGCACTATTTGTTACCATGTTTGCGCTGGTAATGTTAACCGAAAGTTACGTTTCGCGTGCGGCTGGGGCTTTGCTTTTTGCGTTCTTCATGTCGGTTGTGTGTGTTGCTGGTGGCCATGCTAAACCTAGTTACGCTGTCCCTGGTGTACTTGCTCATCTAAAAAGGTGGATTGGCCCCGTTCTGGTTTTGGGTTCTCTTATTGCAGGGGTGTGCTTTGGCATTTGTTATTCAAACAAGACAACCGAAGCCTATTCTTTGGCCAAGGCGAACGATATTCGTCTGAAAGGTAATGATTATAACGGGAACCCTATTTATCAGCTAGACGCCAATTCTAGGGTGTCTGCGGGCGATTCTAACGCTTACTCTTATTATGTCTTCTTCATTTCTAGAAATCAAACCCAAAATGTCCGTTTCGAAATCGATTGTTTGGTTTCTGAAGACTTTAATGGCGATTGGGCAATCATTGCTAATCTCGATAAGAACCACGTTATGAAAGATGCCTGTTACTACGACATGAAACGTAAGGGAACGTGGCAAACGCTAGTTCTTAACTTGCCTGCTGGTGAGAACTTTGTTAACCTAGATATCTGTAAGGCTGGTGCCGACAATTTCTCTAACTTGTTGGGCCATGTTTGGTATTCCAATCCGCGTTGGGCGGTCATTCCATAGTAAGGATGTTCAACAAACTATAAAAACAAAAAAACAGGACAAATCGATGGCACTGAAAAAGCCAACCCTTTTCGGCAAGGATGAAAAAATGAAGGGATT
>JAKSKR010000028.1 GCA_024401645.1 Paludibacteraceae bacterium | reverse complement strand
CTTCTGTTTTCTGATGCTTAACAAAATTTTTTAGAAAAATTTAAACAGCTTCTAACTCCTAAACTTGAAATGATCGTGTATGATTAGTCCTTCAGAGTTAATAAAACACGACTCAACAAATGTTGCTTGCGCATAAACGTCAATTACATTACTTACATTTGTTAAGAGTGTAGAATTTTTGATATTAATTTCCTTTGCATTCCCAACCGAAAGCGCATAGAGCGTACAGTTATTGATATTTAATAATAAGTTAAAATTATCGCTTGTTGGGATATTAATGCCAGCAGACTCGCCAAAAGATATATTCTTAATGTCAACTTTTTTCAAGCCATTACCAAACTCCAATTTAGATTTTATAGAGAAAATGGTCTTTGTTCCACAAGAACTTGGCACATCAGTTGCACTTGGACTAGCAGAGTAACCACCCATTAATGTAACATCGTTGGCAATAGTGATGTCCTTATCGTAAGAGTATTCACCAGCGGCAAAATGGAAGGTTACGCCTTTTGCGGCTTCAGGAACAAATTCTGCGAATGTCTTGAAACTCATAGCATTTTTCCAGGAAGAACCGTTGCCAGTACCTTTTGTAGTCACATAATAGTCGGTAGCGTTTCTATCTATACTTTCTGATGCTAATAATTCATACGCACCTGGGCAAGTAAGATCTTCTCTCTTTACACCACGTTGGTCGGTAGTTAATTTAGTTTTAGTTTTTGCAAATCGAATATCAGTACCATCTGACAACTTATCATTTTTTAAGCGGACAACTGGTAGGAATCCTGAACGGTCTATTTCTGGAGAGAAGAAATAAACTTCGTGGTCATAAGCTTTTGTCGGTGTTAAACTACCACTTATCAGCTTACTCAATTCTTCTTCTTTTATATAGATATTTTTTTTCGGAGCCTCAGGAATAAAACCTGGGTTATTAAAATATCGTGGTATAAAAATATTATTTGAGGTGGTAACATTAGGTAACGCATACTCTGATGTGTTTTCAATAATATTTCCAATCATTTCACCACTACTAATTCTAGGAGCACAAAATTCACTGTAATTATAAGCAGCATTCATAGTCCTGACGTCAAGCCCAACACATGTGTTATTGTTGAACTTCATATTAGCACTGCTAATCAAGTCAACAATCCCTGTTATATTCGCAAACGTTGAATTTTCAATAGTACAATTTTTACCTTTTAAATTTAAAACATATGCTGCTGTGAGATCTTCATTTTTAATACCTATGAAAGAAGAATTAGTAATTGAAATATTGTTTGCACGTAAATCTAACACTGCACTGAATGTACTCGTCGACAAAGTAATGTCTTCAAATCTACTATTGCTAATAGCTACTTCGTCTACATTATTATATAAATTAATATTTGCATTTTTATAAAAAGAGCAACTATCTATATACAAAGATCTAATATCTTCAGAATTGGAGATAATACCTACTCTATTAAACTCAATTCCCGAAAATTTTACACTGCTTCCACCTGTTAAGAATATGTTATAATTTTTAAGTCTAGTTATATTGTTAGAAACATTTGTAATTTTCTCGGTTCCCTTTAACTGATTAGAAAATCCACCACAAATAGTGACATCTCTTTCTATAGTTAAACGATCATCTAAATAATTTGACAAATCGTAGTCACCTTCTGCTACATAAAACGTTGTTGTATTTTCTATTCTAGTCAATAGAGATGCAAAAAAATCAGGACTCATTGCATCGTCCCAACTCAAACCACTACCTTTCCCATTTTCCTTAACATATACATGAGACAAATCATATATATCTCCTAGATTGCTAGTTCCCTTTCCACTATAAGTTGCTGTTGCACAAAAACGAGCGACCTCTACATTTTCTTTATCCACAGATACAGTAAATGTACCATCTTTAACGTTACTAGTACACTTTTCTAAAAAATTAGTATGACCTCCATAAATATGAGATTCGTAAACGTCTACCTCTACATTTGGTTCTGCCGTTCCTGATATAATATACTTACCATTAGAATAATTAATAGATGTGATCTTAGGTGCCTTTAACTCATTATCCACAACTTTAAACATCCAATAAGTCCAATGATAGTTATTTCCGCGAAGATATGGGTAAACGTCAACAAAAGATTTTGTATCTATAATATTGTTAGGACTATAAGCTTCAAAAAAACACTCACTAATAGATGTTATATAATCATTTGATTGATTTATATCTATTGGACTATAATAATAATTGTCATTACATATAAATGAGTCTGATATAGCTTCCTTTACTTTAACATTAGATAAACATTGCTTTGAACTACTAATGAAACAGTCATATATTCCAAGAATTTCTGTAGATTTAATTCCGTAATCTCCACCGATAATCCGGCATTCCTTCATTGTAGTTATGATTGAAGTTTCAATGGCATTAGTACATGACAATAAAGTGTCATTTTGAAATGTACCCAAAAAGAGATTACTAAAACATAAACCACAATTTTCAAATAAGCAATTACTAATGATATCAAATCTTATTTTAGGATCTTGAGGAAAGCATCTAATAGCTACATCATCATAACGATTTTCAAATCCAATAAACTTACATTTTGTGATTTCCGATCCACCTGTATCAGATACATAAATGCCAAGTCTTTTAAAATTACATCCACTGAGACTATGCACATATGTATTTTCTGTCCAAAATGCAGTATAAAGGATAGCTGATTCTTTGTCCCCCTCTAATTGAAAATAGACATCTTTAACAGTTAAATCCTTTATACTTTTAAAATATATTCCATTTTTTGTGTGAAGGTAATTCGAAATCTTGCTATAATTATATTTAGAAATATCCATAGTTATCCATACCTTCCCATTACCTATAAGTTCAAGATTTTCTAGATTTTCGAATTTAAAAGTCTTATCTAATACAATTTCACCTTCTGTTTTAAATTCAATCGTCCAACTTCCCTTCTGTTCATTTGCCACTTTAACGGCTTCTGCAAAAGATCCTGGTACGATCTCTCCATTACTATAATTTTGGGTTGTTATTACATGAAAAACACCTGCATAACTAGTCACCGACATTAACAACAGAACAAATAAAGAGAAGAATCTCTTAAAAGATGGGGTTACTAAACCAAGAGAAAGTATACGTTTCATAAAATACATTTTTCAATTTATAAAAACAGAATCAACAACAGTAATGACCTAGTGCATTACCTTCCAAAGCAAAACTTAACATGTTCTAATTCAATAATTTCATTATTCAAACAAAAAACATGGTGCATTGCAAACGCAACACGCTACATTCTGATATGGACAAACAAAAAACGAACATTACAATTAACATCTGGTAACGATGTAACTTCCTATAAATTAAGGAAGATTAATTGTAGTGTTCATTCGAGTTGAGTTGCAGATATTCTGCCTATTTTAACTTTACAAAGTTATGACTTTATCTTATTATATCAAAACATATTGTTGCCTTTGGTACTATTACTTATCAACATTTCATCGAAATTTATTAAAAAACGTTGCTTAATGACAAACCACATCTTTTGGTCGATTTCCCTTAATAACACGAAAATGATGTTGAGAAACATAATAAATATTACTTATATTATTAATAATTTAGACAAAATAACCATAAATTTGCCATAAAGGAGCTGTGAGAGCTTCTTCGTGAAAAAAGTAATGTAAAGAATTTGAAACTTATGAAACACAACTACATTTTATTGTGTGGCCTGTTGGGGGCTTCTGTACCCCTTGCAAGCAACGCAGCCGTTCAAATTAATGAGATAATGGTGAGGAATTCATCGGCCATTATCAACGAGAACTATAATTTTGAGGGATGGGTTGAACTTTACAACTCGGGCGACGAGAATGTCAATCTTTCAAGATATTTCTTCTCGGGTAACGAAGATGACCACTTCCAGTGGCAGAACAAGGCCAATACCAACATTGGTCCAAAGCAATATGCCGTTTTCTACTTCGACGAACTCGACAAGGATAACCACGCCAACTTTAAGCTCGATTGCGATGGTGGTGTCCTTATCCTTTCCGACGAGAGGGGCAACGAAATCGATAGAATTACCTACCCAAAAACGTACCGAAACACCTCGTATGGCAGAACCCAAGACGGTGCCGAAACCTTCGGTCACTTCCTTACCGCCACCATGGGAAAGGCAAATGCGGGCGCTGTGGCTAAAAGCCAGTCGAAAGCTCCGGTCTTCAGTCAGTCTGGCGGTTTCTACAACGGCAACCAAAGCATAACCATTACATCGGCAAGCCCATCTGCCACCATCTATTACACCACCAACGGTAGCGAGCCAAAGCCACAGGGGGGCATGAAGTACAGTGGCCCCATCAACATTAACACAACCACGGTTCTTCGCGCTATTGCGGTAACCGACGGTGAGGTAAGCAGCGACATTACAACGTCGACCTACTTCATTAACAACAGCATTCCTACTTCCACGAAGGTGGTTTCGCTTGCCACCGACCGCGACTACCTTTTCGGTGACCAACTGGGCGCTTTGGTTATTGGTACCAACGGGGCCGAAGTGCCAACCAAATGCGGCTCGATGGACCGCAGGGCAAACTACATGAACGACTGGGACCGCCCTTGCAACCTCGAACTCTTCGACGAAGGTAAGGTGCAACGCATCAGTCAAGAGGTTAACGTGGGCGTTTTTGGCGCTTGTTCAAGAACAAAACCAATCAAATCAATCAAGGTGAAAGCCAATAAGGTGTATGGCACCAACAAGTTGGACTACCCCATCTTCAACGAAAAGCCGAATTTGAAGTGGAAGAGTTTCGTTCTCCGCAACTCGGGTAACGACTTCGGCCGTATGCTTTTCCGCGACGGATTCTTACAGACACTTGCGGCTTCGAACATGGACATTGACCACCAAGCCTACGAACCTGCCGTTGTTTTCGTTAACGGCGAGTACTATGGCATGCTTGGCATTAGGGAACGTACCAATAAAGATTTCGTCTATTCCAACTATGGTCTTGGCGAAGAGGAGATTTGTATTGAAGAAACTTCGGAACGAACCGTTGAGTGCGACAGCTACCAAGACGTTCTGAACATTGCCAACAACCAAAACGCCAGCTACGACGAAATAAACAAGATAATTGACGTTGAGGAACTGCTAAATTACTTCACCACCGAAATCTACTATTGTAACGAAGACTGGTCGGTGGGCAACATTAAGGCTTGGAAGCGCCTGGAAGACGGCAAGTGGCGTTGGATTCTCTACGACACCGACTACTCTACTTCACTCTACGGCGACTACCTGAACACCGATGGCTTTACCTATGCGGCAAAGTGTAACTTCTTCCCTATGCTGAAAGACAATCCGGAAATAAAGAAGCGCCTCATGAACAAGTTCACCGTTCATGCCGGTACCACCTTTGCCGAAGAACACGTTTCTGCGGTTATGGACAGCATGATTAACCTGGTGAACGACGAGGCCGACTACTTCTTCAACTTCCTGTTAAGCAAGAAACAGAACGAGGCCAGCTCGTGGAGGGGTGAATGCGAAAAGGTAAGGAACTTCATTACCGCACGCCCCGACTATCTGTTCAAGCATGTTTCAAGCAACTTGCGTGTGGGCGAGCCGGCTCCCATCCGTTTTTGCAGCGACACGAAAGGGGCTAGCTACGACCTGAACGGACTAGACATTATAAACAAGTCCGATTTCAGAAGCCACTTCTTCAAGGGTTCAACGCTTAACGTGAAGGCCCTTGCCCCCGATGGCTACAAGTTTAAGGAATGGGAAGTCTGCAAGGAAAAATACCTTCTGCCAAGCGGTTCGACCTGGAAATACCTTTACCAGAACGCTGGCGTAAGTGCCAACTGGAAGGATGCCAACTTTGACGATAATGCTTGGACCGAGGGCCCTGCGCCGCTTGGTGCCGGCTTGAGCTACTTTGTAAAGACCAACATCAGTTCGCAGAACAACAACAATCAAGGTGGTGCCGTTACACCAGGTTTTGGCGGTGGCGACTTTGGCGGCTTTGGTGGAGGCTTCGGCGGTTTTGGCGGTGGCGACTTTGGCGGCTTCGGCGGTGGCGGCTGGGGCTTTGGCGGTACCCCTGTTAACACCACTTCTTACCTTCGTAGCAGCTTTAACGTAACCAACCTTTCAGCAACTGGCGACCTTTTCTGCACCATGAAGGCTAACGATGGCGTGGTCATCTACATCAACGGCCGCGAAGCATACCGTTTCAACATCCCTGCTAGCGTTCAGCTGTCGGACACCCTTCATGCCGAGTTGGATATGGATTCGTATGCTACCCGCCAATTCACCATCAAGAAAGATTTCCTGGTACAAGGCAAGAACGTCATTGCTGTTGAACTGCACAGTGCCAACAAGTCGGCAACACTTGCTTTCGACATTGCCATTCAAGATAGCAACAACGCCTTGGAAGTGTTGAGCACCTCGAACCAGCAGAACTACTCTACTGCCTTCAGCGACTCGCTTACACTACGGGCAAAATTCGTGCAAGACCCTGCGTGGTCGCCAACCGACGTCAAACTCTTCCTCAACGAAATATGCATTGCCAATAAGCAATATGTTGACGACTTTAGGGAAGATGACGATTGGATTGAAATCTACAACGATGGCACACAGGCTGTTGACCTTGGTGGAATGTTTATTTCAGACAAACGCACCAACCTGACTCGTTACCAGATTCCAACGGGCTATTCTAGTGAAACGACCATCCCTGCAAAGGGCTACCTTATTCTTTGGGCAGATGGCGACTCTACCACACAGGGTCCACTACACACCAACTTCCAACTCACCAAGAAGAAGAGCCAGACCGTAACACTTTCGAGAATGCAGAATGGTCAGCTCGAGGTTATTGATTCGGTTCGTTACGAAGTTCACACCAAGGGAAACTCTTACTCACGTTTCTCATACGAAGGCAATGGGGCTTGGGCGTTAACTAGCCGCCCTACCTTTGCGGCCCGCAATGCTTACGCACCAGACCACTCGACCAGCACCATTACCGACTTGCAGTTGACCGATGCTGTTGGTTTCGACATTCGTGTCTATCCAAATCCGGTTGACGACTACCTTTGGTTCTCGCTTGGCGAAGAAGAGCGTGCAACCGTTTCTATTATGGACTACACCGGCTTGCAGATGAAGCGCGAAACCATTGCCAACGGCAGCAGCATATATGTGGGCGACCTTAAGCCAAGCATCTACATTGTAACCGTTCAGATGGGGCAACGTACCATCTCGTCTAAATTCGTGAAGAAGTAAGCAAACGAAACACAAAATAGGAACTAGGGTGCACCGTAATGAAAATTAGGGTGTACCCTATTTTCATTTTTCCGTATGTATGGGGTACTTAATTTGCAATGTAGTATTTTAGGACGAAAAAATAAGGTATGTATCTATTGTTAGCTTATTTTTGTGCAATAATAAAAATCACCCATGTCTCGCCGCACTTATAAACCCGAAACTAAAAAAGTAGATTCTGAAAGTTACAATTCCTGGAACCAGTTGTGGGCTTGGATTCGAAAGAATGACAATAAAATACAACTATTAATTTGTTGTACCATTCTTGGCATTACTGGTGTAAAATGTAATATCCCATACTTTATCATATTACTTATACCCGTTTTTATTACTTTAATAATATTAGTTGTTTTGGTATTGTGGTTTGGTACTGACTATCTTAACCAGCGCTATGAGGAGTGGCATAGAAAATACTTCGATCTGAAACCAGAAACAACAAAAGAGCAGCCAGGAACTGACCTTGCAAAAGAAACCATTCGCAGCCAACGAAATAAAGGGTTGGCAGGTGTTATAGGGCTTGTAATGAAAGCCGATGGCGTGGCGTCGAAGGCAGAACTGGAAGGGGTGGCAAGTTACTTGAAACGGCATTACAAGTCTGCCGATTTTGAGGAAATAATGAAGGCTCTGAAAGTTAACCTGAAAATCAACAATCCAAATTTCGTTAAGCAATCGTGCAATTGGTTAACAGCCAACATGAGTCATTCAGAACGTCTGGGTTTCTGTGAGTTTCTGTTCGACATTGCCCGCTTAAGCCAGGGCATAGCCGAAGCAGAGTGGAAACTCTTGTTCGACATAATGAACCGTGTTGGTCTTGAAGATGAAGACGTTGATTATCTGTCGCGAAAGTATGCCACATTTTTCCGAAAGGAAGGAGATGCGTCTGCGAAAACGGCTGTCAATAGCACCACTGCCGAATATTTGCGTATATTGGGCCTCGATCCTTCTGCCACTACCACCGATATTCAAGCGGCCTACCGCACACTAGCCAGAAGGTACCACCCAGACACTGTTCAGGACGAGGAGATGAAACTGGTGCTAACCGAAAAGTTTAAGGAAATTAGTTTAGCATATAGTTTCTTAACGAAATAAAATAAGAAGCTGTATAAAAATTTAAACAGCTTCTAAACATCCTCACTCGTCATATAGGTGCGGGGTGAACAGCCAACCTCTGACCGGAAATACTTGCCAAAGAAAGAAGGGTTAGGAAAATTGAGCATGTAGGCCACCTCTTGCACCGAGTACTTACGGCTTTTCAGCAGTGCCTTCGCCTCAAATATAACCTGGTCTTTAATAATATCGAGCGCATATTTTCCACTCACCGACAGAATGACTTGAGAAAGGTATTTTGGTGACAGGCACATTTTTTCGGCATAGAAGGTAACATCGCGGTGCTTGCTATGAAATTCGTTGACGTACTTAACAAACTTCATGTATATTTGGGTTGCCCTGTTGTGTGCAAATTCTTCCTCGTTTTTATGGAACGACGTAATCCAGTTTCGTGCGTGTGCCGTTAAGATTTCTACGTATCCCTTCAGTGCTGAACTCTTGAACTGGAAGTCATCGTTGGTCATGTCGGAACGTAGAAGCTTGTATATTTCAATGAATGAATTATATCTATTTTCGGGAATGCTGACAACTGGGCTTTCTTGAATCTTATTGAAGAAGAGGGCTTTGTCGCTAACCGACAGGCTTGTGAAGAAGGTGTCGTCGGCAAATGCCATAATGATTATTTCCGACTGTTCTGAAATATCGAGAATTTGAGACAGGGAATTCGGAATAATAAGAACAGATTCTGAAGACGATACTTCATAATCCTTGAAATTTATCCTAATCTTCAGGTTACCCTTACAACAGAATAAAAACAAGGTAAATTGTGCCTTTACAGGGTAAAGGCTAAGATAGTGTCCGTAATTAGACAAATCTAGCTTTTTGCCAAGGTTATCGCCTAAAAAGAATTTATCCTTGTAATAGATGATGTTATCATCTTGCTTTAACCTCGAAAACTCGAAAACATCAATAGGTTGTTGATTCATATACACGCTTTTCTATAGCTACAAATATAGATTTAAATATGAGAAATATGAGTTTTCGGACAAGAAATATAGGAATTAATAGCCTTTTTGCAACAAAAACAATCCTTTGGGACATTCTAGATGTGGAATTAATGCTTTTAATTTGAAAATAAATTGTGACTTTTGCATCCGGAAAAAATTTGCACAACATATATATGAAAAGTAACATTTTGTTAACGGCATCGGTGCTGACACTGGTGCTTAACAGTTGCGGAAAAAACGATGCCGCAAACCAACAGACCACTACACATTGCGTAATGACGGTAATGCCACAAACAGCTGGCATTCAGAAAGAAAAGACCTACTCGGGTATTGTTAAGGAAGCTCGCGAAATAAACGTAGCCTTCAAAACAGCCGGCCAATTGGAACAAGTGTATGTTAAGGAAGGGACCTTTGTTAAGGAAGGACAGTTGGTTGCTGCACTCGACACCAAAGACTACATGCTTGCACTGAACAATGCACAAATACAATACGACCAGATGAGCCGCGAGGTTGAACGCCTGAAAAAGTTGCGCGAAGGCAAGAGCATCTCGGTTAACGATTTCGACAAGGCAGCTAGCGGACTTGAACGCCTTGCCATTCAGTTGCAGAACGAGAAAAACCGTATTTCTTACTGCAAGCTCTATGCACCGGTTAGCGGCTACGTGCAGAAAGTGAATTTCGACAAGGCTGAAATGGTAGACGCAGGCACGCCTATCGTTACATTGCTCGACAACGGCAATATGGAGGTGGAAATCAACGTTCCGGCCGAACTCTATACACAAAAGGCAAAAATTAGCAGCATAAGCGGTAAAACCAACATTGCCGACAGCAAGGAAACACCAATGCGCATAATTGGCATGACCCCAAAGGCCGACGGTAACCAACTCTACCAAATGAAGTTAGCCTTTGCTAAAGCTCCTGGCAAGGAAGTTACTGCCGGCATGAACATTGGCGTTACCATTGTTATGAAGGAAGGCGCTGCCAAGTCGACCTTTACACTACCAATCCATGCAATCTTTAAGTCGGGCAACAACGACTGTGTTTGGATTGTTAATGCCGACTCTACCGTCAGCAAGAAGGTGGTTAAGGTTGAAGGCCTCGACAGTAAGGGCGACGCCATGGTGGGTAACCAACTGAATGGTACCGAACAGATAGTGAAGGCTGGTGTAGCATTCCTAACCGATGGCGAAAAGGTGAAGGTCATTTCCAAGCCTTCTGTAACCAACGTGGGTGGACTAAAGTAAAAAGATTGCAGTTATGGTACTGAAAATAACGAATTTCTTAATGAAGAGGCCGGTGCTGTTCTGGTCTCTTATGGCGGGAATCATCATTGCCGGAGTGTTGGCATTCCTGCAAATGCCAAAGTTGGAGGACCCTGCCGTTGCCGGTAAACAGGCAATGGTGGTCATTCCCTACATGGGTGCATCGGCACACGAAGTAGAGCTGAAGGTGGCGCAAGTTATGGAAGAAGAGTTGCGAACCCTGCCAAAGGTGCGCAAGATTAAAAGCGAGTGCAAACCCAACATGGTAATGATAACGGTGGAGTACGAATGGTCGGTCCTCATGAAAGACCTGGAGCAGTACTTCGACCTGCTTCGCCGAAAGGTTAACGACTCTAGGGGTAAGCTGCCACGCGACTGCTACGACCCTATTGTTATTGACGATATGATGGACGTGTATGGCATTTTCTACAGCCTTACCGGTCCGGGCTACACGTTTAACGAGCTCGATGAATATGCCAAGGTCATTAAGCGCGAGTTGTTGAGTGTACCTGGCGTAAAGCGCATCAACATAAGCGGCAACCGTAGCGAGGTCATCAACATTCGCATTTCAAAGGAAAAAATATCACGTAACGGACTCATTCCTACGCAGTTGATGATGAACCTGCAGAATGCCGGAAAGGTGGTGCCTGCCGGTAACCTGCAAGTGGAAAGCGACAAGATACAATTCCGCATCAGCGATGCCGTTGACAACGAGGAACAGATTCGCGAAATGCTCATCCAAACATCCGACGGCAAGCAAGTGTGCCTAGGCGATATTGCTACCGTAGAGCGCGAATATAGCGAACCACAGCGCAATGGCTTCTTTGTAAATGGCGAACCGGCACTTGCCCTTTGCCTAACCATGGAGAACAATGCCGTTGTGCCAAACGTTGGTAAAGCGGTAGATGCCAAGCTGGCCGAGGTGATGAAAACCATTCCGGTGGGTATGACTACCGAGAAGATTTTCTTCCAACCCGACAAGGTAACAGATGCCATCGACTCGTTTATGATTAACCTGGTAGAGTCGGTTGCCATTGTAATTTTGGTGCTCATTTTTGCAATGGGCTTCCGCAGTGGTGTCATCATCGGCTCTGGTTTGATTCTCACCATCGCCCTCTCGTTCCCTATCTTGCTATGCATGGGCACTACCCTTCAGCGCATTTCGTTGGGAGCCTTCATTGTGGCCATGGGTATGCTGGTCGACAACTCCATCGTTATTATGGATGGTATCCTCATCGACCGTCGTAGGGGTATGGGACCAAAGACCTACCTTTACCGCATTGGTCAGAACACGGCAATGCCTTTGCTTGGCGCTACCATCATTGCAGCCAGCACGTTCATTGGCATCTTCCTTTCACCCGATACGGCAGGCGAATATGCAGGCGACCTCTTCCTGGTGTTGAGTGTCAGTTTGTTAGCTAGCTGGTTATTGGCACTCACCCAAGTGCCAATGTTTGCAAAGACCATGCTTCCTGTGCGCGACCACGCCGGTAAGAAGGAGACTAGCAAGGTGATGAACACGCCAATGCACCGTTTTGTTCGCAGCTCAATCTCAAAACTAATTGAGTACAAGGCCATTACCATTACGGCTTCGCTAGCCCTTTTGGTATTCTGCATGGTAAACATGGCAAACGTGAAGAATCTCTTCTTCCCCGATTTCGACTATAAGCAGTTTGTGGTTGAATACTATCTGCCAAGCCAGACCGACCCCGACCGTGTAAAGCACGACTTGCTTGAAATGACCGACCTTTTGAAGAAGAACGAAAAGGTGGAACGTGTAGCAGCATGCATGGGTAGCGCACCGGCACACTATTGCCTAGTAAGACCTATGACCAATGGTGGCGACTGCTACGGCGAACTTATAGTTGACGTGAAGGACTACAACACACTGGTGGAACAATTCCCTATCATTCGCGACCAGTTGCGTAGTCTCTATCCCGATGCCTACATCCGTTTGCGCAAATACAACTTCAGCATAGGTACCAGCCATTTGGTGGAAGTTCAGTTTTCGGGTCCCGATCCACAGGTCTTGCGCGAGTTAAGTGCCAAGGCCGAAGCCATTATGCGAAAGAGCCCATACGTAGACCCTTATTCGGTAGAGAACAACTGGAAGCCAATGGCAAAGTCGATAGTTGCCGACTACGACCGTCGCGACGGCTTGCGTTGTGGCATTGAACGCTCTGACGTGGGTAATGCCCTTCAGGCAGCTACCGATGGTATGACTGTTGGTGTGCTAAACGACCACGAAGACCAGATACTCATTAACCTTCAGGTTCGCAATGCCGACGGATCGCGCATAAGCGAACTTAGCGACATTCCGGTTTGGAGTTCCATGAACATACATGCAGCCGATGTTGACCCCGCTGCCCTAATGACGGGGGCTGTTGACATGAACAAGGTGAAGGAGAAGATGTTTAACGCCGTTCCGCTTAGTGCCGTGGCACGTAACATTCACATGGGTTGGGAAGAGAATGTGGTGTACCGCGTGAACGGACAGCGCGCCATTGAAGCCGAGTGCGACCCTAACCTGGACTTGTTCGAGGGTACTGCGGCCAAGCTGAAAGCTAGTGTGAAAGACGAGATTGACGCCATTCCGTTGCCCGATGGTTATAGCCGTAAGTGGTTGGGCGAAAGCGAAACCAGCGACGACGCCGTGCTGAACATGACAAAGTATATGCCAATTACCATGTTCCTTATTCTTGGCATCTTGCTCTTACTCTTCAACAACTGGAAGAAGGTGGCGCTCATCCTCATCTGTTTCCCATTCGTGTTCTGTGGCATTGTGCCAACCCTCATCCTTTTGAAACAGCCGTTCACCTTCATGGCCATCATCGGATTCATGGGACTAATGGGTATGATGATTAAGAACTCCATTGTCTTGGTCGACGAGATTAACCGACTGCAAGTCGAGGAAAAGGTGAATGCCTACAATGCGGTGGTAGAGGCAACTGTTAGCCGTGTACGTCCGGTAATAATGGCATCGCTTACTACCATATTGGGTATGATACCGTTGTTGCCAGACCCAATGTATAGCAGTATGGCCATCACCATTATGAGTGGTTTGACCATTGGTACGCTCATCACCCTCATCTTGTTGCCTATTTTCTACACTGCATTCTTCCACATTCGCAAACCAACCACCCAAAAAGGCAAATAACAAATGAAACATACATTCTTAACCGCATTCACCCTTTTGCTTTCCGCCACGGCATTCGCACAGCAACAAGTGGCCCTCTCGCTTGCCGATTGTCGCCGACTTGCCATTGAGCATAACGAGAAGGTGAAGAAGTCGGGCAACGCCCTCACCTCGGCTCAACTTCAGAAAGAAGCCGTGTTTACCAACTACTTGCCTAGGCTAGATGGTAGTGCCACCACCCTCTTCATGCAAGACCAAGACATTATGGGCATGCAGTTGAAGCTACGTGGCGCCTATGTTGCCGGTTTCTCTCTCACCCAACCTATTTACGTAGGTGGTAAGATTTACAATGGCAACAAGTTAGCCAAGATTGGCATTGAGGCTGCCGAAATTCAGCAACAGCAAACTCGTGCCGATGTTATTGCCGAAGCCGACAACGCTTACTGGACCTACATTGCCGTGCTTGAAAAACAGCGCATGGTCGAGGCCTATAAGGCACAAATGGATAGTATATGTGCCATTATTAAGAATGCCATCGATGCAGAAATGGGCACCGAATACGAGTTGGTGCGTGTCAACGCCAAGCGAAGCGAGCTGGAATACCAGTTGCAGAAGGTGAAGAATGGCATTAACCTGTGCCGCATGAACCTGTGTAACATCATTGGCGACTCCATGTCTACCGCTATCGTTCCAACCGACACTACCGTTATGGTTACAGCACCTAGCAACATGAACAACAGTGTAGACAACCGTCCCGAGGTGAAGCTTCTTGCAAAGAACATCGAGGCCAAGGAATTGCAGATTAAGATGGAAAGGGCTGAAATGCTGCCAACCGTCGGACTTCAGGCTGCCTACAATTTCTTTGGTAACATAAAGACCGAGGGGTATGCTCAAGCCGAAGATGGCAACTACTATCCATACTCAACCAACTACCATGGCGGTGTGGGTATGGTGGCTGCTGCTGCAAAAATTCCGTTGCTCAACTGGCTCGATGCATCTAAAAAAGTGAAGATTGCCAAGCTTGAAGTTGAGAATGCCAAACTCGACAAGGAACAGAACGCGCGTTTAATGGGCATTCAGGTGCAACAGGCCATACAGAACGTAATGGATGGCTATGCTATGATTGAGACTGCCGAACTGGGGTTGAAGCAAGCCGAAGAGAACCTGCGCATTGTGCGCATACGTTACGAAAACGGCATGGGTACACTTACCGACTTGCTCGATGCGCAAAGCCAATGGCAACAGGCTAAAAGCAACAACATTGAAGCGAAGACACAATACAAGATTTACGAAACCGAGTACCTACATGCAGTTGGTGAGCTCGACCGCTAACCTAGGACTTTATTCTCAATTTCTGTACATTCGTTTCAATTAACGTATTTGATACATTTACAGCACAATAGTTATACGATTTTGTACCATTGCAATCTGCCAGCCCTACTATCTTTGTAGTGCATAAAGCAAACTTAGAAACAATGACTACAATTTTTACCTAAACTACTGTGTGTGTGAAAAAAGCGTCTCAGCGATGAGGCGCTTTTTTAATTTTTAGCCTTTGCCTTCGAACTTTCCGTTAACAGAATGTCAAACATGAATTTTGGGGATTTTTCGTTATATTTGTAGAAAAGAAAAATACTAGTCTCTATGATGATAAAAGATAATTCTAGCATTCACTACATTGGTTGCGATGACCTCGATCTCGACTTGTTTGAGAACCAATACATCATTCCCGAAGGAATGGCCTATAACTCTTATGTTATCGACGACGAGAAGCTGACCATTATGGACACCATCGACGTTAGGAAAAGTGAAGAATGGCAGGGTAAGCTGCGCGAGGTTCTGGCTGGTCGCGAACCTTCATACCTTGTTGTTCAGCACCTCGAGCCAGACCACTCGGCAAACGTGGCATGGGTGATGCAGAATTTCAAGAACTGCCAAGTGGTTTGTTCGGCAAGGGCTGCTTCTATGATGTGCCAGTTCTTCGACTTCGATTTCAGCGACAGAATTCTTCAAGTTAAGGAAGGCGATAAGCTAGAGTTAGGTAAGCATAACCTAACCTTCTATGCGGCACCAATGGTTCACTGGCCTGAAGTTATCGTCTCTTACGAGAGCACAGAGAAAGTTCTTTTCAGTGCCGATGGTTTCGGTAAGTTCGGCGCCCTTTGCAACGAGACCGACGATTGGGCTTGCGAGGCGCGTCGCTACTACTTCAACATCTGCGGTAAGTATGGTTCGCCTGTACAGACCCTTTTAAAGAAAGCTGCAACGCTCGACATTCAAACCATCTGTCCTTTGCATGGCCCTATCTTGAAGGAAAACCTGGGTTACTATCTTGGCCTTTACGATACATGGAGCAAGTACGAACCCGAAACCAAGGGCGTATTCATTGCCTATGCTACCCTGCACGGCAACACCGGTAAGGCAGCGAAGGAACTAGCAGAAATGTTGGAAGCTAAAGGCGTGAAAGTGGCTATTAGCGACCTTTCGCGTGCCGATGTGGCAGAATGCGTTGAAGATGCATTCCGTTACGACCGCATGGTTTTGGCTGCCTCTACCTACGATGGTGGACTTATGCCACTTATGAAAGACTTCCTAGGTCACCTTTCCGACAAGACTTACCAGAACCGTAAGGTGGCATTGGTTGAAAATGGCAGTTGGGCTCCTGCCGCAGCCCGCATTATGCGTAGCACGGTCGAAACCTTCAAGAATGTTTCCATCATCGACAAGGTGGTTACCATTAAGACCACACTGAACGAAAACACCCGAAACGATTTGAAGGAATTGACAAACTTGCTTGCCGAATAGTTATTCAAATAAACGAGCAGACATGAAAAAGACCATTATTCGTTTAGCAACAACTGCACTTCTATTGCTAGGTGCATTCTGCGTTAAGGCATCTAGTGTAGACACCGTTACAATGGTGACTGTGAAGGTTCCTAAACTGTCTAATTCGTTGAGCATGGCAGAGGCGGTTGCCCTTACCGACGATATTCGTTCAATTGCCAAAGAGATGTATAAACAGCAGAACGAGGAGGCGTGGATTAAGCAAGTCTTAAGAAAGGACACCCTTAAAATGCCTTTTTCGACTTTTGTTTATGGCGAAAAGCCAGAAAATGGCTACCCTCTTTTCGTGTCGCTACATGGCGGAGGCGGTACAACTGCTGAAGTTAACGATGTGCTATACCAAAACCAGCAGCACCTTTACGATGAGTTCTTACCTTCGCAGTGCATCTACATGGCTCCACGTTCTCCTTTCAACACGTGGGACTTGTGGTTCAAACCCGAAGTTGACACCCTGCTCACTACCATGATTAACTTGGCTGTCATCAATTTAGGAGCCGACCCAAATCGGGTTTACCTCATGGGCTATTCGGCTGGTGGCGACGGTGTTTGGCGACTTGCTCCCCGACTAGCCGACCGCTGGGCAGCTGCCACTACAATGGCAGGACATCCGGGCGATGTAAATCTCATTAACTTACGCACTACGCCATTTATGATGTGTGTAGGTGAACACGACGATGCCTACAACCGTAATAGGGAGACGTTGAAACGATTGGTTGAACTTGACTCGCTGGCCGTATTAAAGCCCGAAAATGTAAACTTCTATAAGCGTAATGCGCTTATAGCTTCAGGTAAAGGTCACTGGATGGAGTTGGAAGATGCTTCAGCAATTCCGTGGATGCAACAATTTACACGTAAAGCCGATAATAAGCGCATGGTTTGGCAACAAGAAGAGGTAACAGAAAGAAGCCTGTTTTGGCTTTCTCTTCCAGAAACCGTTACGCCTAAACGAGGCGACCGTGCCGAAATATCTATTGACGACAATGTTATCTATGTTGAGCGTTGCGATTATCCACAGCTAACCATCTGGCTGAACGACGACATGGTCAACCTCGACGAAAACATATCAGTCATTTACGACGGTAAGGCTGTCTTCCGTGGTAAGGTACCCCGTAAGAAAAGTGTTATAGAAGAAAACATTTTTGGCAGGAACGACTTTGGCCTAGACTACTGTGCTAAACTAACCGTTGTTATTTCGGTTGGTGAATAATGTTTACATAGAAACTCCTTAAAACAAAAAAATCAGTCTATTAAGACTGATTTTTTTTGTTTTAACCATAGTGCGTTCTGCCTATGTGTTGCCAACAAGGCTGAAGGTTATGGCATTACATTACTGATGTCGCTAGGTGTGTAGCCAAAACAGAATGCCACAGCTACAACAGCGAACATAAGTATTAAAACTGTAGCGTAGACGGAACTGATGACTTTCAAACGTGGGTACCACGCCTGGTTGTTCAATCCCATCGTCTGCATGGCACTCCAAATGCCATGGTTGAGGTGTAGCCAATTATGTCATCGAGTTTATTCCTTTCCATCGGTTTCAGTCGGCTTCTGGCAACATCCGTGCATTTCCATTAGGCGCTCGCGTTCTTCAGGAGTCATACTTTCCCAACGTACGCGTAGCTTGTTGCCGCCATGGTGACAGCCATGACCGTGGTGATGAAAGCCACCGAAGCCTCCAAAAAGAATCTTGCACAAAACAAGTAATCCTGCTGCCTGCCAAAAATTGAGAGACGGCAAACCGAATAGTTCCGGCATCAACCAGTTCCACAGAAGCATTACGCATCCACCGAACACTACAATAAAAGCCACGCAAAAAAGAGGGATAAACACCAAGTGTTTTTGTAAAATCGTCATTCTGTCATCTATATTTAAATGATTCTTCCAAGTATTGTAGACAATTAGCTGTACTGAATATTTTATAGAATATAAAAATTTTATGATTTTTTTTCAAAAGTGTGACCTTGAGTTTATTGAAGAGATTGTGGCACGATTTTTGAAAAGATATTGATGTACACCTTCGGCATGTCGAAGATGCCTAATCTATTCTCGAATTTATCACCATGAAAAAATTGTAAGTTCTATTATAGGATTTATTGATAGAAAAAAACATTATACATAAATGAAAAGAATCGTTATCACATTATTAGCTGCAATGTCGTTCTCTTCCACATTTGCAGCCTCACTAAACCAAAAGCAGACCGAGTTACTAAACGAAAAGGTTAAAGACTACGATTATGTCGGCAATTTCAGTGATAATAGAGCTCTTGTTACAAAGGGGAACAAGTCGGGCTTCATCAACAAGTCGGGCGATGTGGTTATCCCATTGCAATACGAGAATGTAAATAAAGAGGGTATGTTCAGAAATGGCCTTTGGTTCGACTATAAGGTTGGTGTTACCGACACCATGGGCCGCAACCTTGTTCCGCAGGGCAAAGTGTTGTCAATAATGTGTTATCCAAACGGATCATTCACAGACATAAACAATGCGTCTGTCTACAAACCAACAGCTGTCGTTCAAATTGAAACAGAACCTGGCAAGTACACTTCTTACTGTTTCGAGAACGGCAAGCTTCTGTTTACATTAAGCAACGATAGTCCTATCGTGAATTCCAATACTGGCGAATTCCTATCGACCACCAAAAAAGGGAAAAAGGAGTACGTGGGAATAGAAGCATTGAAAAAACAGGGATTTGATTATTGCCGTAATGGGATGGCTATACCAGTAGGAGAGTATCTTATTATGAATAAAAACAACAAGTATGGACTTGTTGACATGAATTTCAACGTACTCTACCCTTTCGAAAGAGATAACATGGATATTCAATATGTAGATGGTGCAGTGTTGCTCACCAACGTTTTTGTTCGTGATGGCGAAACTGGAAGAGAAAGTTACCCTATAAGCACAACCCTTTATAAAGGTGGTAAGCTGGTGGCAGACAATCTGGACTGTCTTCCTTCTGTTTACGGAAAGAACATCTACTTCCGTGGCACGGACATTGAAGATGCCAAAAAATATCTTGGCATTAATTTGCCTGCGTCGGTTGGCCAAAGGAAAGTGCTTACATCTAATGGCAAGGAACTGAAATACATCTCGGTTGGTAACAACAGGCTGAAACTTCTTGACACACAGGCTGCTGACACCTGGATGTTTGAAGATGCAAAGGGCAATGCCTTAATAAATGAACCTGTTTCCGTTAGCATCTTTGGCAACAAGGTAGCTGTTGTTGAATCGGAAGCAAGTACCAATAGTAATAAATTGATATATATCGACTTTGCAACAGGCGATACCGTTTGGGTTCCAGAATCGGAGTCAATCAACCTTTTCTACTATGTGGAAAATGGACTTTTGAAATTGTCTGATAGGAAAAAGTACGATTTAGACAACTTCAATTCCCTTTGCAGTTATACGAAAGATTTGTCGAAGAAAGACAATGAGTTAAATCTAAAATTCCGAAAAAGGGAAGATTATAGTGTATCAACAAAGAAGTACTTCAATAAACTGGTCATTTTAGAGAATGGCACATCCATCAACAAGGAATTTCAAGATATAAAAACCTTCAGCGATGAACTCTTACGCGTGAAATACAACAACCGTTGGTATTTCTTGAACGACAAGGGTGAGGGTATCAAATGACCATAAAAAAAGCCAGCCCTTACGGACTGGCTTCATATTTTATTAACAACTATGACGAATTTATGGATGCGGAAGCCGTGTCAAAGCCGTGCTTTCATTGCCTCTAGTTTAGC
Source organism: Paludibacteraceae bacterium (assembly GCA_024401645.1). Lineage (GTDB taxonomy): Bacteria > Bacteroidota > Bacteroidia > Bacteroidales > Paludibacteraceae > Physcocola. The sequence goes on along the minus strand of JAKSKR010000028.1, from coordinate 19,045 downwards.
AATGTTGCGGTTGTCGTTAGCCTGCTCACTTTCTACAGTGTACGAGCCTTTAATATCGGCTATGCCAAGGGTCAGCAGCATGTGCCAAGCCTGCTTATGGTCAACACCGGCAGGTATGGTGGCGTCTAGCTTTGCCATGTCCTTGTCTAGGCACTTGCTCTTGCAGAAAAACAGCGTTTTAATGTGGTTGGCAATCACCCAATATAGTAACTGATATTGTGGGTGGGTTGTGGGTATGAATTCGTGCAGCATGTCGGCACCACCCTTTGCGTGGCCAGGGTAGGTGTACCACCCTTCGGCATCGCGTTCGTAGAACCTGCTCTTGCCAATGTCGTGCAACAGGCCAAGTAGTCTGTAGAGCGAGTCGCTACCCATACCTTGCATAACCAACAAGGTGTGTTCCCAGCAATTACCCTCTAGGTGGTAAATTTTGTGTCCGCCAATGGGGGTTAGTATTTCCCTTACGCGCGGCGTAAGCTTATCTATTAAGTCTTGGTAGTTGTCCATGGTAATCGTGTTTTTTTTAATGGTGGGGGTTACTTCACTACATTAATGCGCTCACTACCCGTATTTGCCGAAAATTCGGGAGCATATAAGCACTGAATTTGCGAAAGCCCATTGTTGTAGTTACCACGGTGGGTAACGTACAGGTCATAGTCGAAGACGTGGGTTCCCTTTGGCAGATGGTTGAAGAAGAAACACATCGAGGCATCCTTTGGTACTTGGTAGTAGAATGCACCTTTGGTCCAACCCGTTTGCGAAGTTTGTAATTCTGGTTCAAGGCAGCTGGCACGTTGGTCCTTCAGGCATACGAATTCATAGTCGTGGTCTGCCTTCACCACCAGGCGCACGGTCAGCTTGTCGCCAACGTGTAGCGCAGTCTGTTCGTCAACGTCGGCAAGCACGGTCTCGTCACCAATCTGTTTTCTTATCTTTACTGTTTTCGTAACAGCCAAACCATTGCTGTTGCTCTTTATGTTCTCGTAGGCATCGTCAAACTGCCAGTACAGACCACCCCACGAAATGTTACCACCCGCCTCGCTGGTTAGTTTTACCTTACCCATTTCGGGTTTAATTTCGTTGGCAGTGTAGGTCACGCTATACGAGCCCAAACCCTCGGTTTTCTCTTTCTCGGTTATGGTGTTGCCGCCTTGTTCAACCCTCACGTTGTTGGCCTTGGCCAAAATGTTAGTGTGGTTCATCAGCAATGCCTTTATGGCTTCGGCATTGGCAATGTCGTTGTCCCAAAGCGACGTCCTCTTCTGGTTCAGTAACCAGATGCCCATCTCGCTCAACTCATTCTCTACCGGATCGACAGCATAGAACGCCTCCATTATGTTGGCTTGGGTAGAAATGGCATCGTCTTCCCACTGCCATGAGCTTTTGTTGCTAGGCCAATACATGCCCATTTCGTCGCTTTGTACCGACAATTCGCGCAACGAGTTCACCACTTGCAGTGCCGCTTCGTGCTCGCCGTTGTTTTCTAGGCAAATGGCAGCCAATGCCTTGCCATAGAGCGAGCTGGTTGGCCACTGTTTCTTCATTAGCTCGTAATAGAACTTATAAGAGTCTTTGAAATTTTCATGCAAGTCGAATTTGAATTGCGAGCGAATGCGTAAGTAATACAAGTCGACAACACTCACATGGTAGTTAACCCCACCTGTCGTTTTCTTCTTGATGTCCTCATATTTCTCTAAAAAATACCGGTCTAGGAAGTTAACGTCATCATCCAGCATTTTTTTACGTTGGTTACTGATTATTGGTATGCCCGCACGCTGAAGGCATGCATAATTGTCGAGAACGAACAGGGTTGAATAAACACTTGGCTTATCAAACGAGCATATCCAGTAGTAACCACCATTATGTGAGCGTAATTTGTCTAGATGGCTTTGCAAGTTGTCGCATTTTTCCTTAACGGCAACAGTGTCTAGCAGTCCATGCAGTGCTGCCATCTGTTTATTCTCGTCAACAGCCACTTTCGTCCAAGGCGTTTCGTACAGCCTTACCTCCTTCACATCCTCATTCTTCTGCAAGTTTGAAAGAAGCGCGTTGCCAGAGTCTTGTTTGGCAACCCATTTGCCAACAACTTCGCCAATAATCGGATTGTCTTTAATTACCTTTTGCGACAATGCGTTAATGTATAGCGAAGCCGACAAGCTAATGGAAGTATAAAGCAAACAGTTAGCAGCCTCGGGCATACACTTTACCACATTCCAAACTGGGTTTTCGCATATTTCCAGTTTCAGCAACTTGTTCTCTAGGCTTGCGCTTGTGTTCTCGGTCAGGTTCTTCAAGTCAAATTCCTTGGTCTGCCCACCGCGCACACAAAGCGGCATGGTCTGTGTTAAAGTCATGTGGTTTGGCAATATAGGCAGAATTTTCTGCTCGGCATCGGCAAAACTTTCAGTTTCGGCCGTTACACGAACCAACACGGCGTCTAGTTCGTTAGGCACTGCCATTTTCCACTCCACAGCATCTACCTTATTGGCACCCAGTTCAAAGTTAACCGTCTGTTCCTCAATAATGTTTTCAGTAACAGCGTCGAGCAACTGCATTTTGGCAACACCCTTCTGTGCATTTTCGGTTAGGTTGGCCACATTGGCTGTAAACGAGCAAGTATCTCCCATTCTCAAGAAACGAGGATAGTTAGGTGATATGTAGAAATCTTTTTGCGATACTATTTCCTGTACCACTGTTCCGGTGTTCACGTCGGCATCGTGTACCAGAGCCATGAATTTCCAGCGAGTCATGTAATCGGGAACCGTAAAAGTGAACCTTACATCTCCGGTTTCAGCATCTACACTTTTATGGGGAATAAAGAATGCTGTTTCCGAAAAATTCTTGCGCACGGTTGGCATTTCTTTCACCCTCTTTGGTGTTGGTTCTGTTTCCTCTTCCTCCTTGTAGGCTTCCTCCACGTTGTCTCCTCCTCCTTCTTCTTCTGCAACGTCGAAAAATGCACTATTGTCTTCACTATAAATATCGTAAATAGTTGGAGAATAGATGGATTCGTTTAGATGGAACATGTTAATTGAATAAAGCAATTTTCCATTAAACTTCTCGCTATATCGGAAAACTTCGCCTTTATTCGTACTAAAATCCCAATATTGAAGATATTGGTACTTTTTAAACTTATTATCTAAATGCCAAACATTCATAGGGACGATGAGGTCGAGCGACGCATCGTACATGGTTGCCATCATTTCTCCCCTAGCCGGCTCCACATGCAGGGTCCACTGTTCCTTGGCACCAGGTTGTACCTTATCTCTGAAAACCGACAACTTTGTTTTCAAAGTCTTGTCTTCCGGCTTTTTCCTTATGGCAACCGATTGGTGCCACAGTTGTCCATTGTTTATTATGAAATAGTCTACATACAACTTGTCGGAACCAGCTTGCAGTCTCCATTTGTCAATTTTCACCTTATTGCTTAATTTACTCCAGTAGTAGGAATATTGGTTGGAATACCTACTAACGGTTAGTAACCAGGCGTCGATCAGCGAGGTGCCCACACGCACCAATACACTGTCGGAGTCGCTCTTCAGCCAATGAGTTTCATTGTCGTCAATCCACAACTCCGAATAAATAGGAGGGCAAGTGTCTTCGGTACTGAAAAGTATGAACGAGAAGTCATTTTTAACAATATGTTGCTTTACGTCGTTTACCGTCAGTTTAATGTCGTATTTGCCCGCTTTCCAGTTGCTGGTTTCAACCGGTAGGCTGAACCCGTTAATGCTATCGCTAACAACAACACCATCGGCCACCAATACCGTATCGGAGTAAACCGCATAATTCACCTTTTGTGTCAAAGGTTCATCATTAAAGTTTGTAACCGTAAACTTGACTTTAGGCAAATCTTTTTTCTCCATTTGTGGCTTCCTGTTGCCACATTTAATGTGCATATTGTTACTGCCAACCCAAAAACATGAATTTTGTCCGTGAGTTTCCCCTTTCAAGTCGGTTACCATAACGTTTACAGAGGAGGCTGACAAAATTACGTTATCAGACTTTGTTTTAGTTCTGAAGCGAACCTCAAAATCGCCATAATTGTTGGTATAAGTAGAATCTGTCGTTCTTTTCCCTTCATGGTCGACTATAGTGTAAACCACTTTAGCACGTTGTAATGGTGTTTCGTTCAGGTATTTAGCCTTCCCCTTTACGCTAACTTCCTCTCCAAATTCAATATAATGAACTGGCGACACCAATCCCACTTCAAAAGTAGGACACTTATATTCTTCTACTCTGAAGGGATGGCTTTCCCATGTCTCGCTACAACTTATTCGATATTCGCCCGGACGTGCACTTACCGGTATTCTGAAGGAATCGGCAACCGAGCCATACTGATTCGTTGTCAGCTTTTTCTCATAAATTACATTATGACCGGTTTTTACTTCGACAGTAAAATTCTTATTTTCTATAACTTTCGTAATATCATCTAGCTTATACCTGATAATATTGAAATGCACCATTTGCCCTGGGCGGTAAATGGCTCTATCGGTAAAAATTTTGGCTTTGTCATCTCTATTAGAACTGTTATACACCTGATGAACATTATTTGAAATGTTCAAGAAACGGTCTTGCTTTAAACTATCGGAAAAGAATAAGCGCGAATAGTTCTCGTTGTATGTCAGTCTATATGCACCTTCGCGATTAGTTGTCTTAATAAGACCATAAAAGTCTGTGTCTTTTCCGAAAACACCTACATCTGCCATTGGCATCCCTGTCTTGCTATCTACAACAAAACCTATGGTACCATCTCCATAATCTATATCTCCTATGAAAGCCGAGAAGTTCGAAACAGTAAAATCGATGGTATCGCCTTTGTATGCAATGAAATATGAGCCAAAATCTAGTTTAGGCAAATGCAGAATGGTATCTCTTTTATTAAAATAGTCCGATGGTGTCAACACATAGTTTAAACTGTCAATTTTAGTGTTCGGCAGTTCATAGTGCTTCTTTCCCAGACGATCTTCGGGAGAACAGTCGTAACGGTGAAGGTTCAGTTGCAGATTGGTTATATTGGCATAGCCGACTTTTAGCAGAACATCTTCGTCGTTTCTGTACACATCTTTATCAATTTCCGTAGTCACCGATTCCAGTTTCATGACTTCTATCAGCTTCTTCAACTCTTTTGCATGGGGGTGATTCGGATATTGGGTAATACCCTTATTGCACAAATCGTAGAGACGTTTAGGAGTTAATTTGAGTTTTATGCCCAAGTCCTTATAGCTGTCGAAAGTATTTTCCGACATCATTTCATAGTAGACCATACCCAGCCTACAACGTACCAAGACCGAAGCAGATGTATTGCGGTAAGTTGCCAGCATTTTCTCCAAATCGTTGACATAGCTTTCGGTAATGGTAACATAATTTTTGTACCTATTGAATTTATTTAGTCTATCGTACACAAATTTGGCATAGTCCGATTGCTCCCAATCCCTTTTGTCGAGCTTGGCAAACACGTAGGCATTTTTATCGGGGTCATTTTTGTGGAAAGCTATCAGTTCATCGAAAATCTTAAGAACTTCTGTCTTCGTGTAAACTTTATTGTTGTAAATGCGGCAGCCCTGAATGAGGTCGTAAAGAGTCGTAAAGTAATGCCGCCCATCAACGTCAACGTCGAACAGTGTTTTGTAAGCGCTTGCCTTTGTGGTTTTCACAATAGCATTTTTTAATGCCCTTTTGTAGCTGTCCCTAATCTTCCATTCTATATCAGCTTCCTGCCATTCCTTAAAGTCTTTTGGCAACACCTCGCTTCTCTCGCTATCATAACAATTTCCGTCGTAATAATGGTTCAAGACTTCCGCTTCGAGGCAGAAAGCAACAGCCACAGCGGCAGAATGGTTCTTATAGGTCTTTCTGAACGATTTTAGCCTTGTCAGCGTATTGTTAATGGAACCCACTTCATCAATAATTTTCGTATTTATGCGGTGCTCCACCATAATGCACCGAAGTACCTCGGGCAAGTTGCCCTCGGCACGTGCATTTTTCTCTATGTTTCGCAGTAGGGTTTGCGCCGTTTTAGGTTTCTTTTCAATTATTGTGTCTATTTTATTCCATTCGCTCTTGTAGTTGAACGAAGATAGTGATAGCCACAAAACAAGTAAGCTGACTAGGTGAAAGAACTTTATAACGGCGCTATTCATAAGTTAATCTGTTATTTTTGTTGGTATGTGGGCAGAGAGCCTTCTCCATGCCCGGCTTTACCATTGCAAAGTTCGTGCCAAAAGGCAGGCCTTCAGCCGTTACCTTACAACGGCTCGTATGTTGTTGCCGTTACGGCGTTTATCGAAAATGCTCTTATTTCGGGCATTTTTCAGTTCCATGGCATAGGCATCGAACGAATATTCTTCAAAAAGCGAAGCCGACCAATAGAAACCACACTCCCCTTCGTCGAAGTTCGACTTCATTAGGCGGTAGCCCCCAGCCGGTAGGAAGATGGTGTTGCCGTTCGTCTTCGACGTTCCTATTGAACCTGCCACCCTACTGCCATTGTAGTTCACGGTCCACACCCAGTTGCACCCCTCAAGCAGTTCGTCTTGTTCGGTCTTTGTCGGCATGCGCCACGCATTGCCCCATGCAGCTGTGGCAGCATCGTCGTCGGCTAGCAGCACGGCGGTGCTGTCGGCATTGCCCCAAAGCGTTTGTGTGCAGTATTTGTAGAGCGAGTCAAGCTTTGCACCACTCCACTTGTAAGTATCCCAGTTGTATTTTTTCTTTGCTTCCACCTCGCCCCAAGCGAAGTAGTCGCCATATTCAAACGGATCGTTGGCGCCAATGTTGCAAGTTGCCCATTTGGTGCCACTTGGCAAGCCCAGGTCCACATAGTTGTAGCCACCTGCTTGTCCGCTAATGGTTTGCGCAGTGCATAGGACACCGTTAACGAACATTACCAATATAAAAAATGGTATTAATACCTTTTTCATTTTCTTATGAATAGATGTTTAATACCCAAATATACGCCACCCAAAGTTAATGCCAAAATAGACAGGGCATTTTTTCGTTCTACGAACTTTCGGCTTCTTTTATGCGTAGAACGTCCATTTCTTGTTATGGTTAATCCATTTTAGGGGAACTTGCAACCCCTCTTTAAGGTAAGGGGTGCACAAGACATAGAGTCCCTTGTAACGCAACTTATCGGTTTTAACATATCTGCCCTGTTGGTATAAGTTCTTATAGGGTACAATTTCTAATGGTCGGTACATGTCTTTTTGTAATTCGTTCCAGACCTTACGCATAACACTCTCGCAGAAACGTCGCCATTTACGGTATTTGCCATTATTTAACTTACCAGATGTTAAGTATTGATAAAATTCCGATCTTTCGTACGAGTACGAAAGGTCATCGTTGTTATCACTTAAAACATCGCACCATTCATCGCAAAACTCGTCCAAATTTTTCCACATAGGTCGCCAGTAGGTAGGGTCTGCATCTGCGTGTCGTTTAATCATCAACGAAATTTCGTTACAAGTTGCTTCGTCATATACCACCACCCTGGGTCTTTTTGCCATGGTGTTGTGGTCAACCTTTCCGTTTGCCAGGAACTCGTCGATGGTATTTGTCAGGTCTAGAAATTCCTGTGGTTTGTCCGGATTAAAAAATCCTTCCATGAATGGGGTGCCTGTGCCTTTCCAGATGCAGTTATTATCGTCGTACCATTTAAAGAAAATGCAATGTTCATCGTAAGGTGTCACATCGTCATATAATGAATAAGAACCAAGTCGGTCGCCATAAAGGTTTTTAAGGGTACTCTCGAAAACGGAAATCACCTTCTTGTATTTCGGGTACCATTCTTTGCGGAAATCTTCCTCGTAGTCCATCCAAACCATTTTTTTAGAATGTTCTGCGTTTTCCTTTTCCTTGTCAAGGATACCATCCGCACACTTTTGCCATTCAAATTTGTAAGTGGGTTTCACAACAAACTCTTCCCAACAAATGTTTTTTTCAAACTGCATCAGAATATCAACCAATGCGCGAGTGGTGCAGTAGGTGTATTCCAAACCACGCAAAACTTCTTTACCTTCGAGGTAGTAACGCACGTTGTTATCGTCAAACACCAGTGCTGCATGCGGGTTGCCACAATTAACAGTGCATACGCCATTTTTCATAATAAACGGAACACCCATACATTTCAGTTCTGCCATTCGTGTCGACATGCTAACCTTGTGGGTTAGGACATCGAAAAACTTCTCGTAACACTTAACGTCTAAACTTTTCGTAATTTCTTTCATCATTCACAAGTTTTTAAGATTTAAATGGCTTACAAACATAATATAGACCTAGTTTTCTTCATTTCGAAAAAAATGGGGATTTATTTTTTGCTGCCGAATATCGCATTCTGCATTCAATACGGAATTAATGTTGCCAACGAATTTCGCGAATTAACGCCGGTGGCGTTGCTAATGACACGAATTTTGTGCGCTAGGTGTTGTGCGCCCTGAAAGGGCATCACCTGTCAGCCCGGGGCAAGCGCAGCGGCGCCCTGGGTTGATACGCACGACGTTTGTGCGCCCAGTATGGGCAACAGAATTAATTGAGTGGCATCGCCCTCGTTGAAATTTTATGCACATGGTGCAATTATGAAAAATTGCCAACGAATTTCGCGAATGATACGAATTCTTGGTTTGATGGGGATTTCCCCAATTAACGCCGCGGGCGTTACTAATGACACGAATTTAATGCGCACAGCGCATTTTTTGGTGTGGCAGGAGTGACAACTCTTGCTACCATAAAAAAAGCCCCGCACTTTTGTTGCGGGGCACCATTTTCCATATCATTTCCTAAATTTTCCCTTTCATAGTTTTCATTTTCCACAGCATTTCATAGCTCCGTTTACGACACAAATTTAGTACATATATTTCATAGTTCTTGAAAATTGCAAGGTTGCAACTTTAGGGCCAGAAAAAGCAATATTCTGCTAAAGCTTCAACGCAAAGAAATGGCTTTTTTCACCCTTTTGCCGAACCACAAATTTCAGACGTCACAAAGTTATGAGAATGTTCAGATGGTGAAAAAAATGAGCTATGTAAGATATAAACAACTTATGAACAAATTAACGTAAATGTCTGTTATTTAATGCAATATAAGTTATTAACAATAAAAATGGCTCTTGGTTAACAACTTTATGGTTGTAGTGTGCAAGTAAATATGTTGTGCCCAAAAAGGCACCTTCTGAAGTGGGCCTCCAAAATCTTACGTATCTATAAGACCTAATTTAAATGAATTATTAGTATATTTACAAATTAAGGTTTTAAACGGCAAAAAGCGAATACTTATGGACGACAAGGCGAAACTGGTAACGTTGGCAATCCACTCGTTTGAGAAAGCACTTGCATTACAGCAAGAGTTGGCTGCAAACAACATAGATTCCATAATACAGCACGTGGGCGACAGCATTGTTACCCGCAATGTGCGTGTGCGAATTAAGGAAGCCGACCTTGACCGTGCAACAAGTGTAGTTGAACAGATTGAGTTGAAGAAAGCAAGTGCTGACGATAGCAGCGAAGCCCCAAAAAACGTATTGCTGGTGCCAATTGACTTCAGCGACTTCAGCCTACGCATTTGCGGCATTGCCTTCAAGTTTGCCCAAAGCTATGGTTGCGGCGTCCGTTTGTTCCATGCGTTCATTGACCCTACCCCGCACGTCAACCTCATTGAAGAGATGCTGACCAGGGAAAAAGGCAAACGCGACAAGGCCTTGCAGGAAGATTTGGACCGAATTCAGGTTCAGAAGGAGAACTTCGACAAGCAACTCCAGGCCCTCATTGCCGACGGTACCTTGCCTAACATTAACTACAAGTACGTAGTTAAGATAGGTATTCCGGAAGACGAAATATTGAATTACAGCCGCGAGGCTTACGTGCAGCTCATTGTTATGGGCACACGCACCAAAGCCGAGGTAGACAGTGAGGAGATGGGTAGCATTACCGCCGAGGTGCTTGAACGTAGCGAGAAACCGGTTTTCGCCCTTCCGAAGAATGCCGATTTCGAAAGCTTCAACAGCATGAAGAACCTTGTTTATGCTACGCGCTTTGAAGATGACGACCTAATGGCTTTCGACCGACTGATGACCTTGTTGAAACCCTTCAAGTTCAAAGTCCACTTCCTTCACCTGGCCAAGGGAAAGAAGTCCGATGAAGACAAGACCATTTGGAACGAGATTAAATTACGCGGCATAAGCGAATACTTCAAGACCAACTATCCTGAACAGGAAATCTCGCTCAACCTACTGAATGGCGAAGAATCGCTCCTAGCCATTGAACAGTATGTGAAGGACGAGAACATAGACGTTGTTTCGCTTACCACACACCACCGTAGCCTGTTTGTAAGACTATTCAATCCAAGTACCGCTAAAACCCTTCTTGGAAACAGCAAGACCCCACTATTGGTCTTCCACGTGTAACACAATCACCAAAATGTATAAAAAATTTCTACCCCTATATGTGGGCATAACACTGTCTATGCCCCTAGAAGCATGTGCAAGTAACGAACGTAAGGCTCAACAGCAAGAGTTGCAACCGTCTGCCCCAATTGCACAACTTGCCGACAACAACAACCTTTTCATTCCACAAGTGCCAGCAGAGGCCGAATGGTGTGGCGAAAAGGTGAAAATTGACAACGAATACTTCCGTGAACGTCTCGACCGTGAGTTGATGAACTTCACCTACAGCCATAGCAGCACCCTACAGCTTCTGAAGCGTGCTAACCGCTACTTTCCGCTAATTGAACGCATACTGAAGGAAGAAGGCTTGCCCGACGACATTAAGTACCTGGCTGCCATTGAAAGTAGCTTGAACCCACGCAGCTACTCGTCGGCAAAGGCGGCTGGCCTTTGGCAGCTCATTCCCGAAGCTGGTAAGGACCACGGCTTGCAGGTAGACGAAAACGTAGATGAACGCTACCATATAGAACTCTCAACAAGGGCTGCATGCAAGTACTTGCGCCATGCCTACCAACAGTTGGGCAACTGGAGCCTGACTGCTGCATCTTACAACGCCGGCATTGGACGCCTGCTTCGCCAAAGCCGTGTGCAGTTGGCCAGCAACTTCTACGAGATGAACCTCACCGAAGAGACTAACCGGTACATGTTCCGCCTTTTGGCTTGCAAAATGGTGATGACCAATCCGAAAGCCTTTGGTTTCAACCTAAAGGAAAGCGAACTTTACCGCGAAGTGCCTTGCGACACCGTGGGCGTAGACACAGCCATTACCAACCTTGCCCAATTTGCAAAAGACAGGGGGTTGAACTACAACCTGCTGAAAGAGGAGAACTTCTGGTTAAGGACTAACACGCTGCCTAACCCAAAGGGCAAGCACTACGTCATTAAGTTACCCATCATAAAAAAAGATTGAGATGAGGACCGACCGCATAATGACCTTCCTAGAAAACATACGCGACAACAACAACCGTCCGTACTTCCAGGAACACAAGAAAGACTACGAGACTGCAAAGGCAGACTTCGAGGAGATTGTTAACTACATGATTGAAGAATTGAGGGCTGCCGATCCGTCGCTTGAACCAATGACGGCAAAGGACTGCCTCTACCGTTTCTATCGCGATACACGTTTCTCGGAAGACAAATCGCCCTACAAGCGACACTTTGGCGCCTTCATAGCCCCGCACGGTGCCCGCAAGAGCCTGTTAAGCGGCTACTACGTGCATTTGCAACCCGGTGGCAGTTTGCTGGCAACTGGCGTTTACTGCCTCGAGAAGAACGTGCTAAAACGTGTTCGCGACATTATTGTCAACTGTTTCGAAGAATGGCAACCTGTGGTGGAAGATGCTAACGTTACCAAAGTGTTTGGTCAACTTACAAGTACCAATAAGCTGAAACGCCTGCCTGTTGGCTACCCTGCCGATTGCGAGGGTGCAGAGTACTTGAAGCTGAAAGACTACATGTTCTGCAAGAACCTTACCGACAAGGACGTGGCTGGCAAAGACAGCATTGACCAAATGCTTGCCGACTTTAAGCTGACCATTCCTTTCAACACCTATATTAACAACATATTGCTTGAACGCTAGTCGATGGAATGTGCCATTTTATTGGCACATACGCAAATATTGGCGAATAAGTTTTGCTTATATCATATTTTATAGGTAGCTTTACCAAGAAGCTTTATAAGGAGCTTCACATATTTGTTGTACACACATAAAAAACTTTTATTATGGATTTTACAAGTGTTCTCGGTGCCATTTTGGGTGGCAATAAAGCTAAAACCAGTTCTGCAAACGCAGGTGGACTAGACATTGCCAGCATTGTAAAGGTAATTGCAGCCATGCAGCAGGGCAAGTCGGCTCAAGCTAATGCTAGCGGTAGCGGTATTGATGTTGCAAGCATCATAAAGGTTCTAGCAGCCACTGGTGGTGCAAGTGTTCTGACCAACATTCTTAAGGGTGGTAACCAGTCGAACATGCAGCAAAACCCACAGTCGCTTAACAATATGTCTACTTCCGACATTGCGGGCATGGCAGGCAACGCTGCTGAAATTTTGAAAGGTATTTTCGGAAACAAAGCATAAACAATCATAGAAAAATGAATCAGAAGGTAAAATTTGCCGAATTGGTTGCAAAGACTGGTGTCTTCTTTGGTGCAGCCGACGGTAACTACGACGATAAGGAAAAGGCATTCATCAACCTCTTCATTGGTTACTTGAAGTCGCAGGCTGGTATTGGCGACGATGTTGAACAGATTCTTGCAGCTACTACCAACAAAAAGTACGAACTTAACGAACTTATTGAAGAAACCAAGACTGCATTGGCAGGTTTGGGCGATGCTGAAAGAAAGTCTACCCTAAATGGTATGAAGAACTTCATCAACACCATTGTTTGTGTCGATGGCACTGAAGCTCCTGCTGAACTTGAGGCTTTCGACCAGTGGAAGAAGGCGCTTGACGTTGACTGATGCAAATTGGGGAATATTCCCGACTGAAATAGGAAGCGACGAACTGCGGTTCGTCGCTTTTTTTATGACCAGTAGACACATTTCTAGCTGTTTTGCAAGTATTTTTCCTTAATTTTGCATCCGCTAACTAAATGTGCGCCCAAACACCATGCTTAAATACATAACCACCCTATTCATAATGCTTTTCAGTATTGGCGTTTATGCTACCGATATTGAAGGTTATGATGTATTGGTACATCCCGATACTACTTGTGCCGAACATTTTACCGCTAGCACGGAGTACATAAGTGCACAACAACCACACCCAATGTTCGAGGTTGGTTACCGCTACCGCATCCCTTTCTTTGGCGTAACACCCAATAACGGCCTACCACTCTATTGCGACACCGAAATGCAGCCGCTTATTTCGGCCTTCCTTTACTGGAAATGGCTGAAAATAGGTTACAACATAGCCCTTAAACCCATAAACAAGGGCTTTAACTTTGCCTACAACATAAACATGGGGCGTATGCACTTGGCGTTTAGCATAGCACACATTCGCAACCTGCGCCTTGTTAACGAAAGCGACTACAGCCAGTTTATTGACTTTACCGACGACGAAACGCGCTTGCGTGCTTTCCGTTCCACCGACTGGGACATTAATGCCGAATGGGTCTGTAACAAGCGTTACGCCCTTCTTTCGGGTTACGACTATTCTTACCACCGTGCCCAACTAAAGAGCCAGGGTTCGGGAATTGTTGGTTTCACCTTCGGGCACAATGCCTTCAACAAACGTAATTTCGACGAAACCGAGCAAGCCGATGCCGTTTTGGCAACGTTACCACTAGAAAAAGCCAAGATTAACACCTTTAACCTTGGCGCCGGCTATGGTCATAACTTCGCCTTTAACGGCGGACGTTGGGTGCTTGGCTTGCTTTGTGTGCCTTATGTTGCTGCTGGCCCTGCCAGCTACACGATGAATGGGGAAGAAAAAGATGCCTTCGACTATGGTTTCAGGGCTAACGGACGCGTCAACCTGACCTACAACTACCGTTTTGGCGGCATTTCCCTTTCGGGTGAATATAACGGTACATTCCTTAAAAACAGCGACTTCGACTACAAGCGCGAGGTGGGCAACATCCGCCTTAACCATGCATTCCGCTTGGGCGAATTTGGATTGAAGAATTGCAAGGTACCCGGACACAAGACCATGGACCGCATACAACGAATTTTAACAGGCGAATGAGATGGCTGAAGATCTGAAATCAAAAACAAAGAAGTCACTCGTTTGGAGTACAGTCGACCGTTTAGGTGCCATCGTCATAACCTTTGTAACTGGCATTATAACGGCACGCTTGCTCACACCGCACGATTTCGGACTTATTGGTGCCCTAGCCATATTCTCGGCCATAGGCAACATTCTCATCGAGTCTGGTTTCAGCATCACACTACTTAAGCGAAAGGAGATATCGAAAGAGGAATATTCGGCTGTCTTCTTTTTCAACATTGCAGTGGGCCTAGCCCTATACATCCCTTTTTATTTCTGTACACCGCTCATTGCAGACTTCTTTCACGAAGAGGCGTTGACAAAGGTTGCCCGTGTGGTATTCCTTACGTTGCTGCTAAATCCGCTAGCCATTGTGCAGATAGTTCTGCTTAAACGCAGCTTGAACTACAAGATAATGGCACTTGCCAACATCATAGGCCTAACAGCATCGGGTGTGGGTGTTTGCCTACTCATTAAGTTCAACTATGGCTACTGGGCACTGGCGTGGCAACAAATCATCTTCATAGGGGTTAAAGTTATTTGCCTGTGGCTATTACACCCATTCAGCATTACAACAAAATGCAACTTTGGCGTAATTAGGGAACTGTTCAGCTCAAGTGTAAAGATTATTTCAAACTCGTTGCTCAATACCACCGTCTACAACATCTACAACTTTGTAATTGGTAGGAAGTACGAAATGAGTCAGTTGGGCTATTTCTCACAAGCCCGAAAATACGAGGAAATCTTACCTTTGGCATTAGGCGACATTCTGGGTGGCGTGGGTAGTTCGGCACTGGTTAAGCTGAACGAAGACCCCGAAAGGCAGTTGCTCTATTTGCGCCGATTCACAAAAATAACGGCATTCATCACCTTCCCAACCATGGCCTTCCTTTTCCTATGCATGGGCGATGTTGTGTCGTTGGTCTTTACCGATAAGTGGTTACCAATGGTACCATTTTTCCAATTGTTCTGTTTTTCGGGCACATTGCATCCATTCCATACCTTGTTTTACAACTACTACCTCATTTCTCCAAAAGGTCAGGAAAGGGCATTATTGTTAGAATCGGGCAAGAACATAATGATTCTGCTATCGGTATTCTTCTGCATCTATTTTTTCCCTAACGACATTCAAACCCTCATTAAGGGATACATTCTTATACACGTAGTGTTGGCAATTATCGATGCCGTCTTTCTGAAGTGTCTTATCAACTATTCGCCAATAGACCTGATTAAGGACTTGTTACCGAATTTGCTAATAACCTTGGTCATGGCAATTTCGGTCATTCAGTTTCAGAACCACTTCCAATTGGGTACACTTTACCAAGTCGTAGCCGAAGTTGCTATATGCGGAATCATCTATTTGGTAATAAATCTGTTCGTTAATAGGCAATTATTGGTAGAATTGATAACAACATTCAAGAAAAAAGACTAAATTTAGCACGAATAACGAAGTGCCTATCCCTTAACAGGTACCTCAAAAAAAGAAACTAGGCCTATGACCAATGCCAATTTGGTTAACATAATCGTAAACATTACGGCTAAAGTGCTTGGCATTAACCGTGCCGACATTGAGAAGCCTTACACTAGCAGCGAGAATGTTAGTGAGGCCCGTACGGTTATTGCCAAGGTTAGCGTGTCGTATGGTCTGCCCATATCGGTAATAAGGCGAGCCCTTAACCGCGACGAAAACCTTACACTCTATTATTTGGCGCACGATGCCAAGCAAGAAACCATTTACGAGGTAAAAAAGCAAGTCGACTTCTACCTTGAACAGGTGAAAGACTAATACGCTATTTCGGTAAGCGTCTCACTAATTTTTACCAATTAAAAGGTTATTAGTTGGCTGCCCCTTACTTGTAATATTCATACACATATTTATTGCCATAACCATATTTCGATGGTGATTTCAGCAAATTCTTCATGGAATCGTACTCGTAATTGTACACATCCTTAACACTGGTCTTGTCCTTATCTAAAACTTTAATTTCAGAAACCTGGTGACCATACATTCTGTCGGAAATTGAAGAATCAGAAGTCTGTACAACTTTAATAAAGTCGTTATTGTCGTATTCAATGGTAGTAACTTCACCATTCCATAAAACGCTTTTTATTATGCGTCCCTTGCTATCGTACGTTTTAACGATTATGGGTGCATCGTTTTCTTTTCCAAATGACGAATAGATTCTTGATTCTGTCTTTACCCCTTTATTTGTATAAGAATGTTGGGTATGTCCTAAACAGTCAAACTCATCTGTTAGATTACCCTTTTTGTCGTATTCAAAACGAAGTTTACATGTCCTTCTACCAACATTTCCAATTCTCAATAAGTTATGACCTTTCTTGTCGTATATTTCTACAGTATCGGTCACCATTATCCACGGAATTCTGCCAACAGCAGACTTTCTTTCCATTTTTCGCCTAGTTTCAATTACCATCATTTTTTGACCGTTGCTGAAATACGATATCTGTGTCTTTGCCTTACATGTCGTATCGTTGATCATGGTAGTTCTTTCGGTCAACAATCCTTTTGAATTATAGCTATAGGTGGTGGTTTCAGAAAGTCGAAATTCCGTGCCATCTTTCCCTTTGTATAACTTTTCAAGCGTAGGCCTCTTGTCTTTATCGTACTCCCACACTGTTAGTTCATAGTAAGATGTATCTCTGTCACCCAAGTCAAAGGAATAGTGTTTCTGGCTAGTTTTCAAGCCATTCTTATCGTATTCGAACAGGTATTTGTGGCGAGTGAATGCAAAAGGTTCTTTACTGGTGATGGCACTACTAACCACTTGATTATTTTCGTTATAGGAATAAGATTCCCAATATATGATGTGCTTTTCCAGAAGGTCGGGAGCATAATCCCACATACGTGCTTTTTCATAAGTATCGCCATCTACGATTGCCCCTTCGCCCCAGTCCGATTTTTTCGGCACTTTTAGCGTATAGTCGCACTTAACGACATTCAAGACGTTTCCGTTTGCGTCATAAGTAACTTTCGTTTCATTGTGTTTGCTACCTTTTTGAGAGTAGACAATATCGGAAATGAGTCTGCCATCTTCTCTGAAATTCATTTCTTGGAACATGCTACCATTCTTGTAGCTCTTTTGCGTTTTTACCTTCCCATTCAGGTGCAGGGTTTCGGTTGTTGGTAGGCTGTTCTCTGAATCTGCGAACAACGATGTGTTAAAAATTATGCTGCCAATTAGGGCAATTGTCAAACGATTCATACTTTGCTATATTAATTACGATGTTGAACAATTTGCAAGTTAAGAAATATTACTAAACCATACAAGTATAAAGTAAGCATCTAAAGCAAAACTCGGCTTGCCCCTTATCTTTGTAGCGAACATAAAATGGCGAACGAAAAGAAAAAGTGCCAATAACCTATTTAGAATGGTTTAGAATCAGCCTTCAGCAGATTTTATTGTTTTATAGCGTTTTTAGGCTATATTTGCAGATATAATTAATAAGTTAGATGTTAACATATGTCAGCAGAAGTCATCAAAAACCTTACAGAAGCAGCTAATAAAGGAGATTTTAAAGCCACTAGAAAATTGGCGGATCTCTATATGCAAGGCAACCTAGTTAAGCAAGACATAAACAAGGCTATAGAACTATACGAATCGTTGTGCCAGAGAAAAGAGGACGAGAATTTTGAAGTTAGCATTTTCTCTAAGTTAGGAATATGTTATGCCATGTGCCAAAATTTTGAGAAAGCGTACGCCTGTTGGGCTAATGCCGCAGAAAAAAATGATGCGGAAGCTTTCCACAATCTTGGATACTGCTATCAAGATGGTTGTGGTGTAGAACAAGACGATGAAATGGGGTTTGAAATGTTCAAGAAAGCTGCCGACCTTGGTTATGTTGAATCTATGTACGAAGTGGGCAATTGCTATTCAGACGGTATAGGTGTAGAACAAGATTTCACCCAATCGTTCAAATATTGGGCAATGGCAGCCGAGCAGGGCGACTCCCGTTCTATGTATAATCTTGCCATTTCATATTTAAATGGCTATGGTGTTGACGAAAACCACGAAAAGGCGGTCGAATTGCTTTTGAAGGCGGCAAAACGTGGCTATAAGCAAGCGCAGTATATTCTTGGCAGTTGCTATCAGGATGGAGAGGGCGTAGATTTCGATATGGCACTTGCTGTAAAATGGTACAGAACGGCTGCTAATAACGGGCATAAGGAGGCACAAGATCATTTGGAAAAAATGTACAAAAATGGAGATATTGTTGAATCTTCAAAAATGGAGTTACCCGCTATAGAATCCACACCAGAACAGAATATTATTGACGTTATATACTCGTTAGCACAAACAGACAAGTTGTATTCTGGTGACGGCTCAGATGCTTCTGCAATTGAAGCTGCCAAAGAGGCTTTGTGTGTTGAATTTTCAGAAGACTTCGTAGAGTACGTCCAAAAATTTGGTTCTATTTTAGTGCGCGACATCGAGTTGTGCGGTATTGTTGATAACGAGTATTCGACCGTAGCGCAAACGAAGAAAATGCGTAAGAACTTCGAGGACTTCCCTATAGACTGCTACGTAATTGAAAATATAGGAATAGACAACATCGTGATGGTTCAGAATGCCGAAGGTAGAGTATTCCAATACAAACCCGAACATGGTTTAACACTTGCTGGAAACTCTTTGAGCGACTATCTCCTTAACGGTGACGATTACCGTAAGGAACGTAGAGAATATTGGCAGGCACGGCTGAACAACCTCTAAATGCAACTTGTCTCATATTGGCAAATTTGAGGATTGCTGTAGAGATTTGACCGACAGATAAGGGACAAACCAAGTTTCAAATTAGATGTTTACTAAATTTCTTCCATAAATAAGATGGGGGTGTATCATAATGCAACATTTATGATATACCCTCTTTTTATGTTCGTGAGA